>DAOUMD010000075.1:0-13613 GCA_034412795.1 Anaerolineae bacterium
GGATAACTTTCTCAGGATAGAGGCCGCTCATCAGCGCCTCAGCTTGTCGATAGTCAACTCCTACCCTCCCAGGCATGAGGATACGCCCGAGTTCGGTTGCCGTCAATCGCTATTCGTGTTGGTAAAGTGCATCTCCAGTATACAAGCGTGTCGAAGGGCGCTCGCGGAGGCTCCTTCGACAGGCTTGCCTCCGCTCGCTTAGGTGAAAAAGTGTCCGGTAGTGAATCACAAAACAGGTTTTCGAAACCTGTCAGGTCTGATCCCCCCGCTTTATGGTTTCACCCCACCGGACGGGCAGGCGCAACGCAAGGTTAGGGTCGTGGTCTGCCAGAAGTGTTATACGACGACCGCGATGAGCAGGCGGGGGCAAAATTCAATGATGCCGACCTGTACGTATCGCCTCGACGATGTGTCTCTTAAAGACCCGCTGGAATGGGACGGGGGACAGGTAGAGAGTAGGGGAGCGGGGCTGCGGGCGCCACGGCTTGCGAGGGCAGGGATCGTAACGACGGATAACGGTCAATGTAATAACATATTTGGAGCAGAACCGTCCGCAGCCGCTCGAAGTCGGCCTGGGTTCGCACTTGTTCGGCGTGAGTGATCAACTCGGCCACGACCTTTTCCAGGTTCTCAACCTGAACGACAGCGTGATGGTTGGCCACGAAAATCTTCTGATGTTTGGTACGCTTATACGCTTCGTCCTCCAGGAAAAGCTCCTCGTTTAACTTTTCGCCGGGCCGGACGCCGGTATAGACGATTCGGATGTCGCGCCCCGGTTCCAGGCCGGAGAGCCTGATCAGATCGGTGGCCAGATCCAGGATGCGGACCGGCTGGCCCATATCCAACACAAAGACCTCGCCGCCCTGACCCAGCACGGCCGCCTGGAGCACCAACTGCACCGCTTCGGGGATGGTCATAAAATAGCGATACATGTTGGGGTGGGTGACAGTCAGCGGCCCGCCGGCGGCAATTTGTCGCTGAAAGATGGGGATGACACTGCCCCGGCTGCCCAGCACGTTGCCAAAGCGCACGGCGAGATAGGCCCCTCCCGTGCGTTGGGCAACGGCCACCATCAGCAGCTCAGCCAAACGCTTGGTGGCGCCCATAACACAAGACGGGTTGACGGCCTTGTCGGTTGAAATCAACACAAAGCGCTCGACCCCATGTGCTTCGGCGGCGCGCAACACGTTCCAGGTGCCCAGCACGTTGTTGGTGACCGACTCCTGGGCATCGGCTTCCATCAGCGGGACGTGCTTGTGGGCAGCGGCGTGAAAGATAACATCAGGCCGGTATCTTGCAACGGCCTGATCCACCCGTGCCAGGTCGCGGACGTCAACGATGACCTGGTGAGCAACCAAATCTGGGAAGGAGAGGTGTAGGTCCACACCGATTTCAGCGATGCTGTTCTCGCCATGGCCCAGCAGGATGATCTCGGACGGGTTGAAGCAAGCGACCTGGCGGCAGAGCTCGCCGCCGATCGAGCCGCCGGCCCCGGTGATCAGCACCGTGGCGCCACCCAGATAGGCAGCCACCTCGCTCTGGTCGATGGCTACCGGCTCGCGGCGCAGCAGGCGGCGGATGTCGACCTGGGGCAGGCGACTGACCGTTTTGTGACCGGCCAACAGTTCGTAAAGCCCGGGCAGGACGTGGGTGGCCAAGCCTGTCTTTTTGCAGATGTCGATGATCTCCCGCTGTCGCTTGAAGGGGATCGATGGCATGGCCACCACAATGCGCTGAATGCGATGGCATTCAACCAGTTCCGGGATTTGGTCACAGATGCCTAGCACCGGCAGACCCTGGATGACCGTACCCTGTTTGGCAGGATCATCATCCACGAAAGCCACCGGCTCCATATCTAGCTGCGGATCGTTGCACATATCGCGGACAGCTATGGCGCCCGCCTCGCCAGCTCCCACCACCAACACTCGTCGCCCGCCGATCGCACCCCGGCAGCGCCGCTGCCGGTGATACAAGCCACGCAGGCCAAAACGGATACCACCAATGGCCACAACAGTCAACAAGCCATCAATCAGGGGAACGGTGCGATAAACGTCAAAGCCGTACCGCATCAGGGGAGCGTGTGCGACGAAAAAGAGAGCCGTCAAAAGCGCGGTTGACAAGCCAACGGCGATCACCACCAGGACCAGATCGTTGAACCCAGCGAAGCACCAGTAACGGCGATACAAACCCAGGCGGTAGAAGATAGATAGTTTCACCACCAGGGCCACGGCGGTGAAGAGGATAAGGCCCCGAATGCAATCCGACCACCAGTCCAGCCCATCCAGGCGCAGGGCCAGCGCCAGAGCCGGGATGAACACCAAAACCAGAATATCAAGCGCGAAGACGTGCCGGTTACGGATGCGTGACAACAGATTAGTATACTCTCTCTCAATCACATCAATGCCACCTCTCACATGCTCATCACTTAGGAAGCGTCCAGGAATAACTTCCTGTTTTCAGGTCAAAATTCTGGGTGAAGCCCTTCAAAATGCGCAAAGTTATTTTTGGACGCGGCCTTAATGCAACAGAAGACCGGTTGTATCATCACTGTGGACTCGCCAAAGGCAAGGCCGCCATGTCCAGAACCGACTGAATCTGCTGGTAGACATCCCTATCGGATAGCCAACGGCCCAGGGCGGCGATCGCCCGCTGGCCTCCCCAGTCGAAGAGAACCCGCCTGACCACAGGCCTGAGCTGAACTACAAAGACGACCGCCTCTGTCTCGAATCCCATACGCTGCTTGAAGCGGTCCAATCCTCTGTCGGTGGTAAGCCAATCAGGGCCGTTATACACCGCCTCGACGCCAGGGGTCTGCATCATCGTTTGAATCACGGTGAAGAATAGAGCCGAGCTGGGATGGAAATTCATCAGATCGGTACGGGAGTTACTGTAAAGCAAGTTCACCACTTTGCCCGTTCGAATTAGGACAATGTAAGTGGCTAGTTGGTCGCCTACAAAAGCGCCCCAGGCTTGTGCGCTCTCCGTCTTTGCCCCGGCCCGGCAGAGGCTTGCCCAGCGATCCGGATCGCTGAAAATCGAGTCGTCTCGCCCCTGGCGAGCCAGCGTGTCCAGGTTCAGCGGCATGCCCAAGCGGTGCAACTCGTCAAAGCTTATGGTCCGCACCTCGCAGTTTTCCAGGCCCTTGCGCACACTCCAGCGCCCCTTGGATTTTAGAGCCTTCAGGTCGTAGTTCGGGTTGCGCACAAAATAGTTATGACTGACCTTGCCACGGCTTCCGGGCTCCGCCGCGTAATTCACGCCGACTGTCGGATAGCGACGGAAAAGGGTGCGCAGCTCATCCTGCGTGGGTGGCCCCGTCTCAAAGAGAGGCACCCGGTTGAAAAAACCGTGACTCGGCCCGATCCAAACGCCGCGGGGGGTTTCTTCCACCTTGTACCCGATTAACCTGCAGAATTTCGCATACGCCGTGTAATCCATGTAAGCCTCCTTAAAACGAAGACACCTCAAGCCGCTTGCAATGCACAGGCTCGCAACTGTTGGCAGACATAGTCCACCTGTTCTTCGCACATCACCCCAGAAAAGGGCAGTGCCAGGCAGGAATCGCCCAGGTATTCAGTAACGGGGAAATCGCCCCGCTGGTAGCCGAATTTTTTCCGGTAAAAGGGCTGCAGATGAATGGGTGTGAAATAAGGCCGGCTGGGAATACCGATCTCAGCCAGAGCGCGTATGACTTTGTCCCGGTCGGCTGGCGGCTTGATCTTCACCACGTAGACGAACCAGCTTATGCGGGTGGTGGTGGGCACGGTGTAAGGTCGCTCGATGAATTCTTCGTCCGCCAGGCGCTCGTCGTACCAGCCGGCCACCTGCGCGCGTTTGCCCAGTAACTCCTCGATGCGATCCATCTGCACCAGGCCCAGGGCAGCGCTCAGTTCGTCCATACGGTAGTTGTAGCCCAGGCGGGTGTGGCTGAGCCAGACGTTGAAGACGTCACGGCCCTGGTTGCGCAGGCTGCGGAACAGGTTGGCCCACTCTTCATGTTCGGTGACGATCATACCCCCTTCCCCGGTGGTCATCTGCTTGTTAGGATAAAAGGCGAAAACCGCCGCATCTCCCAGTGTGCCTGCTTTGCCCCCCTCGCCCTGCTGAGCGCGGGACGCGTATTCGGCGCCAATGGCCTCGCAGGCATCCTCGATCACCGCCAGGTTATATTGTCGGGCTACTTCAGTGATGGGGTCCATATCGGCCGGTTGACCGAAAGCGTGGACGGGCAAGATGGCTTTCAGATTTCGGATGTTCGATTTGCGATTGCGGAGGTTCGGAGGGAACCAGCGATCTGCGTCCCCCCGCCCGTCGGTAAGCGCTTCGACCGCCTCGGTGACCAGGGCTGGGTCAATGTTTCCAGTGAGCGGGTCCACGTCCACGAAAACTGGGATGGCGCGCTCGTAGAGAATGCAGTTGGCCGAGGCAATGAAGGAGAAGGGAGTGGTGATCACGAGATCCCCTTCTTCGATGCCGGCCGCTATCACGCACAGGTGCAGCCCACAGGTGCCGGAGCTGACCGCGACAGCATAGCCAGCCCCAACATATGCGGCTACGGCTCTTTCAAAGGCGATGAGTTTAGGGCCGAGGCTGAGCTGGGACGTCTGCAATACCTGAGTCACGGCCGCGACTTCGGCTTGAGTAAGGTTGGGGGAGGACATAGGAATAGACATCATATTACTCTCAAGCACACCAAACTAAAGAAGGGCGGTGCTGAAATACCTCTCTGCCCGGTCGGGCAACACAGTCACCACTCTGTTTCGTCCGTTATCCACGTTAAGCGCGGCAAAAACATTGGCACCCGAGGAAGTACCCACCAACAAGCCCTCTTCTCGCGATAGGCGGCGGGTGGTTTCGATTGCCTCCTCATCTGAAACAGTAAATACCATATCCACCAGATTCACATCCAGGACATCCGGCACGAAGCCATCCCCGATGCCCTGAATCTGGTGCAACCCCGGTTCCCTGCCCAATAAGGAGGCGCTGTTCTTGGGCTCCACGGCCACGACCTTGACCCCTTGCTTTTTCTCTTTCAGAAATTTCCCAATGCCCTGCAAGGTGCCGCCACTGCCTACACCGGCTACGAAAATATCAATTTCGCCGTTTAGATCGCGCCAGATCTCAGGACCGGTTTGTTGATAGTGAATTTCCGGGTTGTGGGGATTGACAAACTGATTGGCCACGAAATACTTGTCGGGTTCGGCCTCAACGATTTCTTGCATCTTTCTCAAGCTGCCCGACAGGCTCTTCTCAGCCGGGGTGAATATGATCTCCCCTCCGAAGGCCTGGATGATCTTTTTGCGCTCCTCGCTCACATTCTCTGGCATCACACAGGTGACCTGGTACCCTTGTTGTACGCCGACTAGAGTTAAACCGATGCCGGTGTTCCCTGAGGTAGCTTCGATGATGGTCATTCCAGGTTTCAGCTTTCCCTCCTTCTGCGCCGACTCAATGATATGCCTGGCTACCCGGTCCTTTATGCTTCCACCTGGGTTCAGAAATTCGGCCTTGGCAAACACGTTTCCGGACGACAGTTTTCTTAATTGAATCAGAGGTACATTTCCCACTGCCTCCAGAACGGTATCAACAAGCATAAGAAATCCCCTCCTTGCTCCCAGATCTTCCATACTTACTCTTTCATTCAATCAATTTTCTCCAGCCATTCCTCACGCCAGAAGTAGAAGCAGGAGCGGTCGCAAGGTCCGAATCGCTCAGTCCCCTGGCACATGAGAGCTTCCAGGATAATGATGCCCCTACAATTCTTGATCCGGTAGTCGCGTTCGTCGAGAAATCTCTCCACCGGTTTCAGGACCTGCTGAGTGGAACCACAGTATGGCTCCATTTCCTCCATAAACGTGCAGCCCTTTAGTTGTCTCCAATGGTTAAGGGTCGCCTCTATCTCCTCTTTAGACCGTACCCGAACCAGGTCGCCAGCTTTCAAGCTGGCAGTTGAGACCGCTACTGATGGTGCGAGTGCTTTCTGGTTTCGCCCTGTCAGCCGGCAAGACCAATGAAAGATTTGGTCCAAATACCTCAAGATTCTCCGCTTAATGTGAGGCGTCATCCGCCTCGATAGGATAAGTTTCACACGTATACCCAGCGGCGGCAGTATCACATCGGCGTTTGGATCCGGCATACGGTCCATGCCCTGTATTTGACATCCAGTTTGAGCTTCACCAACTCTCATCGCTGAACCCTCCCTTATTCAATACTTGCAGCTACAACACTCTGGTGGTTGGTATCCATCTGTTCTTAGTAAGCTTTCAAAATCACTGGCAGGTAAATCTTGTTCACATCAGTTATTGGAACGGCTAGATGAGCGGCAGTAGCTACGGTCGCCTTTATTTGCTCCTCCCAGTAGTCAAGATTCATATGAGCAATGGTATCTGCTGAGGAATGATAATAGGGATTATATTCATCCTCCCGGTTCTCAATTTGGAGGATGGTAGATATCCCCTTCGCACGGAAGGGCATCTCATCCCCTCAAGGGCAGCCCGCGATAATCCGTTGATCCAGGTCAAGCTGATAAGCGTCAATTGTTTCGCTCATCACCTGAGCCAAGGGTATGGTTGGTGGATGGTCCCCGTGGCCGATTTCCATGACTCCATCGCGGTTGGCGTCATAACCGGTCATATCACAGTTTATGGCGTACTTTATGGCGCCCAATTCGTTTGGGGAAAGCTGACTGAGATACTCCGTTGCCCCAAGCGTGCCCTGCTCTTCGCCAGTAGAAAAGAATAAAACCAGCGTACGGCCAAAGAGACGATCGCTGAAAACCCTGGCCAGCTCCAGGCTATTCACCACACAACTGGCGTTGTCATCGGCGGCCGGATAGCGACCTCCGGAGCCGCTAACGCCATCGACGTGAGCGACCAGGTATACCTCCTCGGTGGGAGCCAGCACACCCACCTTCCTGGCAATCAGGTTTTGATCGGCATAACCAGCCTCGGACCAGTCCTGAAACTCAACCGAGTAACCCAGGTGTATAAGATTCTCGTAAAGGTAATCCTTGGCCCAGTCGAGCCCTTCGCTACCAGTTAGCCGATTGGTAATTGTATAACAACCCGTGCTAACACAGATTGGCTCTTCACCGGTCAGTTGGCGCAGGTCGCTCAGGGCTCTCTCTCTGTCGACCTGTCCCAACATCTCCCAGACAACCTGGGTGGGAGAAATCGATGCTGGCAGGTCCAGTTCCTGGGGATAGGCAGGTCGTGCAACTCGGTATTCCAGGTAGTGTACTATATAATCTCTGGAGCGTACGAGATAATGTCTGGAGACACGAACCAGGCCGCCAGACGTCAACGAGCCGACCAAGAAAACCAAGCCCAGGAGAACTGCCGAAATTGCTGGGCACAAAGTCACTACTTTTCTATTCATACTAAACGCCTCTCCGTATTCAACTCAGATATCTGACGACCCTGGCCGGCACGCCAAGCACCACCACTCCCTCGGGGACGTCATCAACAACGACCGCCCCGCCTCCCACCACGCTCCAGGCTCCTACGCGCCGCTGGGGCAGAACCGTAGCCCCAATGCCGATAAGTGCTCCGTCACCTATTTGTACCTCGCCTCCCAGGTGGACTCCCGGTGCTATATGCGCATGATCGCCAATATGATTATGGTGCTCCACGATGCAGCCGGTGTTCAGGATGACGTCAGCGCCAATCATGCTGCCAGGATTGACCACCACTCCAGCGCATATCACAGCACCTGTTCCAATAGTCACGTCAGGTGCGATCACGGCGCTAGGATGCGTGGCGCTGACAATGTGCTCACCTTGCCGATGCAATTGACAAAACAAACTCCTTCGGGTGCGGTTATCACCAATCGCGATGACCAGCCCATCGTGGTTGGAATAGGCGAGATCGGATACGGTGCCCAAGACGGGCAAGCCAAACGGCGACTGGCCATGGTAACTCGGGTCATCATCCAAATAACCAATAGGTTTGATTTGATGGCCTGCATCACGGGCTCTCATTAGGATGTCGGCGACAACCCGGGCATGACCACCAGCGCCGAGGATGACAATATCTTGCATTAAGGCCTCACCCTTCCTGGTCCTTGGCATCCGTCCCCTCACCTTTTGTTGACTACCTGATTGGTGGCGGTCTCCCTAGGTCGTGTTGATACAGAGTGTTGGCCCAGTTTTACCACAAAGGATATAAGGAACACTAAGAAACCTTTGGGTCTTTGTATGCTTTGTGGTTTATATTCTCCGGCCCTCGCTTATCAACACAAAGCAGGAGGACTGCCTGATTGGTTAACAGGTGAAATGACGTTCAAACGCTTCAACCAAACGCATCAACTTGGGCCTGCGATGGCTTACCGGACAGGACAACTAGTCGGGGACACTTCACTGCCCTTACGTTTAGTTCAACCCTGAGCCAAGTTGGATCAGGTGTCCCCCCAGTCGCCCAAGCAATTAGCGCTGCCGGCACATTGGCTCCCGCCAGGTGCGAAAATACATAACCGCCGCCAAAGCGAGGATTCATCTCCAGTGCATAGCTGCCCTTTTCGTTGATAAACGCGTCGCAGTCAAGGATCCCAACGTGACCGATCTGCTGCCCAATCGCCTTACCTAACCTCTCGAGTTGGTCGCTCTCAACTGTGACCACATCATATGCCCCCTCCCCTTCCTCGGAGTGTGACAGCTTGAGCTTAACAAGGGTGGTAACATAGCGACCATCCAGATCGTTGATTATGTCAAGCACATACTCTTGCCCTCTCAATCGCTCCTGAATGAGCACCGATCGTTCTGGGTCATTCGTACCGGCGTCGGCTAGAATTGAGCGAGGAAGCTTCCTCCTTACTAGTTGGTAGGCCAACTCCAGTTCCTCATCGTCCTCGGGGAACTCGACGTAGAGCGAAGCAGTCCCCCAGCGAGGTTTGACCACCAGAGGAAAGGCAATCTCACCCTTGGATAGAGCCTGGCGGGCTTCTGCCAGTGAAAGATATGTCTTTGGTGCTGGCAAATCACACCTTTTCAGAAACTCGAACGTGGCCAGTTTGTCGAAGCAAATATCGATGACATCCGGTGAGGAGATAATTGGTATTGTACCCACAGCCATAAATTGTGCACTGTGCCTGGCCACAAGCGGTAACTCGAGATCGTTCACCGAGATCAGCAGAAGAACCCGGTGTTGTTGACAAATGGTGATGATACGATCAAAATAGCTTGGGTCACCTATGGGAGGTAGGACGAAAGCCCGGTCGGCCTCTCGTAAAGCCGGAGCATCCGGATTCATATCCGCGACAAACACCTGCCCGCGCTCCCCAAGCGCTTCTCGAAAGCACCTGACAAGGTAGTTCCGACGTCCTCCACACGTCACAAGCACATTCATCGAATCTTTGCCACTAAAAGACATAGGTTGAGAACACATCAGAAGCCTCACCTCGCCGCTTGACCACCTTGAGTTCTGTCAGAGTAGGATCATGGGCAATTATTGCCGGGCAGGGACGAATAAAAGGTGGTATCATCACATTGATATACGCCCCGACATTCTCAAATACCACGTAATCACCCGTCGCAATGAAGCCTTCATACCCCTTATATAGACAATCATATTCCAGACAGGTGTATCCCATCATATCGACCGGTTCATATGTTTTCTTCTGCATCCGATTGGTGCTATTACCTAATACGCGCACTGGAAGGTTTATCTGATGCGACGAGGGCTTGATATTGTGGATGCTGCCCGAGGTAAGCGCTATCGTCCTGGAACCTATTGTTTTTATGTCTATTATCCTGGCTACAAATCGCATAACATCCCCGGTGAGTGCGATACCCGGTTCGAGAATCAACTCGGGTCCCGAGCCACCGGGAAAAGACTCGGCTATTTGTGTGGCGATGGCGGCTGCATACTCCTGATAGGTAGGAACAGGGACCGAAAACTGTCTCTGGAGATCCGGACTCATTTTGCCAAAGAACCCCCCTCCCAAGTCAATAAACCTGGGATGATCATCACCGAAACACAACGCACAAAGCTCCAACATCCTTCTAGTACGCCGGACATAGGACTCAACACTCCTATGTGGCGTAGTAAAATGGCAATGTAACCCGACCACATTGCAGTTTTCCAAACGAGTTAGCTGTTCAAAAGCAGACCGGAATTCCTCTCCTTCGACATCGAACCCGAACCGCGATACTTGCCCGGTACCTATATCGAAATTGCAGCGAAGACCGATTGTTATGGTGCGCTCCGGCGCTCTCTGGGCGATTGTCTCAATAAGTGACACTTCATAAAATGAATCCAGGTTCACAATCGAACCTGCCAGCAGCGCCTTTTCCAGATCGGCTTCACTCTTATAAGGACCGTTGAACACTATCCTCTGCGGAGGAACTCCAATGCGTACCGCCAAGTCATACTCCATACTCGAAACAACTTCTGCATAACCTCCCATTTCGTTAACACATTGGCATAGCTTTGGCGTGTAATTGGTCTTGTATGAATACGCAATGTTGGTCTTGGGGTAAATGGCCTGAAAAGAATCAAGAAACTCGCGATAGTTAACCCGAAATGCTTTGATATCCAGGAGATAGAAGGAATCTCCGTACTTTTTTTCCAGTTTATGAAGCAGTTCCCAAGAGATCTTCAACATTTTGACGTCCTGGTTCAAACAGTATTAGGACCACCGCGTTAGCTGAGTTTCATCTATATCTGCAGGGTAGGCCAGGTGGCCACCATGGGGGGGCCCGCGAGTTCCCCAATAGTCCGGAACGTTCCCAGCCTCAACGATTCCTTCACGCAACAGGACCTTGATTAATGTGACAGCGATGATCTTGATATCAAGCCAGATTGATAAGTTGTCCACATACCATACATCCATAGCAAACTTCTCGGCCCATTCTGCGCTATTGCGACCGTTGACTTGAGCCCAGCCTGTGATGCCAGGGAGCACTTCATGGCGACGTGCCTGTTCCGGTGTATAACGCTCCAGGTAACGAGTTAATAGGGGCCTCGGACCTACCAGACTCATTTCTCCACGTATCACGTTCCATAGCTCGGGCAGTTCATCGAGACTGGTTCTGCGCAGGAAGCAGCCCAAAGGAGTCACACGTTCTTCATCCGGCAGCAATCTTCCGTCTTTGTTGCGCAGATCCAGCATGGTGCGGAATTTGCAGATGGCAAATAACTTACCGTTCTTCCCAGGCCGGACCTGGCGGAAGAGGACCGGTGAGCCAAGGTCAAGACGTATCAGGAGCGCCAACAGCCCGAATAAAGGGCACAGTAGGATGAGCAATGGGACAGTTAAAGCCATATCAAGCAGGCGTTTGCCAAGCGTGCGGTACACTGATTGGGTTTTCATCACCTACTCTACTCCAACCAATCAACGATTATCTCGAATTACTGAGAAGATACAAAGCGATACACATGCACTTCCGCTGGCGAGAATTCATCAACAAACACTTCGTTCGCTATCGGCAGAGTCCGCTCTTCGAAGTCCACACCCACCTCCGATGCACCCTCCGGTAAGTCCCGAAACTCAACCGTAACAGGCTCCTCGGCCAGGTTGACCGCCATAACGTATGTTACTCCAGCGTGAACCCTTTGTTGAAATTGGATCGAGTCATAGGTATGACCTTCAAAATCAGGACTGTGCCTGGGACCAGACAGCACCCGAACTTGGATCGTCTGTGGCACCGGCGGGGATGTGATCACGGGTGTGAGTGTCTCCATCTCCCTGACTATCCCTCGAACCCCCCGCCAGAGATCCCGCAAATCCCTGCCCCGTGAGTATGAATACCAGGCCAGACCCTGACTGCCAGCGATCACGGCAGTGTAAGCGTCGCTGCGTGCCTCTACGGCAGTTGGCCTGTCACCGGTTCCGTCAAAATTGGTGTCGAACAGGGTTTGCACACTGACCACGGTCTTGCCCGGGCAGGCCTCTTGGGCGATGTCCAGCCAGGCACGCGCAACGGCACGAGGTGCACGGTGATACTCAGGATAGGCAGGCAACAACATAATATCTGACACGTCACACCATGGTGCCAGATGGGTGGTACCAAAGTACGCCACAGCCGGCCGCCCCTTCGGATCGTATTCGTGCACAATCTCATACAACCGCCGCATTGCGTCGTGGTCAGCCAGCCGGGCCTCCTCCGGCAGGTACCACCATGCCAGGTTGTCGTAGGCCGCCAGCGTCGATACCCATTCGATCCAGAAATCGTCGCCATCATGTAGATGCGCTGAGGGCATATTCTGCATCACATGCAAACCGGCTGCCTGGGCAGCCTCCAGATAGCGGGTGGCATTGTTCAGACTTTGACTACTATCGTAGATATGTACCATCTGGAACCCGGCCGCACGGGCAGCCTGCATATCCTCCGTCGGTACATCATACAGAGCGAGGCAAAAGGCAGTGTCAAGCTCTCCCATCGTGGAGCGTCCCTCACCGCCCATAATGCCAGGGAAAGTCCCCTTGTAGCCAAGAACCAGGAAAACTGTGAATAGAACGACGATTCCCAGCCAGAATGTGGGTTTGCCTCGTATCACCATAGCACGTCTTACTCCTCTTAAGGTTTGGTGCCTGACCGGATCGACATGGCTGAGCATACTTGCTATGTCCTAGCCGCCTTGAGGATAATCGGAAGATATAGGCGTTGTCCTTCTAGGAATGCCTTGTAGATGTGGGTCTCGTAAGGGGCGAAGGTATCCTGGAGCACTCCATCCGTCAGGGGCAGATTCCGTCCCTCAAACAACACATCTACTTGCGCAGCATCATTGGGCAGACCGTGAAACTCAATCGTCAACGGCTCATCGGCGATGTTTACCGCTAATAAGTACACATCTCCCCTATACATCTCTAGATGGTACTGCAGCCGTTCATACCAGCGCGTGTACTCAAACATGTCCATCTCAATCAGATCAGTGGGACCAGCCAACACCGTGTGTGTCACCACCTGGGACGGGTCCGGCGACAACACCACCGCCCCCAGGTTCCCAGCACCCACGAATTCCTCCCGCAACTGGTCTAATTCCGCCCGAATGGTGGGGTATTGGGCCGCGTCAAAGCCGGTATCCTCGTAGAAGATGATGCCTTCCGATCCCCCAATCACCCCCTGATACACACTGTTGCGCAATAGCAACGGCCCATCCGGATGCTCAAGAATCGGACCAAACGTCTCCGGAACCGCGTAGAACCGCTTGCCCTCCGGCCACAACACCCGCCGCCCACTGTCCATCATCCCTGTCATAAACCCTTGCGGATACCCTTTGTACACCGGATATGCTCCCAGCAAGTCTATGTCCACCGTGTCTACAAACTGTTGGATGTTGGAAACGCTGACGTAGCCGAGGTAGGTGACGACTGGCCGACCCAAGGGGTCGGTTTCGTGGACAAGGTTGAGGAAATCGGTCAAAGCCGGAATATCATTCACTCCCGGCTCCTCGGAGGGATAGAATCCGGCCATCACCTCTGAGCCATAAGCCATTGCCGGCACCACCCACACGTCCCGCAATTCGGCCAGAGGCAATGATAACGCACCAGGTGGAATGTATTGGTAGACCTGCACCCCACCGCTGGCAGCCGTATCCATCACCCCCGAAATGTCCTCCGGCTTCATCCCACTGTCAATGTATATCCGTGGGCTGAACTCATTGTTCTCTACTTCG
>DAOUMD010000076.1:0-51444 GCA_034412795.1 Anaerolineae bacterium
GGGGGGCGTGGGGGGTGGGGCGTGAGGCGAGACGGGTGGCAGTTGAGCCAGAAGAAGAGGAAGAGACCTGGTGCCAGCAGAATGGTGGTGCTGTGGTTGCCCAGCGCCAGTCCAAAAAGGATCGCAGCCAGCAGCAAGTGGCCCGTTTGTCTCCAACCCTCGACCAGTTGACCGCGTCGATCCTCTGCCTCATTGCTTTCCTGACTTCCCCATCTCCTAATCCCCTGCTTCCCCGATTCTCTGCTTCCCCGATTCTCTGCTTCCCCGATGCCCTGCTTCCCTGATGCCCTGATTTCCCGATATCCAGCTCCTCCACCTCGCCATTTCCCCACTTCGAGACAGCGGGTTAGCAAAAACAGTATGCTGCTCAAGAGCAGAATGTGTAGCGTATAGATCTTGGCCTCGGTGGCCCAGCGCCAGTAGGTAGGTAGCGTGGCAAAGATGAGCACGGCCAGCAAGGCTGCCAGACGGCTCTCCAGCAGCCGGCGCATGGTTGGGTAAAGGATCGCCAGCGCCAACGCCGCGCACACGGCTGAGAAGAGATTCATACGGTAGGCAACCGATCCAAAACCAAGCAGGGATGCCCACAGATGACCCAACAGGATGTACGTCGGATAGCCGGTGGGGTAGGTGACTCCCAGCACCCAGGGTGTGTACTGAAAAAGCGCCGCGTCGCCGTCGAGAAGGGTGGGGGCCAGTGTAGAGACGTAGGCGACCAGGCCGACGATGGATAGTATTGCTGCTGCCATCCCATCCCAAAGGAGTAAGGAATAGAGCGTGTTTCGGATTGCAGGGCCACGATTTGCCAACTTGCTGATTTGTTGATTTGTTGATTCGACCGAGTTGGGACTCATCGACCGCCCCCAGTCTCCGCCTCAACCTCAGCCTTGATCTCGTACGGGATACCCATGACGCGCTTGAAGTCTACCAGCGGTAGCAAGGTGCCGTCGTCCAGGGGAGCAGGCCCGCCATCCTCTCGGATCACGAGCAGGCGGTTTGCTACGTTCCACAGCTCGGCTGAGCTTGTCGAAGTCGCTTCGTCGCCGTGCACGACCGCTACCCCGTAACTAAATCGCTGCCGGTCGCCCGTCCACCAGGGGAAGGTATTGGCCAGCAGGCGGACAGTCCGCCCCGATTCCCAGCGACTGGTCGGCCACCAGACAGTCAGCGGCTGTTGATCGGGAGTTACTCCTGCTGCCCCGCCAGCTTCGTCCAACAGGAAGATGGCGATGAAATAGTCTTCTTCCATTGGAGACAATACGCGCCAGTAGAGCGTGATGAGTGGCTCGGCTTCCCGGTCGGCATAGTTACGATGGGTTTCGAAGGCGACCAGTTGCAGGGTGTCGTCGAAGGTGGCAGAGACCGGGGTTGCACTGGTGGGTGGATCAGCATATATGTAGGTGAGAAACTCCGGCGTGGTCGGGCTCCGTGGCGCGTCGCGTTGTAGCAATATGTAACCATCCTGGGTGACTATCGGGCCTACGCTGGGGTCCCGGGCAATATCTGAGAGCAGTTTCTCCTGGGCGCCATTCCGATTCACGAAGGCAGGATGCGACACATCCCACAAAAAGTAATCAGCCTGCTCGTCCAAGGGGCCTTGCCATATTTGGATCCACTGACGATGGCTGGCCAAAGTGACCAGTTCGGCCTGAGCAACCACCGGAGCAGAGCGAGGGATGGATGCGGCCAGTTCGTCGCCCTGCTGCTCGTGAGCTGTGATCACGGGCCAATGAAATGGACGCGCTAACGGCGAATAACCACGGTAGTAATGATAGACCAGCGAGACAATTAAGACGAGCAAGCTCAAGAAAAGGGCAATTGCTAGTTGTGGTCGATCAACCACCCGCTGATTCTCTGATTCCCTGATTCCCTGATTCCCTGATTTGACATTTGATAGCCGCGCGATTCCATCTACTGCTGCCAGGATTATGAAGGGAATGGCGGGCGCAGCATAGTGATAGGTCTCCAGTTCGTGCATCAATGGATTGCTGCTGAGCAGGGTGATAGCCAGGGTAGGCGCAGCCAGAATGAAGATGGGCAATCCAACCAGCGGAAGAAAGGCCAGGGGCAGAGTCAGCATGGTCAAGGCCCGGATGTTTTCGGGCGTCATCAGTAATCCTAAGACTTTTCCGGGGGTGCGTATGGGCGATAGGGCGATTTCCAGTGGGGTGTTGCCCAGGCTGTCGAAAAAGCCGACGTAGGCTGAGCCGGCCTCGCTGGGGCGGCTGGAAGGGATGACGACGTAAAACGCCAGGAAAAACCAGACCAAACCAACTATGATCAGAGCCAGGCCAGGCCGCCAGCGGCGGCGCAATATCAATATGTATAGCCCAATCATAAATACGTGCAACGACACGTCTTCTTTGGTGCTCAGCGCCAGTAGGAAAAAGAGACTACTTAACCCCGCATATAGAGTTTGAGATCGGACGCTTAGTCGCCCCAACCGGTAAATTTTGCGACTTGGCATTTGATGTTTGTGATTTGACGTTTGGTATTTGGTCATACCGGTCCACAGGCCGCGAGGGTCGTCAGTGGTGATCAGGGCCAGGTCCAGGAAGTAGAGGGCGGTCAATAGCAATGTGGGTGCCAGTCCCACGGCGTGGAAATCGAACAGATTGACCGACTCGAGAGCGGGCAGTAAAAAATAGGCGGCGACGATGGCCAACGCAGCCCAATCGTTGGCGAGCCGTCGCCGGGCCAGGCCATAGAGCGGCAGGCCACCCAAGGCTATCACCACTGCTTGCAGCCACAACAAAACGCGCGGATCGTCGGTGACAAAGCGATAGATAGGGACAAAAAGGAATAGGATAGGCTCTACATGGATGGCAAAGCGAGTCGGCCCCAGGTGAGGAACCAATGTCAGGCTCAGGCCCCGGCCCTGGGCTGCGTTCCAGAGCGGCTGGTCATACACACCCAGGTCAAAGGCACCGGTCTCGTGGGCGAGGTAGGCCCGGGCGGCCAGAACACCAAAGACAAGGGCATACAGGCAGACCAGGAAGAGAAGGACGATAGTGGGCAAGGCCGGCTTCTGAACCATCACGATGTCACAATCCAGGCTATTTCACTCATAGCGGGATCGCACAGGGTCATCTGCGCCGGGGGAACCATAGAGCCTGGCACTGGCTCGCCAGTTCCCCGGGTGATGGGGATCACCATCCAGGTTGATGAAGACCAACGAGTCGCCCCGACCATCCGGGCTGACTGGCCAGCCATTTTCGTCGTCGTAGGGGATTGAGATGAGCACGTCGCCTTGCCTATCTTTCAATACAATCGTTTCCCCCTTGTTTGAGAGTTGCGCCTGATAGGTGCCGCTGATGGGGACATTCGGGTATCTCTCGGCAAAAGCGGTGGGATTGCGGACCAAGACGCTAAACTCACCGGCAGGGAGGAGCGTGCCGCTTGGGAAAGAAAATGAAATGCCCTCGAAAGCCATGTTTGACACATCTATTTCGGTGACACCGACGTTTTTTAACTCGATGAATTCATAGTCGTCGCCGCCGGTTGGATTGTACATGATCTCTGTAATGCGTAAACGGCTGTCATTTGGTTCGTGAATGGAAAAGGTGGCCTCGTGAAGGGCGCTCCACACGTCACCAGCCAGAACGCGCGCCTTGACGTGTGTCGTGGTGGTGAGCACAAGCGGATACTGGTAAATCGACGCGGCGGAAGCGACCACACCTGTCGCTGGAACTCGCGGATCGGAGCCGTCGGTGGTGTAGTAGATTGTGCCTTCAGGCGCAGCCATAGTCAGCTCGAAATCCATGGTGACCGACCCGCCGTGCTGGTTGAACATTGGTGGGTCGATAGGGGGATAGTAGCCAGCCTCCCGAGTCAGCGCAACCCACTTTTCAACATTTCCATCCATTTGAGCCAGTACATTCTCATAGGCCCTGAGCCAGTCATCTCGAGTAATAGGAGGTTCATATCTTACATCTCCCCAGCGGGCTGACTCGCCGATAATCGCCAGGTTGATAGGTTCATTGATCTCTACCCAGCGCGCCTGTGAATTAGCGTCAGTCAGAGCACCATCATTATACAGATGCTCATACATGCGGTCCGCGAATTCCATTCTGAAATCGGGGTTTTTCATTAACGCTTTTAAAAGCTCTTCGGTCCTGATGATGCGTGCACCGGGTGGGGAGGAATAGAGCCAGGCCCCATCGATCCAGGACAACTCTCCATCCCACGCAAAATACATGGCCGTCCCGTCGGGATTTCGAATACCTGCATACCAATTGGTGAGTCCCCAATCTTCGTTGCCACTGTAGAAATTCAAGATGACGTAGTCGATGAATTGGGCGATATCGATGTATTGCCTGATCTTGGCATATTTCTCTGGATCTTCGAGGCCGCCGGCGCTGGCCAGCTCGTGTAACTTCTGGAAGCGCTCGGATGAACCGCTCACCGTGCCGCTGTGATTGTGCACATACCAATCTTCCTTTTCGCCACCGAAATAAGATGACAAGAATGAAGAGTCTGGTCTTTCGACAACATTGTAAAGTCCCCAATATAGACCGTTGAGATAAAGATGGACAAACATGCCGTGAGACCCCGTACCAGACATAGCTATTTGGGAAGAACGCAGCCATTCATCGCGCGTATAGGTTGTCAGATTAAGGTGCACCCTGGGCTCCCTTGTCTTACCGGCGTAACTTCTGTTCATGCCAGCCCGGAGCGTGACCGTGTCAAAGCTCGTCACCGGGGAGTCTGGGAAAAGCGGATATTCGAGCTTCTTGGGGCCATACTGTCCTTTGAAAAAAAGGCGAAAAGAATGCTTAGGGATGATCGTCGTGCGCCCCACGCCACCCTGGATTCTGAGGCCGGCGTTGATTTGAAAACCGGGCTGTTCGCCGTTGGGATAAATAAGCTCAGCCGAGACAGGGCGCTCCCAGGCCACACCTCTCTCGCCAGGATTGGCATAGATGTCCAGATTCTGGACGTCGGTCACCAGCGATAGGGTGGGGATCGACTTCAGAGCACTGTGAATCAGTTCGCCGCTGTGCGGGTCGTTGATGACTTCCGGGTCCATCTCATAATCGGCAATCACCGGCTCGCCGTTCTGGTGGGTTCCCCAGGTAGATGGGAAGCCGGGGACATCCGCTGGCTGGGTCAGGACGCTGTCGAGAAAGAGATAAGTATGTGTATCCACGTACGAAGGCACAAAGTTCGTCCTGGAGGCGATGGCTCGAACGGCCGTGGTGGTGTCAATCGAAATCGGCCCGGTGTAAACCGTGCCATAGGTCTCAGTCGGTTCGCTCCCGTCGGTGGTGTAGCGGATGGTTGCGCCGGGTGTGGTCGTGCTCAATTCAAGAGTAAAGGGTACATCATAGAAGCCACGCTCTACGCTGAAGTCCACCGGTGAAACGATACTTTCGCGCACAGATGCTTCGGCGTTAGGCCCGCCGGGGGTCGGGGTAACCAAGTAAGCATAGCTCAGCCCCTCACCATAGCGGCCAAACGATACATTCCTGACCTGCTCAGGATACTGCAATTCAATCGCATCCAGAAATCGGCGAGAAGTTGGACTATACAGGCCGAGGAACTCACTTGCCTTGCTTAATCTGAAATTGGTATGTAGTACAGACCCTAATTTGTTGGTCCGCCGATCCTTACCAGAGGCATAAACCACCAGGTACTCGTGACTGTCCAGAGTAACGTCGGGGAAAAGCCATTTATCGATCTGATCGGGATCGTCGGTCAGCGACCAACCTGCCAGGTTCACGGGCAGATTACTACGGTTGTGAATCTCGATCCAGTCTGAATAGTCACCGTCTTCGTCGGTGATGCTACTTCCATTCACCGCCAGAAATTCGTTGATAACCAGTGGGCTGGCGCTCCCGCCGGGTGCGGCAAGAAAACTCTGCTTTATACCGAACAGGAGGCCGACAACGATGACCAACCCGATAAGAATTTGGTGCGTTCTCTTGATCCTCATAGTTAATAAGCGAACCGGCCTCTGCCAGTACATCTCAGCGTAAATAGGTCCATAGTTATTTGCTCGCCAGAGATTGGCAAATCCCGGCGTTTTGCGCCTAAATCGGGAATTGGCAATCCCCTTGTAACCTTCCTAGAAGCTTAAACAGCGCTCTGACCAGGCATTTGGGCACCGTTTAAGCTTCCAAGAAGGTCTCTCCGACAAGTTGCTAGTGAGTCTACAAATCTACTTCGTGAAACCCGGTAATCAGGGCGACTTTGTTGTTGTCGTTGAGCCTGCGCAATTCAACCAGAAACTCTTGCGAGTCAGCCTTTCCTCTCAACTCTATCCCATACACTAACTCGGTCAATGTGCCAGCTTGCACAGTCTCGATTGCGATAAGACTGAATCTGGTGAGATATTTGGAGAAAGTATCTTCAAACAACGTCTCGTAACGCATATCGGCGGGCAGTCTGACCTTTAGAACTTGATCTTTAATGTCCTTGCTGAACAAGTTGAGGGTGGACAATGCCCACCACAGAAAGCCAATGAGAATCGTCGAAAAGATTGCCAACAAGTAGAAGCGCGTGCCACAAGCCATACCGATCGCCATGGCAAAGAAAATAAACCCTACGTCGCGGGTGTCTTTGATGGCGTTGCGAAAGCGAACGATGGACAGGGCGCCAACTAGCGTGAAGGCACGAGCGATATTGGACCCAATGATCAGCATGACCACACCTACAATCATGGTCAGCAGTGTCAACGTGTGTACGTACGACTGGGTGTAGGCAACACCTTTATAGGTGATTTTGTAAACCCACCCAATCACCAGCGACAGCAGGAAGCTCAAGATGATCACCAGAATCACATCCTGAGCGCTGAATACGTTGGTGGCATCCTGTAGACTTGAGAGCAACGTTTCGAAATCCATTGGCTGTTTCCCTTCCCCTTTAAGTATATTCAAAGAAGTTCTGCACGTATCTCCTCAATAATTCGGGGTAGGGGCAGTGCCTTGTGCCTGCCCGACAAGGCGACCACAGGGGATCGCCCCTACATTTTGAGAAGATACTTCGGCATGGTTCATTTTGCCAAGAAAAATGGTTGACAATTTGGCCTGCTTTGCCAGACAAATTCGTAAAACGTAAGGCGTAAAGCGTAATGATTTTTGGCAAGTGTGCCTTTACGCATCACGTTTTACGTTTTACGAGGTTACTTTTTTTGATTTGACCGCTAAAAAGTGTCAACCAAATAGTGAACCATCCCGTCTATCAAGACTAATTTGTTCGTGCTCAATAAATGATCCGTTGGTTTTGGAGCAGCGCCACAGATTGCTCCAGAGCCGTACAATATTTGCTGATTCTTCGCAACGTACAATGGTATTTGCTGATCACCTCGGTCAGCCAATAGGGTGCCCGAATGTTTACCTTAATTTCCATAATACACCATTGCGGGGGTACGAAAAAGTGATTCTCCGTAGAACCCTGCGATAGTAGAGTCAGGTCGTGTGTACGGCATTTCAAGTTGGTATCAAAGGTTACGCGCAAACCGGGATCATATTCGCTGCCATTGAAGGCCAGGCGATCATAACTGACAATACAAGCTGGTTGTAGCCGCAGGGTGTTATAGAGGTGCAAGACCTCTTGAATTACAGATTGCTCGGCCTCAGTTGTGCCGTTCGTGCCCTTACCCGACCCGCAGAGCGCCACCGCCGATGAATAGGGCAGTAGAATCCGCTTCTTTTGAAGCGTCTTGTTTGTGCGTTGCTTTATTTCGACAAAGGACGGGCTATCGGGCGAGACTGTTTGGGCGTTGTACACCCGTACACGCACCTTGCGCCGGAACCGGTGCCCGTTGATTTTTTCCCAATAGGCCTTGTAATCCGCGGTGTCGTAATACAGACTGGTGACCAGGTATCGTCCACCCTCGCTGTAAGAATCCGGCTCCGTATAGCCAGCCAGAGCGTCGACAATCTGCTCATACTGACTTCTGTCCAAGATATATTTGAGTTCGTAGCGGTCAGGATATCTAATATTCAGCAAGGTCGCTTAACCTGTCCAGTATGGCCGGCCAAATTCACGGTCCGGCCGAAATTGTGTCTGGTAGAAGAATGTGGTCACCCGCTTGGGGAGGATCAACTACCAGCAGCCGCTCCCCCGTCGCTGGATCGTAGATGCCCACCTCAAGCTGCATCGTAGCAGATGATCCATCCTTTGGCAACGGTATCACAAATTGGTCGATTATGATCTCACCCGGTAACCAACCGGTGGTGGGGAAAGCGCCATCACCCGGTTGGTGGTCCACCTGACTGACTACCTGCCCCGCTTCGCCGAGCAGGTGAACGAAGGTAGTGTGGCTGACGTCCATCTCGGAGAGAGCCTGCCAGATCAGGGTAATGACAACAGAGTCCCGGTCCTCCGTCGATGGCTCGATTTGCACATCGTAGCCCAACAATTCGATTTGATTGGCAAAGTTGGCACCGAAGATATTACCCATCGGCGGTACGTCGAACTGGCGGGGCCAGCCTTGAATGTGCAATGTGCCCAGAGGTAGCTCGGCAATGAGGGTGTCATGGGGGTCAGTAATCTGGATACTCAGTGAGTAGTCGCCACTTTCCATAGTGGGTGGCACCTGCGCGTCAAACCAGCCGCGCACGACCTGCCCAGCCTCCCAGCGACTGGTCGGATAATCCATTCCAGCCAATGGCAGTGAGTCACTGAGCGGCCAGGCATTCTCGCCTTGAGTTACCCACAGAGATGCCTGATAGTCGTCGGTCGGGACTTCGTCGGCGCGCCAGAGCAGCGCCAGCGATGCCCTCTCTCCTGGTCGCAGCGTCTCGCCGGCAGTCGTGGTCAGGCCAAGCAAGGTTAGCTCTTCCATCACCCCCTGGTTGAGGGCCAGGCCCATGCCCAACGCCTCGGCGGGTGGTGGCGATAGATCAGGCTGCACCCCGACGCTCCCCAGCGTCACCACCTGGGCCGCATCCCCAGATGAAGCTGGCAGGCGGGCAAGGCTGTCCGCCTCGTAGATAGCCAAGCCCAGACGATAGTCGCCCGGGGCGGAGGCAGGGGCGACCGGTATCAGGAAGTAGGTATTTATTTCGATGCCCGGCTCCCAATCTTCCGAGTTCTGGTGGAAGATGTTGTTTAACATAAGCTTGTCGATCTGGCCTACCGCATGGTCTGAGCTGTCGGATAAGATGATCGAAGCTTTAAGTTCTTCTTCTATGGGGGCTGTCACCTCAAAGCGGAGACGTACCCACAACAGGTCTCCGGCAGGGACAGACGGCGCGTCAGGGTCTTTTGCTCCCGAGGCGTCGCCATAGGCGTATCCCGTCAGGGCGATCTGCCCACCGAAATCAATAGAAGCCGGCCTCAGCGGCTCGTCGGTCAGGTCCGATCCCAGTTGTTCGAGGCGATAGGTTTCGATGTCGAAATATTCAAACGATCGTTTCTCGACGAACGTCCCGTGTTTTTCCAGGTAATAACGAACCATCTCTTTGGGGTCAGCTTGGGTGTGCTTGGACGTTTTCCAGCGGACGACGTGGACCACGTCGCGTCCTTGCACGGCCTCGTTCACTGCCGCTTCCAGTGTGTTCTCGTCATCTACCAGCCAGGCATAGCCAGCCTGGCCGGTGTAGAGGAACATCACCGTGTAGTTGGGATTCACATCGCCAGCGGCGGTGTCAAGGGGTAATAAAAAAGTTGCCTGAGGGCTGGTCTCCTTCGACATCTCCTCGGCTAACTCCACGGCGTACACGTGATAGGCAGCTTGGGCATCATTGGTTTTGGGCCACTCGACCATGTAGTAATAGAATCTATGGTACAGGGACCAACCAACTGCCAGGCCGATTATCAACAGTATGGCAGCCGGTACCAGGAACTTGGACATCGATGGCTTGTGATTGATCTCTTGGGCTCTTGATCTGCCACCCGCGGTCTTCGATACCCTGTTTACCACTTGCGACGAAAAGTCCACCACCCCCACCACGCCTATGGCAACCAGGGTATATGCGGCCGGAGCGGCCCCCAGTGCCCGCAGTGGGTGAGGAATCGAATCTGGCGATAGGATGCTGGGTAAGATCATTACTCCCCAATAGATTGGCGTGAACAGATAGGGTGGCTGCCTCACCCGCCACAAACTAATGATGAATCCCAGCAAAAATAGCAACGACACCGGGATCGGCACGATTAAATTTGCCGGGGCTTCCCCCTGCAACCAGCTTGGGGAGAAGCCAAAGGCGGCCAGATTGCCCCACGTGCTGCGCCACAGCGTGCCCCACGGATCTCCCTGGTTGATCAGTGGATTGGTGAACAGGGCCTGCTGTGCACGTCCGGTGGCCAGGTCAGGCGCTGTGAGATAGAAATAGATCATAGGTAGGAAGAGTGCAAAAGCTACTCCGGCGCAGACGACGAGATTCCAGAAGTGTTGTTTGATGAGGGGAGGTGGCACGGCACGGTCAGCCGGGCGTTGGCGATGGGCCTGGATGACGGTCACCAACCACTGGAGTAGGAAGAAGCCGAGATACACGAAAGGGGCAAAGCTGCCGGACAAATAGATGTACATCAACGAAGCCAGAAAAACGCCGCTGATGACGAAGTGAATTCGGCGGCCGGTGTTGAGCCCACGCCATAGGAAGTAATTGCCCGGCAATTGAAGAAACGGCACGCCGATGGCAGCAAAGGCAACGCGGCTGCTCTGCGTGTGCCACAGCGACGTAGCCAGACCTAGCGCCGTGAGGGCGGCCAGAGTCCGAGCGCGGTTCAGCCCTGTGTATTCTCGGAACATCTCACGAGTGGCAAAGTAGGATGCAACCACCCCCACGACCCCGGCGAAGGCGGCCGTGCCGCGAATAGTCGCCGCGCTGGGGCCAAAGATGGCGAATCCGACAGCAGCGATGTAAAAGCTCAGGGAGCCACCACCTCCCTGTCCTTCATAGTACAACTGTGGTCCGCGACGCAATGTCTCCACAGCACCCACCGCGCCGACGGCCTCATCGGAGTTGAGGCCAGGCGGTACCTGTCCAATCTTATAGTAGCGCAAGAAAACGGCGATGGCGGTGATGGCTACCACCAACAGCACTTCAAGCCAAAAGGTGCGTTGGCTCTGGCGCGACTGGATCTTAGTGACTGTCTGAGATACAGGAATGGTCATGGATATCTATCTCAAATCCGACCTAACCCACGCAATACGCGTTCCGGGGTTAGGGGAAACTCGTCGAACCAGACGCCGGTGGCATCGTGGACAGCGGCAATCAGTGCTGGTGCCAATGGCAGGTAAGGCATCTCGGCCATGCCGCGCACGCCGTAGGGCCCGTGTGGATCAGGGTGCTCGACGATGACCGAGTCAACCTGGACCGGAATATCGAGCACGCCAGGGATAAGGTAGGTGCTGAGATGTGGCGTCAGTACGTATCCATCCTCCATCTGGAAGTTCTCCAACATCGCGTAACCCTGGGCCTGAACCACTGCCCCTTCAATCTGTCCCACTACCTGCTGGGGATTGATAGTCTTACCCACGTCGTCGGCTGAGACGACGCGGGTGACGTGGACGACGCCGGTCTCAGTGTCCACCTCCACTTCTACCGACTGGGCCACGTAACCATAGGCGAGATTGGGCGTGCTTGGCTCGCCGTCTACCTCAGCGAAGGGCGTGGTTTTGGGGGCCAGGTAGGTGTATTCGGCAACGGCAGGGCGATCCTCGTTCTCCCAGCGAGCCAGTGCACGCTCGGCTGCGCCTTTGACTGCATTGCCGCCCATAAACGTGAGCCGGGACGCCGACGCGCTTCCCGAACTCTGAGTGACCGCCGTATCGGACACAACCAACCTGATGCGCTCAGTAGAAAGATTCAGGACCTCGGAGGCAACTTGCAGCATAACTGTGTGGTGGCCTTGCCCTACGTCGGCGCCGGCGATGAACAGCGTGGCCTGCTCAACCTCGACCTCGCCCTTGAGCACTACTTTGGCCCAGCTATTCTCCTGATACCCGAAGCTGAACCCGATGTTCTTGAAGCCGGCGGCAAAACCTCGGCCTTTGGTGGTTGGGTGGTTGGATGGTTGGATGGTTGGATGGTTGGGTAGTTGGGTGGTTGGATGGTTGGGTGGTTGGGTTTCTTCCAGTCTTCCATCCTCTTCCCAGCCAGCGGCATGTGCAGCCTGTTCAACGACTTGCTTCAAATTCACGCCGCCGGGGATGGGGGTACCTACGGACAGCAGCTTGTCGTCGTCGAGGATGTTTTTCAGGCGGATCTCCACCGGGCTCATACCCAATGTCTCGGCCAGCTTATTCATCTGCATCTCGGCAGCAAAGTGTCCCTGGGGCGCACCAAAGCCCCGGAAAGCGCCCCCCGGCAGGTTGTTGGTGTAAACCGCATACGTGTTGATGCGAGCGTTTGGGAACTCGTAGGGCCCGGTGCAGGTGATTGTGGCGTTGCCCAGCACTTTATTGCTGGTGTACATATAGGCGCCTGCGTCGCTGATAAGGTCCACCTCGGCGGCGACCAATTTCCCGTCACGGGTGGCGCCCCATTTGGTCTTGATGAACATTGGATGGCGTTTGCAATGGCCGAGAATTGACTCTTCGCGGCTCCAGACGATTTTCACCGGCCGCCGCAGGCCTCGCTCAGCCAAACGCATCACGGCCAGGGCCAGCACAATCTGCACGCTCATGTCTTCGCGTCCGCCAAAGGCACCGCCGATGGCATCGTAGACCACACGCACCTGCTCCGGCGGCAGGTCCAATGCGTGAGCAATTTGCTGCTGATCCTCCCACGTCCACTGACCAGCGACACGCACGGTGATGCGCCCCTCTTCGTCCAGATAGGCGCTGCCGGCCTCGGGCTGGAGATAGGCGTGCTCTTGCGGTGGGGTGTAATACTCACCCTCAATAATTACGTCACACTCCGCCCACGCGGTGTCCACGTCGCCTTTGACGACCCGGTCGCGGGTGACGACGTTATCGGGTGCGTGGGGATGCAGCGTATATGCACCGGGGGCCATAGCCTGGCGGGGGTCAGTCAGGACCGGCAGATCCTCGTATTCGACCTGGATCAGGTCACGGGCCTGAGATGCAATTTTCTCCGACCCGGCGATCACCAGTGCTACCTGATCGCCAACAAAGCGCACAACCTCAGCCCCCTCCTTGGACGAACCGGGGCCGCAGAGCACCGGCTGGTCGGGGATCTGAAGGCCATATTCGTTTAGCGGCACGTCTTTGGCGGTGAATACAGCCACCACGCCAGGCAACGACTCGGCCTGGCTGGTATCAATACTCAGGATACGGGCGTGGGGACGCCCGGCGAATAGGATTTTCATCCACAGTTCGTCGTCGTAATTGCGATCACCGGGGTAGAGCGTAGCGCCGGTCACCTTGCCGACGGCGTCAATCCGGGGATGGGATTTGCCAATCGAGCGATATGTCATTGTATTAGTTCCCCTTCCCTACCGGTGGCTATTTTACTCCCAAATGCGGTTGATGTCACGACGGGCGTACACCTTGTCGACCTATCTTTTATTATCGTCAAATGGCATCAAGTCTTACGGCTGATGGTCACCAACAAAACGCCCAGAATCACAGCGGCGCCCCCCAGCAGTTGCTGGGGTTTTGGAAAGGTGTCGAACAGCAGCAAAGACCAGCATATGGCTGCCACCGGGCTGAGAGTCAGCATGATGGAGTGGACACTCATTTTTAACAGGCGTAACGACACGTAATACAGCGTGCGGCTGGCCACCACGTCCACGGTGGCGACCAGGGCGAGCAACAGCCAGGCCGTGGTGCTGGGCCAGGCCAGGGCACGACGCCCGATTGCAAAGAGCAGCAGAAAGCCAGTGGTGCACAGCAGGCGAAAGAAGAAGAAGTCGAGAAACTCGATATCTCCAGCGTAGCGCTTGGCGATGGCCGCGTGCACGGAATACATAAAGGCAGAACCTAGAACCATCAGCGAGCCGAGGCGCATATAGTCGCCGGACTGGAAGGTGATGATAAAGACCCCGGCCACCGCCACGAGGGCGCCGCCTATTTGGGCTCGGGTAAGTTTGTCGCGCAGCCAGATAAGACCAAACCCTACCCCGAATAGAATGTATGTCTCGGCCAACAACGAGGCTGTGCCCGGGTCGATGAAGGCCACCGCCTCAAAGTTGATGTTGGTGCTGGCTGCTACTAAGAACCCAATCGCCAGCAGGAACCCGAGGTGCCTTTTTTGAACCTTAAAGTGCAAGCGCCCGCGGATCATAGCAAACAGCCCCACTTCGACGGTGGCGATGGTCAGGACGTACATGGGCGAGACGCCGGGAGAAATATGGGGCAGCAGCAACCGGGCGAAGACAAAATGCAGGCTGTCTATGAACAGGAGTGGGAAGATCAACACGACTCCGGCGCTCGCCGGACGAGAGGCATCAACAGTCAGGGTATCTTGCATAACTCACAACCGATCGAGGTAAGAGTTGGTGCTGGGTGATGGCAATCTTTTGCCTTGCCCGTGAAAGCGGGGGTAGTAAAAAATGTAGCACAATAGGATTCCGTTTCCGATGAATGTGAAGTCAGATTGTTCATTAATTCACTATTCGTTCTCCGCCGAACTCATCGACCCTGCGGCACGTGGTTGCCAGGCTAGCTTCAGTGGGAACTGCTGGGTGAGTGCTTCGTAACGACGGTACACCTCCTCAACCGACAACTCCAGCTCCTCAGCAGCCTCGCGAACCCATTCTTTGCCAATTTCGTCCTGGGGATCGAGATACGGTGCGTAGCCATCTAGGTCCTTGGTGAGCAGCTTGCGGTCCATCTCATCCTTGCACATTCGCAACAATCCCCCCATCGCCGTTCGTCTCACATCGCTGTCCTGATCCTCCAACTTGGCTATCAGCGACTCTACTGCCCGTGCATCCCCAATCTCACCCAACGCTCCCGCTATCGCTTGCTGCACGTCACTGTCTTCACCCTCCAGTCTGCTGATCAGCGGCTCGACTGCCCGCGCGTCTCCAATCTGGCCAAGTGCCCAAGCAGCCGCTAACTGCACGGCGTCGTCTTCGTCCTCCAGCTTGGCGATCAGCGGCTCGATTGCTCGCGCGTCTCCGATCTGGCCCAGTGCCCCAGCCGCCTCGCGCCGTACATATCTATTTGGGTCATGCAGCCTGGCAATCAGCGGCTCGACTGCGTGGGTATCACTCTCACGGGCCAAGACCCAGATCAGGAGACGCACAGCCGTGGTATCAGAGTTTAGATCATCGACGAAGGAGATAATGGACTCCATCTCCGTCGATGATGGTCTCCAGGCGTTTTCCCCTAGTCGTTCGTCGTTTAACCAACCCAATGCCCAAGCTGCTGCATGGGTCATAGGACCGCTTCCCGCGAGCATAGCGAGCAGCCCCTCTGTCATCCCTGCCACAATATCAACCCGTTGGCTGTGAGCCAAGGCCATAATACCTAAAGCCGCGTCAATCGCCGCCACCTCATCGCCCGACATAATGCGGGACACCTGCTCGGTGAGCCACTCGTGGGTCGCGTCCTCGTCCTGCGATACTGAGACCTCACTAACCTTTGCGCAGAGCCCACCGACACTCATGCGGTCTTCCACATCTCGCTGGCGAAATTCCTCAATCAGGACATAATGCAGTGTTCCCGCCCACCGGGACGAAGCCAGTTCCATAGCAGCGGCATCCACACTCGTATTGAGATTACCACTGCCGTCGTACTCTCCGGTCTGCCTGGCGAACTCACGCAGCACCGTCTGCGCTGTCGTCTCGCTGGCATTGGGCTCGTCGGCCAAACATAGTGCAGCTAGGACCGCGCGCGAACGTGCTGTGGTTTCGGCATCCTCTTCCTCCAGAGGGTTCAGGATGGCTAGCAAGGCGTCATCCACGTCGTCGTCACCACAGCAGGCCACACACAGGCGGAGCGCCTCACGCCAGTTTTCTGCCACCGCCACTTCTACTGTACCCCGTAACCGAGAGTCCCCCCACTCACTCGCTTGCCCAGCCAGCGGAGCGACGTAATCGGCCAGGCTACGCGACCGATCCCGACCAGGGAATCGGCCATCCACCAGTGCCAGGCCAGCCAGGTATTCCTGAAAGGTGAGGTGCCGAAACTCAAAGATGGGCACTGGCCTTCCCCGGTGGCGGACGTGACCAGCTTCCACCATGATGCCTGTACGCCGCTCCAGCAGGCGCAGGAATTCCTCAGGGGTATGATTTCGCAGCGTGTGAACGCTGGGGTATTCCTCCCGCATACGCTCAAACAGACCGATGATTTCATCCTCACGGAGCTGCTGCACCCCACGGTCGCACATGACGTAGGCAACATACTCGAGCTGCGGAACCGCCTCGCGGTGATCGATTGGCTCGTCCACCTCGCTGCGCCAATTGAGCAGCACCTGCACTGCCTCCCAATACAGGTCGGCGCGCCGGCTGGGGAGCTTACCAACCTTGCGTTTGACCAACGCCATCGTCGTCAACAACATCGGATTGCCGGTGAGGCGCTCAATACGATCCGTGCTGTGGATATTGTCAATCAGTTCTTGTGTCGCCGCCTCACGTCGCTCGGGCAGCTCCGTAACAGCACACCAGCGTCGGGCAAAGTCGTCCTTATCCTCCTCCGAAAGATCGGCGATGGTGACATGCTCAAACCCCCGCCCGATGCGGAAGCTCATCTCCCGATAACCGACGATGCGCGACGTGGCGATAATTGGGGTGTCGGGGTAGGCAATATGGAATTGTTCGATCTGTTGGCAAAAACGAGCCCGCAGGGCTGGTTCCGCGATCTCGTCCAAGCCGTCTATCAGCAAGAGCGCTTGATTATGGCGAAGTCTCTCTTGGAGCACATCTCGGAGTGAATTAGACTCAGTCTCTGTCATTTCCGCCTTGCGCAGGACGTGACCCAGTACATTATTCAAAGAATCCACGCAGGACGGATCCAGATCTCGGCAACGGACAATGATGGGCAGCCAATCTTCGTCGGGCAGCGTAGCCACATCAGGCAGATCCTTCCAGTCTGGGTCTCGCTTGAGGCGTAGCAGGTAGGCGGTGGCGATCCAGCGGGCCATTGTGGTTTTGCCTGCGCCGGGGTCGCCCAACACAACGAGCCGCCGCGCTTCGGCCAGCCGCTCGCCCACGGGTACCCGCACGCTTCCATTTTCCTGTTCGCTTCCGTCCAGCCTGCCCCATTGGGCTGTACTGCGGCGCTTCTCGATCTCCTCGAATGCCGCCTCACCTGTTTCGGCATCAGGTGCAACCTCCACCCGGACGCGCAACGGGACGTACAAGCGACGCAGTTCCAGTTGGCGCGTGGCGAGGTGACGGTCACTTTCCGGCAGGTTGGCCAGGTCAATGATGTCGCATGACTCCAGGACCAGTTCTCGGTAACGCTCTTCCGCGTCGTGTTCCAGCAGAACGTGCCTAGAGGCATCATCCAGGGGATAGTATTTCTGCAAGGAAGCAATCAAATCTTCCACCGCTTTGGCGGGATCTTGCCAGTAGAGCGCAATAGTGCCGTCAGGAGAGAGCATTTCGACATATGCGTCCTTCTCTATCTGCATAGCAAACACTCGAACCTTCTGATGATGTTGTCGCGCCGCATTAACGAGACGGTACGCCCAACCGGTTCCCACCGCTTTCACCGTTCCGCATAGCACAACTGGCCCGCCAATGCTCAGCACCTTCGATGCCTCCTCGACGACCGACTCGCCCACCATCACCGTTCCCCGATGGGCCACGTCGTAACCAGCCTGCCGAAGCGGCTCTGCCAGCTTCTCTGCTAAGGCCTCTTCACCTTCCGCATGCGCGACAAGAACTTTCCACGTCATGTTTCTCACCTTATAGCTTGCAGAAGCTCGGATACGCCGTTTACCCAGTCAGTGACCAGGTCTGCGTATTTCACATCAGCCAGAATCGCTGGTGGTACGCCGCCAGTGAGCAACACCGGCAGAACCTTGACGCCGTACCCATTGAGTTGTCGGGCAAGCGTTGCCATCCACTCCCGGCTCATCCAAGGAGAAGTTACGCCGGACGAGGAATAGCACAAAACCAGGTAGGTAGCTCCTTCCAGGCCGGCATTCATGCGCTCGATAATGGAGTCTCCTACACTGATTTCCCACACGTCAAGCCACACTTGATGTCCAGTGTTGCGAATTTCTTCAGCCAGCCGTTCGGCCTCTTGGGTATCGTTGCCGCGATGGCTTATAAAGACGTTGGCCATTTAACCACCTCCACATTAAATCAACGGAAACAGGTGCAGTCATCGTTCCCGCTGATCCAAGCCCCACCCCGGCGATGAACTCGCCGGACTATGAAACTGCACTCCACAAATGGGGTTAGGTCAGTTCTAGCCGGATTGATCCGGCGCTGTTTTGTAGACCGGAAATTCATTTCCGGTCGGGTGCGACGCTAAATAGACGGCAGCCTATTGTCAGATTAAGCAATGCCAGTTTACGCAGCCGCTGGAGTTACCCTCACCTGCACCTGATACCCCATCCGCGCCAGAAACTGATAGCAATCGTCCCACGACAAACCGAACTCACGTACGTCGGCCAGCCCCAGCCTGGCGATGATGTCTCGCAATGTTTCACTATTGTGGGCTTCCAACTCGCCTTCGTTGAGAGCTTCTTCGGCCCAGTCCACCAGTTGCGCCAGAGTAATCGTGTGATTGAGATATGCCAGAAGTTGATCGCGTACCAATTCTTTGGTGATGAACATTCTAATCACCTCCCCTCACTTGACGATGACCCTTATCAATCGGAAACTTCTCGTGAATCTCAACAAGTTCGCCTCTATCGTTATAGATTTCTTGGTAGAACAAGACAGTTTGCTCGTTGGCATCCACTTCTTTTACATAACGAGCACGCCAGCCACGGCGCCCAGCCACATCCAGCCAGTAACGACGGCCTCCATCGGGAAGATTGATCCAGTTTGGAAACTTGCGCTCGTTTTGTTCGCGGTTTGCCAATTATCTGGTCTCCATAGTTTCTACTGCTGCTGCTTTACCGATGGCACTGATGATGCTGTAATACCCGGTGCAGCGGCACAAGTTGCCGGTAATGGCCTGTTTGATCTCGTCCCGGGTGGGCGAGGGGTTCTCATCCAGCAGGGAAACACCACTCATAATAAAGCCAGGCGTGCAATAGCCGCATTGCACGGCTCCCTCGTCCACGAAGGCCTGCTGCACCGGGTGCAGCGCCTCGGGGGTTGCCAGGCCCTCGATGGTGACGATCTGGCTGCCGTGCGCGCGCGGAGCGGGGACCAGGCAACTCATCACCGCAATTCCATCCAGGAAGACGGTGCACGCGCCACATTCGCCCTCGGCACAACCTTCTTTGGTGCCGGTCAGGCCGATATCTTCACGCAACATACGCAGCAGGGTCTTGTCGTTGGCACCACGAACCTGGTAGCCCCGGCCGTTGACCGTGGTCGTGATTGCCTGGTCACCGTCGGCCAGATGGGTCACGACGGGACCAAGATCGCGCCCCGGCGCATCGGAGAACCAGACAGGGAAGTGTCCCCCTGTATTGCCCCACAGCATCACCGGTTGGGATGGGAATGCATCTCGTTCCTGCCCGGTGCGTAGCTGATCCAGTGCGCGCTGGATGAAAACACTCACCATATACTTGCGGTAGTTGGCCGAACCGCGCACGTCGTCGATGGGCTTGGCGGCCACGGCCGCCAACTCGGCTACCAGCTTGATGGTTTCGTCATTCAGGCGCTGGCCAGCTATGGCGCGCTCGGCGTCGCGGGCACGTATAATGATGGGGGCCACGCTCCCCAACGTGATACGTCCTTCAGCCACCGAGATGGGGGGGGCGCCGGCTCGCACGTCATCGTCAAAGCTGAGGACCACCGCAACATTGACCACCGATATGGCCTGAGCCTGACGCAGCCCCAACTTAAGAAAGGTGCCTCGCTGATTGGCTTTCAGCGGACGAAAGGCAACATCCACCAGCATTTCGTCCGGTTGGAGATGCGTTTTGCGCACGCCCCGGAAGAAGTTTCTGAAGGCGAGGGTACGCTCGCCCCCGACGCTCTTGAGCGTTACCCGAGCGTCCATCCCCCACAGGGGTGTGATGGTGTCGTTAGCCGGGCTGGCGGTGATTAGGTTGCCGGCGATGGTGCCTCGATTGCGAATCTGAGGTGCGCCTACCTCCCAGCAGGCTTTGGCCAGTGGGAAGGCGCGTTCGACGCACAGTTTTGAGCCCACTACCTGGTTATGAGTTACCAGCGGTCCCAGGTGGATCAGCCCATCATCCCCCAGCCGAATGGCGTCCAGACCTGGTATGCGTGTTACGTCTATGAGTATGCGTGGCTGGCGAACCTTGCGCTCCAATTCAAGAATAAGATCGGTGCCGCCCGCCATAATCCGTGCATCGCTGCCGTGTTCGGCCAGCAATGCCAGTGCTTCATCTAGGGTAGAAGGGGTATAGTATGTGTGCCACATGGCTAGAGTTACTCCAGATTACGAGGTTACTTTGCTTGATTTGACCGGTAAAAAGTGTCAACCAAATAGTAACCCATCCCGGCTAATGGGTAACTTATTAAATCCTTAGTCCGTATGGATGCTGTCGGGTCAGTCACTAGGCGGTAATTTTAACACAATTTGGCTGTTGGTCCAAGATAAACCTTTGCAGCGGTTGGTTCTCTTGTTCTCTTCGTGCTAGAATATATGAGGGTGTGTTCAAAATGAGCCACCCCAGACCTGACAGGTTGTCCGACGTGCCGTCGGCTGAAATCTGTCAGGCCTTCAGGATGTTGGCTGCGTGTGAACGAAAGGAGAAGGAGCTATGATTGCGGTTGTGGCCGATACGTGTGCCAGTATTCCACCTGACCTGGCCGAGAGCCTTCAGATAGAGATCGTGCCCTATTATCTCCACCGCGGACAAGAAACGTTGCGTGACCTGGTAGACATCTCTCACGATGAGTTCTTCCGATGGCTGCCGAGCGCAGAGGTTCTGCCCACTACGGCCAATCCGGGCCCGGGGGATTACCTGAATGTATTCAGTAAGGCCGCCCAACGCGCGGATACCATCGTAGTGATCACTATGACGTCAAAAGGGAGTGGGGCCTACCAGTCGGCCTTCATCGCGGGTGAGATGGCCAAGGCTCGCCTGCCCGGCGTCAAGGTCGAGGTGGTTGATACCTTACAGGTTGCCATGGTCCACGGATGGGCGGCCATCGAAGCTGCTCGTGCTGCCCAAGCAGGCGCCGACCTCGAAAGCGTAATTTCCGCTGCCCGTTACGTGGCCGAAACCGGCTGCATGATCCAGACGGCGGATACGTTGCGTTACTTGTATATGGGTGGGCGTATCGGGCGGGCTCAGCACCTGGTGGGTTCGTTGCTGAACGTAAAGCCGCTAATCGGTATGGAGGATGGCATCATCGTCGCCTTGGGCCAGGCGCGCACTCGACCACGTGCCTATGCCAAAATGGTGGAGTTGATGCACGAGCGAAACCCGACCCACGCTCCAATCAAGATAGCTATTACGCACGTGGCTGTGCCTGAGCAAGCCGAACTCCTTCTGGATATGATCAAACAAGCTTTTGACCCGCGCGAGACGTTAATCAGCCAGCTTTCACCCGCGCTGGGCGTCCACACCGGGCCTGGAATGGTGGGAGTGAACTTCTTCCCGGTGCCAACAGAGTAGTGATTTGGTGAAACCTTTTTCGGTCACGTGCATCTATACTTGTGTACGATCCACTGTGTGTGTATTACGAATTTGAGTTTAGATAAAAGCCAAGAAACCGGGTTTTTTATAGTCTGACCATAGGTTTTGGCACGTTGCCAGGTGCTTTTTCATAGTTGCGGTTGTACACCGAAGTTCAAAAACCCGGTTTCTTACAAGTTGTCTAAACTCAAGTTACGAATTGACCCAAGCAAGTTGAGGTTGATTTGAATGGCAAACGGGACGGCGCATATGTCGCCAACTCTCAATCTGGCGGACTTTTCTAAACTTAGCCGTTCACAGAGTGGATTGGCACATAGTCACTCAGAGTGGACCAAGGGTATGTGTCCCAACTGTGGCTACTCCAAGGCCGACGTTGACGCTGAGGGTGTGCTCTGGTGTCCGGCGTGTGGCTATTCTAAGAAAGGTTGCTACACCTGATAAGACTCGCCCGGAGGCGTGTCCTCCCCGTAACACAATCTTAGGCATATTTAGGCCGCGTCCAAGTATAATTTTGTGCATTTTGAAAGATTCCATTCGGAATTTTGGTCTGAAAATAGAAAGTTGTTTCTGGACGCTTCCTTAGACTTTCAGGCCGTATAGAAGTTTCTAGAAGGAGAATTAGCATGGCATTGCTCAAGGAAGAAGATCGACAACATCTTATCAAGGAATTTGAAGCGTTAAAGAACCCGGTGAAACTCTTGATGTTCACCCAGGAGTTGGAATGTCAATATTGTCGGGAAACGCGTATGATCGCCGAGGAGATTGCCGAACTCTCGGATTCGATCTCACTAGAGGTTTACAACTTTGTGACAGACAAAGAAGTGACTGAGCAATATGACATCGACAAGATCCCGGCTATCGCGGTCTTGCGGGACGGTGACGAGTCCGATGACGAGTCCGAGGACTATGGGATTCGCTATTACGGCATTCCCTCCGGCTACGAATTTAGCTCGCTCATCGAAGACGTGATGATGGTTTCACAAGGCGAATCGGGACTGTCCGAGGCGACCAAAACCCAGGTAGCGGATCTAACCGAGCCGGTTCACCTCCAGGTCTTTGTCACTCCTACCTGCCCGTACTGCCCCCGGGCCGTGCGTCTGGCCCACCAACTGGCTCTGGAGAGCGACCTAATTCGGGCAGATATGGTCGAGGCCATTGAATTTCCGCACCTGTCGGCGAAGTACCAGGTGCAGGGCGTGCCGCGCACCGTCATCAACGAGACGGTTCACATCGAAGGCGCGGTGCCCGAGCCTATGTTGATGACCAAGTTCAAGGAAGCTGTAAACTAGTTCTTGTTGCGCCTCAAGGTGAATAAGAAATGGAATTGGATATGAATTTAGGCCTGGGCTTGTCAAACCTGGGAGCAGGCCCAGAAATCTATGATGTGATCATCATCGGTGGAGGGCCGGCCGGTACGTCGGCTGCCATCTACACCGCCCGCGCTGACTTGCGCACGTTGGTGATTGACAAGGGTCTGACCGCTGGCGCCTTGGGTGTCACGGCCAAGATCAGCAACTATCCCGGCGTCCCGGGACCGGTCAGTGGCGCAGAATTGGTGGATACCATGCGCCAGCAAGCCGAGTCTTTTGGCGCCGAGTTTCTGACCGACAAAGTTGTGGGCGTGGACTTGATCTCCGACCCCAAGATGGTGATGGCCGGTACTAACACTTATCAGACCAAAACGATTATTTTGGCCACCGGCTCTATGGGGCGAACTAATAGCGTGGCGGGCGAAGCGGAATTCCTGGGCCGGGGGGTGAGCTACTGTGCCACTTGCGATGGCGCCTTTTTCCGCGACCAACCTGTGGCAGTCATCGGCAATAACGATGAGGCATTAGAGGAATCTCTCTTTTTGACCAAATTTGCCGGGCAAGTGCACCTCGTCGTGCCCACCCCCACATTGAAAGCGCGCGAATCACTGGTGGCCGAGGTGACAGACCACCCTAAAATCGAAGTGCGGGTGAGCACGCGCCTCAAGGAAATCGTCGGCAACGGCAAAGTAGAAGGTGTTCGTTTACATCCCCGGGGCGGTAGCGAAGAGATACTGCCTGTGGAAGGGGCTTTTATCTATCTGCAAGGAGGCCAACCCATCACCGACTATCTGATGGGGCAGCTAGAGCCCAGCGCCGGAGGGTGCCTGGTGGTGGATGGCGAAATGCAGACCAATATCCCGGGCGTCTTTGCTGTGGGCGATCTACTCTGTGAGCATATCAAGCAGGCAGTCATCGCCGCTGCCGATGGTGTGACAGCAGCCATCGCGGTAGATAAATACGTCCACGGACGCGCCAAACCCCAGACCGATTGGAAGTGAAACGGGTCTATCTTCTAAGAGTTTCTTTATTGACCGTTCTTGACGACAAGTGGAAGATAGATGGATTTCTGACCTACAATCACCTGGCTACTGTTGTTACTGAGCTCAGCGTCGGGTGTGCTGCTGCTGATGGTGGCTGAGTTGCGAATGGTAAAATCGGGCGCCAGGTCGGGATCGATGGTGCCATAAATGGTGATCACCCCCGATACACCGGGCGTCAGGTCTGGCAGATCCCATACGAAGGGAGCTCCGCCCCGCTCCGTGGTACCGGCCAGCGAGCTGGACACATCCCAGGTGGGTGCCAGAATGTCGTCGGGCAAGATGTCAGATACGACTACGTCCTCGGCAATGAGGGTGCCGTCGTTGCCGATCGAGAGGGTGAACGTGATCGGATCTCCTGGGTTATACTCATCTCGTTGCACCACTTGCTTCACGATACTCGGGTCAGAGGCCGTATTCTGGCAAAGCCATAGCTCGACGTCGTCAACGTAAAAGGTCGTGGGCAGGCTACCGTCGTTTTCTGCGTAAAAGGCAATGCGTACCGTCTGGCCGGTGAATGGCGACAGATCGATATTGTCGCCCTTCAGCCAAATGCCTTGGGGCCACCCGTCGTTGCGCAGCTCGTAAACGGCCAGCGGGTTGTTACCGGTGTCGCGCACTTCCATGTAGAAGTGATCCCAATTGTATCCCCAAGCCCCCTCATAGGTGGTCATGTGCCAGGTAAATGAGAGATTGGCGCTCAAGCCAGTATCGGCCGGGATAGACACCGTCTGGTAGGCAGTATGGCTGGTACTGGGGCTGCCTCCCAGGCGCAGCCGCCACGATCCATCAAAGAAGACACGAAGACCGGTGTCGCTGAAAACCCAACTTCCGTCGCTCCCAAAGCCTCCGTTGGAGATGAGCTGGGAGCAATCTGGTAGACCGACCTGGTGGGAGTAAGCCAGGGCGTAGCTCTGCGGTGCCTGGGGCACCGAGGCTCCGCGCACCCGAATCGTCCAGGTACCTGGTGTGGGATCGGATACTATCACCTGTTCCTGGTTGTCGCGAGGGTTTGGGCTGCTGGCGGTGGCCAGTAGGTGTGGATTGTCCGGATCGAGCGAAAATGGATAATAGGTGCTGCCGCCGGGTGACACCACCTCCAAGTTGAGGTTGTTGACCACGGCATTGGCGGCAAAGGGTGCAGCAGCGTAGTCGTCCCAGGCCAGGGTCACCTTAAGTTCAGCGGTGCCGGATGGCACCTGGTAGGTATAGGTGTCTGTCCCCCCCTGAGATACGCTATCGGTCGTGTAGCTGGATGGGGACTCGACCAGATCAATGGCAGACACGGCGTCGACTTCACCGAAACCATAAATGTAATCCGGACCGTCGTTCCCCAGATCACGGGCAGTGTGGATGAGCCAGGCTTTCACCAGTGCGTTGGAGGGGCGAGCACTTGGGTTGCCGATGGTCTGCCGGTAGGCCTGAATGGCCAGGCTGGTCACTCCGGCCACGGCCGGCGTGGCCATGGAAGTGCCGCAGAATCGTATGTCCCCATATGTGTCACCAGGGAGTGTAGAGTTGATAAAGGTCTCACCACTCACTCGCCCGCTCTCACAGCCCGGGCCAGATACGATAGGCTTCAGCCGGCCATCGTCGCATGGTCCCCAACTGCTGAAGTTTGTCATCGAGTCCCCGTCCGAGTTGGTCGCAGCCACATGGATCGGGTTCTTGGCACACGAGGGCGGGGTAGTAGTGTAGTAGTTCGAACCGCAACGTCCCTGCAAGACTCCCCCGGTGCGTTCATTGCCGTTGGCCCAGATAGCAATGTAAGGGGAGCCGACCGCCGCATTATCGCCCCGCACAATGCCATCCAATAGACTTGACGTAGTGCCATAGTCTCCCTCAAGGTCACAGTCGTAGCCGTTGGAGGCGATGTTGCTGCCGATGGAGTTGTTAGCCAGGTCCACGCCGTGGCTGATACGCGCCGCCGCGTAGTCGGACTCAATGTCGCCTGCGTTGTCCCAAAAGAGCACGGTTCCGCTCGTCTGCTGGTAACTGGCTGAGAAAACAGTAGCGCCAGGGGCGACGCCCTTGAGATCACGTCCCCCCGGGCTGCCGGCACCGCTGCCGGCGGCGGTGCCGGCCACGTGGGTGGCGTGCTCCGAGATGCTTGAGCCGTCCACATAGGTTAAGCGGCCGGAAAGTCCCAGGTGATCATCGACTCGTCCACCATCGAACACGAAAAGTTTCACCCCGCTGCCATCCAGGTTATAGGGAGCAGCGTGGAGGACGTCTACGCCCAGGGTGCGACGAGCATCGTCGTTGGACGGGGTCAGCGGAGGCGGGCCCTCTTCGATCCAAAGCACACCCTCTTCAGCGGCCAGGCCGGGCAGGTTGTCTGGCATCATCCACACGGTCAAGGCGCGCGGCGTGTCGATATCCCCGGCCACAATCCCGTCGTGAGCGATTGCCAGGGCTTCTCCCTCGGCCAGCGACACATCGGTGTGGAGAAGGACTATGACTTGCACTCGTCCCGTCTCGTGCACGATCCACTCCGGGAAGTCTCTGGCCTGGAGACGTGGGGATAGCTTATCGCTTACGCCCCACTCGCCGACCCAGCGCATGCTGGGGAGAGCCGCCACGGTTGTAAGCTCAGCGGTGGAGACGGATGCAATCCAGGCCTGCTGGGGCACGTATACTTGCAGTTCGACGCCCTGGGCGGCCAGTGCCGCGCGTTCTTCGGGTGTCGGGATGCGATCCATTTGGAGCAGGACGTGAGTCCGCCCGCCAGCTTGGGTCAGAACTGGACTTTGAAGCGCCGGGTCCAGCCCCGGTTCTGGTACAAAGGCGCCGTTGAGGAGTTGGATGGCAGGTGCTTCTTGGTCATTGGGCTCCTGGGCCGGTGGCTCGGCCCAAGCTGGATGCACCTGGCCCGCGATCAGAAAACACAACGTGACAGTAATGCCGATGACGCTGAGTTTTGCTTTCACGATAATTGCTTCCTTAGAATTACATAATCACGCCAGTCTTGAGTGACTGACACTCAATACTGGCGTGGCTGCTTGAGTCGGCAGGCATGGGGATGCCCCGCCTACGGGATGCACCGCGAACTGTTCTATGGTATTAGTAACACCCCATGGACTCTGAGTTCAATATACCACAATCAGTTGATGGTGCGTGATAGGACTTTGGTACGGGTCGTTGGAGAAGATTCTAACTTTTGGGTGCTTCCTCTTCCTCGCTCGCCTCGGCTTGCTCCACCAGACGCACAATGTCGGTATGGCTGACGATGCCTATCAATGCACCCTTGGCGTCGAGGATAGGAATCGGATTGGCCCGTTCGTCCACCATCAGCGTGGCGATCTCCTCAATGTCGGTATCGGGGGTGGCGGTGTTCACTGGCCGAGTCATGAGCTCCTGGGCGGTCGTCCCCAGTGCGCGACGCACGTCTTCCTGGTAGCGACGTGGACTCTCCAGGAAGATGAGACTGTCGAGGAAGGGGAGGTAAATGGGGAAGTGAACCCGGGCGTGGCGCTTGATCAGGTCAAGCTCGGTGACGATGCCGATAACCTTGCCAGTATCATCCACCACGGGTACGCCACTAATGTGCTTCTCGCACAACAAACGGGCGATTTGAGCCACCGGGGTGTCGGGGGTGACGGTAAACACGGGTGACGTCATGATTTCCTTGGCTTTCATAGCCAGCCCTCCTGAGCGCCAGGCCCATAAGGGCCTGTACCTGTAGTAGGTCCCGTCCGGGGAAAAGAACGACTTCCCACGCTAGAACGAAACCGAAGTGAGGAGAAAAACGGAAATTCTGGTTTTGCGGCCCTGGCGAACCGACACACAAACTGCCCCTGGGATGGGGCATCGTATCTTCTCAATAATTCGGGGTAGGGCAGTGCCTTGTGCCTGCCCAAAGGGCGACCACACAAGGGTTTGCTCCCATCATTACCGCACACTCAAGTTGCGTGATCCCTTGGTGGGGATATGGGCCCTGCAGGATTCGAACCTGCGACCAACCGGTTATGAGCCGGCCGCTCTAACCACTGAGCTAAGGGCCCATGAAACAAGCCAGGGACTTGAGTTGAGGGGCCTGTCTGGCTCTCATTAGAGCGGGCAGCGGGAATCGAACCCGCATGACTAGCTTGGAAGGCTAGGGCTTTACCATTAAGCTATGCCCGCACACTGGGGCAGGACCCCTCCATGACTTTTAAGGATACTCAGGCCGGTCGAAATTGTCAAATCGACAAATCAACAAATGGGCAAATCTGCAAATCTGCAAATTGGCAAATCTGCAAGTCATCAGAATGGCAAATACCTGCCCTACCGCCCCGGATCGCGCGTCAGAGCTGGGAAAGGTAGGTGCGGCAGGTTGCTGACTTGTCGATTTGCTGATTTGCAGATTTGCAGATTTACTCAGCCCAGCCGCGTGTGCGCTGGATGGCTTTCTTCCAACCACGGTAGCCTGCGGCGCGGCGCGCATCGTCCCAAGCCGGGGCAAACTCATGGTCGACGCCCCAGTTGGCTCGCAGTTCGTCAAAACCGGACCACACGCCGGTGGCCAGACCGGCGGCGTAGGCGGCACCCAGGGCGGTCGTCTCGTGAACGATGGGCCGCACGACGGGAACGCCCACGATATCGGCTTGTAGTTGCATCAGGAAGTTATTGACGGTAGCTCCGCCATCTACCTTGAGGGCAGACAGTTGGATGCCCGAGTCGGCGTGCATCGCCTCCAGTACATCACGGCTCTGGTAGCAGATAGATTCCAGCGTGGCCCGAACCAGGTGGGCTTTGGTGACGTAGCGTGTCAAGCCGACGATAACGCCCCGGGCGTCCATGTCCCAATAGGGGGCAAATAGGCCGGAGAAGGCGGGCACAAAGTAAATCCCGGCCGCATCTTCCACCGACTCAGCGATTGTCTCGCTTTCGGCCGCATCCTGAATCAGTCCCAGGTTGTCACGCAGCCACTGAACGGCAGCGCCGGTGATGGCGATGGAGCCTTCCAGGGCATAGGTGGTGCCCGAGGGCAGACCATAGGCTACCGTGGTCAACAACCCGTTTTGGGATGGAACGACGTCGGAGCCGGTGTTGAGCAGCATAAAACAGCCGGTGCCGTAGGTGTTCTTGGCCTCGCCGGGTGTGTAGCAGGCTTGACCAAAGAGGGCAGCCTGCTGATCGCCAAGATCACCGCAAACAGGCACCGCCCCCCCGAGCGGGCCATGCGCCAGGGTATGACCGTAAAACGCCGGGTCGGATGAGGGACGGATTTGAGGCAACATGTGGCGGGGAACGCTCAGGATGTCCAGCAGTTCTTGGTCCCAGTCCAGGCTGCGCAGGTCCATCAGCATGGTGCGTGAGGCGTTGGTCACGTCGGTGACGTGGGCGCCGCCCTGGGGGCCGCCGGTCAGGTTCCAGATGAGCCAGGTATCCACGTTGCCGAAGATGGCTTCGCCCCGTTCGGCCTTCTGGCGCAGACCGGGTACGTTTTCCAGCATCCACGTGATCTTGGGACCGGAGAAGTAGGTGGCGATGGGCAGACCGGCTTTGGCGCGGAAGGTATCCTCCAACCCGTCCGCTTGCAATGCCTGGCAGATGTCGCGGGTGCGTGTGTCTTGCCAGACGACGGCGTTGCAAAGGGGCTCGCCCGTTTTGGGGTCCCAGATAATGGCCGTTTCGCGCTGGTTGGTGATCCCAATCCCGGCGATTTCGTCGGGCGAGATACCGCCTGTGGCCAGCGCGCCGCCGATGACGTGCCGGGTCTTGGCCCAGATTTCGCCCGCGTCGTGTTCCACCCAGCCGGGTTGTGGGTAGATTTGCTGGTGTTCTTCGTACCGGGAAGCAACGACCTGTCCCCGGCGGTCGAAAATCATGAAGCGGGTGCCGGTGGTGCCCTGGTCTATGGCTGCTACGTACCTGTAGGTTCCCTTTTGGGATTTGGGGGGCATAGGTTACTCCTTTCCTGGGTTGACCAAGGTATCCTATCTGACAGCTCCGACGCCAGTTCCTACTTAACGGCCGTCCGCCTACCTTACTTTCTCAAGTCAAGTACCCATGGAATGTCGAGCAGGTGCCGAATCTGAGACTATAAACCGGGAGGCAAGACTTGCCACTTATACTATATCAGACTTGAACAAACCTTCATGAATCTCGTGCAATGAAGATCAGCGCTATATTTTTCTTCGATCTTTCTCCTCCCGTTATACCCGAACCGTTGAATTCTATCGCCGTCGCCCAGCAGGAGCCGGATTCGGTCGGCCAATTCCTCGGAGTCACCAGGCTCAAAGAGCAAGCCATCTCTATTATCTTCGACAAGCTCAGAAATGCCGCCGATATCGCTAGCGATCACAGGTTTCCTCATTGCAAAGGACTCAAGGACTGTGTACGGGCAGTTCTCGTACCATTCCGAAGGTAATATAACAATCTTGGCACTCTCCAGGGTGGCAAGGAGCTTTTCCATCCGTTGAAAGCCAACGAACTCTACACGCCCATGAGCTATACGCTCAGCCAGAGTCTCCAACTCCTGACGCTGGGGGCCATCTCCTACTATCTTCAACCTGCTGTCTGGAACCTGGGCCACCGCTTGAATCAAGGTCCTGAGCCCTTTTTCATTCGATAACCGACCGAAGTATAACAAATAGCTGTCGCCCCCTCCCTCTTCCTCTTTGGAGGGGGCGACCGAAGGGAATAGCTCAAAGGTGCTGAGTTGAACAAAGTTAGGCATGACGATCAATCTCTCGGCATCGAGCCCAAGTTGGATCATCTTCGCCCTCAGGAAATGGCTAGGCGCGATGAAAAGATCTACCAAGTCGGGGAGCCTCAGCCAGCGATCAAGATAGGAGCCCAAGCTCGCGACAAGGCTAGCTGCCCTGGAATTCCTTCTGCATGCTCGAAGGACAATCTGGTAGTAGCGTCCCCCAGCACAAGCCTCACACACGGCCTCCCGGGAGTAAAAGAGGGAGTTGGGGCAGAAAAGGGAATAATCATGAAGTCTCCAGATGATAGGAATTTTATGCTCCTTGAGAACAGGCAGGATGGAAAGACTTAGCTGGTGATGGATGTTGTGTAGGTAAGCAATATCAGGCCTCTCGTCCTTGACCAAACCATCCAACTTTTGTTTTGCCTCTCGCGAGTAGACAGCCCCCATCGCTGCCTTGAGGCTGGTCAGAGGTCTCCTGGGATTGGCTGAGCGCTCGAAGGAGATTTCTTGCACGAAATAGCGGGCGTACTCGCTCTCCCAGTTTTTCTCGTGCACCATAGAGAAAGGAATAACCGTATGCCCTTTGTGCTGGAGCAGCCTAGTCATATCAAAGCAGTAGCGCTCTGTCCCCCCCCGCAGGTAATAGAATTTGTTGATCATTAGAACCTTCATGATCGTATGATCCTGTTACTTGAAGATTTCCTAAGGAAGCGTCCAGAAATAACTTTCTATTTTCAGGTCAAAATTCCGAGTGAAATCTTTCAAAATGTACGAAGTTATTCTTGGACGCGGCCTAAGGCATCGATTTCCCAAGAACGGTGCTGAGGAAGCGTCCAAGAATAACTTCCTGTTTTCAGGCCAAACTTCCGGGTGAAACCCTTCAAAATGCGCAAAGTTATTTTTGGGCGCGGCCTGAGCCAACCGCGGTCAGCCCTCAATGCAGTCCTCATCGCTCGGAGCGACGGTGAGCGAGTAATGAATCATAAAGGCGTTCCGTGGCGTCCGTAACACTCTCCCAACTGTATAGCTCACGCACCTTGCGTCTAGCCTCATATCCTAAAGCCTCCCGATAGCTATCACTTCGAGCCAGGAGCGCTTCCAATGTGGTAACGAATTGATCGAAATCATTCCATTCAAAGAGCCAGCCATCTCGATCAGCTTCTATAATCTCCTTATGGGCCGGGATATTACTGACCAGACAACATCGGCTGTGGGCCATGGCCTCTAAAAGGGCAATAGGCAGCCCTTCCATACTGGAAGGCGTGACATAGTAGAGCGCGTTGCTCAGTAACTCTTCCTTCACCTGACCGCCGACTGTGCCGGTGAAAAGCAATCGGGGGTCTCCTGCGGTCAGCTCACGTAGATATTCAGCATAGCCTCCCGCCCCGTCATCGTCCCCGGCAATGACTAACTGCAATAAGCTAGACGTCTTGCAAAAAGCTCGAACCAGCCAATCCACACGTTTCTCGGGCACCAGTCGGCCCAAAAAGAGGAGGTAATCGTTCCCCGTCAGCCCATAGCTTTCGGTGATGGCGCAGGGGGGTGACAGTGGCGGGACATTCACTCCGTTGGGGATGTAATGAACCGGTCGTCCATATTTACGCTCAAAATACTTCTCTAAAGATCGAGACACAACGATGGTACTGTGAGGTAGATAGGTGGCGGTGCGCTCCGTCAACTTGAGAAAAGCTTTTGCGCCTCGCCCCCACTTGGGCCTTTGCCAATCCAGGGCATGAATGGTAATCACTATCTTCTGGCCACCAAACCTGGGGAGCCAGGCAAAAAAAGACGGTCCCAGGGCATGGTAATGAACGATATCGTAATCCTGGGCCAGAGCGTGAAGTGAGGAAGTGAAGCTGTGGAGAGCAGCGTCCAGGTGCTTGGTCGGAATGGTTGGAGTGTGTAGCAGCCGCACCCCTTCATAAGTAGTAAGATGGCGAGGTGTGTACCAGGAACGTACATAGACGGAGACACGATGCCCACGTCCGGCCAGCCGCCGGGACAGATCGTCCACGTGGAATTCAACTCCACCGAAGTGAGCCGGAATACCTTTCTGCCCGATAAAAGCAATCTTCATCATTATTAGCTAGGCTCCTCGGAAAGGGGGGGGGAGGGCCAACATCGTTCAGTTAAGGGTTTGGAGCAGAGGCTTCAGCCGGGCTTTTCCGCCTAAAGGCTCGATTCCAGACGCTTAACTGAACCGTCTTGGGTTTAGGGTTGTGCGTTCTCGCCTGGCACCCCATCCATATGGACCTTGTTCTTGTCGCTCAAAATCCGTGGACCTATTCGGATGTCTCCTTATGTAAGCTCAGCCCATTTTGGATAATATAATTATAGATAATCTCAGCGACAACTCTATGTCCCGTGGCATTGAAATGTCCATCTTGTAAGTTGAGCGGTCGGGTTGAAGCTGCTTCCTTAATATCCGGCAAACAGTCTAAAACCAAGACCTGCTCCTTCTCCCCCCAATTCATAAGCAAATCTTGAGGCCTCGTAAAATCTGCCTGAAATTCGGCCGTTTCTTCAAGATCAGCAAACAGCAACCGTGTCAGCTCTAAATACCGTTCGGTTGTCTGAATGCGACTGGGTAAAACGACTACAACCAATCTACCTCCATCATCTGCAACTTCTTCTTTCAAGCGGCCAAGTAACTTTTCTGTCAGTGGCCATCCTTCCCCGCATTCTTCCATATACCACGAAAGCGTACCTGGTACATAGGATGCTTCTACGTCTATTCCAAGATTGCTCACCAACTCAATCACCTCAACATTGCTGGTCAGGATGTTCTTCATCCTGGATCGGAAAAAGATCCAGGTATGCAATGACTTAACGTTGGAGAATAGCTCCTTTCTGTTCGGCACATCTTTCGGGCGTTGAGGGTTGTGCATTTCAACAAGCTCCTCATCTCTCAAGGCGAAACAAGGTTTAGCCGGATCAGCATGGACGAATGTACGGTCAGGGAGGATTTGTTCGGCACAGAGATTGTCAAGCAAGTCATTCGTGACCAGGAAGGCCAGGATAACCAAGTCGGGGTTCAATTGCTGCCCGTAAAGCCGGTACTGCAAAAGCTCTTGTGCCGTACTGTATCCGGGAACCCCTGCATTTATGACTTCGTATCGTACATCTCCTGCTTTTGCATTATCGTTTAACATCTTCTCGATAACTTCGGTGAAAGCTTCTTCCTCCTCCACTCCTATCCCAAAAGTCATGGAATCCCCCAATACTAAGGTTCTAAAGACATTCTCGGGCTTCGGGATGTGTATTTCTGAATCCCTGAAGCCTAGTGAGTTGGTGTGGAAATGTGTTACACTTTCATGGCCCGGCCATATGTATGTGTCGTCGTAATTGGGTATCGGAGAGAATCCCAGTACAGGATGGAATTGGACAGGCTTTCCACTATATTGCGGGTAAAATACCCGCAATCCCATCTCAATCATAACCAAGCTGAGAAAGACTCCTAAGAGGGCCAGGGCTATTTGCGCTCCCCACTTTTTCATAAAGACTTTCTAACTTCCTCTTTCTGTTGTTAACGGTGATGAGTGCATATGGGCCTTGATCTTATCGCTTAAAATCTGCGGGCCTATGCGGAGCAGGTTCGCCCTCATTTGTGTTCGAGCCGTGCATATCATCCAGCACTTTTGGCAGCCCTGTGCCTTCCGGCGCGTGCTTTGCGCCTGCGGAGACCACCACAGGGCCTCCCAATCCTCCTCCCGAAGGCTTCCCAATCGATGCGGCAATATGTGGCAGTTGTAGACGGTCCCGTAGGGATCCAGATAGAAAAAACCCTGCCCTGCGTCACAGGCTAAGGGACGCTCTCCTTGAAGCGCATAGCCAAGCAGCCCCTTATCAAACCAGGCCCGGAACCAACGCTTGGGATGTCCTCGCCGGTACTCGCTCATAATCAGGTCCTGCAACTGCTTGACCAGCTTGTCCTGGTTTTGAGGGCGCAATCGGGTCTTGCCATCCCCAAAATAGATGGGCGAATCGGAGGCGATGGTGATAGACATCTCCACGCCCAAGTCCTCAGCTAATTGGTAGACGTCCCCCACCTCATCTATGTTCTCTTCCAGAATGGTCATCCCAATGCCCAGGTCTCTGAGCCCTACTTCCTTCAAGATCTGGAGCCCTTGCAGGGCGCGGGTAAAGGCGTGGGGTATGCCCCGCACATGATCATGGGTTTCCCCAATGCCGTCGATGGAGATTCTGACCCCCAACCAGGACCCCAGTTGGGATAGATGTGGCGCCAGTCGGCGTATCCTCTCCACCAGGAGACCGTGGCTCGAAATCACCAGGCGCGCCCGGGGACAGGCCTGCCGCATGGTAGCCACGATCTCCAGCAGGTCCTGGCGAAGAAAGGGTTCTCCTCCGCTGAGGTTGATGTCTTTGAGTGAGGTGGGAAGCTTCAGGTACTCCTCGGGAGCCATCTCGCCCGTGCTGCTCTGCTTCCATATGTCACACATCACACAGCGGGCGTTGCAATTTAGAGTGACGGCAACCACGGCACTGGTGGGCTTCATATCAGGGTCCTTTTGCTCCTTACCCTTTCAGGGCAACGACTACCCGCTCTCTTCCCCGCTCGAGTCTATGCAAAGACTACTCGATTCACGAATAGAGAGCATTCCTTGACGACTCAAATTCTTGCTCTATGTCCTTGAACATCGCCGTTTCTTTGAAGGTCGATGTAAAATGGGCACCATACTCATCAAGGGGAATGAAAGCCGTACAATTCTGACAGCTTCGGAGATACCGTTTTTTTCTTAGTTTACGGTATGCTTCACCAAACCACACGCTCTCGAAAGTACTTTCATACACATTCCCCATGCGATGACTCCCAGCAAAACAACACGGGAAAACATCTCCGTTTACTTCTATTAAACATTCATTGAAGGGCGACAGGCATCCATCAACCGCTCGATGCTTCTCACTGAAGAAACGTCGAGGCGTATACACGAGTACACCGAGGCTGTTTCCTATTGCTCTTGCCTGACCTACAATCGCACTATATTCATCTCTTATATTTAGCAAGCTATATTGCCTGTGTTCTGGAATGCTAACCTGATAGTGTGCAATCGTTACGGCCGATATCCCCAGGTCGTGAGCCAGCATAACGAAATTAGGTATTTCCTGATAATTCTCTGTGTGCGCTACAAAGTACAGATTGATCTTCAAGCGATCCTTTTCTTCAAGTTCGGATAAAAAACGCCTTATTGCCGATAGCGTCTTCTCGAAGTTGCCGTTTTTCATCTGTCTGTTATAAGTCTCTGCCGTTGCTGCATTCAGTGAAATCGTGAGGGAGTTAAGGTGCCCCTTGAGTAACCTTGCCGTACGATCTGAGAGCCTTGTCCCGTTTGTCGTGAGTTGAATCAAGTTCTTTCTGCGGTTCAGGGAATAAATATAATTGAGCACATCTTCCAACCTGGGATACAAAAGCGGTTCACCCCATCCCGTTAAACTGATTGTTTGGGCACATGCTATTGCTTTTTTCAACTTGTAGATATTCTCGAATTCTAAGTCTTCCCCCTTGAAACCTTCCCGTCTGCATATAAAGCATCGCAGGTTGCATCGAGTCGTTAGAGATATCGTAAGCAGTGCCGGGTATTGGTATTTGGGAAGCAGTCCATAGGGCAATGAAAGAAACAGACGACGGAGAGAAGTCAATTGGTAATATCTTTTAGCCGAAAAGTAAACACACGGTGGAAGAACACGTTTCGCAAACCGGATAATAGGCAGCAAGCCCATTTTTCCTCCAATTCTTCTCTGGAATTTCGCCAATGTCCAATTATTTTTGAACAAGTACTTTGGAATTTGAATTTACATAAAAGTCAAGAAACTGATTTTTTGTCGTCTGACCAGGTTTTGGAGCGTTTCAAGGTGCTTTTTCATAGTTGCGGCTGCAAGCTGAAGTTCAAAAACCCGGTTTCTTACAGGTTGTCTAAACTCAAGTTGGAAAACCTCAGGGAGAAAAAAGCCTTCGCTTGAGTCTTTCCAAAATGATTCTATCCTCTTCGTCAATCCCGAAAAGGAACAACATATAAGAATAGACCAGTATAAAAATCAAAACTAAGGCGATAAAGAAAATAAAATTACTATTCCGAAGCATGTATCTTTCAAGAATGAACAAAATCCCAAAAGACATGCAACCGGCTATCAACGGCTTAAAAAAGTTCAATCGGTATGGATGTATCCTTAAAATTACGCTCACTTCGAGCAAAGCGATTGTCCCCCCAAAACCAACGGAGATTGCTGTTGCCAGTGCTGCCCCTGTGACCCCGTATTGTGGAATGAGCAGTGAATTCAACAGGATATTTATTACAAGAACAGACGATGCGTTTATGAGACTCAGTTTCGATCTACCCGACATCGTAATGATTTGACTAACGGAACCTGTACTGGAGAGAACAAGCCACCCAATGCTTAGAATTATCAGACTTGTCGCCCCGGGGACGAATTCAGATCCAAAAATGTTTAGGATCGATTCTGCGAAGAATATCATTATTAAGAAGAGCGGAAAATTGAAAGTGAACGTCCACTTCGCAACCGCTTTGAAATAATTGCTCAATTCACAGAATCTCCTATTCGCATATAAATCGGATATTACGGGAGCAAAGATGGTATTGAACGAGAATATTAGCAAAGCGCCTAAAAACGCAGTTCTTTGAGCGGCACTGTAAATGCCAACCTCTTGCGAGGTCCGAAAGTAACCCAACATGACAGTATCTATCCACAAATTCGTCAAACTGAAAAATTGAACAAAAAGAAGCGGCCAAGAAAAGTTTAAAAGTTTTTTTGTTTCATAAATCGGTTGCAATTCTTCCCTGGTAATCTGCGGGAAAGTTCTTTTTAGGCAATGATATCCCAGGATTGTTCCCTGGACGGCCACAAACGAATAGGCAAATACGGCTCCATACAGCTTCCATCCCAAAAGAAAAAAAATCGAAACTAAAAGCACTCTACTGGAAGGCTCAAAGATTTCTCTGACAATGACCATATACTTCATTATCTTAAAGCCCTGCGTAGAGAACACCATGATGGTGGTTAGTGTTGTAAAGGGAATTGCTATGGCAAAGAGTCTTAACACGTCCACTAATTCAATTTGGTGAAAAAGATTTAAGGCCAGTGTTCTGGACAGCGAAACCAGCAATGATGCGACCACAAGACTCGAGAGCAATGCAAGTATAAGGGCTAATACTATTATCCCTTTTATCCGCCGTTTGTCTCCCTTGGCCTGAAACAGGGCGACATATCTGACAACCCCACTGGGCAATCCCATTTCTGCTATTGTTCCAGCCAACCGGAAGACAACAAATCCCAAAAAGAAAACCCCAAATAGTTGTGGCCCCAAACTCCTGGCCATAATTATCTGAAAGAGATATCTTAACCCAGAGCCAGCCAGTGTCCCAACAAAGACAATCCCGGCACCTTTGGCAATCGTGACAGTTTCTCGATCGGGGATCTGAAATTCATTTTTTCTCATTAACTAGGGAGGCCCCCACCAATGAAGTTGATACCTCTAATTTAAAGGGGTGAGCAACCTGCCCACCTGCTCATCAATCTGGGTGCGGGCCCAGTTCAAGCTCTGGCGGATTTCTGCTTGAATCTCACGACGCTGGTTCATAATGTCTTCTAGTGAGGCGATAAGCCAGTCTGCGGAAAGACCGTTGATGTCCGTGTTAAAACGGCCCAACCCCAGCACGTCCAGTGTGCCTTGGCTTTTATACTGGTATCCGATGGAAATAGCGGGTGTACCAGTCAGCAAGGCCAAGATACAGGAATGAAGCCTGGTGCCCACTAAAAGCGCCGCCTGGGAGAGGAGTCTCATGAAATCCGTAAGGGAGCTGGTATCCGGGTTTCGGAACTGGACTACATCACCTACAGGGATGCGCTCCCGAACCCGTTGACAGAATTCCATGCAGATTCCGCGATCGTCCTCAATGGGATCTGGTCCCAGAGCCTGAGGAACAACCATTACCACCCCCCGATAGCGCTGGACGAAGAAGCGGGCCACATCGGTGAGAGCATTCAGATGCTCGTCGCGCTTCAATCGCCGAGAGATGGGGTCCCCAGCTTCAGGGAAGGCCCACTCCCGCAAGTTCATAGCCAGAATCGGCTGGCCGGGGTCGATAGGTTTGCCTTTGAGGGCATCTTGACCCGCATCCCTCCCCAAATAGAAAGCCATGTCCGGACACAGGGCAATCTTAGCACGATGGTTCTTTCGCAGCATAAGATGGAGTAACTGATGGGAAACCTCCTCCCGGGCAAAGATTTTGAGAACGCTCTGCTTTTGCAGAAGACGGTTCACCCCTGCCTGGGCCAGGCGACTACCGAAAGGACCAAAGGACTGGGGCATAAAGACAAGGGGCTTGTTCAGAGAAGCCGCCAGATATGCATGGATGACGTTCTGCCAGAAAGTGGTTCCCGGTAGGAGCTTGCGGTAAGAGTAAAAATATCCACCGCCACAACTAAGAACGAGGTCGCTTTCCTGGAGGGCCTGAATCAGATGACGCTTTTCCTTCCAGGCAGCCAACGTCCAAGCACCTCCGGCTAACTTGCGTCTAAAGCCTTTGTAGACGCTCAGCGCAGGCGTGAGGGGTGCAAGCACCTCCTCGACTCCCACAGCTTCATAAAAGGCCCGATCCAAAGCGGGTGTCTTGGACGTAACAGCGATGCGCACACCGCGGCAGTATTTCTGCAAGAGACGGATCTGCCCCAGGACGATGGCGGCATCGCCCCGATTCAAGGTAGAGCAGGTGTTAAGGATCAAGACTTTCATACTTCCAATTTGCCTCTTTGCCCGCAGGCTCAATCACCACTTTCCACACTTCCATACCCTTTCTGGGCTACCACTGTATAGTTTGCACCCATCAGTCGTAGGATAGGGAGTGCCCGGAGCATCCTTTGGAGCGAACTCAGCAGGATGAAAACGAGCCTGTTTGTGTGAAGCGCAAGGGGCACAAAAGAGGACCCAAGGAAACCCGACATAGCGACCTGCGTCACTTTGAACCCTGCTTTCGATAGTCTCCGGGTATAATTTGGCACAGGGAAAATTCGCTCCACCGCTTCACACACCGGTGCGCCGCTATCAGGATCTTGGGCCTTTATGCGAAGCGTGTAGCGGGGCGCGCCGCGGATGCGGCAAGCCCGGTAAAAGGCAATGAGATTCAGAGCGTTAGGGTCTGAGGTGATCAACAGGCCATTCGGCGATAGACACTTACGAGCCAGAGGCAGAAAATCTTCTAGGGGATGAATGTGAGAAGTGGCTTCCAGAGCCCAGATGATATCAAAAGGTCCTGTCCTCTCAAGATAGCGCATAATATTGGCATTGATGAATCGTATAGAAAGGGGAGTCGAAACGTGATTCTGATAAAAGCTTATGCGTGATCGAGCCAACTCCACCCGTTCGGGAACCAGCTCCACGCCTGTTACATCGGCCCCTGACAAGGCAAACAGAAGTGCCTCTGTCCCATAGCCACAACCGGCATCCAGCAGTTTGACATCGGACCCCGCTTCTTCCAGAGACAGCAGCGCTGGTGCCAGCCGACTGGCGTAGCCATAGACGCCAAGAGGACTCAGGGTACCGTCTGCCAAAAACAGTTTTCGATAGTAGTGCCGTAGAGTCTGAGCATCCAAGCCATGGGCGCTCCGATAGTTCAGTTCATCTCTGAGCAGCTCACAAAAAATTTGAACCGCTTCGTGAGGAGACTGCCAGAGGAGAGGGAACTGTTCCACTAATCTTCCTACATCACTCTCCTGATTTTTTATCGCTCCTGTTGCCATTTCTTCTCTCATCCTATCCCTACGGTCTCCACAGGGCCGTGCGCAACTTCCCATACACACCTACTAAACCAAACTTGGTCAGCATGTTCAGGCCAAAGGCCGGAAGGGTATAGTCGAGAGGAAAACGAAAGAATCTGTGCCGCCACCTGAATCTGGCTGCTTGTCTCAAAATCTTGGTTGGAAGGGAAAAGCTCAATTGGTCAAGGTCCTTTCTGCAGGTCAACCTCCTATAATGAGCGACAAATTTAATTCTATTATCCGCATAAGGAGCGAGAGGTTGCTTAGGACCAAATTTGCAGTCACTCCACTCTTGCAGTGACGTAGGGGGCTCGAAACCATGCTCTATGGCTAGATCAAAGAGAGGAGTCCCCGGATAAGGCATGTAGACGCCTGGACCGAAGATCTTGACGTTATTGCCCATTCCCTCTAGCTCGTCTATAAACGCTAAGGTCTCCAAAGCGTCCGGCCATGTTTCGTTAGGAATCCCAAGCATAAATCCAACTGAGACAGGAATGTTGTACTTTACACACAGCTCGACCGATCGCCTGATTTGGTCTGCAGTGATGTCCTTTTTCATCATATCCAACACCCTTTGGGAGCCTGATTCGGCCCCGATGCGTATCTCCATACAGTTGTATAGGCTTAACTCTTTAGCGAATTCGTCGCCCCAGCTAACCATATGGTTTGCCCTCACATTCGAGGACCACGGAATGCCTATATTACGCACGATCTCCAAGGCTCTGCGCTTGGCGGCAAAAAAGTAATCATCCTCGAATACAATGGCCGTGATGCCATAGCGATCCTTGTAGTCTTGTATGTCGCTAATGATACGCTGTGAGGAATGGGGGCGAAAGGTTCTCTTGTTGATGAACTGATTATAACAAAACCCACATCGCCAAGGGCAGCCTCGACTGGTGATAATAGCGCCGATTTTCTCCCCGGAGACCTGGAACCCATGATCAGCATAGAAGTGCTTACCCGGACGAAAATATCTCTCGACATCCACGTGATGCCAGGCCGGATAGAGTTCGTCCAAATCTTTGATAAAGGGCCTCGGTTTGGTGACCACCATTCTCCCATCGTTTTTGAAGGCTATGCCAGCCACCTTTGCCAACTCCTCAGCCTTCGGCCCATGCTCACGCAACACCCCGGCCAGTTCCACGATGGTCCTTTCCCCCTCGCCAATGGCTACGATGTCTATAAGGTCATTCATCAGGGTCTGCTGGGGGAGCATCGTTGGGTGAAGGCCACCCCAGACCACAGGGATAGGTTGCGTCTCCTTGATAGCTTTTGAGGCTCGCATGGTAGGCAGAAGCATTGGCCCTGTTAAAGTAGAAAAACCGACGAAGATAGGTTTCTCTATGGATACCAGTTCTACCAGGACTTGTATATCGGCGTCTGTTCCCCGCTCATGGATAAGCCGGACGCTGAAGCCTGCTTTCTCCAGAGAATCGGCCAGGTAGAGTATCCCGAAAGGGGGAGCCAAAATATGACCCTTTTCTTCATTATCTAACTTTGCCAGTACAACATCGGCCATGGTGGTCACCTCCTCTGTTTAGGCTTATCAGGGGTTAACTAAGAAGCGCAAAAATCTTAAGATATCCTTCTGAAACTCTAGGCGATTGAAAGTGTTAGGCACACAGTACAGGCATTTTTCTCGCATCAACCTGAGCTGGCGATAATCCAGGTTATCCTCGTCATAGTAGATCTCATAGGCGGATCGCTGCCTGCAGTTTCCAACAGCCTTGCTGTGCTTGCAGTAGTATAGGTCGCCGTGAGAGCCTAGTATAAGGCCCCCCATAGCGTAGTGGCATGCCATCTTCCTCTTGTCACCATGCTCAAGCATATTCGCCAGGCGATCATATCGAAAAGCCACAGCGTTGGTTAGTGGCCTGTCTTGAGCCAAATGCCTTAGAAAGTCAATGGTCTCTTTCTTATTATCCCCTGAAACTGCGGTTTGGGCCGCCATGCCCTGATTGAAGAAGCGATCTCTTACTTCTCCCATAATGAAGTTGATATGTATCCCCTGCTGGTTACACCATTCCAACAGTTCATACAGATTTGACGCGTTTATATTGGTTATGACGCAATTGAGAGACAGGAAACGGTTGTTATGACCGTTCAGTTCCCTCAATGTTTTCAGTGTCTTTTCAAGCCTGACAAAGGCACCCGGGACACCTAATATCTCGTTTAAGAGCCCTCCGATCGCGTGAAATGAAATGACTAAAGAGAAATAAATATCCCTTTGACGGCAGATAGTCAAGACCTGCTCCACACTGGAAGCGAGTCTGCCAGGGAGTAAACCGTTCGAATTCATACTCAGGTGTCTCAGACGGGGCAGTTTTCTGACCGCCAGTTGCACGATATCCACCAGATCTCCCCGGAGGGTCGGCTCCCCGCCGTTGATATTGACATATTCGATCTCGGAGAAGAGGGGGTCCGAGAGGATGCACTCCAGATCATCCAGCGACAGTTCCGTCTTGGCATCGCTGAACTCGTGATCTTTCCAAATGCCACACATGACACACCGCGCATTGCACCGGTAGGTTACATAGATGAGGAGTGCCCTTGGCAGAAAGGGACGTCTGACGAATGGTTGAAGGAAGTTATACTTGACGAAAACCCACGCCATCTCGGCGGGTGACGGGGGCTTCTTAGTGGCAAGGATTTCTCGTATTTGTCCAAGCGTTGTCATCTCAGAGGGCCTCCGACAGATCTATCCAAATTATCATAGACTCTTCTTGTCCACCAGGGAGAAGACCGAACGGAATTTCTCACCCGGCCCCTTCGGGATGGCGTTTACTATCTCCACGGTGAAATTTATCCCATTTCCCACGCTCTCTTTCAGGTTTTCTTCGATACGTCGCTTTATCCGCCGCCGGCGACGGCTCTGCTTCGGGCCTCGCGCCGCGACGATTTCCACCTTCAACTCCTCTATGCTCTCCTGGATCACTCTCCATTCAGAGACACCTCCAATCGGCGCTACGGTGTAATAAAAAACTTGGGGGGAAATCCTCCGACCATGGCGCAGGACTATGAAATCATCAAGTCGCCCCTTGACCATCGACATGAGCGGCAGCCCCCGCCCACAAACTGGTTGTGCATCAGACAGAGTGCCTATGTCCCCCTGCTCATAGCGGATGAAGGGCATAGCGAAGGAATGAAGATTGGTGATTACGATCTCCCCATCGCTGCCCTTGGGAACCGGTTTTCCATCTTGGAGAAACTCGACAATAACCAAGTCAGCATTAACGTGATAACCAGGACACCGATCACACTCCCAGGCAATACATCTTCCCTCCTCAGATCCATAGATGTCGATCACCCGGGCCTGAAATATGGAGCTAAGAAGTTGGCGTGTTGTATCGTCCAACAATTCTGAGGTGGAGAAGATGACTTCAGGTCTAATTTGTGCAATGGCTTGGTCCTCAAATGCCATGGCCAACAGTTTAAGGGTCGATGCGAAACCGACCAGGGCATGGGGCTTCCAAGCCTGAAGCTCCGAAATCCAGATTTCCAAATCATCTGAACTGGACAGAATCTTTCGCCTCATCAAGCCAAGATGCTCATACCAAGATTTGCCCCTCTTCGAATAGCGCTGCCCTCCGAACTCGGCCATTCGTTGCCAGGGTCTGAAGCCGTGGGCCAGATAAGTTCTAGCCCACCCCAGGTTAGTCAGACTTAAATCCTTTGGTCGGTGAAAGATTCGTAGTGGGGTACCGGTGCAACCACTGGTTCGGGTGCTCCGACAGAAGTTTGGGTCTATGCCTCGATCCAGGATTTCCTCCCGCGGCAAGCTCCTCAGCTTCTCTCGGGGAGTCGTCGGGATCTTGGGTAAATCTTCTACCCCCTCGATGTCTTGGGGTTTTATCCCTGTTGAGTCGAATAGTCGTTGATAGTAGGGAACGTTGGCATACGCATGTTGAACCAGTCTTCTCAACTTGTGATCCTGGATGTTTTTTATCTCCTCAGGGCTCTTCCACTGGTTACTGAGCAACTGAAGCAAATATGCGGTGTCAAGAGGACGCATAACTCTCCCTTCACCTGCCTTAACTACCCAGACCTCAAGAGTCAGGTGATACCTTGAATTACCACTGCCGGCCTGTTGTGGATCCAGTCTATCTCGTCACTTAGAACACCTCGACAAGCCCGATGGTTCGTAAAATATCCATTTCCCTGATTTGATTGGAGCGTATTTTTTAGGTTAAACGTTCCCTTGTCTACGTAAATTTCAATAATACCAAGGGGAATCAGCAATAGGTTCAACAGGAGAAGGACCAGACCCGTCAGAAATCCGAAAAACGACCGGGGGAGTTTCACGGCGAGATCAGGTCGCCCCAGAAGTTATACTGAGAGGCCAAATGTTTTGCTCAGAAAAAGATGCCCGAGGTTACAATGAGAGTCACCGCGATTGAAGCTGTTTCATCGTTCGAGACTGCGTCTAAATTTGTAAGGCGGCTGCGCCGTCAATCTGGCTGGCCTTAAGCGCTTGCAGCGCCTGGTTGGCTTGCTCCAAAGGGAAGGTCTGTACCTCCGTTCGGATGGGTATCTCGGCCGCGACCTTGAGCAGTTCCTCGGCATCTTGACGGGTGCTGTTGGCCACACTGCGCACGGTACGCTCGTGATAGATGAGATGGTAGGGCATCTTGGGAATAGGGCTCATGTGGATGGCGTTGATGGCCAGGGTGCCTCCCTTGTCCAGCACCCGCAGCGCCTCGGGCACGATCCAGCCGGCAGGGGCGAAGGTGATGCTGCTGTGCATTCGCACGCCGGGGTCGTCGCGGGCATCGCCGACCCAGACGGCACCCAGTTCGCGAGCCAGTTGCCGGTGGCTTTCGGTCCGGGTGAAGGCGTACACTTCACAGTTCCAGTGGCGGGCGACCTGGATGGCGATGTGAGCCGACGCGCCGAAGCCATACAGTCCCAGCCGCTGGCCGGGTTGGATCTCGCTCAGCCGCAACGAGCGGTAGCCAATGATACCGGCGCACAGCAGAGGAGAAGCTTCGGCGTCGCTGAAGACGTCGGGGATGGGATAAGCGAAGTCGGCGGGAGCCAGCGTGTATTCGGCATAACCGCCATCCACGTGCAGACCGGTGAATTGGGCCGACTCGCACAGGTTCTCGTCACCGCGCCGGCAGTAGTCACATTCGCCGCAGGCTTGGTGTAACCAAGCCACCCCCACCCGGTCACCAACCTGAAAGCGGGTGACACCCTCGCCCAGCGCATCCACGGCCCCCACGATTTGATGGCCCGGCACCACCGGGAGTTTGGTTAACTTCAGTTCGCCTTCGACGGTGTGCAGATCGGTGTGGCAGACGCCACACACGCGCACGCGGATGCGAACCTGGCCATGACCAGGATCTGGCTTTGGCAGTTCGCTCAGGGTCAGGGGAGATCGCTCAATGGGTGCGGAAGCGGGTAGCCCCATCGCTTTCATAACGCAGTCCTCCGAGGGGTGGCTAGGTCCCATTATAGCAGACAACGGTGCATAAGTAAAAATTCGTGGTATAATAGGCGCAGTATGGCTACTCATTTGAAACTTTCCGCCAAAGTTAAAGAGGCGTTGGTCCGCTGCCTGCAAAACCGGCCGGAAATTCGTTTCGCCATCTTGTATGGTTCAGCAGGGGAGGGCCGTTCTTTTCGAGACCTGGACGTCGGTCTCTTTGTGGATCGCACACCGGTGCCCACCTCCTCGGAATTGGATTACGTTTTCGCCCTGGCCGATGAATTGGATCAGGTCGCGCCGTGCGCCGTAGACGTGCGGGTCATAAACGACGCGCCGCTCGCTTTCCGCTATAACGTCAGTCGCGGCATACCCCTGGTTGTCAATGACAAGGAGGCGTTCTACCAATTCCTGGAGCGGACGTGGGATGAGTTTCTTGATTTTAAACCTGTGGCCATGCAATACCTGAGGGACTTGGGATGAGAGACGTAGATTCCCTCCGCATCCGCGACCTGTTGGGAAACATCGCCGAAGCCCAGGGGCGTCTACGCGAACTGGGGCAGTTGGCAGAGGCTGACTTTCTGGGCGATTATCGCAACACTGAGAGTGCTAAGTACTTGCTGATTGTGGCTACTGAGGCAGCCATCGATGTGTGCAACCACATCGTGGCCCGCCAAGGGGGGCGGGCACCCGATGAATACGCAGAGTGCTTTGTAATCTTAGCCGACCTTAAAGTAGTTGAGCCACGCCTGGCCCAGCGTCTCAAGAATATGGCCCGCTTCCGCAACTTGCTGGTGCACGTCTACTGGAAAGTAGACAATCAGCGCGTTTATCAGATCATACAAAACGACCTGGGCGACCTGGATAGCTTCCGCCAACAGGTGAGTGCCTGGTTGGCGGGGGGATGAGCAGGGCTCATCTGACTAAGACCATCCCCCCATCCACGACAATGGTCTGCCCGGTGATATAGGCGCCATCGGGCGACACCAGGAAGGCCACCACGCCGGCCACGTCCTCCGGGGTTTCGATACGACCCAGCGGGATGTGTGCCACCTTGCGCGCCAGCGATTCCTCTAACGAGATACCGGCCAGCCGACCGCGATCCGTGTGGATCTGCTGCGTTAGCGGTGTATCCACGATGCCGGGACAGACGGCGTTGACGGTGATCCCATACGGGGCGAAGGTAAGCGCCGCGGAAGTAGTGAGGCTGATGACGCCCGCCTTGGCCGCCGCATAGTGAGTCTGGTCGGGACGCGGGCCGAGACCGGAGATGGACGTCATGTTGATGATGCAGCCGCTCCGTTGGGCCATCATCACCCGCCCGACCGCCTGGAGGCAGAAGAAGGTGGCCTTGAGGTTGAGGTCAAGCACGTGATCCCACTCCGCCTCGGTGATGTCCATCAGCGGCGTGATGGGCACGTTGCCGGCGTTGTTGACCAGAACGTCCAAGCGGCCCATTTCCCGGATTAGACGTTCTATGGCCCCCCCAATGGCGGGCACGTCCAGGAGATCGACCACCAGCGCCATGCCGCGCGCCCCGGTGGTCTGGACTTCGTCAGAAACAGCCTGGGCGGTCTCGCCGTTGACGTCCAAGACGGCGACGTCGAAGCCTTCGCGTGCCAGGCGCAGGGCGATGCCGCGCCCGATGCCCTGTCCCGCTCCGGTGACCAGCGCCACCCGACGGTGTTTGTCGTTCAAACTTCCCTCCTTACGTAACTGAGATCTCTCGGAAAGTCCTTGATATGACTAAAACTACGCTACGAACGCGCTGCGTATTGCGTATTGCGTACTGCGTATTCCGTTTGCTTTCGGGTATGAATGTCACTTTCCGAGAAAGCTCAACTCTCAGGCAGGCAGTGAAACTCAGTAGCGCCGCCCCCCTAGCCCCCAATTCTGGGGGAGCACGGTTTCTCCCAGGATTGGGGGGCTAGGGGGCGGCTGAGTGCTTTATTCTACTCCATTATACCCTCACCTGGTTATCAGCCAAACGCCCAAGGTGTACTTGTGATCGCCAGGCCCAAGACACCGGTGCTCAGTTGGACGTGCTTAGCCGAATCGGCGTACGCCTGGCCGTTTTCGTTGCAACATTGCGCAAGTGTGGAAAGTGTGTCATAATGTATACGAAAGAGACAGATCGATCCTGACCAAGTGCAGGGAGATAAGAAGTGTCTTTTGTTCAGGTGCAGTTGTCTACAGAAGAGCTGTTGAAGGCTGTCAGCCAGTTAAGCAAGTCTGATTTGGACCGCTTTGTGCAGCAAACTCTCGAGTTACGCGCCCGGCGTAGTGCTCCCAGCTTGCCCCAGGCTGAGGCCGAGTTATTACAGAAGATCAACCAAAGCATTCCACCCGAAATTCAACAACGTTATGAAACGCTGATAACGAAGCGTAAAGCGGAAACGCTCACGCCAGAAGAGCATACGGAGCTCCTGCAGCTCACGGGCGGTATTGAGCATTTAGAGGCTCAACGCATAACATATTTGACAGAGCTTGCGCGACTACGCCGGACTTCGCTCGGCGAGTTAATGGAACAGCTAGGAATCCATCCACCTGAGTATGCCTGAACACTCTGTCGTTGCGTCACACAAAGAGGCTGTGATAAAACGCGCCCGTGGCTGCTGTGAGTACTGCCGCAGCCAGGCGCGTTTTTCTACCCCGCACCCCTTACCTGGTTATCAGCCACACTCCCAAGATCATCACCCCAACGCTTGCCAGTTGAGGTAGCCCCAGGGGACGCACGGTCGCCCCCAGCCAGCCGAAATGATCGACCAGGGCGGCCATAATGAATTGGGCGGCCACCATGACGGTAAATGCCGTGGCCAGGCCCAGGCGGGGCACGGTGTAGCCGATGCTGCCCACGATCAGCAGACCCAGAAGCCCGGCCGTGAGCGCATACCAGGGCACGGTGTGCCAGGCCCTGAGGTTGCCGCCGCGGGTGGCCAGCATGGCCAGGGCGATCAGCACCCCGCCGCCGGCATAGGTGATAAACACGCTCTCGCGTGCGTTTACCCAAATTGCATTACATCTGGCCATTTTCGCTGGTATAATCTATGCCAGCAATAGTGACAGCACGGTTCGCTTAACAATGAAATCCCGCCGGGATGGGCGGGGTTTTATTTTGTTGAGGCAAGAAATGGTGGGATTTCAATGATCGTTTGGGCTGATTCTATGGTATAATTGCGGTGATGACGGCTTCCTCAATCTTGACTTTCTTCTTGCTTCACATTGTTAGCCCGCCAGCCACAGTGCAAAGAGGAGTGAGTTATGGATGAACAACTGAGCGATCGAGAAGCTATCGTCGCGAGCTATGCCGATGGGCCCAATCAGTTGGAGGCAGCGATTGCCAGGTTGTCTGAGGGGGAACTCGATATCGCTGAGAGCGACGGCACTTGGACCATCCGACAGATTGTGCATCACATCGCTGATGGGGATGACATCTGGAAGGTATTCATCAAGAGGGCTATCGGCAGCCCAGGAGGCGAGTTTGATCTGCAGTGGTATTGGGCGATGCCACAAGACAAGTGGGTGAAGAGTTGGGCCTATGCGAGTCGAGAGATAGGGCCGTCGCTGGCGTTATTCCGTGCCAGTCGAGGTCATATTGTGCAGTTGTTGGAGCATATACCTGAAGTCTGGGAGCGGAGCCTACTTGTCAGATGGTCGAACGGTGAGGAACAGGAAGTCAAGGTGGGCTGGGTAGTGAAGATGCAGGCCGAGCACGTGCCTGGACATGTGGATGATATTCGGAGGGCCCGGCAGGTTCACGGTGTTTGAGGTTTTCCAGAGCAGAGAGCAGGGCGGGCTAACCAGCGCATGCAAAACTTCCCGAGATGTCCTAAATCGTGTCAAGTCCGAATAACGGGCTGGTATAGCACTTTACCAAGCGAATAGCGAGAACGGGCCTAGCGACGTCAAGGCAGGGGGACATAGCCCCTCTCAATCACGCAGAGTTTGACAACAGGCATCGGTGGTCGTACCATGAGAACCACCGGAGGGAGGGGAAGTTAGCCCTGAGTGAGGTGACGCGTAGGCGTCAGCCTCTTAATTGACGGGGCGGCTTCTCCTCTTTTTTCGTTTTCGCTCGGCGCGTTGATCGCGGCGAGCCTTGCGGGAGCGTTGGCTGTTGCGTTGTCGTACCTCGTCGGGGACGTGGTAGCGTTCAAGGATGATGGCCCGCGCCTCCTGGCGGGTGACCGGCTGGCCGTCGGGGTCGCGCAGTTCATAGGGCCGCCCGTCGCGCAGCACGGCCCGCACCCGGTCGAGCAGATGGGTAGCGCCGGCACAAATAGCCTGGTTGTGATGATTGCCCTTGTTGACCATCTGATCGTGGTAGATGGCGGCGATCTGGGGGTCCCACTGGCGGGCGACCTCGGTGTTGATGTAGGCGTATTTCTTGATGAGGTCAGGTCCGGCGCAGGTAATGCGCAAGCCTTTCTTCTCCGCATCACCGCTCTGATCACTTTCGGGTATCATGCCGCTCCAGCTGCGGAACTTCTTCTGCGAGGTGAAGCGGTCTACCTCGTTGACGAAGAAGACGTAGACAGCGGCGCCATCCTCGCCCACGCCTCGCATGCTTTCCAGGTCACGGCTGGGATGCAGCTGGCGGTAGAGGCGGCCTACTCGCTGGCGCACCGCCTGGTGCTCGGCTTCATAGTCAGCCAGCAGGCGGAGTTCGCGCAAGACCTGATCCTGGAGGGTGGCATAATCGACGTAGGGAGAAGCGCCACCCTGAGGCGTGCCGAATAGGGCTACCACGCGGCGGGCAACCGCTTGGAGAGCGGCGGCCAGGTCCTCGACTTTCTCAGGATCAGCACCGGCCTCGGCCAGGAAGTGTGCCACTTGCCGGGTCTCGACGCTCTGCAATTGCCAGGGGTCGTAGTATGCTTCGCGCCAGCGACACACCCAGGGCGCAAAGAGGTTGCCGACTACCTGCTCCAAGCCGGGCCATAAAGCCCGCTCCCAGGCTTGCACCCGGTTCTTGATAGCCGTCATCAACTGGGCCAACTCCTCCTGTTGTTTGCACCAGCGCTGACCACTGAGATAGTCGGCGCCCGCCAGGCACAAGGGGTGCAAGGCCTCCGGGTTGACCCAAGGTAGACGGGCCAGAACACGGGCGCTGATACGGTCGCTCTTGGCGTGCTTGCTGTAGAACCTACGCAAGTCGGCCACTTGCTGGGTGTTGACCAGGTAGACGGTCACCCCGCGCTGGATCAAGTAGCTGGCTACGGGCAGCCAACTCAAGCCGGTGGGCTCCATCACCGTCCGCAGCGGCTCGTTTTCGTCCACCCCGGCTCGGGCGCGGCGCAAGAGCTCATCCAGGTCAGCCGGGTCCGTCACGAAACGAAATGCAGATCCAACCGCCCGGCTCATGTCATCCATGACCACGGCCTGATGGCTGCCGGTGATGGCCAGATCAATGCCAATCGTACGCATCATTCACCTCCTTGATGATCTGAAAGTACGCGTGACAGGAAGGTGACAGAGTTGGCCAGCCCAGTCCCCAGCAATCTGCCAGTCCCACGCTTGCCCTTGATAAGGGGCTGCACACCACACCCCGGCGCACCCCAATGTCCCCAATAGGGTCTAATCCTGGGCGAGAGGATAACTTTCTCAGGATAGAGGCCGCTCATCAGCGCCTCAGCTTGTCGATAGTCAACTCCTACCCTCCCAGGCATGAGGATACGCCCGAGTT
>DAOUMD010000077.1:0-11371 GCA_034412795.1 Anaerolineae bacterium
GACGCGCCACGTCCGATCCCCATGGTGGTCAGCACGGCGGCCACGCCGATGATGATGCCCAACATGGTCAGGATGGCGCGCAGCTTGTGGGCGACGATGCTTTCCAAAGCAACTCGTAAGTATCTAATTGTTCTCATGGTCAGCCTCCAGGACCCATCTGGTCAATTTCTTACCGTTACTTTTATCGGAGACGATCAGCCCGTCGCTGAGGGTGACCACCCGCCCCGCGCGTTGTGCCACTTGGGGGTCGTGGGTGACCGTAATTACCGTCAGCCCTTGGGCGTGCAGTTCGTCGAACAGGTCCATGACCTCCGCCCCGGTCTTGCTGTCCAGGGCGCCGGTGGGCTCGTCGGCCAGCAAGATGCTCGGCTTGTTGACCAGCGCCCGGGCGATGGCCACCCGCTGTTGCTGCCCGCCGGAAAGCTCCTCCGGCCGGTGAGTCATTCGGTCGGCCAGACCGACCAAATCCAGCGCTTCTTGGGCCATCTGCTGCCCTTTGCGGCGCGGAGTTCCGGCGTAGAAGAGCGGCAGCTCCACCTGGCGGCGGGCACTGACGCGGGGCAACAGGTTAAATTGTTGGAAGACGAAGCCGATCTCCTGGTTACGCAAGTCGGCCAATTTGCTCCTGCTTAACTTGCTGGCTTCGGTGCCTTGAATTCGATAACTGCCGTCTGTGGGCCGGTCGAGCAGGCCGATCATGTTCATCAGCGTGCTCTTGCCTGACCCGCTGGCCCCCATAATCGCTACGTATTCGCCCTTTTGCACCTCCAGCGATATGCCACGCAGGGCATGCACATGCACTTCGCCCATTTGATACACTTTGGTCATATCCTCGATCTCGATCATCGTGCCGTTTTTGTTGTGCTTGGCAAGGTTCATTGTCTGTCCTTATCTCCTTTTCTTTTGATTAATGGCGGAGGTTTCGTTATGGTATTTCGCTGGTAAGAGCGCCGCAGCACGGCATACACTCGGGCTACCAACTCACGCGGGTTGAATGGTTTAGCTAAGTAATCATCGGCTCCGCTTTCCAGCCCGAAGAGCTTGTCCGACTCAGTCGCGCGGTCGCTGAGAACAATGATCGGTAGCCGAGACGACCTTGGATCATCGCGGATGGCCGCGATGACGTCCAGACCATCCCGGTCGGGAAGTGTCAGCTCAAGTATGGCCAAATCCGGTTTCTCATGGCGTATCATCTGCAAAGCCGTCTCCCCATCATATGCCTCGAGTGCCTTATAGCCGGATTCCTCCAAACACTTGCGCACATAGCCGACGGTGCCTTTGTCGCTATCGACGACGAGAATCTTTCGATGATCCATAAGCTACCCTCCCGGCTTTGGCATTTCTGGTTGAAGTATAATGAAAAGTTGTTCAGAAGTTGTTAAGAACCATTTAGGGAAGTATTTAGATTTCTGAAAAATCTGCATATATTCCTGGATCAGCAGCCCAGGGCTTTCAAGTTTGGGAAAGACCTGGGCTGCACCCGCTTGCGTGGCTTCCTTATCGTCCGTATAATTAAGCACTGAACGTATGCACGCAGAGTCAAAGACCAAGGGAGAGACCAACAAGGAGCCAAAGACGATGGGCGAAGCTGATGTCACCCCTCCTTCCAACTTTATCCGTGAGATCGTCGAGGAGGATTTAAGGACAAACAAATACGGTGGACGAGTTCATACTCGATTCCCACCAGAGCCAAACGGCTACCTGCATATTGGACATGCCAAATCCATCTGCCTCAACTTCGGTCTTGCCGAGGATTACGGTGGGCTGTTCAATCTGCGTTTCGATGATACCAATCCGACCAAAGAAGAAGAGGAATATGTGGAGTCGATCATCGAAGATGTTCGATGGTTGGGAGCTGATTGGGACGATCGGCTGTTTTACGCGTCGGACTACTTCGACCAATTGTACGAGTGGGCCGTGCAGCTTATCAAAGACGGCAAGGCTTACGTTGACAGTCTGAGCGCGGATGAAATCAGAGAGTACCGAGGCTCATTGACCGAGCCTGGCCAGGAGAGCCCGTACCGAAACCGCTCGGTCGAGGAGAACCTGGATCTGTTCGAACGCATGCGGGCCGGTGAATTCGAAGACGGCGCCCACGTACTTCGGGCAAAGATCGACATGGCATCTCCCAATTTGAACCTGCGGGATCCGGTCATGTATCGCATCTTGCACGCCACCCATCACCGGACTGGCGACAAGTGGTGCATTTATCCCATGTATGACTGGGCCCACGGCCAGTCAGATGCCATCGAGGGTATTACCCACTCCATTTGCACGCTCGAATTCGAAGATCATCGCCCGCTGTACGACTGGTACCTGGATGCCTTGGGGGTTTATCATCCGCAGCAGATTGAGTTTGCCCGCCTCAATCTCAGCCGCACTGTGCTGAGTAAGCGCAAACTGTTACGCCTGGTGGAAGGTGGCTACGTTGCCGGGTGGGACGATCCACGTATGCCGACCCTGTCGGGTTTGCGGCGGCGAGGCTACCCGCCTGAGGCGATCCGTGACTTTTGTGAGGGCATTGGGGTGGCCAAGGCGAATAGCATTATTGACATCGCCCGACTGGAGCACTGCATTCGTGACTATCTGAATAAACACGCGTCGCGTGTCATGGCCGTTCTACACCCGCTTCGCCTGGTCATTGACAACTACCCGGAAGGTCAAGTAGAAGAGTTAGAGGCCGAAAACAACCCGGAGGATCGCAGCACGGGGTCACGGAAGGTTCCCTTCTCGCGCGTGCTGTACGTCGAGCGAGACGATTTTCGTGAGGACCCACCCAAGAAGTGGTTCCGTCTGGCTCCCGGGCGTGAGGTACGGCTGAAACACGCTTACTACATCACTTGTGTAGACGTGGTTAAGGATGAACACACCGGTGAGGTGGTCGAGCTGCACTGCACTTACGACCCTGAGACACGCGGAGGTTGGTCCGAGGACGGGCGCAAGGTCAGGGGGACATTGCACTGGGTTTCCGCCGACCATGCGCTGGAGGCCGAAGTGCGCTTGTACGACCATCTCTTCACAAAAGAAAACCCAGATGATGTGGAAGAAGGGTCTGATTTCACGGCCAACTTGAACCCGAATTCATTGGAGGTTCTGCCATCGTGCCGTGTTGAGCCAAGCCTGGTGAATGTTGCTCCAGGGGATCGCTTTCAGTTTCTTAGACTGGGTTACTTCTGCGTCGATTCCGACTCGTCAGATGGAGCCCTGGTATTTAACCGGACGGCAACGCTACGTGATACATGGGCCAAGATAGCGAGAGCGGGCAAGAGTTAGCTGCTCCAGTTACTCTTTCCAATGCGGCAGGTGTCCAAGTCCAGGGTCCCAGGGGCGCGGGGATGGTTGACGAGTTTCCGGTGTGGGCTATGGTCGATCTGGATGCCATCGCCCACAACGTGGCCGTCATCAAACGGCACGTGGGAAACCGCGTGATCGTGATGGCTGTGGTTAAGGCTAATGCGTACGGGCACGGCCTTGAACCGGTGGCTCGTGCTGCCCTGGAGAGCGGTGCCGCGTGGCTGGCGGTGAATCGTCTTGGCGAGGGAATGGCCCTGCGCCGGGCCGGCATCGACGCTCCCATCTTGGTGATGGGTTACACCCCAACCGCCGGGGCTACGATAGCGGTGGCACATGATCTGAGATTGACGGTGACCTCCCTCCCTCTGGCCAAAGCTCTCTCGGCGGCGGCCACCCTTGGGGGTAAGAGCCTCCCGATTCACGTCAAGGTTGACACCGGAATGGGCCGGCTTGGTCTCTTGCCCGACGAGGTGCTGAGCTTCGTCCGCGATTTGCGCCGATTGCCCAACCTGGAACTGGAAGGTCTGTTCACCCACTTCGCCGTGGCCGACCTGGCCGACAAAGGCTACACCCACCAGCAGTTTGCCATCTATCTTGAGATCGTGGCGGCGCTGGAGCGGGAAGGCATTCGGATACCCGTCCGGCACGTCGCCAACAGCGCAGCCACGCTGGATCTGCCTGAGATGCACCTGGATGCGGTGCGTGCCGGCATTGCCATGTATGGCCTGCATCCTTCGGGGGAGGTCGAGCCGGCGCTCGCCTTGCGTCCGGCGCTGACACTGAAAAGCCGGGTGGGCCGGGTGTGTACCTTGCCCGCCAACAGCAGCATTTCCTATGGGCGCACGTTCGTGACTGAGCGCCCTACCCCAATGGCCCTGGTGCCGGTTGGTTATGGCGACGGTTATATACGCCTCAACTCGAACCGGGGAGTGGTTCTCATCCATGGCCAGCGGGCGCCCATTCGAGGGCGGGTGTGTATGGATCAATTCGTGGTGGAGATCTCTGGCATAAAGGATGTGCAGCCCGACGACGAGGTGGTGCTCATCGGGCGGCAAGGGGATGATACCTTATCAGCCGAGGAGGTGGCCGCCTGGGCGGAGACCATCAACTACGAAGTAGTCACCCAGTTGATGCCCCGCGTGCCGCGCGTTTATCTGCGTGGGGGAGAGATCGTGTCAATCACGTGCGAGGAAGGTTAGTTTTTAGTCCTGTGACTGTTGTCACGATTGGCGAAGTACAGTATAATGGAGCCCCATTATGATGTGGCCCCATTATGATGGGGCCACATTGGCCTATCTAAAGAGGTACTATGACTGACAGCCCGTTGTTAAAAGTTGAGAACCTATCCATAATCCGAAATGGGAAGCAGATTCTGAACGGTGTCAATCTGGCCGTTTACCCCGGTCAAGTTCACGCCTTGCTCGGGTTGAACGGCTCCGGTAAGTCGTCGCTGGCCTATGCCCTCATGGGGTGTGCGGGCTACAAGCTTGATGCAGGCCGCATCTCGTTTGATGGGCAAGATATCACCCATATGCCACTCCACCAGCGCGCCCGGCTGGGATTGACCCTAGCCTGGCAGGAGCCAGCCCGTTTTGAGGGATTGCCGGTAGGCAAGTATATTTCCCTGGGCATGAAAGAGTTCGACCGGGATCGGGCGCTGGCTGCGCTGGAGGCTGTGGCTCTGCCGCCGCGTACGTATGCCGTCCGCCCGGTGAACGATACCCTATCAGGTGGCGAGCGCAAACGGGTGGAATTGGCCGCCGTGTATGCCATGCGTCCCAAGTTGGCCATTCTCGATGAGCCGGACTCCGGCATTGACGCCTTGTCGCTGGCCGACGTGAGTACCCTAATCCGCCGCATGGCCGAGATGGGCACCGCTGTGTTGCTCATCACCCATCGCGATGAAATGGCGGATGCGGCCGATGTGGCTTCGATTATGTGCCTGGGGAACGTTATCTTCAGCGGTGATCCAGCCGAGGCTCAGGGGTATTACCGGGGCCGTTGCCAGCCACACCTGGCCGAACTGGGCGCCCAACCCTGGAACAAGTCACGGCCTGAAGTGCAGGCCGCATTGGCCAGCAATCAAGGTCGAACCGACAAAGAAAGAAACTGAGATGATGGAGAGATATGTATGAGCGTGCCAATCACACATCCCCCCGCCTTGGGTGAGGTACCTGCCTGGGCCGGTGACCTGGAAGCACTGATGGATGCGTATCGCCAAGCTGGCGGTGACGCCGAAGCCTTACGCCAAGCCAATGTGGCCACCCTGGTCGTCAGCGCCAACCAGGTGCTGATCGCGCATGAGATCGAGGGGGTGCACTTTGAGGCGGAAGAACTGGCCGAAGGCATCAAGGCACGTATCGTCGTTGATCCCGACACCAAGGTCGAGCGGACGGTGCACTTATGTTTTGGCATGCTGCCGGCTGAGGGGCGGCAGGAGATCATTGCCAGCTACGACATTGGCGCTGGGGCTGAGGTGGAGTTTTTGGCTCATTGTACCTTTCCCAACGCGATCAAGTTGCAGCACGTGATGGACGCTGATATTCACGTAGGCGCTGACGCAAAGATGACGTACACCGAGTCACACTATCACGGCCAGGATGGCGGGATCGAAGTCTTGCCCAAAACCCGGGTGACAGTTGGCGAAGGAGGGTGTTACGTTAATAGCTTCGCTCTCGTCCACGGTAGGGTGGGACGACTGGAGGTTGATATCGACGCGGCCATCGCCGAACGGGGCCTGGCTGAGATGGTTGCCAAGGTCTACGGTCACGCCGACGATGATATCCGGGTGCGCGAGGTGCTGCGCCTTGACGGTGATGGAGCGCGGGGGCTGACCAAGACGCGCGTCGCCGTGCGTGACTCAGCCCGCAGCGAAGTGTTCACCACCACCGAGGGCAACGCGCCGCGAGCCAGGGGGCACATGGATTGCACCGAAATTGTGCGCGGCCAGGCTGAAGCCCGCAACATTCCCATCGTCATTGTGCGTGACGACGAGGCACGTGTGACGCATGAGGCAGCCATTGGCACGGTCAGCAAAAAAGAGATGGAAACGCTGATGGCCCGCGGCCTGGACGAGGATGAGGCAGTAGACACTATCATCCGCGGGATGCTGCGCTAATGGGTAAAGTTATTAAATCCTTAGTCCTAAACAGGAATGGACGCACCGTTTAGCGTGCGGGCGCTGTCCGAAGCTAAAAACAGGATAACCTCGGCCACAATCTCGGGCTTGACCCAGCGGCTGTAATCTGCGTTGGGCATCGCCTGTCGGTTGGCTGGCGTGTCGATGGTGCTGGGCAGGAGACAGTTAACGTTGATATCCATATCACTGAGTTCGGCCGCCATGCTCTCGGTCAGGCGTATAACGGCGCTTTTGGATACGCTATAGGCGGCCATGTTGGCCCGGCCTCGCTCCGCCGCGCGCGCCGCCACGCTGATGATCTTGCCGTTTCCCTGTTGCAACATCTGGGGGATGACGGCACGACTGCTGAGGAAAACCGAGCGGGCGTTAAGATTTAGCATAAAATCCCAGGTTTCGAGCGGCGTCTCGTGGACCGGTGTCCCGGCTCGATAACCGCCGGCCGTGTTGACCAATACGTCGATGCGGCCGAAGTGTTTGATCGTCCCATCCGCCATACTTTGCACTGAGTCGGCGTCGGTCAGATCAATCGAGTTGGCAAAGTAATAACTGGCCGAGTCTGCCATGTCGGGAAACAGACGCTGAAGGCGACCGTCGGCACGATCCACCAGTGTCAGGTTGGCTCCGGCAGACTCAAAGGCACGGACGACGGCGCTACCCAGATTACCGGCAGCGCCGGTTACGACGACGACACGCTCTGAAAAATCAAACACCTTTCTCCTCCTCGTTAGTAGTTACCCAGACCTTTAGGGTTTCAGGCGAACCGCAGCTTCGCGCACCCTAAAGGCCTTCATCTGGCAGTGAGCTGGCAGCCGCCCCGTCTACCAACCAATGCAGGCAGCCGCTATCTGGATCAACGATTTGAGCAGGCAGGATATCCGGCTGGCGTGGGCCGTTCAACACTTGGCGCAGCCGTTCGGCCTTGCCCGCGCCAGAGACGACGAAAGTAACGTTTGCAGCGGCGTTGATGACCACCGGCGTAAGGGTGATGCGCCATGCCTCAAGCTTCTCCACACGGTGGGCCACGACCCAGCGCGTCTGCTCGTGGATCGCCATTGTGCCGGGAAATAGGGAGGCGGTATGTCCGTCATCGCCCATCCCCAGCAGGATCAGGTCGAAACTCGGGAACAGTGTCTTACCTTGGGTCTCACCGTCCGTGCCCGATGGGGAGAAGAAGGTGCGTAGCGCAGCCTCGTATTCCCTGGCGGCCCGGCCTGGCTCCAGCTCGCCCCGCATACGGTGTACGTTCTCCGCCGGGAGGGGCACGTGGTCGAGCAAAGCTTCGCGCGCCATCCGGTAGTTGCTGTCGGGGTGATCAGGGGGGACACAGCGCTCGTCGCCCCAGAAGATGTGAACACGCGACCAATCCACGCGTGTGGCATACTCATCCGTGGCCAACAACGCATACGCGGCCTTAGGGGTCGAGCCACCTGCCAGCGCCACGGCGAATCGCCCGTGACTGGCCATCGCCTCACCGGCAAGCAGGACGATGTGATCGGCAGCCGCGTGCGCCAGTCGCCCGGCGTCCGGGTAAACCTTTATCCTCTCCATTTCATCCATGTCAGATCCCTTTTTCTATGATCACGCCGTGCTCACCACATCCCTGTCGCCAGGCGCGATTGTCACGCGCCATCAATTCCTCGGACTCGACCGGCCCCCAACTGCCTGTTGGGTAGGTTACTATGGGTGGCGCCTCTGGATTTTCACAGATTTTCACCACGGGATCTATCAGTTGCCACGCCAACTCAATCTCGTCGCTGCGGGCAAACAGGGACGCATCTCCTTGCAGCGCGTCCAGCAGCAAGCGCTCGTATGCATCCGGCAGAATTCCCTGGAAGGAAGTTTGATAGTGAAAGTCCATGTTCACCGAGCTCATCATCTGGGGTGAGTCGGGAACCTTGGTCTGGAATTTCAAATGAATACCCTCATCGGGCTGAATGCACAGCGACAGGATGTTAGGCGTCGAGCGATAGTCGGGCGGCAGGTCAAACATCACGTGAGGCGGGCGTTGGAATTGGATGGTGATCTCGGTAGTTTTTTTAGCCAGCGCCTTGCCAGACCTCAGGTAGAACGGGACGCCGTTCCAGCGCCAATTGTTGACGAACAGCCTGAGGGCAGCGTAGGTAGGCGTGCACGAATCAGGCGCGACGCCATCCGTCCTGCAATAGCCCTGGTACTGGGCGTGCACGACGTCGGCGGGGGCTATGGGCTGGATGGCTGAAAGTACCTTGACCTTTTCATTGCGCACCGCGTCAGCATCAAAGTTGGCTGGCGGTTCCATAGCCACCAAGGTCAGTAATTGCAGCATGTGGTTCTGGAACATGTCGCGCAACACGCCTGCCTGGTCGTAGTAGCCAGCACGGTGGCCCACGTCCACCTGTTCGGTGGCCGTAATTTGCACGTGATCGACGTAACGGCGATTCCACACCGGCTCGAAGATGGCGTTGGCGAAACGGAAGAAGAGGATATTCTGCGCCGTCTCTTTGCCCAGATAGTGGTCAATCCGGTATACCTGGCTTTCGTCAAAGACGTTGTGGACAGCCTGGTTTAAGGCCCGGGCCGAGGCCAGGTCGTGCCCAAAAGGCTTCTCGACGACGATGTGTCGCCGGCCATCGGCCTGGTAAGCCATGCCCAGGGCTCCCAGTTGCTCGACGATGGGGACGTAAAACGCCGGTGCAGTAGCCAGGTAATACAGCCGGTTAGCCGGCCCGCCCTCCACTTCGCAAAGGGAGGTTTTTAGATGCTCATAGTCGTCAGGCACATCCAGGTTTCCGCGCACATACCACAGGTTGGCGGCGAAGGGTTGCCAGGCGGAGTCATCTACCCCGACCGCAAATTCCTCCACGCCGCCACGCAGCCGTTCGCGGAAATCGTCGTGGCTCCAGGGGCGGCGGGCAAAACCGACGATGCGCGTGTTGGCTGGCAGGCGCCCTTTGCGATAAAGATTAAACAGTGCCGGGATTAGTTTACGCCGGGTCAGATCACCCGAGGCGCCGAAGATGACGACTGTGGTTGGCATTGGCTTACTCGTCGAATCGGCCACGGTTGATGTGCCCCATGAACTCGGCCCGTGTCTTGGGATCTTCCCGAAAACTGCCCAGCATGGAGCTGGTGGTCATCGACGCATTGGGTTTCTTCACACCACGCATCATGCTGCACATGTGAGCCCCCTCAACCACCACCGCCACGCCCTGGGGATGTAACACTTCCTGGATAAACTCGGCGATCTGCTTCGTCATTCGCTCCTGAACCTGCAAGCGCCGGGCGAACATCTCCACGATGCGCGGGATCTTGCTCAGACCCACCACCTTGCCGTCGGGGATGTAGGCCACGTGTGCCCGGCCAAAGAAGGGCAGCATGTGATGCTCGCATAGACTGGAGAAGTCGATGTCCTTGACGATCACCATCTCGTCGTAGTCCACATCGAAGACGGCATCGTTGATGAGCTTGATGGGATCGGTGTGATAGCCGGCGGTCAGCTCGTCGTACATACGTGCCACTCGCTCGGGAGTTCTGAGCAACCCCTCGCGGCCCGGGTCCTCGCCGATGTGGTACAGGACTTCGCGGGTAGCCGCTTCGATGGCCGCCTTGTGGGCTTTGGCCTGACTGCCGTTCACCTTAGGGCTGATGTTAAAGGTCTCTTCTAACTCTTCCAACTTAATGTTATGCACAGTTACTATTCCTCCCAATAATCTTAACGTCCTTTGCTTATAGCAAGCTCGACGTCGTCGCGTAGGACCATGTCAGCGGACGTCGCGTCAAATTGTCCAGCAATATCTTTTAACGTCTGGCCGGTCTCCGGATGAACGTAATCCGGCGTAATCTCAGCCAGTGGGATAGCAACAAAGGATCGCTCCAGCACCTCAGGGTCCGGGATGCGGCGCCGCTCAAGCTGGATGATGTCGTGGTTAAAAAGCATAATGTCGATGTCGATGGTACGCGGTGCGTTTTTGTTCTCGGTTCGAACTCGCCCCAACGCCTCTTCGATGGCGGTGATAGCTTCCTCACGCAGCGCGCGTGCCGACAAATGTGTCTCGAGCAAGACGACAGCGTTCAGAAAGTTGGGCTGGTCGCTGAACCCAACGGGCAGCGTCTCCCAAACGCTTGAGACGGCCCGCACTTGCCCGAACTGCGCCAACTGGCTCACCGCCGCCGGCAGGTTACGGTCCGGTTCGATGTTTGAGCCCAGCGAGAGATAGGCCAGATTGGCGACCAGACTGGGCGCCAGATTGGGCGCCAGATTGGCGTCTTGGGTTTCCAGGGTATCAGACATCATCTCGACCTCGTTCGATGGTCACACCCACAGAGCGAGCAAAGCGCAAGGCGCCCGGTTTCTCCACCGTGACGCGGGCTCGTTCCACGCGCGGGTCACCCAGACAGATGACGGCAATCTCGGCCGCCATCTTCTCCACCAGGTAAAACCCCGAATTCTCCACCAATTGGATGATGCGCTTGGTGATGGTTCGATAGTTGACCGCATCGTCTATGTCGTCCGACGCCCCGGCCCGACGCATATCCACGTCCATCACGATGTTAATCAGCACGTCCTGCCGGTTGCGACGTTCTTCTTCGTTGATGCCTATAATGGTTCTGAGGTGTAAGTCTTTAATGTATATTTGATCCATGTTTCTAACCTTTACTTTGACGCCCCAAATGTTTGAATTCTTACCTCAGAGATTCCGACGTTAGAATCACTGAAACACTGAGAGCACTGAGAGCGATGACTTCCTCGAAACCTGGTCCGAGTTCTCGATGAACCTTCCTTGTCGCTGCGATGATCCGTGCTGTCACCTCCGACAGAGGATATTCTGGTTTCATAAATGATTTTTCTCCCCGGCAAAGGGGGTAGAGTGCGTCATTTGAATTGGGCAGGCACATCATTGGTGGGTCCTTAACAATTGGCTATATTGTGGCATAACTGTCTCTATCTCAACCATATCT
>DAOUMD010000078.1:0-15744 GCA_034412795.1 Anaerolineae bacterium
GCCACGAGAGGTCGCCTTCTGATGAAACGCGTGATTTGGCATCGCACAGTTTCTATCAGGGGCGGCCTTTTGTCAATCTTCAGCCCACAAATATCTCGTACATATCACAGCCTAGGGTACCATCCCGGAGGAATGGATTGACTGTAGAGGCAAAAGCAGCGGTGTTGACAGCACCAGGTGAAATTGAGATCCAGACGTTTCCCATTTTAGACCTTGAGCCCGGCGCAGCTCTAATTAAAGTGATTGCCTGTGGCATATGCGGGACCGACAAACATACGTTTAGAGGGGAGACAAAACAATACGCAGGCACCACAGCCGAGTCGGATACCCCTTTTCCGATCATTCCAGGCCACGAAGTAGTCGGCTTGATCGAGGAGATCAATGATAAGATTGAACCACGACTGGACTTTAATGGCGCTCGTCTGAGCGTAGGTGATCGCGTAGTTTTGTGCCCAGATGTGATCTGTGGTCGTTGCTATGCCTGCCGTCACACCTACGCTTTCCCTTGGTGCGAAAATCTGCGTGGCTATGGGAACGCCTTCACGGCGGCGAAGCCCCCCCATCTGATGGGGGGCTGGGCTGAGTATATATATGCCTTGCCTAATGCATTTCTCTACAAGGTACCCGATGAACTACCAGACGAGCAGGCGGCCTGGATCGAATTGATGGCAGTAAGCTACAATCTGGACAAGATTCAAGAGTTCTTTACACTGACGCAGGCCGGCCTAAATGTGGAAGATACTGTGGTCATCCAAGGTGCGGGGCCGATGGGGATTGCACATGTGATTAAAGCGCGGGTTATGGGAGCCGGTACGATCATTGTAACGGACCATTCGGCGTTTCGTCTGGAGATGGCTCGCGCCTTTGGCGCTGATACTACTCTAAATCTCAGCGAAACTACGTTTGAAGAACGCATACGCCGAGTGAAGGAACAAACGGCGGGTCGAGGCGCAGATGTTGTGGTTGAATGCGCAGGCGTGGCAGAGGCAGTCAAAGAAGGGCTGGATTGGGTGCGTCGTGGCGGGTTTTACATCGTCGCTGGCAATTTCGTCGATACGGGTGAGATATTGGTTAATCCTCACCGTCACTTTGTTGCCAAGAATATACGCTTGATTGGGATGACCAATCATCCGTTCACAGGCTACACACCCAGCATGCGACTGCTGATTAGACACGCAGAGAAATTCCCCTTTAATCGCTTTGTCACCCATCGCTTCTCTCTGGATCAGGCGCAACAGGCCCTAGAGAAGTCAATGGAACCCGACACATTGAAAGTTCTTATTATTCCTCATGGCTAAAGCTCTGCCCTGGGAATAGGTTGGTAAGCTCGCAATATGTTGATCGACTGGAGTAAATCCTGTGCCGAAAGTTCGATCTCTGCAAGATGATTGGAGACGCGGTCTTGTGACAACCGATCGAATCAATACTCTTAAACGGAACAGCATTAAGACCCTGGACAAAAGGGCAAGCGCACTATTGGATACACTGGATCGAACGTTCAAGTACTGGGCACTGGCTCCGGCTGTCATTCTTTTGGCGCTTCTGACTGTCCTCCCTGCAGCCAATCTCCTACGTATGGCGGTCTCCAACGTCGACCTCGCAAGAGGACAAGTGATCTGGGAGTTCGTTGGGTTGACCAACCTCACAAAGCTCCTGGACGACTGGCAACTCCGAATTGTCCTTCGCAACACGCTCACTTTCGTGGTCACCGCTGTTTCTATCGAAATGGTATTGGGCTTTTTCATCGCCATGGTCACTAGCCGCCTGAGGCGCTGGACTGGCATCTATCGCACCATTATGGTGCTCCCTATCCTGGTGCCGGCGGTGGCGATCGGGAGTATGTGGAAACTCTTATACAATTACAACTTTGGATTATTCAACCGTGCGCTGCTCGCTCTCGGAATGAACGCTATACCATGGTTGGGATCTACCAAGTTCGCCCTGATTTCCGTCATCCTGGTCGATATCTGGCACTGGGTTCCATTTGTGTTTCTCATTTGCCTAGCCGGATTTGAGTCTCTGCCGATTGAGGTAATCGAAGCCGCCAATGTAGATGGAGCAGACCGAATGCAATTGTTACGTTACATTGTACTCCCCCTCATGTGGCCAACCGTCTCAGTAGCCCTCATGTTCCGCACCATTTTCGCCTTTAAGGTTTTCGATGAAGTTTTCCTCCTAACGTCAGGCGGCCCCGGCACAGCGACGGAGGTGATTAGCCTTTACATTTACCAGGTGTTCTTCAAGGAATACCGGCTCGGCTACGGAGCTATGGTGTCGGTGGTATCGATTTTCATCATCATCGCCATTATGTGGGCATATCGCCGTGCCAGATTTGGGGAGGATAGCCATGCTTGAATTCAAAGGACGCTCTGTCTATCTTGGGCACACTTTAGTCATCGTGGCCTGCCTTATCACCCTGTTTCCATTTGCATGGATTTTCACCAATTCGATCAAAAAGCAGGTGGATATCTATAGTGGGACACTGCGATTTACACCAACTCTGCAGAACTACGAGCGGCTCCTATTCAGCAAGCAAGCCAATTTTATTCTCAACGTTAAGAATAGCGCTATTGTGGCTATCGGCAGCACTCTGGTTGTCATGGCGGTCGCCACCCTGGCGGCCTATGCCCTTAGTCGCTTCAAATGGTCGTTTCTTGTCTCCGGCCTGTTGCTGGGTTGGATTCTAGTGTTTCACATGATTCCGCCCATAACCCTGGTAGGCCCCTGGTATCTCATCTTCCGCCGCTTGGGTCTGTATGATTCATTGATCGGACTTCAACTGACGCACATTACCTTGAACTTGCCGATGGCCACGTGGCTGATGATGAGCTTTATACAGGAGGTGCCCATAGAGCTGGAAGAGGCAGCCCTGATTGACGGCTGTCGACGGGTTCAGGCCTTCTTGCTCGTGGTACTCCCGCTGATCGTTCCCGGTCTAGTCGCGGCCGGTATTCTGTCCTTCATTTTCAGTTGGAACGAGTTCTCAGTAGCTCTAAACTTGACTACCACCCAGAGCGCCACCATTCCGGTAGCGGTTTCGAAATTTGCCCAGCAGTACGAGACACTGCATGGTGAAATGGCCGCCTCGGCAGTTTTTGCCACCATTCCTGCTATATTACTGATGTTTTTCGGGCAAAAGTTTATTGTAAAAGGCTTAACGCTAGGTGCGCTGAAATAATCACAGCTCTATCTAGCACGCACGTTTTTGGTCTATGGAGCAGTGACATGTCGCGAGTGCTACAACCGGGCATTAAAGCCCCTCTTTTCAGGCTGCCTGATGCAATTTCAGGACACGTTATTCCTCTGGAGACATATCAAGGTCAGAACGTAGTTTTGATTCTCTTCCCCTCCGCCCCTGACAGTGACCTGCTTGGCCAGCTAACCAGATTTCAGGACAAGCTTTCGGATTTCGAAGGCCTGGGTGCGGCGCTGATCGGCGTCTGCGATGCTGCGGCTGAAGCGCTGAGGCATTTGTCAGAGGAGAAGGGCATCCAGTTCCCACTTGGATGTGATGTGGACCCGGCCCAGGCCGTGTCTGCCAGCTATAAAGCCATCTCTCCTGAGGGGAACATAGCCCCCAGCGTTTTGGTCATTGATGGTGATGGCCTGATACGCAGAGTTTATGAGGCTGCGCATTATCCCAGCCTACCCAACCCTATGATGGTGTTGCGAGCGATCAGAAAACTGGCGGATGTCCCCAAACCAATGCCAGTCAGCCAGGACGACTGGCAAGTGGGCCTCTCGGGTGCCCCGGTGATTGTGATCGAATATGCAGATTACGAATGTGGACCGTGTGGAGAAGCTTATCGGCTTCTTAAGCAAGTCGTACCGCTCTATGACGATAAGATCCTTTGGGTCCACAGGCATTTGCCGCTCAGGCATTCTCATCCACTCGCCCAACAAGCAGCCGAAGCGGCCGAGGCGGCGGGCGCGCAAGGCAAATTCTGGGAGATGCACGACCGCCTGTTCGAGGCCAGAGGGGCTCTGGAGAAGGATCACCTCATCGAGTATGCACGGGAGATTGGGTTGGACGTGGGTAAATTCAGGCACGATCTCGATCAGGGCCAGTTCAGAGACGCAGTCAATGAAGATTTTAAGCTGGCGGTAAGGAACAAGATTAAACTGCCTCCTGTCCTCTTTATCAACGGCATTCTCCTGGAAGGGCCTCGCACGAAGGAGACGATCTCGGCCAAGATAGAGGAGTTGCTTGCCTTTGAATGACAGGCATCTGTAGCTACGAAGCGCACTCCAATAAATACAGAGATTATCACATTTTATCTCCCTCCCTCGATCTGCCCATTTTGGAAGCTGTGTCTCTCCCTCCGAGTCGGTAGCCCGATTGGCCCCAAGACCGGTGATAGCGATTCCTCATGTATCTTCTCAATAATTCGGGGTAAGAGCAGTGCCTCGCGCCTGCCCAACGGGGCGACCACAAGGGGCCGCCCCTACATTTTGAGAAGATACTTCCTCATTACAGTGTCGTCCATTGTGGACCGTACATGCTTATGATTGGGTTTCGGGATATCCATCGCCTTGTGTTATGGTGGCTGAAACTCCCCGCCCAGAGAGACTCGAGGTGGAGTGCCTCTGTTTGAAACACCGGCTCACGCCAGATCGCAGTTCTGATTGATCGGCGAAAAGCTGCGTAGCCATTGCCGGACTGTACCCCTTCCGCGAAGTGCGGAATACAAGTCTAATGCACATCCATCCGCCCAAAGGCCCAATCCGGGCCGGGGTCGGCGTTGGCAATGATCTGTTGCTGGCCGCTGCCGTCGGCGTTCATGATGTAGATGCCCCAACTCCCGCTGCGTGCGCTTCTGAACACAATGCGCCCGTCGGGCGTCCAGGTTGGCAGCGTGTCAGTGCCAGGCGCATCGGTCAGGCGACGGATATCCCCCCCGTCGGTGTTCATCACATAAATGTCCGCGTTGCCGCCCACATCCCGGTGGAAGGCGATCTTCCCTCCATCGGGGGACCAACTGGGGAAGGAATCGTTGCCCTCATTGGTGATGTTGTGCGCGCCGGAGTCGTCACGATTGGAGATCCAGATACCTTGTTTGCCGTCGCGCCCGGAGCGGTAGACGACCTGATTGCTATTGGGGGACCAGGCAGCCTGCTCGCCCGGGATCTCGACGTTGTATTGCTGGTTGTCGTCCGTGCCCAGGAAATAGATGCGCCGGTCGGGGCCGCCTCGGGCGGCGTCAAAGGCGACCATGTCCCCATTGGGTGCCCAGGCCGTCCAGCGCCCGGTCCCCTCACGCACGTACTGGCCGATTTCCACCTGGGTGATGTCGCTGGGGAAGTTGGCCACCTTCAGCCGCAGGATACCGTTGGTGATACCCTCGACGACGTATTCCACCCCGCCGCGCGTCTGCCGGTCGACGCCTTCAGCGCCGTAGATACTCAGGTATTGACCATCGGGGGACCAGGAAGGTCCGGACGCTCGCTCCAGGAGGAAACGCTCGCCAGACCCGTCGGTGTTGGCGATGAACAGATCGTGCTTGCCGCCATCCCAGCGCGAGAAGGCGATTTGGTAGGTCCGGGCGGTTGGCGCTGGGGTGCTGGTGGCCGGTTGGGGGGTGGGGCTGGGCGGCGCGGCACCTTCGATGACGAAGGTACCGCTGCGGGCCAACTCGCCATTCACGTAAATCTCCAGATTCCAGATGCCCGAGCCTAACGGCTGGCCATCGTTGGATAGGCTCAGGTCAAAGGTGCCACTCTCACCCGCATCCCAGATATCCGAACCACCGCCAACTTCTTCGCCATCTTGATACCAATAACGCTCCCAGGTGTCACCGTCGGACATACCTTCGTAGCTGAAGATGGCATGAATTTCTTCGATGTCAGCATAAAAGCTGGTATCGGCGCGAACAGGCTGGTTGTCCTCTGTGGCGTCAACGGCGAAGGTAATGACGCCAATGAACGGCTCCTGGCTTGCAGGACTGGGCACCGCCGGTTCCCTGGTTGGAGTAGCGGTCGGCACCGAGGTGCCAGCGGTCGTTTCAGGAACCCAACTTGTGGCTTGAAGGTACGCACTCTTGGATGCTCTGAACTCGTCCTCGTTCAATGGGAAATACAAGTCATCGATCACGTGCCTGGCGGTTCTCAGATAGAAGTTGATAAAGGCTGCTACTTGGGGCTTTTCACTCATCACGTCCGCAGTTGAATAAATGTATTGTGGACGAACCAGAGGATAAGCTCCAGCAGCAACTGTCTCGGGGGACGGTAACCATCCCAATACGTTCAACGCTTTCAGAGTCTCTTTGTTTTTCGAATAGGAAGCGTAGATCAGAAAGCCAACCGCATTTGGATTATCCACTATGTCGTTGACTATTTCGTTTTCTCCAGTGTGGGCAATCATGTTGCTGGCAGACAGGAGCGCCTCTGCATCGCCTTCATATAACTTCGTTGCGACATACTCAAAGGTATCACTTTCCTGGGTCGGATAAACATGATAGATCTCTTCCGTACTCCATTCAGGTTTGACGTCCGACCAGAATTTCGCAGTTGAGAAGATCTGCCTCAGATCGTTGGGTGTTATTTCCTCTTGCGTGTCAATAAAGTCATTTTCGCCACTTACTACAACTACCAGAGCATCCCTACCAACTTGAAACGCAATTGGCTCGTGTCCAGCTTGCCGGCAATTCACAATCTCACTACCGGTTATGGGGCGACTGGCGTTAACGATATCTACTTCTCCGTTACAGAATCGCTCAAAACCAGCCTGGGTACCAATGCTCTCGATACTGATGTGGCCATCAAAACCCAGGGCCTTAAATAGCTCCGCTATACGGCTGGTCACAGGGTAGAGCGTCGAACTGCCAGCCGTTGTGATCTCTTCCCGCGGCACGCTCCAGTCGATATCGGGTAAGACATTCAATTGGTCTACCCAATAATACGTAATCGCGTCACAGGTTGGTATATAAATGTTCCAGCCTGCCTCAATGCCGTTTGCATCTACGATGCAGTCAAAGCCTTCGTCCTGTTCGCATCTTAGATTGGCGATGTGCTGGATCGCAGCGAAATCTGAAGCGCGACGATTGCACATCCCCTGGGCAAGCTTCGAGAGGGTATCGCCCTCTTGTACCGTATACATCTGGTCCGGTGCCGGCTCGGGCAATACCTGAGGTAGGATGGTGAGCGTCTTGCTGGTCGATACCTGGTAACTGCCGTCCCCAACCGTAACCTTGAGCTCCACGCTACCAGGTTCTGAGGGCGCCACGTACAGAATCTGGTTGCTATCCCCTTCACCAACAATCTGCCCAAAGTCGACTTCCCATTCATAGATGGGTGTCACACCCGGGTCAACGAGGGTTACGTCAACCCAGAACATCAGTTCCTCCCCGGTCAGTAACTCATCTACCACTTCAGGTTGAATAGTACTGATACTTATTGACTGCCCGGGTGGAGAAAAAGCCGTTATCGAAAGAACTGCGACGATGGCCAAAATGATTAAAACAACGTTCTTGAATTTGCCGAATGGGTTCACCATTTTGCTGTTCCTTTCGTAATCCGGTGGCAGACAATCCTCTACAATCACTCCGTCCTGACGGGTTCTACTGGGGTCTGGTGCAATGCTGCGAAGCTGATTTTTATTATAGTCAACAGGCTAAGACCGCACAAAAAGGGTTCGGAGGCGCAGACGCCGTTTTCCAACTAATTTCAAACCTACCCCTGATAAGGGTTCTTAGGGGACGTACAGTTGAGAGATACTGGGCTTCGGGCGGAACTGTAATTGCTTTGTAACCTCTGGCGTCCAGGAAGCGTGATATACTAGCACCACATGGGGGACGATTTGACTTCAGTGTATCTCTCCAGCAATTCTGACCACCCAACCCCGCATCCCCTACCATAGCTGCTGGTCCCTCACCAATGACTTTCGTTATTTCACAATGATACGAGGTTCAACCCCAATCTATCCACGTAGAGGTAGGCAAGAGATGGCCGACCCAATTCATGCTCAACGCGGCATCCGCACTGCGGTTGTCGGAATCCTAATAATCGCTGTAATGATCTCAGCTACACCGCCCTTCGTCGAAGTCGCTCACGCTCAAGACCCTCAACCAGAGATTCCTGGTCTGCTGGCCACGTGCGGCCTGGGCCAGGTGAAGTCCAGCTACCGGGCCACGGTTGTGAGAAGCAGTGTGGTTATGACGCCCGGCCCACTATTCTCGGACGGAGGGCAGTTCAGCGAACACCCAGTTGATGAACCCTGTGACCCAGGGGTGGAACTCGGCCCCTTCCCCGTCATAGCCGGCGGCACGCTGAGCGCCCGCATCGTGGGCAACCCGCCCGTACCCAACCAGATGAGCCTGGGCAACAGGAACAGCAGCCTTTTTATCGTTTACGAGCCGCTGATTGGCGGAGAATTCGGGCCTGGCGAGCAGATTCTGGCCTTGGGCGGCCAGGGTGAGGACAACGATGTGTCCGGAGAGGCAAGTTGGTCCGGTCCCGGACGCTTGCGAGCCTACATCGGGGCGCCGGGGGGTAGCGGCCCGCTGACCAGCGTGTGTTACGAGCAGAGCTACCAGGCCAGCGCGGAGATTACCGAGGTCTTCCCCAGCGCTCCCGCCCAACCGGGCACCATCCTAATGCCCGGCGACAGCATCCAGACGGACGGGTTCGGCAACACAACCCTCGCGCTGCCAGCCAACGGTACCAGTCTGTGGATAGAGCCCAGCAGCGACGTGACCTTGGATGAGCCAGGAGTTGCCGCCGCCCCCGCCGTTCTGGATCTACCCGAACACAAGATCAAGCTGCCCGAGAAGGTCCGCGAATTTGAGAAAGCCAGCCTGCCTATGCCTCAAGGCTACTACGACGGCACTTCCGTCGACTTCTTGGGTCGCTATTACGACGAGACTTTGCAGGAGGCCTACCGCCGCATCAAAGGTCTGTCCGACCCGTGTGAGGCGGCTGTCGAACTCAAACTGTTCCTGGAAGCCAACCCGGGACAATGGACGGCGCGCACGGCCGGCACAAAAGCGCGTCAATTGGCTACAGACATAGCCCTGACCTGGCTCCTACCCAATGAGTGGAATGCCGCAGAAAAACTGGCGGAGTGGGCTCTGAGACCAGTGCCAATTCTTGGTACCATCGCCAACGCCAAAAACGTTAAGGACACCTACGATAGGATCATGAAGGAGTTGGTGGACGATGCAAGCACCGTCAGGGCCAAGCGTACGCTAGCCGCCTTCGAAGCCAGCAGAGGTTGGTCGCTCGATGAGGTGGAAACCCGCAAGAGCGAGTTGCTGGAAACCATCGACAGCAAGGAAGCAGACATCCGGCAGTCCAGGGCCGACCTGGAGGAAGGAATCAAAAAGCTGGATGCCAGACTTCGCGAGTTGAAATGCTATGACAAGTGGGACCGGCTTGCCAACCCCCAAGTCTGCAATGCGCACGTGGGTGACTATCAGTTGGCTCTCCGCAACCTGGAATACGAGCATCATGTCAGAGTGCGCAAGTTGATGGCCGAAATCCTGGAAGCTCAAACAGAGAAACGTGCTTTGGAGATGTATCGCGAGCCGTTGGTGAAGGGGGGCTGCGCCGCCTTGAAACAGGAGCGACCCAGCCAAGAGGATGTCTGTGTGCCGAAGCAAACGACACTGGATGTGGGCGCGGGGCGTATCCGGGTCTTACATAACCCGTTGTTCCCCTCCCAGGTCATCAACGTAGGTGGGGTTCAAGTCGTTACCAAGGGCACCGAGTTGGTCGTCGAGAAGGGAGAAGACACGAGTACGGTAACCGTGATCGAGGGGGAAGTCGAAGTCACAACCGTCGACGGGCAGGTAATAACGGTTTCTGCCGGCCAACAGCTCCTGCTGCCGGCTGGCACCCTTGCCGACTTCGATCTGGCGTCGGACACCGGGGGGATGGTGAGCGGTATCCCGCTGCGCGAGCTGCCGCTGGACGACGCGCTTCCCGAACCGTACGGGACCTACGTGGCCGATTTCCAGGGGGACGTGCTGCCCACCGGCTGGGTCTGGCAGGACACCAACTCCTCCCACTATGGCCCTCCGGATGCTACCTTCGAGTCGCCGGAGCCGGGCGTGCTGCGGGTCACGGTCCCCAACGAGAACGAGTTCTGGGGACATCGCGACGACGCGCCGCGCCTGCTGCACAAGGTCACGGGCGATTTCGACCTGGAGGGTGAACTACTGCTGGAGTGTGAGGGCCTGAACCACGCCATCAGCGAGTTCATCATCTTCGCCCCCGGCAGCTCGGTCGGTTACCTGGCAGGCCAGTTTTACCCCGAGGACCTGAAGTCCCAATATCTCATCGCGGGCGGCGGCTGGCTTCGTTATCAGAACCTGAACAAGCTGACGGCTGTGAACCGCCCGTTCCAGGACGGCCCCGACGCGCCCGATACTCCGGTACGCTTCAAGATGTCGCGCCGCGGGGACCTGCTCAAGACCTATTGGAGCGCCGATGATGGGATGACGTGGAACCTGTCCTCGCGGAGCGAACGGTCACTCCCCGAGACCATGTGGGTCGGGTGGTTGTTCAAGCGTATGGCCTATGATGGTCTTAACGATGTACCGGCGGTAACCACGCTGCGCGACGTCCAGCTCAGGACGGCGCCGCCGGGCACTATGCTGGAGGATGCCTGGGACGTGGTGGACTTTAATGGGACAGTTCTTCCCTTCGATACCGAGCTGGTGATGACCCAGGACGGCTCCCAGCCAGGCTACGTGCAGGCTTACAGCCCATGGTCCATCCCCGGCGATTTCGACCTGACCGTCCGCTTTGATGCGACTCCCGTAGACAGCCAGCCGGGGCAGGCGCGCTACATCCACGTGGCCGCCACTTCCAACGACGAGAAAGATCACGCCTACGTGCGCAATGCCCAGACACCAGACTGGCACCGCTACGACGCCGACATGGAGATCAATGAAGGCTGGTACCGCTACCACTACCAGGACACGCAGGATAGTTCCGGTCGTCTGCGATTGGTGCGCCAGGGAGGTATTTTTTCGGGCTACTACTGGCAGGACGGTGACTGGGTGCCGCTGAGCAATTGGAACGAGGGCTTTTCGGACCCGGTCTACCTGGATTTCCGGTACCAGTGGGAAGCCAGCGCGCCGGCCCCGCAGCCGGTAACGTTCACCATCGAGCGGCTGGTGACGCCAGAAGGCGAGTGGATTGGGCCTGTGGATGAAGAGATGGAAGAACAACCCGCAGAGGCGGCTGCAGAGGCGACACCCGTGCCGCGGGCTACCCAGAGCTCAGCCATGGACTCCCTGTCGGTACGCAAGGGCTGCCCCCAGGCCGTCGATCCACAGTTGGCGGCGGGCTGGGACCGGGAACGGTTGGGCTGTCCCACAGCGCTCGCCGAGGCGACTTGGGCCGCGGTGCAGCCTTTTGAGCGAGGGCTGATGTTATGGCGAGGTGATACCCAGGAGATTATCGTCCTCGTCGACATGGGCCCCTGGCTGGCGGTGGCGGACGAGTGGCGCGACGGCGTGGCCATCCCGGCGCGGGGCCAGCCGCCTTCCGGGCTGGTGGCACCCTTACGTGGGTTCGGCTATCTGTGGGCCACCGACGAAAGCATCTTCAATGAACTGGGCTGGGCCAGGTGGGATGAGAGCGGGCTGTGCGCGGTTATCCAGCCCTTCGAGCAGGGGGTGATGATCCATCGCAGCGACGCACCGGAATGCCAGGGGCAACTCAATCCACCTGAGTCGGGTTGGTTCGGGGGCGTGGACCTCTTCGACGGGGGCGCGTGGCGTTAGACGGGTGCTTGTTGGCTTACTGCCTTTATCCCAACGGAGTTTTTTGTCAAGATCTTCTGCTAACGAAGCTTCGCCTCAAACCGACGAAAGGCCAACCATCTCCCCACAGACGGAAAGGAACACGGACAACAGAAAAAGGAAGATGGAACCGTGTTTCTTTCTGTCCGTGAGGAAAACTTGACTCATTTGTCAAGGATCTGGCTTATGAAGATGTCTAGTGGATCATTTGTCCCAATATTAAATCCCTGGCGAGCAAACAAGTATGGGCCTATTTACGTCGACATGTACTAGACGGCAAGACTGCCCCCAGTATATGGATTAATGAATGGAGCGGATTTGTCGGCTGCTCCTACAGTGACTCATCAATTCCTTCACACGGGTTGCTGGTTAGCTCGATTCCGGTTATACTACCAGTTGGAGTAATACAGGGTGACCAGCGAATCCACCAACCGTCAGACAGTCAAGACCTATCTGAACGCTGCCCACGAGGCTTTGGCGGGTAGTCAGTACAACATCGACGGCGGCTATTATGCCATTGCCGTCAATCGAGCTTACTATGCAGTATTTTACTCCGCCAACGCGTTGCTAGCGACCAAAGGTCTGGCCCGAGGCAAACACAGTGGCACCATCAGCGCCTTTCGGCAATCCTTCGTTAAGCCTGGATTGATCGAACCAGAGTACAGCGACATCTACGGGAGCTTGATGGACGACCGCCACGTGAGCGACTACGACATGAATACTACGTTGGAACCAGAGCGAGCGGAAAGCAATGTTCAAAGCGCGCGTAAATTCGTAGCACGAATTGAAACTTACTTGAGTCAGGCGGGGTGGCTATGAACAAAGCGCTGGATGACCTGTTAACCCGCGAAGAGCGTCAGGCGCTAGATGCCTTCGTGAAAGCACTTCACGAGCAGTACCCAAACCAAGTCCGAGACGTGATCCTTTTTGGCTCTAAAGCCCGAGGTGATAGCCATCCCGACTCGGACATTGATATCCTGATCTTGGTAGACGAAGATGACTGGCGCTTTAGCCACGCTATCAGCCGGCTTGCTGCCCGCATCTCCTTGAACTATGATGTCCTGCTTGGCCCACGTGTCATCCCTCAGGCGCGTTGGCAGCGTTCTCTCCTCTATCCTACTGTCTCCTTCGAAGGGATTCCCCTTACCGCTGAGCCAAGTCCTTAGCCACAGCCAGCAAGTGATTATCCAGTTGGGGCAAATGTCCACTACTTATCCGACGCCAGGTCGGCTACCGTCCCGCTGCTGGCACGCACCAGCTCATCGGGCGTGATGGCGAAGACGGCGAAGGGGGTGCCGGCGGCAGCCCACACCACCTCGAAGCGGGTCAGATCTTCGTCGATGTAAACTGGCAAGCTGGACTTGTGTCCAAAGGGGGGCACGCCGCCGATGCTGAAGCCGGTAACCGCTTTCGCGGTGTCGGCGTCGGCGCGTTTTACTTTCTTGCGCCCCACACCGCGCAGCGCGGCCAGATTGCGCTCATCCAGGCGGTTGATCCCCGAGACGAGCGCCATCACCGGTTGTCCGTCCACCACAAAGAGCAGACTCTTCACGATCTGCGCCACCTGGCAGCCAATGGTGTCCGCCGCGTCCTGCGCGCTGCGCGTCGTCTGCTCGAATTCAACGATCTCTACGTCCAGGCCCAACACCTGGGCCGCGTCGGCTACTTTTTGTGCGGAAGGATGCATGGTTAAGACTCCGGGGATCGGGGACTCCGGGAATCAGGTGCCAGGGAACAGTCGCGCAATTCCCCAATCCCTGATTCCCGGAGTCCTGATTCCTGCTACCGGGTCCCATTGAGCAGAGCGTACTCCATACTGTCGGCCAGGGCGCGCCAACTGGCTTCGATGATGTTGGCGCTGGCACCGATGGTGCTCCAGCGACGAGCGCGCTCTTTGCCGCCGGGAGGCCGGTAAACGGTGTCAATCAGCACGCGCACGTTGGCAGCGGTGCCGGTGTCGCTGTCGAGGATACGTACCTTGTAGTCGTTGAGCTTGACGCTGGAAAGCTGGGGATACACGTCGAGCAGCGCCTTGCGCAAGGCAGCGTCCAGGGCGTTGACCGGGCCATTGCCCTCGGCGGCGGTGTGCATCAATTTGGGGCCGACGCGCACCTTGACAGTGGCTTCGGCCAGCAGGCCGCGCCCGCGCCGCCGCTCGACGACGACCATGAAGTCGATCAACTCAAAGAGGGGCACGTAGGCGGGATGGGTGCGGCGTAACATCAACTCGACCGAGGCCTCGGCTCCCTCGAAGGTGAAGCCTTGCGCTTCGAGTTTTTTAATCTGCTCCAGCACCTCGCGCGTTTGCTGGCTGTTGATGTCCAGGCCGAATTCCCGGGCTTTGTCCAACACATTGCCCCGCCCGGACAGCTCCGACACGACGGTGCGCCGCTGGTTGCCGACCAGGCTCGGGTCCACGTGCTGGTAAGCATCTTCGTTCTTCAGCACCGCTGCCACGTGCAAGCCGCCCTTGTGGGCAAAGGCGCTGGCGCCCACGTAGGGCAGGTAATCGTCGTGGGCCATATTCGCCACTTCAGCCACAAAACGCGACAGCTCGGTGAGATGGGCCAGGTTTTCGGGTGGGACGCAATCATATCCCATCTTCAGTTGCAGGTCTGGGATAATGGTGCACAGGTTGGCGTTGGCCACCCGCTCACCGTAGCCGTTGAGGGTCCCCTGCACGTGAAACGCGCCGGCCCGAACGGCGACCAGTGTGTTGGCGGTGGCGCAGCCCGCATCTTCGTGAGTGTGGATGCCCAAGGAGATGTCAAACGCGGCGGCTACGGCCCGGGTGGCCTCTTCGACCTCCCAAGGCAAGGCTCCGCCATTGGTGTCGCACAGCACCAGTACGTCGGCGCCGTTGTCGGCCGCCGCGCGCAGGGTGGCTAGCGCGTAATCGGGGTCGGCCTTGTAGCCGTCGAAGAAGTGCTCGGCATCGTAGACAACCTCTTTGCCGTGCCCCTTGGTGTAGGCCACGCTCTCGCCGATCATGGCCAGGTTCTCATCCAGGCTGGTTTCAAGCACCTGGGTAACGTGCAGATCCCAGCTTTTGCCGACCAAGGTCACGACCGGGGTTTCAGCCTCAAGTAACGCCTTGAGGTTGGGATCGTCTTCAGGCCGGCTGTTCTTTTTGCGAGTGCTGCCAAAAGCGGCTATCTTGGCCGTTTTGAGTTGTAACGACTGGGCGCGGCGGAAGAACTCTACGTCCTTGGGATTGGAGCCGGGCCAGCCCCCTTCGATATAATGGACCCCAAACTCATCGAGTTTGCGGGCGATCTTAAGTTTGTCATCTACGGAGAGGGAAACCCCCTCGCGTTGCGTGCCATCACGCAGGGTGGTGTCGTAAAGATGGATAGCAGTCATTGGACGCTCCTTTATGAAAATCTGGATGGGTGGTTGGGTGGTTAGTTGGTTGGGTTGGTTAGTTGGTTAGTTGGTTGGTTGGTTGGTTAGTTAGTTGGTTGGATGGATGGATGGTTGGTTAGTTGGTTGGTTGGTTGGGTTGGAGCGCCCGATTGTCTGGGCGACAGACACAGCCTGCCAGCGTGTGCCCATCACCCAGCTCACCCTCCTGCTATAAAGAAAAGATGATTTCATACTCACTCTGTCAGCCGGCCCCAGCCACCGCGCCAGTAACGCCATTCTACATCTTCGCGGTCGGGATGCATGACGCCTCGCTCCGCCTGGGTGGTTTGGCGCGGTGAAGTGTCACCAGATTCAGAGGCTGGGTTCGTCCCCATAGTGGGATGATCCTCCCAGACTCGGGAAGCCGGTTGTCCTTTGCGTGTCTCAAGCGTGTTATCCGATTTCATATTGGCCCTCCTCTCTCTTCTCCTACGAAACTAGTGAACTGTAATGTAACTTCTGCGTAACTACTTTGACAATGTCACATTAACATAAAAGCGGGGTTTACGAGCTCCGAGCAGGTCCGAGACCGGTGCTCTCGGCGGCAAATGTCGTGTTATGAACATGGATCAGCCGAAAAACGCCGTTTCGT
>DAOUMD010000079.1:0-11722 GCA_034412795.1 Anaerolineae bacterium
ACTTGTAAGAAACCGGGTTTTTGAACTTCAGTGTGCAACCGCAACTATGAAAAAGCACCTGGCAACGTGCCAAAACCTATGGTCAGACGACAAAAAACCCGGTTTCTTGGCTTTTATCTAAACTCAAATAACAAGCACACGGAGATGCTATGCAGGATCCTTCTTACAACTCACAAGACGAACCAGGTGAGTACATATCGGCAGGACGACACATTCTGAGGGTTCTGCGCGAGATTCTGGAGACGATGATCCCGGCAGTGATCATCGCTTTACTCATCAACCTGTTGCTGGCGCAGGCCACACGGGTATATGGCCAGAGCATGGAGCCCAATCTGCACACCGACCAGCGTTTGGTCGTGGAGAAAATCTCCTACAATCACTGGTGGCCCGTCCGTGGACCGCAGCGTGGTGACGTGGTGGTGTTCCGCGTTGATCCAAACTCCGATTTGCTTATCAAGCGTGTCATTGGCCTACCGGGCGACCGGGTGGAGGTTCGGTCGGGTCAGGTCATTATCAATGGTGACCCCCTGGACGAGCCGTACATAACCCGCCCCACCTATGGCGATTACGGCCCGGTTGATGTGCCGCCGTTGAACATTTTTGTGCTAGGAGACAACCGGGGCTTCTCCAACGACTCGCGTGCCTTCGGCGCCCTCCCCCTTGATTCTGTCATAGGCCGTGCTTGGATTTCATATTGGCCTCCCGATCAATGGGGTGTCGTAAACTAAATGATCCGGATTAGCAGTCACTCAGACCTCAAGGGTTCCAAAAACCCTTGAGGTCTTCATCTTAGGCAACTCCAAGAAAACAATTGGTCAAAATTGGCTTCACCCAATATGTAAACATCTTCAATTGTAAACCACTTTGGGGAGTTGCTTAAGCTTTTCCCAAAAATTGACTGTCATTGAATGTTGCAGGCTTCATTGACCACACCTTAAATGACTAATTTCAATTCTTGGAAAAGCCTTAGAACGCAAATCAATGGGACCTGGTACAATAACTGGTCTAGGCGAACAAATTGAGGCCATCTTCTTTGACTTGGATGGCACACTTATGGACACTGATGACCAGGCTGTGGCCTCCTTGGCGCGTTACCTGGCTCCACTGTCAGCTTTCTTCCGCATCAACCCGGCCTCCCTGGCCCGCCGCCTGGTTATGTGGATCGAGACACCGGGTAATGCGCTGATGACCTTCTTCGACACGATTGGCCTGGATGACAATATCTTCGCCATCGGTGACACGCTGCGTGGCTGGCGGGGATTACATCCCCGTTCCAGTCTTCCTCTGATCCCTGACGCGGATACCACACTTCACGAGTTGTCCCGGCGCTTTCGTCTGGCAGTTGTCACGACGCGAGGCCACCGCGACGCGGAAGCTTTTCTGGCCCAGCATAACCTGGCTCACCTGTTCGAGCTGGTCGTCACCCGCGAAAGCACCCATCGACTCAAACCCCATCCTGAACCTATTCGCCTTGCCGCGGAGAAGCTAGGGGTATCACCCAGACGTTGCGTTATGGTGGGCGATACCGTGGCTGATGTCCGTTCGGCGCGGGCTGCCGGCGCCTGGGCGGTGGCGATTTTAAGCGGCTTCGGTGAACGGGACGAACTGGTGCGAGCCGGAGCACACCTGGTGCTCGAAAGTGTGGCTCAACTGGTAGAAATGCCCTACTAGACAACTTGCCATAAGATGTGGTATAATAGACACAAACCACGCTAAACGTAAAATGGAGTGTGGCTTATGTCGCGTCAACAAGTGATTGCCTTGGTTATTTTGGGTGTGGCCGTCATCACCGTGTATGTCCTGGGAATCGTGATGGCCACCGACGTGCTGAAAACGGTGCAGCGAGGATCAGAAGAGCCAGTCGCAGGACCGCCCCCTGAACAATCATTGCCTTCACCCTACCCTGCCACCTGGACGCCGACTCACACTCCCACTCCTCGGCCTACCAGCACCCGCCTCCCGACCTGGACGCCAGCTCCTACTCGTACGCCTACAGCCACGATTCCTCCCTGGCCCACCGCTACCCTGGAGCCACCTACCAGCACCCCGGTTGTCATCAAGCCGACGGCCACGCCACTGCCGACTGCTCTGCCAGCAAGGACTCCTTCACCCACACCTGGCCGGCTGGAATTCGAGGCGGAAGATGACGCGCTGGTGGCCGGTGAGTGCACCGACCTAACCTGGATTGTCGATGACGCGCGGTCTGTCGAGCTGGAGGGCGACGACGTAGACTGGCAAGACTCAGAAGAGGTGTGTCCCAAGAAAACTAAGACCTACAACCTTGAGATAGTGCTCAACTCGGGGGAAAAGATTGAGCTGGAGGTCGAAATCGAGGTCTTCGCGCCAACATCGACCATCACCAAGACGCCGACCAAAACACCGAAGCCTACCCGCACACCCACACCAACCGATACGCCCACGCCCACTGACACGCCGGTGCCGCCCACCGATACGCCGGTGCCGCCCACCGATACGCCGGTCCCGCCCACCGACACGCCGGTCCCGCCCACCGACACGCCCGAGCCCACCGCAACGCCGCCTTAAACATCGGGCCAATCATCTGACCCAGGCCAGTAACTTCAATTCAAAAACGCAAGGAGCCGGACTCTGAAACATACCCGGCCCCTTGCTCAGTACATCGGCGCCAAGATTTTGCTCGGTTCGTAGTAACGACTTCAATCGTTAATCCAACCCATACCACTTCAGGGGGATAAACGCGTCCAGGGTGATTTCGTCCTCCGACACGAGGCAGCGGCAGGCCAGAACCGCCACGCCGCCCCCGGTAGCCCGTCGCAACGCCTGAGCAAATTCCGGGTCGGCCTCGGTGTGGGGTCCAAAAGCGTGGGCATCGGGCCGTTGGACGACGAAGAGAACGGCCGCCTGATCCCCTCGCTCAACGGCGTGGACCAGCGTCTCCAGGTGACGGCGTCCGCGTTCGGTGGGCGCATCGGGAAAGCGGGCAATTCCTTCCTCTACCAGCGTAACCGACTTGGTCTCAACCCACAGTCGCCCGCCTGGGCCAGTCAACAGAAAGTCGATCCGGCTATCATCCAGAGTGACTTCGGGTTGGAGGTGGGGGTAGCCTTCAAAGTGAGGCAGATGCCGGGCACGGAAGGCTTCGGCAAAGAGATGGTTGGGGGTACGGGCGTCGACGCTGACCCAGACACCGGCATAGCGGACCAGCTTCAGGTCATAGGGAGTCTTGCGCCGGGGATCGGGCATCGAAGCCAGACGAAGCTCACGCCCTGGCGTGAGCAACTCGCCCAGGCGACCGGAATTGGGCAGGTGAGCCGCAACTAGCTGCCCGTCCACTTCGACACTGACACGGAAGCGGTTGTCACGGCGCACGAGGCGAGCCGGGATCAGCGGTTGAGATAGTTTCATCCTGGCTCCACACCTACTCCTGACGTAAGCCCAGCTCGCGCTGGTAGTCGGTCGGCGTATCCATGTCGCGCAGCACCGAGGGCGTGTCTACCACCACCCATTGCACGCGTGTGCTTTCGGCTCGCAACGCCGATCGCAGAGTGTCGCCCTTTGGCAGTGACAGAATCGCTCCCCAGTAGGGACACGGCACCAGGACGGGATGCCCGGCTCGCATCTGATAGCTGGGGATGTAAACGGAGTTGTTGCCCGCCGCGCGGTAGGCCTGGATGAGCTGGGCGACCACATCTCCCTCGATGGCTGGCATATCGCCCACCGCCAGCAGCGCCGCCTCACCCTCGGTGGCGACCGCCCGCAGCCCAACCTGGACGCTGGACAGCATCTCACCCTCGGCATAATCGGCGTTGAACACGGTTTTTATCGGCCACTTCGCCAGGGCTGTTTCCACTGCCCCCCGCTCGTGGCCGGTCACCACAAGTACTTCGTCCACCGGCGATGCCAGCAACACCGAGACAACCTGCTCAATAACCGTATGCTCTCCATAGGGCAAAAGCTGCTTTAGTTGTCCCATCCGCGTGGACAGGCCGGCGGCGACCACGATGGCCGAGATCATAATTTGGCCTCCTGCTTTGCGCAATTTAATTTTTGGAAAAGCCCAAGAATCCCGATTTCATTCTACCATGCCCCACTTCCACCGCAAAGCGCGCAGAAAACCCGGTACTGTACGGAATACAATGGGATTTCGTAACTACTCAGCCTGATGGTTGCAGATATGTATTTGCAACCCATAATCGGCGGATGTATATCCGCAAATACCCGTTACGGTTGAATAACCGTAACGATCAGCGACTGGTCTGAGTAGTCAAAAAGTAAGGGCGAACCTGGGTGTCCGCCCTTGAGCCTACCCCGAATTATTGAGAAGATACCTCGAAATTTTGGGGAGCGGGAAAAAGGTGTAGAATAAGGCCAGGTCTAAACTCAAGTAAACATAATTTTGAAATGAAATGAGCCTTGATAGCGCCAAGACACACGATCTGTCATCTTCAATACGCCGCAACGGTCTTCTGAGTAGAATCCGGGGCGACTGGCCCCAGGTCATCGCCTGGGTGCTGGTCCTGCTTTACATCGTCACCTTTACCTGGCTGGCGATCCAACGCCACGCCAGCTTCAACTCGAGCGGTTTCGACCTGGGTATCTACGACCAGGTCGTCTGGAACACGCTGCATGGACGCATCTTCTTCTACACGACCACCGGCCAGCCACTGCTCCACCTATCTAACCACGCCGACCCGATTCTCGCCCTGATAGCCCCCTTTTATCTCATCTACAGCGGCCCCGAGATGCTCCTCTTCCTGCAAGCGGCGGCTATTGGATTGGGCGGCATGCCCATCTTTTGGCTGGCCCGAGAGAAGCTGGAAAGTGACTTCGCCGCGCTCAGCCTGTTATTAGCTTACCTGCTATTCCCGACCCTGGCCGTCGTCACGCTGTGGGACTTCCACCCACCGGCCCTGGCAGTCGGCTTCCTCATGTACGCTTTTTACTTCCTGGTCAAGCGCAAGCCGATGTGGTTTCTGCTCTTTTCCGTGTTGGCTATGACGTGCAAGGAACACATCGCCCTGGTGGTCGCCTTTATGGGATTGTATGCCATCATTCGCTATCGTGACTGGCTGCTTGGAGCCTTCACCATTGTCCTGGCAATGGGTTACTTCGTTGTCGTCATGTACTGGATCATCCCCACCTACAGCGTGACTGGGGACCATATATTCCTGGGTTACTACTCCTACCTGGGCGACTCTCCGCTGGAGATTATGGTTACCGCCGTCACGCGACCCGACCTGGTGCTCAAGGCCCTATGGGAACCTTCCCGACTCGCCTATCTTCGCGATGTGCTCACCCCCTTTGCTTTCCTGCCGCTGCTGGGTTTGCCGGTACTTTTGATCGGGCTGCCCATGTTTGCCATCAACTTGCTCAGCGCCAACACTGCGATGCACGATGCGACCGGGGGGCAGTACGGCGCCGACGTCGCGCCCTGGTTGGCCTGGGGTGCGGTGTACGGTTTCTTTTTCCTACGCCGGGGACTTGGCCGGGTGTGGCCGGGGGCTCAGCGTCGGGTGACCCACGCCATCAGCCTCTCCCTGTTGCTCGTGGTCATCGTATGGCACGTGTTCCGGGGTTACTCCCCCCTATCGCTCAATCGGCCGCAGTGGGAAATCAGCGACCACGACCGGCTGGCGGAGCGCTTCATGGCCCAGATCCCGCCTGACGCCCCAATCTCCGCCCAGAGCAAGCTCTACCCACATCTTAGCAATCGGACCATCGCCTACCAGTTCCCGGATGTCAACGATGCCGAGTACGTCTTTCTTGATGTGACAACCGGTACCTGGCCGATCCACCCCAACGACTTCAAGACACAAGTGCAAGAGTCCCTTGATAGCGGCGAATTTGGCGTGCTGGATGGGGCCGACGGCTATATCCTGTTGGGGCGTGGCCTGGAACAGCGCACACTGCCCGACGCCTTCTACGATTTTGCCCGGGCTGACGTAGCTGATCCTCAATATCCTCTCGTGGTCGATTTCGGTGACGAAGTCCGATTGTTAGGCTTTGATCTGCTGGACGCCTCCCGCCGTGAACAGGTGGAGGACGTTCGTCGTGGCCAGATGGCGGTGCGCCTCTACTGGAAGGCGCTTCGCCCCATCAAACGAGACCTGCGCCTCTATCCCTTCTTCTTGAATACCCGAGGAGAGGTGATCGAAGACACGGAGCAACGCCCGCTGATCGCCCAACTCTGGTACCCGCCGCGCCAGTGGCAGCCGGGTGAGATACTGGTGACCGAGACCATGCCGTGGCAGTTGGGTGAGGAGTGGAGCCTGGCCGTGGGCGTGTTGGCTGGCCCCGACTGGTCGGACTGGAACCGACGGCTGAAGGTCAATGTGGTTGAAGCACCCAAACCGCTGCGTCGCTTTGAAGCTAACACCTGGGTGCGGATAGGGAGCTTCGAGCAACAAGGTCGGGAGCTGGTCGAGATTACGCCTAGCGAGCCAGACTTACAGCCTTCCAACCTCGTTCAGGCCAACTTGGATGGCAAAATGGAGCTGCGTGGCTATGACGTTTCGCCCGGAGTCGGGCAGGCAGGGGATGATCTGGAAATGACCCTCCATTGGCGAGCCCTGGCCCCTATGGACCGGGACTACACAGTCTTCGTGCACCTGGTCGACTCGGATGGCCAACTCGTCGCCCAGCACGACAGTCAGCCGTGGTGGGAGGTCTCTCTGCCGACCAGCACCTGGGGGCCAGGAGAAGAACTGCGCGATCAGCATCGACTCAGCCTGCCGCCTGATCTACTACCGGGGACATACTTGCTTCGAGTTGGCGCCTACTATTGGGAGACGTTGGAACGCCTGCCCGTGATTGAGAACGATGTGCCGGTGAATGATTACGTGGAGTTGGGAAGTCTTGAAGTGAGGTGAAGCTGGTATTTTTCTTCTCCACCACCCGCGAGCCCGATGTTTTCGTCGACATCAGCGACGTATACGAAACCAAGCTGGCGGCATGCATGGCCCATCACAGCCAGTTCCCCAAGGGTGAGGAGAACCTGGAATGGATGAAGGAACTGGATCGCAAAAAGGGTGAGGCCATTGACGTGCCGTATGCCGAGGCATTTAAGCACATCGAGATCTGGTAAGTGTTATGGCGTCGAGTCAGCTCGTGACATGCAGGTGCAAGCCCACCGGGCAGTGGTCGCTGCCCATCACCTCGGGCGTGATAAACGCCCCGGCGACCCGGTCCAGCGCCTCGGCAACTATGAAGAAGTAATCCAGCCGCCAGCCGATGTTGCGTTCCCTGGCTCGGGTGGGCATGGACCACCAGGTATAAGCCCCTGTCAGGTCGGGATGGAAATGCCGGAAGGTATCCACGTATCCCGCCTCAACCACGCGATCAATCCAGACCCGCTCCTCCGGCAGAAAGCCGGTGGTCTTCTGGTTGTCCTTGGGACGGGCCAGGTCGATCTCTCGGTGTGAGGTGTTGACGTCGCCGCAAAAGATCACTGCCTGACCCTGGGCGCGCAATCTCTCACACTTCTCCAGGAAGGCGTCGTAAAAGGCCAGCTTAAAAGGCACCCGGCTGTGGTCACGGCCGCCGTTGGGGAAGTAGCAATTGACCAGGGTGAAGCTCGGATATTGAGCAATGATGGTCCGCCCTTCCTGGTCAAACTCTTCAATGCCCAGCCCAAATTCGACGCTCAGCGGTTCTGGCCGCGTGAGCAAAGCCGTGCCGGAATATCCCTTTTTCCGCTGCGAGCCATTCCAAAAGCCGTGATACCCGGCCGGCTGGGCCAGGGCAGCCGGCAACTGGGCTTCCTCGGCCCTGGTTTCCTGCAAACACAGGATATCTGGGTTAGCCTCGGCCAGCCAGTCCAGAAAGCCCTTCTTGTGTACCGCTCGTATACCGTTGACATTCCAAGACAATAGGGTGATCGCTTCTGTCATTAATTCAATCTCCTACATGGGCCATCAAGCCGTCAGAGAAGGTACCCCGGCAGCAGATCGGCTCGTGACCACTACTGAACTCAGCACTAAGGATTGAGAATTAAATAACTTCCTCAAATGCAAGCGAAATACTAGCCTGATTCAGTCGGCTATTGGGTAAGTTATTAAATCTTTAGTCCTAAGCGCGCCCATTGTATCACACTTACATATCTTCCCAAAAAGTAAGGGCGAACCTGGGTGTTCGCCCTTGGGCCTACCCCAAATTATTGAGAAGATACACATTTGCCTATCGCTTTCAAAAGATTTGCGCTGCATGATACTGTAGAGTACACTCAAGTCACAAGTTCCAGATAAGGAGGGAATCCGTTGTCAAACATCCTGTGTATTGGTGCCGGACATGTTGGCGGACCAACCATGGCAGTCATCGCCCAAAATTGCCCCCAACATCGCGTCGTCGTGGTCGATATCAACGAAGCGCGAGTTGCCGCCTGGCAATCAGATCGACTTCCCATCTATGAACCGGGTCTGGATGAGATTGTGCGCCATACCCGGGGTAAGAACCTCTTCTTTTCGACCGAGATCAACCACCATATCGCTGAGGCGGACGTTATCTTCGTCAGCGTGAACACCCCGACTAAGACCTTTGGTCGAGGTGCGGGCAAAGCGGCCGACTTACAGTATTGGGAAAAGACCGCTCGTCAGATCTTGGAGAACTCAACTTCGCCCAAGATTGTCGTCGAAAAGAGTACCCTGCCTGTGCGCACCGCTGAAGCCATGGAGCGCATCCTTGATTCAAATAACAAAGGACTACATTTCGACGTCGTTTCCAACCCAGAGTTTCTGGCTGAGGGCACGGCTATTCGCGATATGCAGAACCCGGATCGAGTGCTGGTCGGAGGGCGGGAGACCCCTTCGGGTCAAAAGGCGGTCCAGGCCATCGTTGACATCTATGCCCAGTGGGTACCCAACGAGCGCATCGTCACCACCAATCTGTGGTCCAGCGAGCTATCCAAGCTGGTAGCCAACGCCTTCCTGGCCCAGCGCATCTCCTCGATCAATGCCATTTCAGCCCTGTGCGAAAAGACCGAAGCCGATGTGTCCGAGGTAGCCCACGCCATTGGCATGGACGACCGCATCGGCTCCCGGTTCTTGCGAGCCAGTGTCGGCTTTGGCGGCTCCTGTTTCAAGAAGGATATCCTGAACCTGGTTTACCTATGTGAACATTACGGTCTCCAAGAAGTGGCCGCTTACTGGAAGCAAGTGGTTGAGATGAACGAGTACCAGCAAGCGCGCTTCGTTTCCAACATGGTTCTATCTATGTTCAATACGGTCGCGGGTAAGCGCATTGCCCTTTTAGGCGCTGCTTTTAAGGCCAACACTAACGACACACGCGAGTCGCCTGCTCTGAACGTCTGCCGGGCGCTGCTGGAAGAGCGGGCTGAAGTCGTCATCAGTGACCCCCACGCCCTGGACAATGCTCGCATCGACCTGGGCGATGCTGCCAACCAGGTGACCTTTGAACCGGACCCCTATGCCGCCGCCGAGGGGGCTCATGCCCTGGCCATTCTCACTGAATGGCCGCACTTCATCGAACTGGATTACGAGGCCGTCTACGAGTCAATGGTCAAGCCGGCCTTCATCTTCGATGGCCGTAACATTTTGGATCACAGGAGCCTACACGCCATAGGCTTCAACGTTTACGCCATCGGCCGACCGCCGCTCACCAATTTTGCCACGAATGACACGCATCCAAACTTTTAGATCTTTAGTTCGCAAGAAACCTCTCGTGCGCCCGAGGGGTTTTTTTATTTGCTCAGTCCACCAGTAACGTTCCGTGCGCTGGGACCAGGTGAGCACTGAAGTGACGCAGCACGGGCGGTGCCTCGACAATGCGCACACCACGTACGCGCTCGCGCATGTCGTTGACGTGGAGCAGCACCTCGGCCAGATAATCGACGTGGCTTTGGGTGTACACGCGCCGTGGAAAGGCCAATCGCACCAACTCCATGTCCGCCGGTTTCTCACTCCCATCTGGCTGCAAGCCAAACATGACCGAGCCGATCTCCACCGACCGGATGCCTCCCTCGAGGTACAGGACCAGGGAAAGCGCCCAGGCCGGATATTCGCCCTGCGGGATATGGGGCAACATGCTCAGGGCGTCCAGGTAAATGGCGTGGCCGCCAGGAGGCTGAACGATGGGCACTCCTTCTCGGGTCAGGATCTCGCCCAGGTATTCCACGGACCGGATGCGGTAACGCAGGTAGTCCTCGTCCAGCACCTCGTGCAAGCCCACGGCGATGGCTTCCAGATCGTAGCCAGCCAGACCTCCGTAGGTTGGGAAGCCTTCGGTCAGGATCAGCATATTTTTGCACCGCTGCGCCAAGTCGTCGTCGTTCAAGGCCAGAAACCCACCGATGTTGGCCAGGCCATCCTTTTTGGCGCTCATGGTGCAGCCATCGACGTAGCTGAACATCTCTTGGGCGATGGCCAGCGGCGTCTTATCGGCGTATCCCTCTTCCCGGAGCTTGATGAACCAGGCATTCTCCGCAAAGCGGCACGCGTCCAAAAACAGCGGGATTCCATAGCGGTGACACAATTCGCTGGCGGTGCGGATGTTGGCCATGCTCACCGGCTGTCCGCCGCCGGAATTGTTGGTGACGGTGATTATGACCAACGGAACCCGATCCGGTGAGCCGGCCAGGAGATCCTCTAGCGCCCCCAGGTCAATGTTGCCCTTGAAGGGGTGAATGAACTGAGGTTGCTTTCCCTCCGGGATGGCCAGATCCAGCGCCGTGGCGCCCCGGTATTCGACGTTGGCGCGGGTGGTGTCGAAGTGGGTGTTGTTGGGCACGATGTCGCCGGGCTTGAGAAGCGAACCAAAAAGAATGCGCTCGGCGGCACGCCCCTGGTGAGTGGGAATGACGTGCGTCAGATCCGTGATTTCGCGCACGGCCGACTCAAACCGGTAGAAAGACCGCGCGCCCGCGTAGGACTCGTCCCCTTGCATCATACCCGCCCACTGCCCGGAGGACATGGCCCCGGTACCCGAGTCAGTCAGCAGATCAATTAGAACGTCTCGCGCCTTGAGCAGGAACAGGTTATAGCCAGCCTCAATGAGCGCCGCCTCGCGCTCAGCGCGCGTCGTGCTGCAAATGGATTCAACGGTCTTGATACGGAACGGTTCGATGATGGTACGGAAAGTCATAGTTACCTCCTGATGTTGAGGAAAATACGTGTGACGAATCCAGAGTCAAAAAGGCCCGCCTCACAGTCAGGGGAGAGGGGGCAGGTGCATCGCCGCGACAGTCCAGTGTAGGTACTACGTGGCCGTCTGTTTTGTCTCCTCAACGGTGAGGGTCAGCCCACGTCATCAACACGGGCCTTAGGGCTAAGGATTTAATAACTTACCCATTAGCTGACTGAATCAGGCTAGTATTTCACTTGCATTTGAAGAAGTTATTAAATTCCCAATCCTTAGTTTGTTCGGGGCGATTATACCACGAGGCCGGCCAACAAAAAACCTGCCGCATTCGGGGCGGCAGGAGTCCGGCTACGCGAGCTGGTAAGATCTCTACCCATCGCATCGTCTTCAGGTTCCACTACACGACAGATGCTTTTTCCTCCTCATAGAAACGGGCCGGCTATGGCGCAAGCCGGCCTGTTTCTTGTCATCTGTTATCCTGTAATGTATTAACATTCCCATCTTTTATTAGACGCACAGACCTAGGTGCGAGATGTCAACGCATCGTATACCAACTGAGTGCCAGCGCATCGTTGACTTCTGTGATACCTAGAAGTGCCAACGCATCGTGGACCTTTGTGGCATGAAGAAGACCCGTGCATCGAAATAGTTG
>DAOUMD010000080.1:0-16074 GCA_034412795.1 Anaerolineae bacterium
GGTCATCATAGGGATAGTCCGCTTCGCGCCGGTCGGGCGTGGTGCAATCACACCCGCCATGTTTGTTGTGCTTATCAGCCTCGCAGTCGTCATTGCAGGGTGGGTCGGCGCACGGTTTGCCGGTGTCTACCAGGTAGTGGGAGATGATCATAGTCCCATTCGGCTCATCCGACATCACGTCAAAGGCCAACTGCCGGGACAGACTGTCCATGGCGTGGTCCAACACGTAATTGTAGCCGATGTTTTCGCGTTCGGTCTGGCTAAAGTCCAGGTATCGCCCCCTGGCCGCGAAGCGGGTCGCCTCACGATCGGCGTTGAGCAACACAATGTACCCCCGAATCGCCCAGCCTACTTCCAGCACGCCGAGGAAGAGCAAGAGCAGCAGAGGCGTGATGATCGCCATCTCCACCAGGCTCTGCCCTTTCCCGCTTGGAGAACTTGTCTTTGATCTTTTTATCACTAACTTACCTCTAATCTTAGCTATCATTTTTCATCCCCTGGATGCCGCGATGGGATGGTAGATTGGGAATTGGGAGCCTTGGGGGGCTCAAGCATCCAATCCCCCATTTCCCAGCTTTCCAATCTTCCAACCAACCATCCAACCAACCAATCAATCAACCAACCATCCATCCCAATTTACTGGAAGAAAAACAGAACCTGGGCCAGGCTGGCGAAGACACTGGATACCAGGATCACCTTCAGACCGTTTTGGGATGGAGTGCCTGGCACGTCACAGCTATGACGTGCTACGACGTGGCCTATCAGCCACGAAACACCCAGACCGGCCAGGACGGCCGTCACCATGAGCGTTATCACACCCGGTGCGAAGACGGTGGAAGGAGGCAACTGCAACTGGATCATGATTGCCAGCCCGATGGCCAACGCCACACCTATGTCACCACCCAACAACCCCAATCCCACACACACGGCGTACCGGGGCAGTTGGCGCAGCACAGACCCCTTCGGACCGATGTCGGATACATCGGCTTCGGTCGTGAACGACGCCTTATAACTGCTTTGCATAATGATCTTACTCCTCCTATGCTTGCCTGGGTCCATCAGCTTTCAACCGAATAAGAATTGATGCTGCTGAACCTTCATTTTCTCGTATCTTCTTCAACAATGCGGGGTAGGAGTGGCAGGCCTGGGTGTCTGACCCAAGGGCGAACTTCGGCGTTTGTCCTTACTTTTTGAGAAGATACATTTCTTCTTTTTTTTCTTCTTCTTGTCGTCAAAGTAGTTGAGGATGGGTAACCTTTCGCCTTATATCATATCACAAAAAAGCTGAAAATGGGTTAACAACTTGACCATAATGCGAAAATATTACGTAAAGGTAGTAGTAAAGTACTAGGTGCTGGGGGGTGTTGTTGCTTGCTTCCAGGGTAACTAGTTTCCCCGAGGGAAATCCAATCTCACAAAGAAATAATCGTCGACCTCTTCTGACCAAATCTGCCCCCGCAACTGGCAAAAGACTCTTTATGTCTTGATTGTCAAGAGCTCGGATTGATCTGATCCTCAACGGCTCGTACAGAGTCTGTGGGCCAAAGCCAAACTGGACCAGTTTTCACATTTGCTGATCTAGTTTTTTCGATGTCACGCGACTTTGCACGAGCCCTGTGCCGAAGGGGTCCGTGAAGAAAGGAAGAGGCCGCAGCATTGTTTGCTACGGCCTCCCGCCTACTAAATACCGCTAACTAAAACGTATGCCCTAAGCTACTTCGCAATCCCATGTTTTCCCCATCAATAGCTATCGCCTTGACACTTGTGCCTACGCTGCTCCGTCCCCTTGGCGCACGCCAGCCTCCCAACTAACCAACCAACCAACCAACCAACTAACTAACTAACTAACTAACTAACCATCCATCCATCCAAATTTACTGGAAGAAAAACAGAACCTGGGCCAGGCTGGCGAAGACACTGGATACCAGGATCACTTGCAGACCGTTTTGGGGTGGAGTGCCTGGCACGTCACAGCTATGACGTGCTACGACGTGGCCTATCAGCCACGAAACACCCAGCCCGGCCAGGACGGCCGTCACCATGAGCGTTATCATACCCGGTGCGAAGACGGTGGGAGAGGGTGGCCGCAATTGGATCAGGATGGCCAGCCCGATGGTCAGCGCCACGCCTACGTCAGCACCCAACAATCCCAATCCCACACACAGGGCGTATCGGGGCAGTCGGCGTAGCACAGACCCCTTCGGACCGATGTCGGATACATCGGCTTTGGTCGTGAACGACGCCTTATAACTGCTTTGCAAGTCCTTGATGATCTTACTCCTCCTATGCTTGCCTGAGCCTGCCAGCTTTCAACCGAATAAGAATTGATGCTGCTGGACCCTCACTTTCTCGTATCTTCTCCAATAATTCGGGGTAGGAGCAGACCTGGGTGTCTGATCCAGGGGCGAACACCTTGATTCGCCGTTACTTTTTGAGAAGATACACTTTCTCCTTGTTGTCGCCAAGGTAGCTGAGGATGATGCCCTCTCGCCCCTATATCCTATCACAAAAAAGCTGAAAATGGGTTAACAACTTGACCATAATACGAAAATATTACGTAAAGATAGTGATAAAGTACTAGGTGTTTTGAGGCATTTTTAATACAGGTTGGCCCTCAATGGCGACGAGTCCTCAATATAAGGGTTTTCGCGTATGTTTTTCGATTGGGCAGGAAGGAGAGGATCAAGGTTGAGAGGAACATCAAGAATAACCCATCGTGCCCCAAATCCTACAGCCATTGGGGAACGACGGCCATCGGGCCCGCGTTGGTGTGGCCCGCGTTTCAAGAGTTATGGAGGATTAGTAAAGATCGATCGAGATGGGAATCGGAAGTCAGACAGGATCACACGCTTCGGCCGGGCGCCTTCTGGCTAAGCTAAGTTCCTCTAGCGCCTGGCGTATCTTCTGCACCTTCTCCAGCTTGGCGCGTTGCTGGTCCTTGCGCTCCATCCCAGCCCGCAAGGCCTTCACTGTCTGCTCATTTAGAGCTTTATCACTCATTACACGATACCTGATATAGAAAGTCTCAATGTATCTTCTCAATAATTCGGGGTAGGCCCAAGGGCGAACACTCAGGTTCTCCCCTACTTTTTGAGAAGATACGTCTCTATTCTAGTACAGAATGGTTTGAGTCTGGTGTGAAATCGGTTAAAAAAGCATTGGAAGAATTGGTACAATGCGACTTTTGTCGCAGACATATGGCTGCCATTCTGATACCTTGGTGACACGAGAAGAAAACCAATCGGGTATGTTCAAATGGCTTTGAGTGCACCCGAAACAATTTTCTGTCAGGAGAGTGGAATGGCGATTCGACAAATCGTGCGTATTGATGAGGAACTGTGTAATGGCTGTGGCGCCTGCGTGACACCGTGCGCTGAGGGCGCTATCGTCCTGATTGATGGCAAGGCGAAAGTGATGGACGAGGCGCTCTGCGATGGGGCTGGGTTCTGTCTGCCGGTCTGCCCCACTGGCGCGCTAAGCGTCGAAGTGAGGGAGGCTCCGGCCTTCGACGAGGAGCGGGCCGAGGTGCGCATGCACGAGCGAGGTCCGGTTTATATCACCCAGCGTTGCCTGCGCTGCGCCAATGGTGAAGATCGGGCGCCCCTCGTGCCTGTCCGCTATCAGGGGCAGAGCTTGTGGATCTGCACTCGCTGCCTGCCGGCGCTCATTCACGGGTAGTCTGAAACGCAAGATGACTGCAAGGTCACGGTGTTGTTGTGCTAATTCCGACCAGAATCCCATATAGGGCGTAGTTTGCGCGCCTACCATTCTAGGGGTAAGATAGAGCGGTCTTTTCTATCCATAAACCATATTGTTAAGGAGGCTTTCCCATGGAGTTTGAAGGCTACTGCGTCAAGTGTCGCGAGAAGCGCCAGATCACGGACGGCCACGTCGAAGAGACCGATAAAGGTCGGCGAATGGCCAAGGGCGCCTGCCCGGTGTGCGGGACGAAGGTAACTCGATTCTTGTCGAGCAAGGATAAGGCATAGTCAGGGCAGGTGCAACGCACCCCGGCACGGCTGGTCATGCCGGGCTTTCGAAGTGGTTGCACTTGGTTGTACTTGGAGGATCGCGAGTTCGACTCCCGTCGGGTCCGCCAAAAGAAGGCTCCCACAATGCGTGGGAGTCTTTTTATTCCAGGAGCAATGCCGCATAATAACCCCATTGGAGACACTATGAACAAAAGCGACCTTTTTTGTGTCTGACCCGGCGCCCGGCTATATCGGGCCGGCCAGCGTCCAGATCCAGGTCACTGACCTGGGCAAGACCGGCTCCGGCGGCGCGGGGAGCGACGACGACACACTGAACATCAGCACCAGCTATGGCGCGGTGAAGGAGGGCGACGAGAGCAACAATCTCGCTGGCCCGGTCGTCTCCGTCGCCGGAGTGGTGGGCTAATCGGTTGTGGTTGAGCCAGCAAGGCCGCCCTCCCGGGCGGGATTGCCGGGGCGATCACCAGGCTTTCTTTCCAGCCGTTCGACCTCTGCCCCCAGGGATACGTTGTCCCCGAACAGATATGCCGGCAAAACTCAACACGAGAACTTAAGTAGATTTTCATAAGAAATCGTGGTATAATTCTGATGAGCGTTCCATATAGGAGTGCCAACTTTGATCAGTCTTTTTTGTTCGGCTCAGTAATGGAAATCACAGAAAGGGAGGAAGCACATGGCAGTCGAGCACAAACGCTTGGGAAAGCACGGCGTCCTGGTCAGCAATTTATGTTTGGGAACCATGAATTTTGGATGGCACACGTCGGAGGAAGACAGCTTCAAAATCATGGATCGTGCGCTTGAACTGGGGATCAATTTCTTCGATACGGCGGACGTTTACGGTTGGGCGGTGGAACACGGGCTGACCGAAGAGATCATCGGTAGATGGCTGGCCCAGGGCGGAGGGAGGCGCGACGCCATCGTCCTGGCCACCAAGGTATACAGTTCGGTGACGCGCAAGGCAAACAGACCCGAACCTAACAGCGACGGTCGAAACCTGTCTGCCATGAAAATCAAGAAACATTGCCAGGGCAGCTTGAAACGACTTCAGACAGACTGGATAGACCTGTACCAGATGCACCACGTCGATCATGAATGTCCCTGGGACGAAACGTGGCAGGCCTTTGACAGCCTGGTAAAACAAGGGGCAGTTGTTTACGTCGGGTCTAGCAACTTCGCTGGCTGGGACATCGCGACGGCATGCCAGGAAGCATCCAAACGGGGCATGATGGGCTTGGTCAGTGAACAGAGTATCTATAACCTGAACAACCGGACGATTGAGCTGGAGGTCATTCCCGCGTGCAGGCATTACGGACTCGGTCTAATTCCCTGGAGCCCGCTGGGCAGAGGCCTCTTGGCCGGGGCGCTGGAGAAATCCCAAACCGGACGTCGGTCGGGTGAAGACTTTGAGCGGCAAGTAGAGGAGAACAAGCATAAACTTGAAAAATATGAAGCGCTCTGCAAAGATTTGGGTGAACCGCCGGCTGTGGTTGCATTGGTCTGGCTCCTGCACAACCCGAATGTCACCGCGCCGATCATAGGCCCGCGAACGCTAGAGCAACTCGAAGCTGCGGTACGTGCCACCGAGATTAAGCTGGACGAAGAAGTTATGAAGAAATTAGATGAGATCTTCCCGGGACCTGGAGGAGAAGCCCCTATGGCGTATGCCTGGTGACCTGGTGAGCGAGGGGCACGCATTCTGCGTGGCTGGAGAAAAGATCATATGAGTTCTCTTCCCTCTGAACGGGTCGTTTTGGCTCGACACGTCACGTCCAGTGGCGAAATCCAATTGCAGCAGCGTCCACTGCCCGATGGTTCACCCGCCCTTGAAATCATTTCAGATGGCGTTTTTTTGATGGCTAGCTATAACCAGGTCAGCGAGCGGGCGTTGGCTCGCCACGCGCTGGAGGATCTGAAGACCGGCCAGGGTGCTGAACTCCGGGTATTAGTGGGCGGATTGGGCATGGGCTTCACGTTGCAAGAAACCCTCAGCGGCGAGGTTGCCTCCGTTGACGTGGTTGAGATTAGCCCCTACATTATTGAGTGGAACCGCACCCATTTTGCTCCCTTAAACGGGGATGTTTTGACCGACCCTCGCGTTCGGCTCATCCAAGACGATTTGTACAACTTCCTGTGTACCTCGTCCACCGCTGCATATCATGCCATCTTATTGGATGTGGATAATGGACCATCCTGGCTGGCCCACGAGCATAACGCCCGGTTGTATACCCACGAGGCCCTGGAACGCTGGTCGGCGCTGTTGACCCCGGGGGGCAGCCTCGCTGTCTGGTCGGCTCAGCCTGAGCCGGAGTTTTTAGAAAGAATACGGACCGTCTTCAGTCGCGCTGAGGAAATCCCCATCCTTGCTCCGAATCACAAACAAGAACCGATAGAGCATTTCATCTATCGTGGTGCATAATCCGCCCCACCCCCTTGGTCTGCTCTCTCACTTCCTCTTTCCCTACCAGAGGAACTGAGCCAGCGTGCGAAATCAGGCGCGCTGGTACCTTGAGGGGATTGAATACGAGATCGGTTGTGATATACTGAACTTCGGGTACCCCTTCTCCCAACTTTGGGAGAGGGGGCCGGGGAGTGAGGGCTATCTTCATCAAAACATAACATTGTCACACTACTCAGGGGATCATTATGAAGCCCACACGTTTTCTTTCCATCATTCTGGCCCTTGGCCTGGGGTTGACCCTGACGATCGCCGTTTTTGAACTCGTTGGCCTGGCAGCACCAGGCAACCCCATACCCGATCCACCACCCAACAGCCACACGGCACCGTTAACGACCAGCGTCTCCATTACCTACGACGAACCGATCAGCCCGGCAACGGTGACCAGCCACACTTTTGCCGTCCATGCTATGCAGAGTGGACTGGTGACAGCTACCCACAGTGTGAGCGGCGGTACGATTGTGGTGACGCCCACGCGGCCTTTCCACCAGGGCGAGTTGGTTTACGCCATCGCCACGACCCATACGTTAAGTATCACCGGCACCGGGCCGCTCTCCTCTACCCAGTGGCAGTTTCGGGCCGGACAGCTTATCAATCGGGACTTTGGCCGTTTCAGGGATATCAAGGCCGGCCTGTATGGGGTTTATGTCGGTTCGGTAGCCTGGGGGGACTATGACAATGATGGCGATTTGGACATCCTGCTCACGGGGCAGAGTGAAATAACGATGCCCTTCTCCCTGATCTACCGCAACGACGGTGGTAGCTTCACTGATGTTGGCATCTGGCTGACCGGCGTCCGGTACGGCTCCTCGGTGTGGGGAGACTACGACAATGACGGGGACCTGGACATCCTGCTCACCGGAAAAGATGACGGAGAAACACCCATCTCTCTAATCTACCGCAACGATGCCGGGGTCTTCACCGACATTGGAGCCGGATTGCCGGGGGTGTATGTCAGTTCGGTAGCCTGGGGAGACTATGACAATGATGGCGATTTGGACATCCTGCTCACCGGAAAAAACGACGGAGAAACACCCATCTCTCTAATCTACCGCAACGACGCTGGAGTCTTCACCGACATTGGAGCTGGATTGCCGGGGGTCTGTATCGGTTCGGTGGCCTGGGGGGACTACGACAACAACGGCGATTTGGACATCCTGCTCACGGGAGACGACGGAGGAGGCCCCCTCTCCTTGGTCTTCCGTAACGACGGCGGGGTCTTCACCGACATTGGAGCCGGATTGCTGGGGGTGTATGGCAGTTCGGTGGCCTGGGGGGACTACGACGACGATGGCGATTTGGACATTCTGCTCACCGGAGACTACGGAGAAGGCCCCGTCTCCATGGTCTACCGCAACGACGCGGGGGTCTTCACCTACTATGTCGACATCTGGCTGACCGGCGTCCGGTGGGGCTCCTCGGCGTGGGGAGACTACGACAATGACGGGGACCTGGATATTCTGCTCACTGGGTTCGATGCCAGTTGGAGCCCCCTGTCCCTGGTCTACCGCAACGACGGTGGGGCCTTCACCGACATTGGAGCCGGATTGCCGGGCGTCTGTGTCAGTTCGGTGGCCTGGGGGGACTATGACAATGACGGTGATTTGGACATCCTGCTCAGCGGGGAAAATGGCGGCGACCCTATATCCCGCATCTACCGCAACGAAGATCACGTCTCTGATCCCGTGCTTGTCAAGACCCTCACCCCGGAGATTGCTGCGGCGGGAGATAACATCACCTACACCCTCACCTTTTTTAACGACGGGTCCCTCACCGCGACCCACGTCATCATCACTGACAGCATCCCGGTCAGCGTAACTGATACCAGTGTGGTCAGCAGCGGCGTTGCTATTACTCAGACCAGCCCTGGTTACGTCTGGCAGGTGCAAAACCTGACGCCGGGTCAGGGTGGCATCATTACCATCACCGGGGTAGTCAGCCCCGGCCTGATGACTGATACGCTGGTCGCCAACACAGCGACGATTACCAGTAGCACGCCCGACGCGGATTTAGCCAACAACTCGGATGTGGCAACGTTAACGGTTACCGTTCCCCATTTACCGCGTCTGTCCATAAGCAAGAGCGGTCCAGCTACAGCGCTGGCTGGTGACCCCATTACCTACACCTTGACGATCACCAACTCTGGTACCGCTCCGGCTGCCAACCCGGTCATCACCGATGTCATTCCTGCCCATGCATACTACGTCACTGGCGGGACCCGCGTCGGGGGTGTGATCAGTTGGGGCGTAGACAGCTTGGAGGCCTTCAATGGCACGACTCAAGTGACCTTTAGCGTGACGGCCACGCAGGTCATCACCAACAGCGATTATCGGGTGAGTGCTGATGGTGGCTATAGTGCTACCGGGAGCATTCCCATTTCCACGGTAATCCAGCCCGTTGAATCTGGGACGTCGCTGTACCTGCCGTTGATTTTGAGGGAATGAAAGGCATAGAGGAAATCCCCATTCTTGCTCCGAATCACAAACAAGAACCGATAGAGCATTTCATCTATCGCGGTGCATAATCCACCCCGCCCCCTTGGTCTGCTCCCTCACTCCCTCTTTCCCTACCAGAGGGACTGAGCCAGTGTGCGAAATCAGGCGCGCTGGTACCTTGAGGGGATTGAATACGGGATCGGTTGTGATATACTGAACTTCGGGCACACCTTCTCCCAACTTTGGGAGAGGGGGCCGGAGAGTGAGGGCTATCTTCATCAAAACATAACATTGTCACACTACTCAGGGGATCATTATGAAGCCCTCACGTCTTCTTTCCATCATCCTGGCCCTTGGCCTGGGGTTGACCCTGACGATCGCCGTTTTTGAACTCGTTGGCCTGGCAGCACCGGGCAACCCCGTACCCGATCCACCACCCAACAGTCACACTGCGCCGTTAACGACCGTCGTCTCCATTACCTACGACGAGCCGATCAGCCCGGCAACGGTGACCAGCCACACTTTTGCCGTCCACGCTATGCAGAGTGGACTGGTGACAGCTACCCACAGTGTGAGCGGCGGTACGATTGTGGTGACGCCCACGCAGCCTTTCCACCAGGGCGAGCTGGTTTACGCCATCGCCACGACCCATACGTTGAGTATCACCGGCGCCGGACCGCTCTCCTCTACCCAGTGGCAGTTTCGGGCCGGACAGCTTATCAATCGGGACTTTGGCCGTTTCAAGGATATCAATGCTGACCTGTCTGGGGATGAGGTTTATTTCGGTTCGGTAGCCTGGGGGGACTATGACAATGATGGCGATTTGGACATCCTGCTCACGGGGGAGAGTGAAGCAACGATCTCCATCTCCCGGGTCTACCGCAACGACGGCGGCAGCTTCACTGATGCCGGCATCTGGCTGACCGGCGTCCGGTACAGCTCCTCGGCGTGGGGGGACTATGACAATGACGGGGACCTGGACATCCTGCTCACAGGGCAAGACAACGGAGAAACACCCACCTCTCTAATCTACCGCAACGATGCCGGGGACTTCACCGACATTGGAGCCGGATTGCCGGGGGGGTATGCCGGTTCGGTGGCCTGGGGGGACTATGCCAACGATGGCGATTTGGACATCCTGCTCACAGGGCAAGACAACGGAGAAACACCCATCTCTCTAATCTACCGCAACGACGGTGGGGTCTTCACCGACATTGGAGCTGGATTGCCGGGGGTGTATGTCGGTTCGGTGGCCTGGGGGGACTACGACAATGACGGCGATTTGGACATCCTGCTTACGGGAAGAAACGACGGAGAAACACCCATCTCTCTAATCTACCGCAACGACGCTGGGGTCTTCACCGACGTTGGAGCCGGATTGCCGGGGGTGTATGGCAATTCGGCGGCCTGGGGGGACTACGACGACGATGGTGATTTGGACATCCTGCTCACGGGGCAAGATGTCGGAGGAACACCCATCTCTCTAATCTACCGTAACGATGCTGGGGTCTTCACCTATATCGACATCTGGCTGACCGGCGTCCGGTGGGGCTCCTCGGTGTGGGGAGACTACGACAATGACGGGGACCTGGATATCCTGTTAACCGGGTGTGATAACATTTGGGGCTCCCTGTCCCTGGTCTACCGCAACGACGGTGGAGGCTTCACCGACATTGAAGCCGGATTGCCGGGCGTCTGTGACAGTTCGGTGGCCTGGGGGGACTATGACAATGACGGTGATTTGGACATCCTGCTCAGCGGGGAAAATGGCGGCGACCCTATAACCCGCATCTACCGCAACGAAGATCACGTCTCTGATCCCGTGCTCGTCAAGACCCTCACCCCGGAGATTGCTGCGGCGGGAGATAACATCACCTACACCCTCACCTTTTTTAACGACGGGTCCCTCACCGCGACCCACGTCATCATCACTGACACCATACCGGTCAGCGTAGCGGTCAGCAGCATTGTCAGCAGTGGGGTAGCCATTACCGGCACAGGTGCCGGTCCAGAGTACGCCTGGAAGGTGGCCGATTTGCCTGCCGATGCAGGCGGCGTCATCACCATCGCCGGCGTGCTCAGCGCCGCTTTGCCCAGAGGGGTCTTTACCAACACCGCCATCATCACTGCTTCGTCAGAGGCTGATCCTGCTAACAACCGTAGTAGTGCCCCGCTCGACGTATACGCCTGGCGCATCCTTGGCACGCACCCATCACCCAACGCGTCGGGGGCTCCCCTCAACGATGCTATAGCAGCGACTTTCGGTGGCGATCTTGACCCCAGCACCGCTACCAACGCCACTTTTGCGGTTCACGGGATGTTAAGCGGACTGGTGACAGGGGTGCTTGACTACGATGCTCCGGAGCGTACCTTGACCCTGACATCCAGCCGCCCCTTTCATACGGGCGAGGTCCTTCGGGTCAGCGCCACGACGAACTTGCTGCGAACCGATGGCGAGTCCTTGCTACCCTATCAGTGGCATTTCCGCGCCGGGCCGGTCTTTTCTCGTTGCTTTGAGGGCTTTACCGATGCCGGCGTCGGGCTACCGGCTGTTGCCAGCAGCACAGGGGATTGGGGGGATTACGACAACGACGGTGACCTGGACCTTCTTCTCATTGGCCGGGATGCTTACGGCCCCATTGTAGCTACCGTGTACCGCAATGACGGCGGTTCTTTTACCGACATCCATGCCGGGCTCCCCCTCGTCCGGCCCATTTCAGGGGCCTGGGGCGACTACGACAACGACGGTGACCTGGACATTCTGCTCACAGGAGGCAACATATCCAGGGTGTACCGCAATGATGCCGGTCACTTCGTCGACATCCATGCCGGGCTGGCAGAGGTTGATTATGGTTGGGTGGCGTGGGGGGATTATGATAACGATGGCGACTTGGACATCTTGCTCACCGGGTATTATGATGGAAGCGATAGTATATCAGAGGTATACCGCAACGATGCTGGCAGCTTCACCGACATTCTCGCCCAATTACCGGGGACTTCCAACACCCCGGTGGCCTGGGGAGACTATGACAACGACGGCGACCTGGACGTCCTGTTGACGGTATTCGTCGACCTTGATCGCCTATCTCTAATCTACCGCAACGATGCTGGCAAATTCATCCCGGTAGATGCTGGTCCGAGCGATGTGTCTGCAGACTTGGTAGACTGGGGAGACTACGACAACGACGGCGACCTGGACATCCTGCTCACGGGAAGCGCATCTGGTGCGCCTGTGTCTCGCATCTACCGCAACCATGCCGGTCATTTCACCGACATCGGGGCCGGACTGCCGCACATCTCCCAGGGCTGGGTAGCCTGGGGGGACTACGACAATGACGGTGACCTGGACGTCTTGCTCACCGGACGCCCAAGCACCAACAGTGCGGTGTCTCGGGTATATCGTAACGATGATGGCAATTTTGTGGACATTGACGCCGGGTTGGTGGGGGTGTCCGGTGGCGAAGTGGCCTGGGGCGACTACGACAACGACGGTGACCTGGATATCTTGCTCACCGGGTACGATGCCAGTTGGCACCGTGAGACACGAATTTACCGCAACGAGGATTGTCCTCCACCTGACTTGTCCATCCTCAAATCCGTCACTCCCCAGGTCGCTGCCCCCGGCCAGATCATCACCTACACCCTTGCCTTTTCCTATCCCCCTGGTAGCGGGGTTGTGACCGCCAGCAACGTGGTTATCAGCGACAGCATCCCGGTCAGCGTAACTGATACCAGTGTGATCAGCAGCGGCGTTGTTATTACCCAGACCAGCCTTGGTTACGTCTGGCAGGTGCAAAACCTGACGCCGGGTCAGGGTGGCATCATTACCATCACCGGGGTAGTCAGCCCCGGCCTGGTGACTGATACGCTGGTCGCCAACACAGCGACGATTACCAGTAGCACGCCCGACGCGGATTTAGCCAACAACTCGGATGTGGCAACGCTGACAGTTACCGTTCCTCATTTACCGCGTCTGTCCATAAGCAAGAGCGGTCCAGCTACGGCGCTGGCTGGTGACCCCATTACCTACACCTTGACGATCACCAACTCTGGTACCGCTCCGGCCGCCAACCCGGTCATCACCGATGTCATTCCTGCCCATGCATACTACGTCACCGGCGGGACCCGCGTCGGGGGTGTGATCAGTTGGGGCGTAGACAGCTTGGAGGCCTTCAACGGAACAACCCAAGTGTCCTTTAGAGTGACGGCCACCCGGGTCATCACCAACAGCGAATATCGGGTGAGTGCTGATGGTGGCTATAGTGCTACCGGGAGCATTCCCATTTCCACGGTAATCCAGCCCGTTGAATCCGGGGCGTCGCTGTACCTGCCCTTGATTTTGAGGGAATGAAAGGCATAAATGAAAAGCCTTGACATTTGCTGTGAAACATGATAGGCCTATTTTAGGTGATAAATTCACTCAACTTCCTCTAAAGTTTCCTTTCTCCCTTTTGTCGCCGCGCGTTTCGAGAATATTTGCAGTCAGTTGCCGACATCGTCGGCCGGCTCTATAATGTCCTCCGATACTTTCCGCAACTTCACTTTCGTTGAATGATTCTACGGTAACTCTCCAAAGCGGAATAGACTAGTCATTGCGTGGGATGGTTCACTATTTGGTTGACACTTCTTACCGGTCAAATCAAGGGTAGTAACCTCGTAAAACGTAAAACGTGATGCGTGAGTAATCCACCGAAATTATCTGCACTGTTCTGGTGTCGCGATGAAGCCTGGAAGCCCGCGTCTCCGTGTAATTTATTTCGGTGGATTACTTGAAGGCACATTTGCCAGGCGCATTCGCCCAGAATCATTACGCTTTACGCCTTACGTTTTACGGATGTGTCTGGCAAAGTGGGCTAAATTGTCAACCAGTTCTCTTGGCAAAATGAACCATGCCCATTGCGTTTATGATAATGCACAGGACGCGTTCTGCAGCGCCTGGTTGCAGAAGCGAAGGTTCGAAGCGTTGGGATTTCAAGACCGGACGGGCTTGACGTTGCAGAAGAATCCCAACAAACAAGGAGGCGCAAAATGCCATTTGACCGTGATGACTTTGAGAAAATGGTTTTCAGCAAGACTTTTGATCTCTGTCGTTTCACTCAGGATTCACCTATCTATCCAGACGTATGGCTACGCTACTTCTCAATCGGGCCCGAAGAACGTGTCGACTTGTTGCTGACGCCTCACCGCCTACATACCGCTTCCGAGTTGCTCAAAAACCTGCGTGAGCGGCTGACGAGTCTGGATCCTCATAACACCTTGAATGTCTCAGGACCTCCCTGGCAACTGGCAAGTACTGGCGATTCGGTTGTAGCCGAATTGACGTTTCAGGAACTCATTCGGGTAGCTCTACCTATGACCAGATGGTGGCAAGAGTATCTTTGGGATGAGGAGTCCAAGCCTACTGCGGATCTGGTGTGGCTGGAAGAAGTTTCTGGAGCCGTGAGTTGGTCCCAATCGCGCGACGCAAAGGAGCGCCAGGAAGCCAGCCTTAAAGATCTCCGAGAAGCAGGCACATTTACATCGGAGTTTGAGCAATTGGTCGATGATTGGAAAGAAGATGCTGGATCACCGCCTTGTTTGTGGTCCGTGAGCCTGAATCGAAAGGCCTCATTCAGCCTCACCAAATCAGTTGCCACAACCAAGGCCGATGCGAGTCGGCGGCTCTTTGACATCGATGGTTCTGGCATATGCTGGGCCATTATCGACAGCGGCGTCGACGCCACGCATCCAGCATTTAGGAAGATGGACGTGAAGCACAATGAGCCGTTTGCCGACCCGGGCATGGAAAAGAAGACACATCGGCAACCTAATCACACACGCGTCGTGGCCACATATGACTTCACACAACTTCGCACGTTAATGGCTAATCTTGAAGTTCAGATAACGACCAACAGGGAGTCGAAGCAGAGTACTCGTGACGCGTTGTTAACCAAGTTACTGGGGCCCACCGGGAATGATGAGGACCGTCCCCTTACAAAAAAGGCAGCTATGGAACTGCTGCGTGACCTCGAGCGAGCAGTAAAGAATGGGCGAACGCTAGACTGGTCCGTAATTGGTCCGTTGCTTCGGGTTCCCCATAACCAGGATGACTATCGGCCTCCAAAGCATCCGCACGGAACCCACGTGGCCGGAATCCTGGGGGCCGATATGCGCCCTTGGGAAAAAACGACGGGGGACGCGTTGGTAGGTATGTGCCCGGGTATTGAGATTTATGATTTGCGTGTCTTTGATGATGAGGGCGACGGAGATGAGTTTAGCATCCTGGCTGCGTTGCACTTCGTGCGTTGGCTCAATAAGCAGAAAGACCAGCTTATCATCCATGGAGTCAACCTGAGTCTGTCGTTGCCGCATGCGGTTGCCAATTTCGCTTGTGGAAGAACCCCTGTTTGTGAGGAATGCCAGCGCCTGGTTGCCGAGGGGACCGTCGTAGTTGCTGCTGCAGGTAACCGGGGACAGGCCGTCTATTTGACCAAGGACGGACCGGATGAGGGATTCCGCACCTTAAGCATTACAGACCCAGGAAATGCCGAAGCAGTGATTACTGTGGGTTCTACTCATAGATCTAACCCCCATATGTATGGGGTCTCTTATTTTTCGAGTCGTGGCCCAACGGGGGATGGACGCATTAAACCCGATCTGCTGGCGCCCGGCGAGAAAGTCATCTCCACTGTTCCGGCAGGTGGTACGGAGAGAATGGATGGCACGTCGATGGCCGCGCCCCACGTTTCGGGCGCCGCAGCACTTTTACTGGCCAGACATCGCGAGTTGATCGGCCAGCCTGCCCGTGTAAAGGAAGTGCTATGCCAGAGCGCTGTGGATCTGGAGCGTGAACGCTATTTTCAGGGCTATGGTATGGTCGACACGCTCCGCGCATTGCAGAGTCTATGAGATGCAACTTGATCAGCTACTACTGTACCCAGAAACTATCCAAGAACCCGTAGGTTGGCATCCTAGGTAGGACTGCATTGAACCGTGGCTGTCAAAAAATAGCAGCGTTATCAGACGAACGTCCCTATATGTAGGGCAGGGCTCGTAGCCTGCCGCCCCCAAATGGCGGGTTACGAACCCATAGGCATCAAGCTAATAATTAGGGTAACTAGACCCACGACAAGGGCGGAATAGCTCTTTCCGTCCGATTCGGGGCTGAAACTGGCAAATGCTGGGTGATCCGGCGCTGTTTCCAGCCCGGAAA
>DAOUMD010000081.1:0-33562 GCA_034412795.1 Anaerolineae bacterium
GTCTACGGATGAGTTGCAGAAGGCGCTTGATTTGATCGAAGCCCGGATTGAGATGGAACGTGAGCACGCGCGTGAGCGCGAGGAGGAAGCGGAACCTCGACCTTCCCCGGAGATATCTCAACTGGCAGAGGAGATGGACTCGTCGCAAACATCTGTGTCGGGTGAAGAGGAGGACGATCTCTCTGCTCGGAGGGCACGCCTGGCAACTCCTAAAAAGTAAGGGCGAACACCCAGGTTCGCCCCTACCCCGAATTATCAAGAAGATACGAGTATATCACTCGACGTATAATTTTACCTCCCCACTACCCATATCCACCACGACACTGACCTGAGTAGCCGCTCCGCCGGTTATATGTAGACTTCCATTTGCCCCCACCCACGGCGTTGAAGCCGTATAGGTGTATTCGCCAGGGGTGAGATCAATGGTCAATACGCCTCCACCGCCAGCCACCGGGTACGCCTGGCCGTCGATCGTGAAGGTAAGCGTCTCGCCGATGTAGTTGGTCACGCTTAATGCCCCCTTGCCGGCTGGGACGGAGACGGGCGCTTCATCTACGTCCGCGTCTGCTACCTGTGGTGCTACAGTCACAGGCGTTGTCTGCCCGACAGGTTCATCCTCTAGCGAGACCGGGAAAACTGATATTTCCAGGGGAACAGGAGTAGGAGCAGGCTCTCCCACGTCGTAGTCAGGTTCTTCGGGTTGGATCTCTCGGGTGAAGCCTAAACCGGCGTACGCACCGACCGTCACCAGCGCGCTACCATTTAGGCCCGAAGCCCCAGCGCTGATCGAGTAGCTGACTTCACCCGGTGGCAGGTTGACCTGGAGTCGATCATTGGCCGGGACGCTGTAAATGACGCCGTCGACGTCCACTATGAGTGCCTCACCAATGTAGTTGACAAAGACCAAGGCTCCCTGCCCTACTGGTAGTTGCTGAAGAGGTGCAGGTTGAGGCTCAGGAGCGGGAGCGGATGGCGTGAGGCTGGCCTCGAAGAAAACGAGGGTATCGCGTGGCTCTTCGAGGACAACATCATCCGGCGAAAGAACTGGATCTGATCGCTCCAGACGCGCACCGAGTACTAACGTTTGACCGGTCACTAATTCAACCTCACCGTTGGCGTCATCACTTCCAGGCACGTGGCCGCTGTATTTATGCTGACCGGGTGCCAATGCCAGATCCAACTGCCCGCCATCTGGGACGGTGTCCACGCCTGGGACTGTATAGGATACTTCATCCAGGGTGAATATCATCTCCCCACCGACATAATTAATGATAACCAACTTTGCCTGGCCATCTTGAGCGCTGGTCGCCGCCACACCGACCACGGACAGGACTAATACAAAACACAACGCCCAAACTAACGATTTAGATTTCACGTCTTTACCACCTTTCATTTCACTAAGTGTTGTTGGACAATCTAATAATTGGTCAATTATTGAGACCACGAGATTTGCTCGTCGATCCAGTCTCGCTGGCCATAAGGCTCGACAGCCATAGGTGTGAAGCTACCACCGTCGAATGGGAAAAGTAGGTGTTGCTCACCCCCGTCGGCGCGGATGATCCAAATACCCCAATTGCCACCGGCATCGGAGAGATACGCGATCCACTGACCATCGGGCGACCAGGAGGGCAGTCCCTCAATGTCGGGATCATGGGTTAGCTGTCGCAAAGTTGTGGGGCCTGTTGGGGCATCGGCATCGACAATATACAGATCCCAACTGCCACTTTTAGAGCTTTGGTACACGATCTGGGCTGATACGGGCGACCAATCCGGATGAGCGGCCTGTTCGTCTTCGATCACCGGGGCGATTATATTGGCCCCCGTATCCCATGATTGGACAGGGGCTGCATAGGCTAACCAGAGGCCACAGCGATTTCCGGTCAGGTCACATCCCCGGTAGACGAAGCGTTGGCCATCGGGCGCCCACGCAGGATGTTGGCCGGCGATGCGTAGATCCCGCTCGTCGGAACCATCAGTGTTGATGAGGAAGATGCGACTGACCCTATCTTCGTGGCGTGTGCTGTCGAAGAGAAATTGCTGGCCGTCGGGGGACCAGTCGGGGTGAGCGTCTTCCCAAAAGCCGCCGGTGCCCTGTAGTTCCGTCCCATCTAAGGCCGTGTTGGCCAGATAACGAATCTTTACTGGGGGCGCGCAGTTAAGGTACGGGCTGCTTTCGCTGGGCGGCTCGCCCCAACCGCGGAATGCCAGGCGATCACCGTCAGGTGACAGGGCTGGCTCGCTGACGTTGTTCAGTGAGAAGATGCGCCGGGTGGCCTGACACGCTTCGGGGCTGGTCAGGCACGCGGCGACGTCGATGACGTCGATCTCATAGGTGCAGCGCGCGGGGCTATCGTTCCAAAAGCTGAAAGCAATGTGTCCGCCTGGCCCTGTGGTCACTGGTGAGACGCTTTCAGATGCCACGGGACTGGGCGCGGGCTCCTGCACAGGAAGGGATTCCACAGCCGGTATCCACAATTTGGAGCCAGGCTCGATGCGGTCAGGGTCTTCGATCAAGGCGAAACTGGGATCTTCGGCTCGTTTGGCGTGCGTCGCCTCAATGATCTCCTCGTAGCGTCGACCGTCCCATAAGTATTTCTCAGCCAACTTCCACAACGTATCGTCAACTTGGACCACATAGACTCGACCCTCGTCTTCATCGACCAACGCCGGTTGAGGGTCCGATGGTCCTTGAAATGATAACGACCGGACATATTCCACCGAAGCGGCCGACGACTCCACAGACGAATTGTTCGGGATAATTTGGTCTGTGGCATGGCCACCCCTAAGTGTTTCAAATTCGATTGTTTCCTCTATTTCAGTTGCCCCGTCCGTTGTTGATGTGCGGATCGAGTCCGATGATGGCAAAGGAACTGTGTTGATCGACGACTGAAGCCGATCTCGAAGTGTGAACGCCAGCCCCACCATTAGCAGGGACAATACAGCCAGTTCAATTGCCCGGCCTGCTAATTGCGATAACTGTGCCCACTTATTTTCCCGGCGCTCACGGATTCCGACGCTGGTATAGAACTCTTCACGTAGGGACGTATCCGGTCGAGAATCGGTTAGCTGGGCCAATTCCCCGTCTGCAGTTCGGTAAGCAGACAGCCGGCCAGCGCAAGCTGTACAGTCTTGGACGTGTTGGTCCACCTCTCGGCGGGTTGCATCATCTAGGTCGCGATACACGGCCAGCAGCTCTTCAATCCCTGAATGGTTCTTCATGCAATATCTTCCCCCTCGTATACCTGCCGAAACATCTCCCGCGCCCGGTAAAGACGAGTCTTCACAGCTCCTGGGCTGATGTTCAGCGCCTGAGCTACCTCCTGAACACTGAACCCATAGTGGCTGTGTAACAGCAGCGGGGCCCGGTAGTGAGGTGGCAACTGAGCCAGCGCACGCTCCACGGCCAGACTTCGATCAGATTCCTGCGTTGGATCGGGCGTCGTCAGGTGTGCTACGTCGGTACTGCGCCATGGCAGCCAGGCGAAGCGCCGCTGCCGTTTCAGAGCATTAAAAGCTAAATTGGTGGCGATGCGATATATCCAGGCGCGCTGGTTCTTGACTTGAGGAAGCCGACTACGAGCGCGGAAGAGCCGCAGGAACGTCTCCTGGGTGAGGTCATGGGCCCATTCACGGTCGTCGACCAGGCGGTACACATAAGCAAATACGAGCGTATGGTATTGCTCAAAGAGATCGATCACGAGTCCCCTTGAATCAGGATAGACCTCGGCATCTGCTATGGATTCTCCGTGATGGCCTCTCAGATCACGTAAGGTTGTCACGTTGATTACCTGACGATGATGCGCACCTGACCGGTGGGGCAGGTGCGGGTGGGGATGCATCATCTACAGAGGTTTTGGGATAGGCTCTTAGAGAGTATGACAATTGAGAAGTGGTTTTGGTCACAGTTTTACCTCATCAAATGCTCTGCGAAGCAGCACAATCAGCAAGATAGTGCCCAGTCCTAGAGCCGTCGCAGCCTTGTTCAATTCTGGAAAATGGACGAGGATGCCTTCAGTGGCAGTAATCACCAGAGCCGAAAAAACCAAAGGCGAGATGGCTGCTGGAAGCTCAGCAATGAATGCGTAAGCAATAGCCTGCGGTATCAAAACAACCGCGACTGTTAATCCGGCTACCAAATCAAGCCGAAGATTGCTGAGATGATAAGCGCGAATGATACGAACTGGCTGGAGGAAATAAGAAGGGCTTGTCCCGAGTTTAGCTAACATCTCACTCACCGGTCTCGCCCGAACCTGTGGGAGCTACAGCGTGTCGGTAAGGAGTAATCCTCCCAGGCCAATGATGAGGCCTAAGTGCAAGAGCAAATCGTTCCAGGCAAGGAACGACAGCCCGGGGATTATGTGTCCCAACAGACTCAGTATGACCAACGCCAGGCCAACAATGCCCGGCACACCTTTGACTTGAGCCACCGATTCAATGATTTGCTGCATACGCTTTACGTCCTCGATTCAACAGCATAGGGTTGTAAGACTGTCATCAGGCGGATCGGGATGCGCCCTTCAATCAAGACTCCTTCTGGACCATGCTCTTCCCGCTCCACACGGCCTTGTTGGTGCATCAGGGCAATCAATTCGCCTTGCTGATATGGAAGCCGGACCCTAACTGAGATCAAATTGGCATCCAGTACACCCTCGGCCCGAGCCAGCAACGTTTCAATCCCCTGCCCCGTCCGGGCCGATATGGCCAGGCTATTGGGAAACTCGGCTACGAGTTCACTGATTGCGCCAGGTTCAGATAGACGGTCAATCTTGTTGAGGGCAATTAAGACAGGGGCTTCCGTGGCACCAATGTCTCTCAGCGTGGCTTCGACTGCTGCTGCCTGCTCTAATGCATTTTGATGAGTTATGTCAACTACATGCAGGATCAGATTGGCTTCGGTAATCTCTTCCAAGGTGGCACGGAAGGCTGCTACCAGGTGTGTAGGCAACTTCTGGATGAAGCCAACAGTGTCAGTGAAAAGGGTTTCTCTGCCCCCCGGCAAGGTGACACGCCGCGTGGTAGGGTCCAGTGTGGCGAAGAGCATATCGGCCATCAACACATCGGCGCCAGCAAGTGTGTTGAGCAAAGTGCTTTTGCCGGCGTTTGTGTAGCCGACGATGGCTACCGTAGGTATGGCCGCCTGGCGACGTTTCTGCCGATAGCGAGCGCGGTGCTGCCGCACATCCTCCAGTTCTTTCTTGAGTTGTGCGATGCGCCGACGAATATCTCGCCGGTCAACCTCAATCTGGGCCTCACCTGGGCCGCGTAGACCGACCCCACCGGTCGCACCGCCTGCGCGGCCGCCCGCTTGTCGTGCCAGGTGGGTCCACATACGCGTCAGGCGGGGCAGACGATATTCATACTGAGCCAGCTCTACCTGCAACTGGCCTTCGCGGGTGTGGGCATGTTGGGCGAAGATGTCAAGGATAAGTGCGGTGCGGTCCACAATTTTGCGGTCGAGGGCGCGTTCCAGCTCACGCTGTTGGCCCGGTGACAGTTCATCGTCAAAGAGGAAAACATCTACATCGAGATCGTCCCGGTAACCCTTAAGCTCTTCGACTTTTCCCTTCCCGATGTAGGTCGCCGGTTGGATCCGCTCCAGCCGCTGATAGGTACCTCCTATTACTTCAATGCCGGCCGTATCGGACAAAGCCGCCAATTCTTCCAAAGAATCTTCAGTGGAAAATCGTGGTTGGCCATTCACAGCGTCTGGCCCATCTGGACCAAAGCTTTGCCCCGCCCTCTTCAATTCAGCTCCGACCAGGAATCCCCGCTCCTGATACGACTCAACTTCATATCCTGCAGTGGTCTTACGAAAAGCTTCTTTTGCGATGGGACGTCTCCTTCTTATACTGATCTTGTTGCAATCATAATACGACAAATCAGAAGTATAGGCAATCCCCTATTTAGGCAATGCCAAGAAAATAATAGCCCAGAGCACAGGAGAGCACAAGCTCGCATCAGTCTAAATGAGCACAGCATCGGGCATTGCTTTAGTCTTCATCTCTTGGTTTTACTGACCACCAGGTAGATAGAGCAATAAACGGCGTCGCTTGCTGGTTGGGGGGACGTTGGGACTGGGAGCGACCACTGTTCCAGGTGATAATAAGCTCCTTCTTGGCCCGGGTGATCCCCACGTACAACAGTCGCAATCGTTCGGCAGCGTAATCGGTACGAGCTTCGAGAGTAGCCTTCCCCTCTACATAGGCGGCCGGATTATCTTTGCTCAAAGCCTTCAACTGATCGAGTGCCTCTGCCTCCAGATTAAGTTGGTCGCGGATGAACCACCTCTCTGAGATATAGCTGTCGTGCTCCTGTGCAGAGGGAAAGTTGTAGTTATTGACGGCCATTAGATAAACTCGGTCCCACTCCAATCCTTTAGCTCGGTGCATAGTGGCAATCGTCACTATACCGGCTGGCGGCTCAAAGCCTGTGTCTACGTTCTCAAAGCCGAGAAAACGTCGCTGGTTGCGAGCAATGATCGCCAGTTCTTCCGTTAGTTCAGGCAGGCGCCAGTCGGGGTTGAGATTCTGGCGATGGCGCAATTCGACCGCCAGTTTGTGGGCCAGGGCCAGATCCGTTGGCTCAGCGAACAGATCCTGAGCTACGGTCAGTATCAATTGATCAACCGGCAGGGCGACGGCTGCCTGCCAGCGACGAACTATGGCGCGGAAGCCCACCAATAGGTCCAAAGCACCGGTCTCCTCCTGGGTCTCCAGAGACTCATCCGGTATCCAACTGGCCTCCCCTTCCAATGGCCAAAGAAAATTCTCCACTCGGCGTAGCCTGCGCAGCCACGTCTCGATGGTGCGCAGACGTGTCCGCTGGTCAGGGTCATCCCAATCAGCCCGTTGCCAGGCACGGAAGAGGGTCGCTAGCTGTCGTGCTGACGTTGGCTGGCTTAGATGGCGCAGTACGTTGCCCAAGACGCCGGCTGTCGAACGGGTGGCGGCGGTACTATTCAGCAACTCAACGTGAGGGATCTTGGCCTGGCGTAGTGCATTGACTATGTCTACCCCTTTCTTGTTGCGCGGGGTAAGTATGGCCACCGTCTCTCCCGTTTCCTCGGGGTGCTCTTCCAGCCAGCGCTCAACGGAGCGGACGACATCTTGAACTTCGGCGTCCGGTGTATATCGTTTATCAATCAGATGAATTTGTGAGGGAGTGTCGGGCGGGTTGGGTTGCGGATCACCAGGTGGTGTCGGTTCGATGTGAGGTAGCGAAAGAGTACCGTGAAGCTCAGGGACTGGGTGCTCGTGTCTTGTCCAATCAATCAGGTAATTGGCCAGTTGGATGATAGCGGGTTGAGAACGGCCCGAGTTGGGCAGCGCACGAGGAGCGACATCTGACTCGTGCAAGAAACGACGCAGATATTCTGGGCTGGCGTTGGTGAACGTGTGATATACTGCTTGATTGGGATCACCGACGCGCACCCAGTTTCCCTTGGTGCCGGCCAACAAACACAAGATTTCTTCCTGGGATTTGCTACTGTCTTGCGCCTCGTCTTCCAGGACGTAAGGCCACTGGTGATGTAAACGGGCCAGGAAGTCTTCATCGGAGCGTAAGGCTTCGTGAGCCAGACGGATGAGGTCATCGAAGTCGACACCCCCCCGATAGGTGAGCGCGAGCTGATAGTCTTGGTAGACAGCAGTTGCCATCTTGGCCAGCGGCAGGGGCACCGAACTTGCTTCCAGTTGGGTCGTCAAAACATCGGGAGACAGCCGCCAGTCCTTGGCGCGCTTGATAAAGGCGCGCGCAATGTCCAAGGCCAGGTCCGGCCAGCCGGTCCCGGCCGCACCGCCTTTGACCCACTCTGCTTTGGCGTCACTCAGCTCTCCCCAGTCGAGATACGGGTCAGCGGCATTCGGATGGCTGCGTAGCCAGCGGTTGACGACTTCGTCCAGGATATGACCGCTTTCACGCTCATCAACGATGATGAAATCATCAGCCAAGCCGACCAAGCCAGGGCGCAGGCGCACGATGTCGTGAGCCAGGCCATGCAGGGTGCGGACCCGGTAGCCAAAGCCTGAGATCAAGCCCATGTCCTTGATAAAGTCACCGATACGTTTCCGGAAGTTGTCCACCGCCGAGTTGACCAAAGTAACAATGAGTACTTCTTGGTCATCATCCAGTTTGGTGGCTACCAACTGCGCTGCCAAATATGACAGGGTAAAAGTCTTGCCACTGCCCGGCACTGCACTGACGCCCATCTTGCCCCGGTAGGTCAGGTAGTGATCCAGCATCTCTTGTTGTTTGGGACGAGGTGAAAACACGGGAGTTTTTATCGGATTACCTCTGTTGTAGGGCACTGATGGCGTTCAGGATAGCAAAAAGAGTCGGCTGATGAATCAGGTAGATGGCCAGCGAACGGTTGCCTAGCCAGACGAGTTCCTTGATCCCCGGCTGGCCAGCCCACGCGGGCAATTTGAAACGCCTTGTGCCATCGGGATATAGATGCTGCCCGATGAATATGCCTATGAGCGCCACGCCGAACCAAGGGAGCAAAGGAAAGTAATCCAGTTGGAGCAGCCAGCGCGGCCTTAATCCCAAGAGTAACAACCAGGGGTATGACACCGGGAGTTGATTCAGGTGCATGCCGAGAGCAATCAGCGCCACACCAATTGGCAAATTCACCCAGCGCAGTGAGAGAAAGGGGTAAGCCAAGACGGTGACAGTGCCAATCAGATGCAAGATGCCGAAGATGATAACGACTTTCCCCATAAACATCCAGGTGGCCAACGTGACGAGCATCCCCCAGCCTATCAGCTTGAGGCCGCGCGCCAGGTATTTCTTGTAGAGTCCCCATCCCCTTTCCTGCTGGCTGCGCCGGGCATAGCTAATTGCCAGGGATACTCCCACCAGTGAGATGAACAGAACTGCTGTTACCCGTGCGAAAATGCGCCACGGTCCAGTAACTGCGCTGCCCTGGTAATAACCGAAAAGCACCAGGTCGAACACCAGGTGGTAGATGACCATCATCACGATAGCTACCCCACGTAGTGCATCAATTTCCCAATAGCGATCAGCGCGGCTCTTGTGAACGAGCAGCAGGAAGAATCCGAGCTTCTCGAGTTTTCTTGGCTTGCCTTCCCCGGACTGCCCGGCTGGCACAGCACCGGCTTCGGGAAGGCTCTCTGCCTTTTCTGACCGGGTCATATTGCTTGATCCGCCGTGCGTCTCAACGCAGATTGAACTACCTGTATCAATGGCCCTCGCTGCTCATAACCTTGCTCTCCCAGTTCGCATGCGCCCAGGTAAACCCCACGGCGACAGCGACGAACCAGCCCCAAGACCAGACGGTATAGAGACTTCTGCCGAATGCGAAACTCATCCTCATCGGTCCAGGGACGTCCTGGCTCCCATTCGCGACGGAGCACGTAAGGATGGGTTAGCGGTTGGTAGATGCGCTCCCACCAGCCATTGCTACCAGCATCGAGCCAGAACTGGTAGTCAACGACACGGTTGGTCATCAAGTACGTGTAAGCCGGCGCGATAAGTACCGCATTCTCTTCAGCCAACCGCCAGCTTTGCACATAAGTGGCTGCGACCAGGCCTCGTTCCAGCATACGTACGAAGCGTGCATCGATAGTCCCTGGTTCGGATACAGAGTTCTCTCCGATCTCATCGTTGGCGCCCGGCACTTGCTCCAGCGCTTCACGAAACTTGCGTGCCGACTCGATTAAATCTGAGGTAACGCGTCCTGCCTCCAACGGATTGGCTGGACTCAATCTTGAGATATGAAAGCCAAAGCCGGGCTGTGATAGAATCTCACTGAAGAGGCGACTCAGAAAGTGATCAAGATATGCTTCAGTTCCAGCGTCTGTTGCTTGGTAACCTTCTAGCCAAGTTCTCAACTTGTCGTAGCGTTCGCCATTCAAATAGCCGATTCGGCTCCTGGTCTCTTCATCCTGGATCTGAGCGAAGGATCCAAGTCCGAACGAGGAGGCCTGGGGGCGATAGACGATGTCAGTCAGCAAACGGGCACGAACCAAGTCCAGTTCATCAATGGCCTGCGTCAGTGCCAGGGTAACGTCGAAGGGAGGCAGTGGCAGCTCCCAGGTTGGGTGAGCCAATTTGGCTAACGCCAATAAGCAGCGAGTGGCCGGCTCATCACGCAAGGCACGCGATGGCCGATGGGAGTGGGCGGAAATGTCACGCGCTGACAGTTTTTCGAGGAGCGAAAAACGCAGCGCATCGCTGATGAAGGGAGCCAGGACCACAATTTCCCCCGGTGGCGTTCCTTCCGCTATCAGTTGTCTGATTTCGTCGGCGGCCCAGTCAAGCATTTGGGGGTGAAAGCGACTTTGCTGGAAGTGCAGAGTTTGACGAAAGTCGCCTGAGATTGGTTCCGGGTCTTGCTGCAAACTAAGACCCACCTGGTAGCTTAAGTGTAGCACATCAGGCGAGGCGACGTGGGATTGAGCCAGTTCTAGCGTGTCGTTGCAAACGGCCGCCAGCCGGGCAGCGCTGCTCGGATCGGCACCCAGGAAGATGCGATAGCCACCGTCCTGATCATATCCGACGAGAGCCGATTCGCACTGGGGTATCCAGTCAACCAGCATATCGTGAACCACCGGCGTATCCTCCTCAACATTATCTACAATAACGTGCCGGTAGCGTTCAAACAAGTAGGCGCGCGCAGCGGGTTGGGGCCAGAGGTATCGCAGAAAGGTCTCGATTTGTAAAGAGAAGTCAAGCAGATTGTGATCCAGGCAATACTGGCGGAAGCGCCTCACACACTCTCCCGCCTGGTCGTAAATCCCGAGGCGGGCGCTTTCACCTGTCCAGGCACCTTTGAGCCTTTCAGGAATTTCACTCAAATGCACGCCAATCAGTGCAGCCTTGTTCAGGTTGTCAAGCAGTTGGCTGAGTAGTCGCGTACGGTCGATAGTAACCGCATCGAAGTAGCCGTGTTGATCAATCAGCGGACCGACGATTCTGTCCATGAAGTATTGGGCTGTCTCTACCGTAAGAAACGCCGGCGGATGGGCGGGATGAGCAAAGCTAGCTTGATCCCCGATCAGAGGCCAGAAGAGCCAAACAACGCGGCGGGCCAGACCATCGAGAGTGATGATATCTACCGGGCCAACAGGGCCGAGATCTGGGTCGCGCAGGGCATCGTAGTAGGGAACTGCCAGGGTTCGCTGTGGAACCAGGACCAAAATGGCGGTAGCTGGCATGCCGCGTCGAATCAGCCAGCGTAGTCGCTCGACTGCCAGGGTAGTCTTACCGGTTCCTGGAGGACCGCTAAGGAAGATTTTGCTCCCCGGGGAGTGGTGGACGAAGTCCATGGTTTGCATTTCCATACGACTGACTCTCCCCTACTCACCTGTATCTCACAATCAAAAAAGACAAGACCGCATCCTTTCTCCTATCTCTTGCAGTATACCAGCACTTACCGGTGCAAACAAACGTGCGCAAAAAGTCTCATCAGGATGAATCGAACAATTGTTGTTTCGCATAGTCTATTAGTTCATTTGAGACTGGATTTAATAACTTTGGTTTGTGTAGTGTTATGACTACACGAAATCGCGCTGTCCGTGGATCAGAACCTGTGTTGTTTCTATCAGCCTAAGTTGCTGAAAGACCCAAGGGGCAATCAAGGCTACCCATAGTCCAATTGCAGTGTAGCAAATCGCTCGGAGCAATGTATAGAGATTTTGCCCTCCGCCAGGGAAAACCAGTGCCAGCCCCCCTCGCAGGGCCAAAATACCGAGCATGCCCATCAAGAAGCGCAGCGCACGCTGCCAGACAGGTCCCTTCGCGCTGAAACGCAGAGTTCGGCCTTCAATCACAATCCCTACCCCAACACCGATGAGCGTCGCCATAGCAGCCACGGTATCCTTATTAGATGAATGTAATGCAAGCAACAAGATTGGTACTATCACAGCCAAACCTATCTGCACCCCGGCGGACCGTCGTGCGAGCCAGCGCTCCAGCCGCGGCTCAATCAACAAGAAGAGGCCTAGCCAGATCGCACCAATTAGAAGACCAGCCAGCACATCCGTGGGAAAGTGAACCCCCAGGTAAATGCGCGAGAAGGGAATAAGAATCATCAGCGCCACGGCCAATACCCGGACCCATTGACGGCGTGCTTGGGTAACAAGATAGCCCCACACAGTGACCGCTGCCTGGCTGTGTCCACTGGGCAGTCCATAGCCCAGCGCCTCGGCCGGCTCGATACTCAGCTTCAGCACTCGTGGGTCGTACTGAAATGGCCGGGGATGACGGAATAGGCTCTTTAGTGCCGTGTTGATGTAGGCTGAGAAGAGAAAAAGATAGGCCAACCGCTGCGCCAAGCGCTTGTCCACGCACCAGTAAAGCAAAGGCAACAGGAGCAGATAAAACACCTCACTTCCCAGCAAAGTGATAATGTTGAAGAATACATCAAGGGCCATGTTATGAACAGCTTGGGTTGCCAAGATGAGGTCGGCTCCCCATCGCCATATCTCTTGCACAGCTTTCTGTTCCTTTCACATCAGACATGATAAAATGGCGCACGGAGAATGAACGGCACGCTCACCGAAAGTGCATTGTCAGTATACCAGGGCTCAAGTACAGAAACAAGCGCAACCATGCACCTTAATACGAGGTAACGTAGAAATGAAAGAACGCTACATGGCATATCCCCGCACATTGACCTTTTTGTTGAACGGAGAGGATATACTACTTATCCAGCGCTCGCCCGATGCGCATCTCTTTCCGGGGATGCTCAATGGTGTTGGTGGTCACATAGAACAGGGGGAAAATGTTCTATCGGCGGCGCGGCGCGAGGTGCACGAGGAAACGGGCTTGGACGTGCCCAACTTAATGCTCCGCTGCCTGCTACATGTGGACGAAGGAGCCGATCGTCCCGGTGTGCTTGTTTTTGTATTTGTGGGTCATGTCCAGCAACGTGACGTGATTGAATCAAGCGAAGGAACTCTACACTGGATACCACTGGAGCGCATCGAGAAGTTAAATCTTATGCCCGACCTTCCTCCGATTTTGTCGCGCATCCTGGCAGCCCCTACCAGTACGTCGCCCATCTTCGCCCACTCTAGCATTTCCCCTGGCGAAAAAAACTGGGAGATACACTTCACGACGTGAACTGGGAATTTCTGCACGAGTGAAACGACGTGTTTCTTAGTTGACCCTCCATAGCGATAGTGCTATACTGAAACAAGAACGATATCCGAGTCTGAAAAAGCACAGAGGCATTTCGTGACCAAGGTCGCAATAGTAGAAGATGAAACCGAAATTAGAGAACTGCTGGAATTTGCTCTGATTCATTCTGGTTTCGATGTGGTGTCAGCCGGCGACGGAAAACGTGGGCTGGATATTATCATCCGTGAGCGGCCACGAGTCGTCATACTCGACGTGATGATGCCCGGTATGTCCGGCTTTGCAGTATGCCGTGCCGTCAAGCAACTGATGGGCCCTCGCGCCCCCTACGTCATTATGTTGACCGCCAAGATTCAGCCAGCGGACGTATCGGCTGGACATGCCCATGGGGCTGATTTGTATCTCATCAAGCCGGTAGATACCAATAAGCTTCTAAAACACATCAAAGATGCTGTAGACAACACCACTACCGAATCTGCATAGGAACCATCAGATCATGGCTCTGTTTTGCTTCATCTTGAATTTTGGAACAATAGATGGTGCCCAGGAAGCGATCTAGAGGAACGCTCAACCCCGAGATTCCCTCCAAGGAATTGACACGCACACTGAATATGGCTGGCGCGCGTTTACGGGACCTTAAGAAACGCGTCCTCACTCCCGAAGTACTCTTGCTGATTTTTAGCGAACTCGAGGAGGTGACGGCTCACAAACTGCTGAGAGAGCTCCTCAAAACACGCGGGCACCGGTGGGAACGCTTCAGTGGAGAGGTTAGCGGCCTGGCCCACGAACGGGTTGCCCCCGATGCAGAGTTTGACTGGGTAAATGACGAAGGTAAACACATCCCCCTCTCCGACGAAATACTTATTGTCCTCGATGAAGCCCTGACCTTGGCCCAGGCTCGCGACGAAGTTTACGCCGGCACCGAACACGCTCTGGTCGGGATGACTCACCCTAAAGTATCTACCACTCGCCTCTTAGAGCGCTACGGCATCACCCAACACGCAGTACAAGAAACCTTGTCTGAGCGAGCCGTCGCACGCGGCACAACTACCACCGATTATGTGGCTCTGGCGAAACAGGGCGAGGTCACCCCCGTCTATTTCCGGGAAGAGCTGCTGCGCGACCTCATTGGCTTGCTGACACTAACTAGCGACCGGCACGTCATCCTGGTAGGTCCTCATGGCGTGGGCAAGCAAACGCTTGTGTATAGCCTGGCGCTGCTTATCGCCGAGGGCAAAGGGCCACCAGACCTGAAGAGCGTGATCAAGATTAACGAGGAAGCGCTCCTCGACAACGCCAAACTGGCAACGAAGAGTGGGTTGCGCAAGGCAAAGGATGGAATACTTTTCGTGCCCCACATCGCTCGCTTTTTTGGTGGCTTTCGCGCCGACTTCCCAGAGGTTGCCGGCAAGGAGCTGCAAAAAGGATTCTTCTCTTTGGATAACGAATCCGTTATCATTGGCACATCTACCGAAACCGAATACGCGGAACGATTGGAGAGAAACGCAGCCATAAGTGGTCATGCCCATGCCTTGCGTGTCGAGGCAACTTCGACAGACGAGACAACCGCCATCCTCGACGTACTGAAGCCCAGGTTCGAAGCAGACTATGGATTGACAATCGCCGAGGAGAGCTTGAGCGAAGTTGCTCGGTTGGCCGGGCGCTATTTGACCACCGCACCACTGCCAGCCAGCGCTGTTCACCTGTTGCATCGTGCCTGCGCGACGGTCAAAATGAGCACACAATCTGGTCTGACCGTCAAATCTGACGTATCGGCCGACCAGACTCTCGACGCCGAAGATGTTATGGTCACCGCCAGCCAGATCACCGGCATCCCGGTCAATCGGCTGGGGGCGGAAGAGAGGGCGCGCTATGCTCATATGGTGGAACATTTGCGCCGACGTATTATCGGCCAGGACGAAGCAGTGCTGGCTGTGAGTCGTGCGGTCAAGACGGCACGTGTTGGCCTCAAAGATCCCAAACGCCCCATCGGCTCGTTTTTCTTTTTGGGGCCAACCGGGGTCGGAAAGACGGAGCTGGCAAAGGCGCTGGCCGAGTTTATGTTTGGAACCGAAGATTCGATGATTGTCCTGGACATGACCGAGTACCAAGAAGAGAATGCCGTCAACCGGCTTATTGGCGCCCCGCCAGGCTATGTAGGCCATGAAGCGGGTGGACAACTGACCGACAAAGTAGCAACTACGCCATACTCGGTCGTGCTTTTCGATGAGGTCGAAAAAGCACATCCGCGTGTCCTTGACGTACTGCTACAAATTTTGGAAGAAGGCCGTCTCACCGACGGCAAGGGACGCACCGTTAACTTCAGTGAGACGGTCATCATCCTCACCAGCAACATCGGTTCACACCACTTGGCCGACCTCAGTCTATCATCGGCCTTCGCTCGAGACGCCGCTGAAGAAGAACTGAAACAACATTTTCGCCCAGAGTTTCTCAATCGACTGGATGACATCATCTTCTTCAATGTGCTCGGGGATGACGACCTCAGTCAGATTCTGGACCTGATGTTAAAGAAAGAAGAGAAACTGGTTGCCGGACGCGGCCTAAAATTGGAAGTGACCGACAACGCGCGGGCCTGGCTCCTCAAGAAAAACGAACACCCGGAATGGGGTGCACGCCCCTTGCGGCGCATTATCCAGAAGCACATCCGCGAGCCCCTAGCTGACTGGTTGCTGACGGAAGACCCTCCTAATGGGGCAACAGTATATGTCGAGGAAAAGGAACAGAAACTGGTGTTTCAGAAGGAAGGCAATTAGGCGATTGAGGAAACGCTTAACTTGTCCGTTCATTGAAGTGAAGGGTTACGTGTCAACACTAGATAATTCCGGGTGATGTACCACAATTATTACAACCTCCTTGCTCCTTCAATACGACCCGCTGCTTTGGCGCAGCAGGCCCCCGGGCGATGGCCTCGTTGTGAATGTCAGGGGATACAATGAATCTCTTTGACCAGGTTACTCGCACCAAGATCCTACTGCCACGTCGCCGCCCCGATCTGCTGTCACGACAGAGGCTTCTCGATCTACTCTTTGACTTTCTGAAATACAAACTGATTATTGTCGCCGCTCCCGCTGGTTATGGGAAGACCTCATTACTGGTAGACACGGCTTACCAGATTGAGTTACCAACTTGCTGGTATGCTCTGGATTCCCTCGATCGCGATCCTCAACGGTTTGTCGCCCACTTTATTGCAGCAATTTCTGACTGCTTTCCTCACTTCGGGCAACGATCGTGGGCAGCGCTCCAAAACGGGGTTGTGGCAAGAGCTGACCTTGACCGCCTGGTGACTACCATCGTAAATGAGGCATATGACCACATACAAGAGCACTTCGTATTGGTTCTGGATGACTATCACTTTGTCGACGACGTCGAGGAGATTGGCTACTTTGTCAATCAGTTTATCCAACAGATAGACGAGTGCTGCCATATGGTCATCGCGTCCCGCACCTTGCTTACTTTACCAGATCTCCCCTTGATGGTTGCTCGCTCCCAGGTGAGCGGCCTGAGTTTCGATGAGCTAGCATTCCGTGCTGACGAGATTCAATCGCTGGTGCTGCAGAACCACCACATAACGCTGCCCGACTCCGTAGCCGAGGAATTGGCACGTGAGACCGAAGGCTGGATCACTGGACTGTTACTCTCAACCCAGACGATGTGGCAAGGAATGACCGACCGATTGCGGGCGGCCCGCGTTTCAGGTGTAGGCCTTTACGATTACCTCGCACAACAGGTACTCGACCAGCAGTCGGCCTCGGTTCGAGACTTTCTGCTACGCACTTCGCCGATGGAAGAATTTGACGCCGAACTGTGTGAGGCAGTCCTGGGACCAGCCGCCTACCCCGATGGTCAAAGCTGGCAGAACCTGATAGAAGATGTTCTGCAAAATAATCTGTTCGTGTTGCCTGTTGGAAACGAGGGGACCTGGATTCGTTACCATCACCTATTCCAGGAGTTCCTACAAGCCAAGTTTTCCGAAGAGCACCCAGATGAAGAAACACATATCCTTCGGCGATTGGCCAGCGTACATACCGAGCGTGGTGAGTGGGAAAAGGCACACGATCTTTATCAGCAACTGGGAGACGTTGTCTCCATCGCCGACTTAATTGAGAAGAAGGGTTCACTACTGATAAGAGCCGGACGACTGAAAACTCTGGCTGAATGGTTAAGCGGCCTTCCTAACGAGATTCTCAGTTCGCGGTCTGCTCTTCTGTCCCTGTATGGCGTTGTAGTTACCAATCTGGGACAGGTGGAGCACGGGTTGACATTGCAAAACCAAGCTGAGAGTCATCTTCGGGCCGCAGGTGATGAGATTGGCCTGGCCCGCACACTCGCTGAGCGGGCAGTCGCTCATCGCTTTCTAGGAGATTACCAGGCGTCTTTGGCCGATGCTGATGAAGCACTGATCATAGCCGGGAGAGAGGAGAGCTTACGCGATGTTCAAGCCGAGGCCCTGAGAGCCAGAGGAATGAGCTTATACCAGTTAGGTCGGTTGGAAGAGGCTATCGAGTGGCTCGGGCAATCGCTTGAGGTGTACATCGCGCTAGATGATGCTCAGCGTGTGGCGATGCTCCGCATGGAACTGGGGGTAACATATTTCAGCGCCGGGTATTACGACCAGGCATTAGAACATTACAAGCGGGCACTTGAATATTGGCAGAAAACAGAGAACGTCGCACAGCAAGCTAATCTACTTAACAATCTAGGGGTGCTACACCATCTGAGAGGAGATTACGAACAGGCGGACCTATTACTGGAGGAAGCGCTGGCCTGCGCCAGCCAAAGTGGCTACGCTCGCACTGAAGTCGCTGCTTTGACTAGCATCGGTGATTTATATGCTGACCTTGACGCCACTGATTCTGCCTGGATTGCCTATCGCCAAGCACACGAAATCGCAGAGCGTATTGACGATCGTTTCCTACTTCTTTATCTAAAGCTGGCCCAAGCCGCTGTGGCCAGGCGGAATGGGGAGCTAGGCCGGTCACGCGACTTACTGGATTCGGCCGGGCACCTGGTCATGGAAAGCAATTCCGACTTTGAGCAAGGACTGCACCAACTTGAGGCAGGGCGACTGGCCTTAGCTGCCGGAGATGCGTCTGAAGCGACGGCCCAACTGGAAGAGGCAGCCCGCCGTTTCGACAGGGGGGGGCAGAGAGTAGAGGGCTCCCGTGCTCATCTTTACCTGGCTCTCGCCTTTCACGAAACGAAAAACGGGAAATCGCTAGCAGACCAGTTGGAACGCGTCTTTCAACTGGCGTCCGAACTGGACAGTCAGCATCCCCTGCTTACCGCTGGCCGCGATGCCAGGAGTCTACTGGAATCTGTCCAACACGATCCAACGCTCGGCCGGCAGGCATCCCGATTGCTCAGCCAGGTGATTGAGTTCGAACACAATATCCCAACTTTGCGCCGTCGCTTGCGACGGCAAGCCACGGTTGTTCCCTTTGGTTCCCCCAAGCTCCATATACAGGCTCTCGGAAGGGCTCAAGTTGCAATAGATGGGAGCCCGGTGACGAATGCCGATTGGCAAGGTCAGGCAGCACGTGATCTCTTCTTCTACTTACTGACTCACCCCCAGGGGTTGACAAAAGAGGCGGTGGGAACCATTATTTGGCCAGACAGCTCACCTGATCAATTGAAGTTAAAATTCAAGAACGCCATCTACCGCCTGCGTCAGGCGTTAGGCCAGGAAGCGGTACTGTTCGATGAAGACCAGTATCGGTTTAATCGATCCGCCGACTATGAATACGACGTGGAGACTTTTTTAGGGAAGCTTGCCCAAGCCGAAGCCGCAGCCGATGTCGACGAACAGGTAGCTGCTTTCCAATCAGCTATCGACATCTACAAAGGCCCGTACTTGCCCGAAATAGAAGGGGATTGGGCATGGTGGGAACGGGAACGCCTGAGACTGGCTCATTTAGAAGCAACTGTCAAGTTGGCCGAACTCAATCTGAAGACGGGGAAGCTTACAAGCGCTTTGGAATACTGCCAGCGCGCACTTACCGAAGACTCATGCCTGGAGGAAGCACACCGCCTTGCAATGCGTGCCCACGCCGCTATGGGCAACCGAGCAGCCGTCGTACGCCAATTCAGACGGTGTCAGCAAGCCCTACTTGAAGAGGTCGACGCCCCGCCTTCGTCGCAGACGGTGACATTATACGAGACCCTGGTACGTTAATAAATACGCTAATTACACGCTTTTCGTGAAAAAAGTCGGCGATCTGGCCGACTTTTTTCATAATGAGCCTGTTTTGAAGCCCCCCTTAAAGCCTGTCATGTGTTATACTTAAAGCAAATTTAAGGAAGGGGTGGCAAAATGAAACACGAAGTTCGAAACCTGAACATTTTTTTGGGACAGATCGACCGGCGGCGTGTCCGGTTAGGGCTCACGATTTTAACCTTGGTCTTGTTTGTGCTTGGGGCAGGCGCACCGGCCATAGGCGGCGGAAACTGAGCGGATGATCCTGCTACCAGCCATTGTCGCGGGGCTGCTGGCTGGCCTGGCACGTGCCAGACGACATGGCAATGGATCCCTGAGATCTCCCGACCTACGCTTGATCTGGTTGGTGCCCATTGCCTTTCTTCCCCAGTGGCTCGCCTTTGACTTACCAGCGACTCGACGTTTGACAACGGACAAATCAGCGGCAATGGCAATGGTCAGTTCACAGGCACTCTTGCTGATTTTTGCCTGGTTCAACCGAAATCAGCCTGGCTTCTGGGCATTGGGCACCGGCCTTGCGCTAAATCTATCGGTTATTACCCTCAATCGCGGGCTGATGCCCGTCAGCCCAGAGGTAGTGGCAGAGCTTCTACCTTATATCCCAGCCGATGACTGGCAAGTCGGCGAGCGGGTGGGGTGGAATATTGTGTTGCTTGTCACCGATACGCGGCTGTGGTGGTTATCGGATCATCTGTTATTGCCAGCCTGGTTTCCATATCGTAAGGCTCTCAGTGTCGGTGATTTACTCATCGCAACTGGTGCTTTTTGGCATCTGTGGGCACTGGGTGCCCCAAAACGCGAAGAGGTAAAAGGAGTCTAGAGTGAGAGTGACACAATTGGCCCATTCAGGCGCCTCGCACGCTGCAAGCGACCTAACGCTTGGCAAGGAGTTGAGTCGCTTGCTGACAGCAGCAGTGGTGAATCAGGAGTTTTGTAACTTACTTCTGGCTAACCCCGAGATGGCCGTGACAATCGGCTACAACGGTGAACCATTTGACCTGGCAGCAGAGGAACAGGAGTTAATAGTCTCCATCAATGCCACATCCTTAGTCGATTTTGCCAAGCAATTGACTAAGAATGGCAACGGCAATGGTTACAACGGTCACAACCATAACGGCAACGGGTACAATCACAGGGGTTATAGAAACGGCAGCTTCAAGGGAAAGGTATGTGAACGCGAGTGATTGACGACAGCACGCTGGCATCCTTGGCACACCAAGTTGCCGAGCAAGTGACCGTTGCCCTCGCCGAGATATCCCTCGCGCGAAGGACGGCGGCGTCGGAGCGAGAATTTGAAGACGCCGTTGAGCGCGCGGAAACAGCCTTGCTTCAGGTGAGAATTCCACTGCAGCGCTTAACGACCGAACTCGCTACCATTGCCGAAAAGAGGTAAGAGCCAAAAAATGAGCACAGCCCCCCTGCCATCTCCAGGATAGACAGGGGTCTGTGCTTATTTTTCGATCAAGTTCGAAGCGAAGGAAGACTCCTTGACAGAGGCGGAGTCTATTCCGCCTCTTCAGCTTCTTCTTCAGCCTCCGCTTTACCCACTAACTCAGGCTCAGTCGGGACCTCCACTTCCTCTTCCACGACCTCTTCTTCCTCTTCTATCAAGCGTGGCGCTTCAATTCGAGCGATCACCGATTCAGGATCAGAGAGAATGGTAACCGACGACGGCACTTGTAAGTCGGCCACAGCCACCAAGTCATTAAACTCAACCAGAGAGGACAAGTCCACCTCAATCGCAGATGGCAAATCAGCCGGTAAACACTGTACCTCAACTGTGTTCAACCCGTGAACGAGGATTCCACCATTCGCCAGGGCTGGCACTTCGCCGGTGAGCACCAACGGGATTTCGGCTGCAATCTTTTCAGTCATTACCACTCGATAAAAGTCCACGTGGAGAATATTGTGGCGAATGATATCCCGTTGAATCTCTCGGGCGAGCGTCAATACCGGTTTCTTGTTTCCAATCTGTAACGCAATGAGCGTGTTACCACCAGCCCTGGTCAGCACCTTCTGCAAAGCTTTGCTCTCCACCTGAATCGGTGTGGCCTCAACCTGGCTACCATAGACGATGGCTGGCACGTAGCCTTGATCCCGTAGCTTCTTTGCACGCCTGCCAGTTAGCGTACGAGGTTCCACTTTCAACTCAATCTGTTCCATGATTACAAACTGCTCCTCATCAGGTTATGCCAAATAAAAGAGCGTCGGCTAGCTAGATCGAGACGCCCATGACAATATCGGTCCTGTCATTTTCAACTTGATATTGTAGTCGACTTCACAGATTCCGTCAAACTTGCATAAGCATAAAAGGCAAAGGCTCATGTTCAGAACTAGTGCAAACGAGAGCAATCACTAGTTCTGAACATGAGCTAAGGGAAAATCAGTAAATGCGGGTGCCAATGTCTGTATCGCTTCCAGACAAAGCAGAACGGACGTGGCCAGAGATCTCTCCAGAGACAATGTGGATCTGCAATGGGGGCTGAGCCAACACCAAGTGATACATATCACGTACCTTGCTGAACATGCCGCCAGTCACATCGATAGCGTGCGAACCTCCCAGAGCAACTTCCACCTCCGCCCAATTATCTAGTGTGATCTCCGCGAAACGCGTAGCCTCAGAATTGGAAAGAGGGTCGGCATCGTACACACCATCCACGATGCCGGCCAAGATGATCCGGGCCGGCTGCAACTCACGAGCGATGTTATCAAAGATCTGCTCTGTGGAGATGATAGTAAAAGCCTGAACTGCGTCGACTGCTACATCACCGTAAACCAAGGGAACCAGATTAGCCTCGAGTACCTGCTTCATTGGATGGGTGTCGAAGTACATCAGATCTCCTCTACGGCAACGAGCCGAGGCGGAAGGCTGATAGCTGACAACCGGCACGCCCTCTTCCAGCATCAAATCGGTAACCAATCGGTTGAGACGCGCAGCGGCAGCAGCAGTTTCCACAAAACCACGCCAACTTTCGTGGCGAAGATCTTCGCTCGTATCAACGATCCCCTGCCGAGTTCGGTATTTCTGGCCAACGACGTGGCCGAAGGAGCCTGAACCATGCCCCAAAACAAGACGGAGATGAGGTTGACCTTCAAGGACCTGCCGGATCTCCCGGGCCAGGCGGCGGATTGTATTTTCACGGGCAGTGAAAGGCTGATTTTTGTCCGTAATGACTGAGCCACCAAGCTTAAGTAAAACAAGTTCAGACACGATTCTCTCCGATCAAAAGCAACCAACAGCAACCCGTCACAATCTTGGGAAGAGCCTCTCTGGCTGACACCTCCCTGTCTACTGCCTACTGGCTGCTGTCTACTATTCCTAATATATACCGATGATGGGCCCACACAAGTTTCAGTTGCCAAGGTATGGACGCACGGTCAAGCCAGGCGTATTTCATAACTCGTTCATACAGACCTGGTTCCTGGCCTAGATAATAAGCCATCGTACTCCAAGACCATCCCTCGCCTGAGAATTGGCGCTCCAGCTTCTTGCTCTTGATGCCCAAACGCCTGAGCACTTCAGCAGCGGGCATCACGGTGTCGGGCCAAGGAGGAACATCAAGTACACCCTGGTCAACGAAACGCACACCCACATCCCGTAACACCCTCGTGATACGTCTCATTTGTACCCATCGTTCGTCTATGGTATCGAAGAAGTCACGGTCAATTAGGTATTTGCGCATCAGATAGCCCACTTGAAGGTTGTTGGGCATTGCCACAAAGACCAACTTGCGGCTGACGCGGGCCAGTTCGCGCAAAAGGGCCTCAGCATCCAGCAAGTACCATAACCCAGCCCATTCCCAGGCCAGATCAAACGAATTCTCCTCAAAGGGAAGATGCGCAAAATCTTTGTGGAGCACAAAGCGAGCAGGTAGCCCTAGCTCGCGCCAAATGCGGGTGACACCTTTAAGACGCTCTGCTACGCCATCCACCAGAGTCACGTCACAGCCACGCTGTGCCAGGCGTACGCTGTTGATACCACTGACACCCGCCATGCCATACAGAGGCGCCTCTAGCACGGTACGGATGCTATATTCATCCACCAATTGTTCCAGGTAGTCATTGAGAACGAATCGCTCGTAGACGACACCCAGACCTTCATCGTAATCAGTTAGATATTTCTTCCAGACGGGTTCAGCCATCGTTAATGCCACATTCCGCCCCCCACGCTAGCAGACACCCAGATCTGCCCTTACCCCGAATTATTGAGAAGATACTGTCTAATCCTCCAGCGGTGTAGGCGGGTTGACCGCCGTGTCTTTTGGCACTAACAACGTGACTCCCAATACCGGCCGGCCGCTGCGCTCATAGAAAGCCTCAAGAATGTCTTCTTCAAGACCACGTGGCTCGTAAAGTTGTCTGAAATCATCGCCCCGGTCGAAGATAACCTCGTCTGGCGCACGCCACAGGTAAAGACTGGCTGGTTCGTTGATGAATTGTTCCAATCTGGCGGTGAAGTCCGCATCAGTCTCCCAGTCATAACCAAAGGCCTCGACCGGGGTCACTGCTCCCAGCGTGAGAAAGGTCACCGGGGCGGTAATTCCCCAATCCATTGCGACCACCGGTGCCCCACGGCGCTCGTCGGCTACCAACCAGCGAGCCAGATCTTCCACAGCGTCCGAGTGGGTACCCAAGCCGCCGCTGATGGACAGGGCATGGTGATAGCGTACGGCATTAGCTGCATCAATAAACCACGAAGCGCCGACGACTATCAACGTCAAGATCAACATCAGATTTGCCCGGCTTCGCGCCACACGGAGTTCATGGCGACGAACCAACAAACCGATGGCAACGGCAACAGCCAGCGCGGGCCACGGGACCAGGACAGCAAAATGAGTCACCCACAGTGCCGACACCGTAGCGCAACTCGCAATGATCACCCCACCGATGACCACAAAAGGGAACAATGCGCGTCGGGCCTCGTCCCGGTTTCTAGCGATCACCAATGCCCCTAAAGTAGTCCCCAAGGCTGCCAGAAACACAAAAAGACTTACCCAATTGACATAGGTGCCCCCCAGATACCAGAAATGACTCCCAGTCAGCACGGCAACAAATTGCTTCAGCCGCTCCAACAAGTTAGGAACCAAGGCCAGATTGTTGGTTCCGTAATACGACGTGGTGAGATTGTCGCCAACACTGCGAAGAGTTCCGCCCGTCTGTAGATTGTAAATGATAAGCGGCGCACAACCTAGCAAAAAGGTGAGTACAGACCAGCCAATCGGTACCTGCAACAGTCGTCGGCCAAGTTCCCGCCAACGGTGCAAGTTCAGCACAATGAGGGCTAACCCCAGCGCAGCGATTAGCCATAAGAATAGAAACTTAGCGTACAATCCCAGCCCAAGCAAGAATGCACCGGCCATGGCATAGCGCCGCGCACCAGTCCGCCACCAACGCAACCACATCAGTACAACCCCTAATCCAATCGCCGCCGTCACTGAAGTAACAAACACACCCTGCCGGCTCCAAAAGACAAAGGTGGGATTTACCGCCAGCAGAAGCACCGCCAGGGCAGCAACGAGAGGGCCATAAAGTAGATCCGCCAGCCTGTAAGTCAGCCAGAGTGTCACGAGTCCGATGAAGACCGCCATTATTCGCAAACTGACGGGGTTGATACCCAAGAGGAGAAAAAAAGGGATAGCAGCATAGGTGTTGATCGCACCTATGTAATCCTGCGTCATCAGCGGGAACAAATGTACGCCAAGCCGGATGCCATTGTCGCGGAAACTGGTCACTGGCTGGTTGAGCAACAACTGCATAGCTGGCACTGCCTCGAAAGCCTCGTCATAGTGAAGGCCAGGGAGTGCAAGCTGGTACATAGCCAATCCTGCGAATAGGATTAAGGCAACAGCAAAAAGGATTCGTTCTCGGCTCATGCCAGGAGCTAATCTTGAGCCAGCAATGCCACATCAGCAATACGGGCCTGATAAATCCAGCCAGATGCGTAAATGCGAATATACTTTATGTAAATCGGTTTCGTTGTTCCCAGGCTATCCAAGAGATTCACTGACTCATAAGGATACCAAAGGATACGAGCAATCCGCTCGCTGGAATTATCCGGTGTGTCAGACATGAGCCAGTTTTCCGGCGGCGGTGTGAAATAGAAGCCATGGTACCAATCCCGGTCATTACCATTGCCATCCTTATAGGCGAGATGGATCATAATGGGGAATTCGGAGCCGAGCGTTCCGCCGCCGGGCAGACTCTGTTGCTCCAAGCTGACGTCCATTTGAATGCGCAGCGATTCGAAGTCTTGCACACTTTCGTTCACTTCTTGAATGACGCCAACTTCGCTGTGAAGATTGTCCTGACCTTGGCTACTAAATTCCAAGGCCTGGCGATTTCCGACATCGATGATCTCGACACTGGTAGTGACCACGCCTGAGGGTGACTCAACTTTGTAGACTTCCCACACACCATCCAACGGCGCAGAGAAGTCATAATTCACAAGTAGATTCCGCTCTGCAGGCAATGGAGGGGACGGCGCCTCACCAGAGTGGGCCATTGCGCGTTCACCCGACGACAAGCGCACCACCTCGCCTGCGGCAACGAGCTGTGCCTGTCCTTGGCGAGCAGTCACCTGGGTACTATCGTCGTTGACCTCTATAGAATAACTTCCTTCACCGAGGCCGATACTCGCCTCTGGAGAGTGGATTTCAAATGACAGGTCGGATTGACTATTTGATGCAACCCGAACACGCCCTCGTTCTAGCTCAACAGCAATGGTATCAGGGCGACGCCCCATACCAAAGCGTGGCATGCGGGCCTGTTCAAGCAGCACGCTCGTTTCGCCATAGAGCGTAAGAGTGCTATCGTTAAAAAATGTCAGAATAGCCTGGGATGTGCTATCGGTGGTAACACGTGTCGCTTCCTCAACCTCAATAGTACTACCATCGGTGATAGGTATAGGGAGGTTGGCTTTGCGCATCTCGGCCAGCACCGTCCCGCGCACTGACGTGACTGCTGTCATTTCGGCATTCATCGCATTGAGAAAGTACCAACGAACACCAATGGGGATGGCAACAGCCAACACGCAGAACGTAATGAAGGCCAGCAATAGCACAGTCCAGGCTAATCGCTCTGGATTATAGTGCATTATCTGTACTTGGGGGTAAATGACAAATGTTAGACATCAGTAGCGCCCCTCCACCATTTCACTCGTAGACCCTCTCGGGTACATCCCATCTCGATCAATGTGGCGGGGTACTGATCTGATTATACCATTGGGCCGGTGATGAGCAAAATTCGAGCAGGGCAAACAAAAAAAATGCGCGAAGCATCTTGACAAAATCGGTCTTAATTGGTATGATGTAATTGTCTGTGCTGTTTCCTGAGTTCGGGCATTCTCTGTTAAGGATTCACTTAAATTCAAAGGAGGTTACAATGATCTACAAGGTAGTCGAAACACTGGACAAAACGTTTGGCTTTGAGCGAGCCAAAGCACACTGTGATGTACCTTGCGGCATTTACGATCCTATTTCTGCGCAGATTGCCGCCCTGACTGTTGTCAGAATGATTGACCTGATGAATGACCTGGGCGCTGGTCAGGAAGACCTGGCATCTCAGAATAGCCTGTCCAGGTACGTGGCGGTTAAGGAAGAGCACGCTGAGAAAGCTAAGCACGAAATCAGGGTCATCTGGGGCGACTACATCAAGCCCAACCATCTGGAGAAGTATCCTGAGCTACACGGGCTCACACACCAGATCCTTCAACTAGGTTCCAAATGCAGGCAGACAGTAAACCGCGAGACCGCTGTGGAGTTCGTCGCAGCCATAAATCAATTCGCAGAGATCTTCTGGAAGACCAAGGGTGTGGCCACCAAGCGTGCTAAGGCCCCATATGCACCTGCGTTGGAATTGGTCTATCCTGACCTGTAATGCTCAGATTGCTAAGAGTGTCAGGCAAAAGCATGTTGCCAATGTATCAAGATGGGGATTTTGTGCTGGTGTCCAAAATCCCCTATCTTTTTGGCACGGCCAAGCAAGGGGATACTATCGCTTTTCGACACGAGTTATATGGCACGATGATCAAAAAAGTAAAGAACGTTTCGCCACACAAAGACGAGATCTACGTGACCGGAACTCAAAAGAACAGCGTGGACAGCAGACGCTTTGGCCCCATCACCAGACCAGATGTGCTGGGCAAGGTGATCTGGCATATAACAAGACCGAGATAGGCATCTGTGTATTAGGCCGTGTTGACATTTGAGTCTTTGCACCTGAGAACCCCGCAACAAATAACGAAATGCACCTCTGGGAATGCGCAAATGTCAACACGGCCTAGTTATCTTCCCACCTGCAACACCGGCTCCAACAGTATGGCGTTATCAGGCACAGTTCCGTTCTTGCCCTTCACCTCCAGCCGTTGCCCTGTCTCCAGTTCGTACATGCCAACAGTGATACGATACTCTCCAGGTGGCAGATCGGGAGCGAGTGCAAGAACCGTTTCATCCTCAACGACCCGACCGGGCAACCAGCTATGAGTGGGGTATCGGCCGTTAACCGGTGGGCTGTCGTGTTGGTCCGCCACTTGCCCTGCCTCATCCAGCAATTGAACAAAAACAGTGTAATCTTCCTCAACCGGTTCAAGCGCTTGCCAGAAAAGAGTCACCGTGATCGTCTGGCCTGGCTGTATACGGTCGTCCGCCACCGGCTCGCTTTCCACGCTATGTCCCAACAATTCAATGCTCTCGCCCAAGTGGTAGCTTTGCCTGCTCTGCATCATGGATCGGAACGATGTCTGGGCCGGTAGAACGTATACCTGCTGGAGAAATATCGTATCTCCGCCTTGGCTTTCCCCCTGCCCCGGCAAGATGGACAAACGCTGCCCTGTCTCTCGGTCGTATAGCCCCACGCGCAATTCATAAGCAATTGGAGGTATCTCATCCGGCAGCTCCAGGCGATGTTCATCGCGCACGTAGAGCTCCGGCTTCCACCCTCTTGACGGCATATCGATTTGCGCCTGGGGATCACCTGGCTGGTAGTTGTCCGACGTTGCAAAGGTAGTATTGTCAGGCGGAGCGTCCAAGTGAATGAAGCTTATGTAATCACCACTGAGCGGCCCAGTCGCCTGCCAGTAAAGGCGCACCCGCAGTAGCTCTCCACCATGGACCACCTCGCTTCCAACCAGGTCATATCCCAGGAAAAGCACGTTGTCCTGCATCGGTACACGCATGGGGTATTGGGCGCCAGCGACCTGGTCAGGGGGCGATTCCTGCCGGAACCAAGTTGTGCGGGGATCTACGAAACTAACCTTTCCGAAGAAAACAACTGCGAGCAGCATTCCTAACGGCCAGACTTGTCTCCACCCCAACCGGGTCGATCCTGCATCTGCCGCAAGGTCCTCCCCTTTCTGTGCTGCACTTTGTCGTAATTGGCCTATCATGCGGCTGGTCGACCAGCCGGCTATTCCAGCCAACGCTAACATTGAGATCACGTCCATTGCCAGACGGAAGGGTGTTTCTCCAAAGCGGAGCAGAAGCTCGTGATCACCGGCCGGAACATCCACCACCATCAGTCCCAAAGGAGAAGTTACGCGAATAGGAACCGGCTCCCCATCCAGAAAAGCCTGCCAACCGGGGAAATAGAAAGTGAAGAACCTGGCACGGAAGCTATTCTCGCTGCTGAATCGGTAACGATCCTCGGTGCTGCTATGAGCCAATGCTGTTGCCTGGACACCAGAAGGCAAAGCCGGTCGGTCAAGTTTCTCAATCGTCCCTCCCTCACGAAGTGTGTTGACCAACGGCGAGGAAGTTGGGATCTCTTCAGCCCATTTGGGCAGGTACTCGGCCAGCCCGGTCGTGCCCAGATTGTGCGTGTATACCTCGTAGCTGATGTAATCACTTAAAGTAGGAGTACCCCAGCGTTGAAAGGACTTGGTCGGGTAGAAATACACGGCGACGCCAAGGATCAATCCAAGAATAGACACAGCCAAGATAAGATCGGCCAGCCAAGATCGCCCGCCTCGCAACTCGGCGCCCCACTCCCCCAGTCGTATGCTCCCGCCTGCCAGGAATGCCGCAGCTAAATTAGCTATGCCCATCAGGCGCCAAGGGAACTCGGCGTAAGGCAAAAAAGGCAACGTCTCCCACAAGAGTGCAGCAGGACGTAACATCATAAAAGAAGCCCCGACCAGCACCACAAGGAAAAAAGCCAGATGCCGCACTTCCCGCCACATGTGTTCTCGTCTGGCACAATGAGAAGCCGAAAGAGCAAGACACAACGCGGCTACCAGCAGGTATGCGACGCCCAGCGCAGCCAGTACGACAATCACGATTCCCAAGCTGAAAGGCACATCAGGATTATCGGCTCGTCCGTCCAAGGGGATGGGCATGGCCAGCAGATCCCTGAGGCTGAGGAGGCGCAGGCGGAAATCGCTGCGTGTTAGATAATAATCCGTCTGTGCAAAAGTATACTGCAAATCGTGTAAAGCTGGCACCCAAAAAAAGGCCGTCAACGCCAGTCCCAAGGACAAAGCCACGGCTGGCCGCCAGAGCTTGTGGAGCAGCCTTCCAATTCTTCCCCGGCGTGGAGGTAGAGCCGGAACTAAGGAGCTAACACCCCCAGATGTAGCTCCATTCGGCATGGGGGTATGCCCCACTCCTCGAAAATCGGATCGAGGTTTCACAAAGAGCATTTCTACAGCAATGTAAAGAAGGAGCAAAGGAGTGAAGATAAAAGCGTGAAAGTTGTGGCTAAGGATGAGTGCACCGTAACAGATAGCACCTGCGACAATGTATCGTGACCGCCCATCGGCTATGATTCGCTCGAATGCCCATAATACCCAAGGGAATAGACCAATAGCCAGAATCTGCGGATAGTTCCCGCCATAGAGTAAGATCTCACGGAAACGAAAAGGTGCGTAGAGATAGGCCGCAGCGGCCAGAACTGCCCCTCGCTCACCCAGGACATTGCGAACGAAGAGGTACATTCCAACGCCATAGAAGGCCATACAGAGAACTGCCAGGAGCTTTATGGAAGTCTCCAACGAAAATCCGAGAACATGGAAGGCTCCGGCGATGAAATAGGGCAAGGGGGGGGCGAAATCGAACAAGGGGTAGCCATAACCAAAGGCCAGATTAGGGGCCCAACGGGAATAATAGATCCCATCCGCCCAGACGGATACCATCTCCATCGTGCGAAAGAGATGAATAGGAGCATCCGCAATGCTGGGCAGACCTGGGGGTAGCAGCGGAGAGACAGCCAGCAACACCAACAGGCCGACTAGAATCAAGCCAAGACTACGTGTTTTCATGCCACCAATGGTGGTATCTGTATCACAATCCTACAATAGCCAGGGCTCCCTTGGCCTGACCGGTGAACTCGTGCCAGGAGCCAGTACGCACTAGGCGGCGGACAATGTGTGAAGGCCGCAGATAAAACTCGCGGTGGGCGCGATCCAAGAACTCTTTTAGTTGCTCACGGCTCAGCCCATCGGGCACGTATAGTATTGCAGCGTGATCTACGATGGGGGGTAGGTGTTTGGTGTCAAACTCATATCCCTCAGCCACCAGACGCTCAAAAAGTTCCGTGCCTGGATAAGGGACGAACTTGTTGAAATGGGCATAATCCAGCTTAATCCGCTTGGTGAACGCCAGGGTGTTTTCCAGGCTCTCCATTGTTTCGCCTGGAGTACCGATGATAAAGTCGCCCCGAACGCCTAGACCTACCTCCAATGCCCATTGCACGGCCTGGCTGTTTTGTTCAACACTACTGCCTTTATTCAACCTGTCCAACATACCGGGGTCACCGGACTCAAGCCCAAATAACACCTGCCAGCAGCCTGCCTCTTTCATTAATCGTAACAGGTCCTTGTCGACCGTATTCACCCGGGTAAGACATGTCCACGGGAAACGCAGGCCACGCTCGATGATCATCTCGCAGATCTTTTCCACCCGTTTGCGGTTTATGGTAAAGGTGTCGTCGAAGAAGCGGATCTCACGGGCTGCATAACGACCGAGCAATTCCTCTATCTCGGCCAGGACACGTTCTGGGCTGTGCGCGCGTACGTAGTTGCCAAACACGCCCCGATCGCAAAAGGTGCAGCCGTAAGGGCAGCCCCGGGAGGTCATCATGACCGCCACGGGAAGCTTACGATAAGAGGCCGGTGTGGGGCGATACTCAGAAAGGGGTGGAAGCAGATGCCGGCCTGGGTGTGGTAGACTGTCCAGATCCTTTATCCGCTCCCGAGGAGGAGTCAGGATAATCTCACCATCTTTGCGAAAAGCCAGGCCATTAATCTGTTCCAGACCAACTTCCCCCAGATTGCCCTTGTCGTCTATCTCCTCCACCAGTTCGAGGAAGGTCATCTCTCCTTCACCAATAACCCCAATGTCAAAGACCTCCTCCAACATGGCCTCCTGAGGAATAGCCGTCACGTGTGGTCCGCCCAGCACAATGATCGCCCTGGGGAAAGCCTTGCGTACCGCTTCAGCCAACTCGATGGCATCCAGGAAAGTAGGCGTGGTGCAAGAAATACCTACAATGTCCGGTCCGTATGCTTCGAGTTCATCCATTACCTCAACGATGGACAGGCCGCGACTGCCATCGGTTATGCTTACATCTATCCCCTTCTTCTCAAGAACCGCAGCCAGGTAGGCCAACCCCAAAGGTGGAATCAGATTGATGACGGCCTTCATACTTTTGGTTGTGCCCACCACTCCCGATTCACGGAAGGGTGGCGTCGTTAGTGCTACTCTAATACTCAATTCCTCACCCCTCACAGAAAGAATAGTGGCCGCCCTGTTGGGCAGGCACAAGGCGCTGCCCCTACCCCGAATTATTGAGAAGAGCAACTACTCAGCCGCCCCCCTACGCCCCAATCTTGGGGGGAAATCGCGCTACTCCCTCAGGATTAGGGCGTAGGCCCGCGCGCCTGTTTCAGTAGCTCGCCCTCGTCGTTCGGGGATTGTACAGATAAGGTTTGGCTTTGTCAAAACACCCTTTCGACACCTTTGTGTCTTCGTTTTTAAGCTGCGACTATGGGCTTGTGGTGCTGTGTGTGGCTCAAGGCTCATCGAACGGGGCAAAGCCGTCAGGATAGCGACGGGCCAAATCCACGTAGGTCTCTTTAAAGCGTGTCCACTCTTTTTTGTAGTCATCGCTGACCTGCTTGTTCAAGACACGGGCCGGCACACCGACAGCAATGTGCTCAGCGGGGATGATTTGGCCCTGGCGAACGACAGCCCCCTCGCCGACAACCGCCCATGGTCCCACATCGGCCCAGTCAGAGACGACAGCTCCCATACCAATGATGGCATAATCGTGCAGCACCTTTACATTGTGGATGACGGCTCCGTGCCCGATGGTCACCCAATTTCCGATGGTGGTTTGCTCCCCCGGGCGCGCGTGGATGACGCAGTTATCCTCAACGCTGGTGTAATCCCCGATGACGATAGTCCCGTAATCGCCCCGGATGCGAGCACCAGGCCCGATCCAACAGCCTTCACCAATGGCCACAGCGCCGAACACATCGGCCGAGGGATGAATGTAAGTCCCCACACCAATTTGGGGTGTCTTGCCCTCAAAGCTGGCAACGGTCAATTCCTGTCTCCTGGATGTCCGGTACCCTCGTTTGCCCGTTCCTCTTGCCACTGGCGCCGCGCTAGAGCCAACTCCTCCTCCAATTCGTCCAGCTCGACAATCATTGAGGGAGGAACGGAGTGAGCCGGCAGTCGAGATTGAAGATCCGCCAGTCGCTTCTCCAGCTCAGCCACGCGGGCAGCGCCCTCCCCCACCGGCAGAGACTCCGTATCGGCATCCAAGATACGAATGGTGTTGGAAATAGTGGCCGTCTTGCCCAACATAATCGATGCAGAGCAGTAAGTGGTCTCCGACATTTCTACCGCCCGGCGCACTTTTTCCTCCGACAAACCGTGCCCGGTCACCACATATTCGACCTCGATGTCGGTGTAAACTCTAGGGGGCTTCTCAGCACGGTCACCCTTGACATTGACCTGCACGTCGGTAACGGGCTGACGCATGCGCTTCAAATCGTGTCTCAGTTTTCCTTCCTCTTCTAATAAAGCCTTAAGGGTGGTTTCCCCAAGTTGAAGTGCACCCGTAAAAGAGTACCAGGTAGTGAGTCACAAGAGAGGGTCAACAAGCTCCTTCAGCCGAGCAGGCGATAACTGACCACTCCACACACCACGCACCGTTCCATCCCGATCAATAAAGAATGAGGTGGGCAGACTACGTATCCCATAATTCTTCGCTACCACTCCCCCGGGG
>DAOUMD010000082.1:0-50263 GCA_034412795.1 Anaerolineae bacterium
GTCAGCTACGATGTCTGTCCAGAGTCAGGGTCACGATGTAGGTAAAGAATACATCTGGGGATGCCTCACTCCTCGGATCAGAGTAATTCGCCCCCAAATCCGAACGCACCCAGCCCAGGGGACTTGACGCCAGCCACCTTTATATGTTACAATAGTCACGACCACAGGAACAAATGCCCTTCTACCCCTTCATACAGCAGTCAAAGACTGGTCCATAAGTCCAGTCTAAAATGCGATCCACTCTTTTTACCGAGGCTGTACTATGACTGAGTACTTGCTTGGTATTGACGTGGGAACCACCGGAAGTAAAGCCTTGCTAATCGACGCCAGTGGCGCCGTTACGGCCAGTGCCACAACCGAGTATCCCATGTTTACCCCCCAACCCTTATGGTCTGAACAAAACCCTGTAGATTGGTGGTCCGCCACCGTGACCAGCGTCCGGCAAGTGCTGGAACAAGGCGGGGTGAAAGCCAATCAAATAGCTGGTGTGGGTCTCACCGGGCAGATGCACGGCTTGGTGCTTCTGGACGACCAGGGCGAAGTGCTACGCCCGTGCATCATGTGGAATGACCAACGCACCGCTGCCCAGTGCGCCGCGATCACCCAGAAAGTCGGTCCAGACAACGTGCTGCGACTTACCGGCAATCCGGTGCTGCCCGGCTTCACGGCACCCAAAATCGCCTGGGTGCAGGAGCACGAGCCCGATGTATATGCCCGCGCCGCAAAGGTGCTATTGCCCAAGGACTACGCACGCTATTGTCTGACCGGTGGCTTTTTCAGTGAAGTGTCGGACGCATCGGGCACCTCGCTCTTTGACGTAGGCCAGCGCCGATGGTCCGATGAAATGTTGGCCGCATTGGATCTGCCACGCGAATGGCTGCCTGATGTGACCGAGTCCCCGGAAGTGAGCGCCTGCGTAAGCACAGCCGCCGCTAAGGCAACTGGCTTGTTGGAAGGGACGCCGGTGGTAGGTGGCGGCGGTGACCAGGCGGCCCAGGCCGTGGGTACGGGCATCATCAACGAGGGGATAGTCTCGGCCACCTTGGGCACATCGGGCGTGGTCTTCGCGGCATCAGATACCTATCGTGTAGAACCAGAGGGCAAACTGCACGCCTTCTGTCACGCCGTGCCTGGGATGTGGCACCTGATGGGAGTGATGCTTTCGGCGGCCGGCAGTTTTCGCTGGTACCGTGATGCGTTAGGTGAACTGGAGCAGATTCGGGCCAACGAAACCGGGCAAGACGCCTACGACCTGCTGACCGAGGCTGCTGCCGAGGTACCACCCGGCTGTGAAGGGTTGCTCTTCTTGCCCTACTTGACCGGTGAGCGTACCCCCTACCCCGATCCCAATGCACGAGGGGTGTTCTTTGGCCTCACATTACGGCACGGCAAAGCACACTTGACACGAGCGGTGTTGGAAGGCGTGACCTATGGTCTGCGTGACTCATTGGAACTGATGCGCGCCCTGGGGCTCTCAATCGAGCAGGTACGTGCCTCAGGCGGTGGGGCGCGCAGCCCGCTGTGGCAACAGATGCTGGCCGACGTCTTCGACACCGAGATTGTCACTGTCAAAGTCACCGAAGGCGCCGCCTACGGCGCAGCGTTGCTGGCGGGTGTAGGCGCAGGTGTATTTCGGGACGTTTCCGAGGCATGCGAGAAGGCAGTGCAAGTCACAGGGCGCACAGAGCCGGGACCAGCCGTGTCCATCTACACTGATTACTATCCGCGCTACCGGGCGCTATATCCGGCGCTCGCGCCAGAGTTTGAGGCGATGGCAAAAATGGTTAGCAGACACCTGTCATCCTAGACATCTTCATAAGCCAGATTCTTGACAGATGAGTCAAGTTTTCCTCACGGACAGAAAGAAACACGCCCCCATTTTCCTTTTTCTGTTGTCCGTGTTCCTTTATGTCTGTGGGGAGATGGCTGGCCTCTCGTCGGTTTGAGGCGAAGCTTCGTTAGTAAATATTATCGGGTCCCGCCTTGGTTGCTGGCGTGAAGACCACATCGCATCATCAAGGTTTTCATTGCCCGGGCAACGTGGCGCCTATGATGCCGTCCCAAAGCAGACGATCTACTGGCTCTCCAGCATTCTCTAGCGGGTACGGATGATGATAGTCTGCATAGGGATGTGCTACGTATAGAAAGGAGGTGGTTGCGCCAACAGAAAACCTGGCCTAATTAGGTGCTCGGATTATCTCCGCAATAGCGCACAGATAACAGATAACCGAGCCGTCTCTCGATGGAGTAGAGTCATTAGCCAAGGAGGATGAAGGAAATGAAACGCTTTTCAATGATTGCAGTGGCTATCTTGGTAATCATTTCCATGCTAGCTACCGCCTGTGCCGCACCGACCCCGGAGAAGATTATCGAGACCGTCGTCGTCGTCGAGACAGTGGAAGTCGAAAAGATGGTTGAAGGCGAAACGGTTACCGTTGTGGAAACCGTAGAGGTCGTCCAAACAGTTGAGGTGGAGAAAGAGGTGGTGAAAGAAGTCGTGGTCACCCCCACCCCCGAACCCGAGCCCGAGCAGGTCATGACTGGCGGCTTTCCCACCTCAGTCCAGCTCGAGGCGGACACGGCTCAGGCTGCCTTCGACGCCGCCGACAAGGGCGAACCCGACCCGGCCTGGGAGGGTAAGTCCTTTACCATCGGCGTCTACTCGGCCGGGCAGCGTGGCGCCATCTCCGGCCCACTCTACTTCTGGCGGCCCAAGTTCGAAGAGCTGACCGGCGCAACTTATGAAATTGTCGAGATTCCCTTCGCCGAGCTGCGCGAGAAGATCTACACCGATTTCACGACCGGCGCCCACAACTACGACGTCCTCATCAACTGCTCCAACTGGTACGGTGACGCGGTCTACAATGACTGGATCCAGCCGGTTGAAGAGTACCTCGATGACCCGCGCATGCCCCAGTGGGACCGCGAGTCGGTGGCGCCGGCTGTGGCCAACCTGATGCAGTGGGGTGATACCTGGTACGGCGGCAACAACGACCACGACGCCCAGGTGCTCTACTACCGCAAGGACATCATCGAAGACCCCGAATGGCAGGCCGCTTTCGAGGAGGAAATGGGCCACCCAATGCCGGTGGATTTGGAAACCTGGGAGGATGCGCTGGAGGTCGCCCAGTTCTTTAACGGCAAGGACTGGAACGGCGACGGCGACCCGGATGACGGCATCACCCTGCACCTCAAGGTAGGCGGCCAGGGCTTCTTCCACTTCCTGGCCCTGTCGGCGCCCTACGTAGCCATCCCGGCTCCTGGCGACGACCCGCGCCAGGTAGACCAGTACCATAACGTCTACTTCTTCGACCCGGAAACCATGGAACCGCTCATCAACTCGCCCGGCCACGTCAGGGCGTTGGAGATGCTGATTGCGTTGTCCAAGGCAGGCCCCTCGGCCATGTGGGGCTGGGAGCTGGGTGAGGCCTGGGCCGACTTCCTGTCGGGCAACGCCATCATGACCTTCTCCTGGGGCGACGTTGGCTCGCTGTCGCAGGACCCGGCCCAATCGGTCATCCAGGGCAAGCTGGGCGCGCGGGGCATCCCCGGCACCAAGTTCCCCTATGACATGGAGGCAGGCGAGTTCCTGGAGCTGGAGGAGCCCAACATGGTGGGCAACCAGGTGGGCTGCTCGTGGCACCCGGTGCTGTCCAAGTTCGCCGAGGACCCCGACCTGGCCTACTACTGGATGGCCTGGCAGTCCACGCCCGAGATCAACCACTGGAACGTGGCCACCGGCTGGACCGGCGTAGACCCGGGCACCACCTACGACTGGCTTGAGCCCGTCGGCTCGGCCACCGTCGAGGAGTACGTAGCGGGCGGCTACGACGCCGCTGATGCCGAGGAGTTCATCGGCTCTTACCAGAACAACTTCTTCGATTACCCGCTCTTCGTGACCTACCTGCGCATCCCCGGCACGCCGGAGATGAGCGAGACTATGGACGTGCACCTGTCCGAGGCCGTCACCGGCCAGGTCTCGGCGCAGGAGGCGCTGGACCGCACCTACGACGACTGGGTGCGTATCATCGAAGACTACGGCAAGGAAGATCTGCTCAGGCTGTACCAGGAGTCCATCGGTTACACTCCCGAATAGTCCGGACTCTGGACGCTGAGGAATGGCTGGGGGAGGGATTGCACCGTTGCGAATCCCTCCCCCTTGTTCAAGAATCGTCTGACCCCGTAACGCGGATTGCCCCCCAGGTCGGCCCGCGTGGCGGAGCCAGGACAGGCCAATCCGCGCTACGTTACGTGGTGAGAGTTTAGATATCGAGAAAGAGGTAGACGATGCACGAACGAAGTCGCACCAAATGGTTGTTCGTCGGCCCAGGCATCCTCTGGGTGCTGGCCTTCACCATCTTTCCACTGCTATATTCCTTGCGACTGGCTTTTATGCGCGCCCGCCTCGGCCAACCGCAGAGCTTCAACGGGCTGAAGAACTTCGGCCGGGCTTTCAGTGATTATCGTTTTTGGGATTCCCTCGAGGTAACAATCATCTTTGTGCTCGCTAGCGTAGTCCTGACCGTGTCGTTGGGCTTGGGGCTGGCCCTGCTCTTCAACCGGCCCATGCGGGGGCAGCGTGTTTTCCGTTCTCTGTTCACCATGCCCCTCTTCGCAGCGCCCATTGCAATGGGCTACCTGGGCCTGACCATCTTCCACGAGCAGGTGGGGGCGGTCAACACCGTTCTGCGCGCGTTGGGCGTGGTCAACCTGCCGCCCTGGTTCTCCAACATCTGGCTGGCGCGGCTGACCATCGTCCTGGTCGACGTCTGGCAATGGACCCCCTTTTGTTTTCTGGTTTTGCTGGCCGGTTTGCAGGGGCTGCCCGAGGAGATTTACGAGGCGGCCGCCTTGGACTCTTCATCTGGCTTGGATATCTTCCGCTTTGTCACGTTGCCATTGTTAGCCCCGGTGCTCTTCACCGTCACTATGTTGCGCCTGGTGGAGGCTGTCAAGATTCTGGACATCCCTTTCAGCATGACCAACGGTGGGCCGGGCGCTGCCACCCAAACCCTTTCTTTCTACATCTACCTGACCGGGCTGCGCAATTTTAACGCCGGTTACGCCTCAGCCCTGGCCTATCTCTTGCTTCTGATGGTGTTGATCATCAGCTTGTTCTTCTTCAACCGGCTGCGCCAGATTTATGAATAGAGAGGTGCTCGCGTGAAAAGACATAAACTGGGACACACTCTGAAAAATATCCTGTTGTGGGCGGTCATCATTGTTGCCACCGCCTGGGTGGTCTTCCCCTTTTACTGGGCTATCGTCACCTCGTTCAAGGAACCCAGCGTCATCCTGAGCAAGCCATCCTTGATTCCTTTCCTGCAATTCCAGCCCACCCTGGTTAACTGGCAGTCAGAGTTCACCAACCGCTGGCCGGAGATCAGCCGCGCGCTGCTCAACAGCCTCGTCATATCCCTGGGTGCCACCGTGGTCGCCATCGCGTTCGGCACGCTGGCTGGCTATGGCCTGGCGCGCTTCCGTTTCTATGGCTGGCAGAACAAAGACATCACCATGTGGTTCCTGTCGCAGCGCTTCCTGCCGCCTATGGTGACCGTCATCCCCTTCTTCCTGGTGATGCAATTCCTCAAATTATTAGACACCCGCCTGGCGCTCATCCTGGCCAACGCCACCTTTACCATGCCGTTTGCCGTGCTCATCATGCGCGACGTTTTTAAGGAATTGCCCATCGAAATGGAAGAATCGGCCTGGGTCGACGGCGCCTCGCGTTTTCAGAGTTTCTTGCGCATCGCCCTGCCGCTGTCTGCGCCGGCAGTGGCTGCCGCCGCCGTGATATGCTTCGCCTTCTCCTGGAACGAGTTCATTTTCGCCCTTATTCTGACCCTCAGGAACGCCCAGCCCATCACCGTGGTGATTGCCGGCGTAAGCCACACCCAGGGCATCCAGTTTTGGTTCGTGGCCACGCGCCTGCTGTTTGCCATCCTGCCGCCCACCTTGCTGGCGCTGACGGCCCAGCGTTACATCGTGCGCGGCCTGACCTTTGGAGCGGTGAAAGGGTAAATGTGCGTTTACCTCGAAAGGCAACTATGAACAGACGAGACCGGGTGCTCGCAGCCATCCGTCACCAAGAAACCGACTTCGTTCCCTATAACCTGCACGCCGTGTCCGGCGTATGGCACAAGGTATGCCAGCACTACGGGCTCAAGGATAATCACCAGGCGATGGACTTCATAGGTAATCACATCGTCAAGGTGGGATCCGATTTTAATTATAATCCCTGGGCCAATCAGGTCGGCAAGGTGGAACTCACCCTCAGCGGCGGCCCGGTCCACACGGACGTCGATCAGGCGGGGGAGTTGCACCAGGACGAGTTCGGGTGCATTTGGGATCGCCGGGGAGGTCTGCCCCATCCGGTAGCTTACCCCCTGGCCGAGATCGAGCCGGAAAAGCTGGCACAAGCCCTGGACAGCTACACATTGCCCGATCCCTACCGCGAAGGCCGATTTGATCAGGCCAGGGAATTGGCTGACCACTACCAGGGCAAAGTTTTCCTCTTTGGCAAACTGGGCATGTGTCTTTTCGAGCGTGCCTGGAGTATCCGGGGCATGTCACAATTACTTATGGACATGGCCACACAGCCCGAATTCGTTGAAGAGTTGCTGGATCGCATCCTCCACGAGTGGAATTTACCCATCATCGAGCAGCAATTGGCGCTCGGAGTGGACGGCTTTTACTTCGCCGACGATTGGGGAACGAAGACCGGACTCATGTTCAGCCCCGAGATGTGGCGGCGTTTCATCAAGCCACGCCTGGCCGTGATTTATCAGCGATGCCAAGAAGCTGGCGTTGTTGTGGGGCAACACTCAGATGGAGCGGTAGAGACGCTCTTCCCAGACCTGATCGAGATAGGTTTGCAGGTCTTCAACCCTTTGTCCCCTTCCGTCATGGACCCGCGCGCCATCAAGGAGAAATACGGCGATCAGTTGACCTTCTATGGCGGTATCGATGTCGAGCGAACCCTGCCTCTGGGCACCCCAGAGGAGGTAAGAGCAGAAATACGCTCCAGGGCCAAGGTCATAGGGCAAGGTGGCGGGTATATTCTCCAGAGCTCCCATACCATCCTGGAGGACGTGCCGATGGAAAACGTCGTAGCCTACGTTGAAGAGGTACGTCGTATGGCTGGGGTGGAATAGAATGCTGCGTACCGCGTACTGCGTATTGCGTAAACGCAATACGCAGTACGCAGTACGCAATACGCAGTACGCAGTACGCAATACGCAGTACGTAATTCATATAGGAGGACAATATTCATTCAGGCAAGGACATGCTAATACCATTCAAAGATCTGTTGGCCGATGCCCTGGCCGGCGGCTATGCCGTGGGCTACTTTGAAGCGTGGGACATTTATTCGCTGGAAGCCGTATTGGAGGCTGCTGAGGCTGAAAACACCCCCGTGATCCTCGGCTTTGGTGGAGTGATGATGGAACCGGCCTGGTTTGACGGGGGTGGTCTTGAGCGACTGGGAGCCCTTGGACGGGCGGCCGCCAAGACCGCCAAAGTGCCAGTAGCATTCATCCTCAACGAGGTCGAGACATTTGCCCAAGTCGTACGTGGCATCCAAGCCGGTTTCAATGTTGTTATGTTGGATACCAGTGACCTGCCATACGCCGAGAATGTCCGCCTCACCCAGCAGGTGGTACAGACCGCTCAACACATGGGCGTAGGTGTGGAAGCAGAAGTGGGCGAGTTACCCGACGCCTCGGGTGAGATGGGTGGCGGGGCTGGCCGTTTGACCGATCCCGACGAAGCGCGCCGCTTCGTCGATGAGACTGGGATCGACGCGCTGGCCGTCTCCATCGGTAACGTCCACGCACTGACCGGTGGAAAGGCGGTTATTGACCTGGAGCGGCTGGCAGCCATCCACCAGGCCGTAGCGGTGCCATTGGTCATCCACGGTGGGACCGGATTCCCCGAGGAGGCAATCGCGGATGCCATCAGCCTGGGTGTGGCCAAATTCAACATCGGCTCCACCCTGAAACAAGCTTTTTTGGACGGCTTGAAGGAAGCCACTGCGGCTCTTCCCCCCAAAGTTGCCATCCACCAGGTGATAGGCTCGCGTAAGGAAAACGATATTCTTCAACAAGGAAAAGCGCGAATGCGGCAAGAAGTCATCCGGCGCATCCGGCTAATGAAGCCCAACATTTGATGGCTCTCGCCCCCCGGCCCGAAGCAGAGTGGGAGGGCGGGGGTGAGGGCTTATCATCAACGAACATAACATTGCCAAAGTAGCAACATACGCGAGGTGAACATGAGTCTACTTGGACTGGACGTAGGGATCACAGGCTGTAAGGCAGTGGCCTTCAGTCTTACAGGCGAGATGCTGGCTCAGGCGTATCAAGAGTATCCCCTCTACCAGCCACATCCAGGCTGGATGGAGCTCGACCCGGGAGAGGTTTGGGATGCGGTAGCAGGCGTGATCCGCCAGGTGACGGCGGTCGTCCCCGACGACCCGGTGCAGGCGCTGAGTGTCTCAACTCATGGTGAGTCGGTCGTGCCGCTGGACGCCAAGGGCCAACCATTATGTCGCTTCATCACCGCGCTTGATACCCGCGCAGGTGAACAGACGGAATGGTGGGGCGAGGAACTGGGCAAAGAGCGTCTCTTTTACATCACCGGTATGCCACTCCACCCCATGTACACAGTGAACAAATTGATGTGGCTGCGGCAACACGAGCCCGACATCTTTGCCAATGCCCGACGCTTCCTTTGTATGCAAGATTTCGTCTTCCATCAATTGGGGCTGGAGCCAGCGATGGATCACTCTCTGGCCACGCGTACAATGGCCTTCGACGTGAACCAACTTACATGGTCTGATGAGATCCTGTCACTGGCCGAAATAGATATGGAGCGACTGTCAAGAGCGTTGCCCTCAGGTTCGGTGCTGGGTGAAGTAGCAGCTCCCGTTGTCGCGGAATTAGGGCTGGCACCAGGCGCCATAGGAGTGGCGGGAGGCCACGACCAACCATCCGGAGCATTGGGATGCGGTGCAATCTCCGAGGGCATCGCCATGGATTCCACCGGCACCGTCGAATGTGTGGCACTAGCCTCGCCGAAGCTGGTCCTGGATGCTAAGTTGCTCTCCAGCAACTTGCCTATCGCCCCCCACACGGTACCAAACATGTATCTCGTCCTAGGTTATTCTTCGACGGGGGGCGCGTTGCTGCGTTGGTATCGCGACAATTTCGCCGCCACGGAGCAACAAGAGGCCGCGCACGCAGGACAGGACGTCTACGACCTGATCCTGGGGCAAGCCGCCGAGGGACCATCACCGGTGTTGATCTTGCCCCACTTCTTTGGCAGCGGCACGCCCTGGATGGACCCCGACTCCAAAGGTGCGATTCTGGGTCTTGATATGAGCACAACCAAAGGCCAGATCATCAAGGGCATTATCGACAGCGTGACCTACGAGACCAAACTGAGCGTGGACGTAATGGAGAAGACCGGCATCGTTGTCCGGGAACTGCGTGCCATCGGCGGCGGTGCCAAATCCCCTCGCTGGCTGCAGACCAAAGCGGACATTTTTGGCAAACCGGTGGTGGCTATGGATGTCTCGGAAGCTGCTTGTCTGGGGGTAGCTATACTGGCCGGCGTGGCAACTCATGCCTTTTCCTCAGTCGATGAGGGTGTAGCTCAGATGGTAAAGATCAAACGTGTCTATGAACCCGATATGGCTATGCACAAGCGTTACCTGGAAAAAGCCCAACACTTCGCCCAGATCTACCCGACGCTGGCGGAACTCAACCACGAGTTGTAAGGCCCCCTCTCCCCTTGAAACCGCGTTTCAGGGAGAACCATGTTGGGGAGAGAGTGAAACATGATGGGAGGAAAGGAAAAATGAAAGCTGCCCGGCTCTATGCGCCAGGTGACCTCAGAATCGAGGAAGTAGACATCCCACGCGCAGGAGAAGACCAAGTGTTGGCCAGAGTTAAGGCCATAGGCATCTGTGGTTCCGATCCGGCCCGGGTCATGCTCAAAGGTACTTACTCTTATCCCACCACAATTGGGCACGAATTCTCGGGCGAGATCGTGGCAGTTGGCAGCCACGTGAAGTCGGCCAAGGTTGGAGATAGGGTGACGATTGTCCCTTTGATACCCTGCGGAACCTGTGACTATTGCGCTATTGGGGAATACAATTTATGTGACCAGTACAGTTACTATGGCTCCAGAGTCGACGGGGCTATGGCCGAGTACGTCGTCGTAAAGGAGCGCAATCTCCTCAAGCTTCCAGACGGAGTCGACTTCGAATCAGGTGCCTGCACCGATCCGGTGTCCGTAGCACTCCACGCGGTGAGGAAGGTAAACTTGGGAGGGGGCGACACCGTTGCCGTTCTGGGTATCGGCCCTATCGGTGGTTTTGCCATTCAATGGGCCAGGATATTTGGTGCAAGCCAGATATTGGCCATCGACATCATAGATGAGAAGCTAGCCATAGCCCAGGGGATAGGGGCCGATCTCACCTGCAACTCCATAGAAACCGATCCGGTTGAGTTCGTGCTGGACCATACAGGCGGCGTGGGTGTTGATCGGGTCATCGAGATGGCAGGGTCCAAAATCACTCAAGAGCAAAGTATACGCATGGCAAAGAAGCAAGGGCGCGTCGTCTTTTGCGGGATTTCATACGACGACCTGACCCTGCCTCAGAAGACCCTTGACCAACTGCTAAGAAAAGAAGTGACCCTGGTTGGCTCCTGGAATTCATCTTTCGCTCCCCAACCGATTCACGAATGGCGCACTTCTCTAGATTTTCTCTCCAAGGGGCATATCCAATGCCAGCCCTTAATCAGCCACCGACTGCCGTTGAGCGAAGCTCCAGAGGTCTTCAGGAAAATATGGAGCAAAGATGGGTATTTTAACAAGGTTCTCTTTATTCCATAGCACAACGATGTATGTCCGACTATATGAGAGTGTGGAGGACTTATTTACCCTGGATCAGGCGACAGAACGCTACCAAACAGAATAGGAGGACAGCAAAATGATCGAACTCCGTGACAAGAAAACTGGTGCTTTTTTGGGCACCATCAGCGAAGCACAACTCCAATTCTTGATCGATCAACTCGAAGAAGAATCGCTCAGGGACCAAGATTACTACATCAACATTGCCACGCTTGACATGTTTGAACGGGCCGGAGGCGACCCGGAACTGCTGGCTCTGTTACGCCAAAGCCTTGGCGAAAGGGAGGAAATGGATATCGTGTGGTCCCGCGTGAGCAGCTAGGCAGAAACATCCCCTACTCCTCAGTGGGAAAGGGGCTGAGGGTGAGGGTGAAACATAATGAAAACTAACAACGCGCTTGAGGAGGTTGTTCAGTGAGTGAGACCTATGACGCCGTGGTGGCCGGACATCTTTGCCTGGATATGATCCCCGATTTGACCCACATCTCCGAGGAAAGGTTTGCGCAGGCCTTCGGTCCAGGCCGTCTGACTGAAGTCGGACCAGCCATATTTGGCACCGGCGGTCCAGTGTCCAATACAGGCCTGGCCCTGACCAAACTGGGCATAGAGACCCGTCTGATGGGCAAGGTCGGTGACGATGCATTAGGCCAAATCGTCCAGGAGATCATCGGTTCCTATGGTCCAGGCACAGCCAGCGGGATGTTGGTAGATAGACGGGTCAGCACCTCTTATACCGTCGTACTCAGTCCACCGGGCGTGGACCGTTTCTTCCTCCACTATCCAGGTGCAAATGATACATTCAGCGCGAATGACGTGCGCTATGAACAGCTCTCGCAGGCACGTCTCTTCCACTTCGGTTATCCCCCCATTATGAAATTAATGTACGCAAATGATGGAACTGAGTTAACCGAGGTCTTACGTCGCGCCAGGGAGACGGGTGTCACCACCTCACTGGACATGGCCCTGCCCGATCCATCGTCCGTGGCCGGTCAGGCCAACTGGGTCACCATCCTCGAGGCTACATTGCCGCACGTGGATGTATTTCTGCCCAGCATCGAAGAAATCCTTTACATGCTACGTCGCGAGATCTACGACGAACTCTATCAGGCGGCCAATGGACCTCACTTCTTACCCCTGATTACGCCCCAGTTGTTGTCTGACACAAGTCTGAAACTGCTCCAGATGGGCGTGAAAATCGTGGCGCTCAAGTTGGGAGATCGAGGACTTTATTTACGCACAGCGGACTTGTCAAGCATCGAGGCACTTGGCCGCGCCCGGCCTTCCGATCCAGCCGCCTGGGCTGACAAGGAGCTATGGACCCCTTGCTTCAAAGTGGACGTGATCGGAACTGCCGGCTCCGGGGATGCCACCATCGCCGGATTCCTGAGCGCACTGCTGCGAGACATGTCCCCTGAAGATGCGGTCACCGCTGCGGTCGCCGTCGGTGCCTGCAATGTGGAAGCGGCCGACACCTTGGGCGGGGTACGCTCATGGGACGAGACTATGCGCCGCATCGCCAGCGGTTGGGAGCGACACACATTAGACCTCAATGCCCCAGGCTGGCGCTTCGATGCGGATTACCGACTCTGGGTCGGAGTAAACGCCTAAGGGTTTCTTATACCCTTAGACATTGCGGAACAGGCCCGATGATTGTCACGGTTACACTCAATCCAACACTGGACAAAACGCTCAGCATACCCAAGTTACGGCCGGGCACAGTCCACCGAGCCCAAATACTGCGCGAAGATTTGGGCGGTAAAGGAATTAACGTCTCACGAGCCCTGCAGGCCCTCAGGATCAGGAGCAGCTTGACCGGCTTTATGGGAGGGGCAACCGGGCAGATCATGACGAGTGGTCTACGGGCGGCCGGCTTCGATGTCCATTTTGTCCAAGTGGAAGGTGAAACACGCCGCAACATCACGCTACTTGATGAAGCCATCAGTCAATACACCAAGATCAACGAACCCGGCCCCGCCGTGACCCCCAATCATGTGGCCGCTTTACAGGATCAAATCGATCAAATGGCCCACCCGGGTGACTTATGGGCGTTCTGCGGCAGCCTGCCACCCGGCGCACCGTCCGACCTTTACGCCAGGCTGATTCAGCAGGTGCAGAAACGGGGTGGGCGTGCTCTCCTGGACAGCAGTGGCCCCGCCTTCCGCGAAGGAGTGGCCGCCCATCCATTTGCCATCAAACCTAACAGCGAAGAAGCCTCTGAATTATTGGGTAGCCCCTTGCATAACGATGAGGAGCACTGCACTGCTGCCCGCCGATTACAGACCACCGGCGTCCCGGTAGTGGCCATGACACGTGGTGCCCAGGGGCTGATACTGGCTATGGATGGTGAGACCCTGATGGCAACGCCTCCGCCGGTCCCCGCTCGCAGTCCGGTTGGTGCCGGCGACGCCGCTTTGGCAGGCTTGCTGTGGGCCATATCCGACGGGTGTGACGCGGTCGAAACCGCACGCCGAGTCGTAGCCTGCGGAACAGCCACCGCGACGCAGGAAGGTACCGGCGTCGGTGATCACACCCTTGTCGAGGAATTATTGAAACAGATTCAGGTTGTTAGTTGCTATTCGGAGGAGAACGGTGTTAAAAAATAGAATTTCTTATCATCCGGGCGGGTCTGCTGCGGCATCAAGCAGCCGAGGAGGAGCGTCATTCGACATCCCAGACGAGATGCGAGCGTTAGTACTGGACGGAACCGGCTTCGACCATCTCCAGATGCGCAAGGTGCCAGTTCCTCGCCCTGGACCACGCCAAATGCTGGCCCGGGTCGATGCTGCCGGCATCTGCACCTCCAACATAAAGCTTGTCGAGCAGGGACCAAAGCACAGTCTTCTCTACGGCTGGGACATCGCCCGTTATCCCCTGATCCTCGGCGACGAGGGCTCGGTCACGCTGGTTGAGGTAGGGGAGGAATTGCGTGAGAGCTACCGGCCCGACGAGCGCTACGTGATCCAGCCGGCAATCGATCATCCCCCGATCAACCACCGCGAGCGTTATCAGGACGGCGCCATAGGCGTTGAAAAAATTGCTGTGAGCTATACACTGGCCGGGCACCTGGCGGAATACATCCTCATCACGGAGGAGATCCTGGCAGGGGAATGTTTGATCCCCCTGCCAGACGAGTCAATCCCATACGCGCACGCGGCGATGGCCGAACCTCTTTCTTGCGCCATCTCGGCGCAGGACCACCATCTGCGCCTGGCCCAGGAAAGCCCTCTCTCTCCCCGAGGCGTTCTGAAAGGACTAAAGCCCGACGGTGTTACGGTGATCATCGGCAGCGGGGCGATGGGCCGCATGCACGTCGACTTGGCGCTGAGCTACCGACCACGAGCCATTATCGCCACTGACCTGATCGATGAGCGACTGGAGCGGGTCAGAGAGCTTTTTGGACCTCGAGCCCAGGAACTGGGTGTTGCCCTTCATGCCATCAATCCCGGCACAGACGACGTCCAGGAACTCGTCAACGTAGTGACAGACCACCGAGGTGCCGATGATGTGATTGTAGCCGTCGGCTCCGGGAAAGCCATTGAGATTGCCCAAAATTACACCGCGCGAGGCGCGGTGCTGAATCTATTCGGCGGTCTCAAGAAAGGGGAGGACATCATTGGATTGGACACCAGCATGGTGCACTACCAGGAGGTCAATGTTACCGGCTCCAGCGGCGGCTCACCATGGGACGTCGCCCGTACCCTGGAGTTGATGACCAGCGGCGAAATCAACGCCGGAGCTCACATCACCCGCATCGGCGACTTGGATCACGCCATCAAGTTCCTGGAGATGGTAAAGGCCCAGGAAATTGATGGGAAAGCCGTTGTCTACCCGCACCGGCGCACAGATGAAATAATCGCTGTCCCATCCTGGACCAGCGAGGATGAACGCGCCTACTTGGCTGGCAGCAGGAGCTAAACCATGGCGCTAACTGGGACACGCACTTACGTCGGATTCGGATTCGGCGCTATTCAAGCCGGCCTCTTTCTGTATGAAGCCTTTCACTCGGGCGACTTCCGTCGTCTGGTCATTGCGGAAGTACTGCCCGACGTAGTATCCGACGTGCGTCGAGCGGAAGGACATTACATCGTCAACATTGCACACCCAGACCAGGTCGAACACGCTGAATTAGGGCCGATCGAGATCCAGGATCCTGCCGTGAAACTGGATCGAGAGCAGTTGATCGACGCCATCGCTGAGGCGCAGGAGATTGGGACTGCTATTCCCAGCGTGGCGTATTACGTATCAAAAGGGCCGGGGAGCCTCCACCGCGTCCTGGCTGAGGGATTGCGCGAGAAGGTCGCCCGCGGTGGGCCACAAGCGGTGGTTTACGCGGCCGAGAACCACAATCAGGCGGCCGAAATCCTGGAATCCAACGTCCTGGAGGAGATCCCGGAGGACGAGCGAGATGCCGTACGCTCTCGGGTGCGCTTTCTGAATACCGTGATCGGGAAAATGAGCGGCGTCATCACCGATCCCGAAGAGATAGAATCACAACGGCTGACCCGCATCACTCCTGGTGAGGGACGCGCCTTTCTGGTCGAGGCCTTCAACCGGATCCTCATCTCAAAGATCGAATTCGAAAATACGCCAGAGGAAACACCTTTCCGGCGAGGCATTGCCGTCTTTGAAGAAAAGCAGAACCTGCTGCCCTTCGAAGAGGCCAAGCTCTACGGGCACAACGCCACACATGCCCTGGCCGCGTACCTCGGGGCAATCAGAGGCGTTGAACGCATCGCTGATCTGCGGGGCGTCCCCGGCGCCCTCGCCTTCCTCAGAGCAGCCTTTATCGAGGAGTCGGGGGAAGCATTGGTACGGAAACACGCTGGCGTGGACCCTCTTTTCACCCGGGCGGGATACACCGAATACGCCGACGACCTCCTGGAGCGGATGACCAACCCCTACTTGCGTGACACTGTGGAACGTGTGGGACGAGATCCACAACGCAAACTTAGTTGGGATGATCGGTTGATCGGCACGATGCGGGTAGCGCTGGACCAGGGCGTAGAACCCTGGCGCTACGCCGTCGGAGCCGCCGCAGCCTTGGCGACGATGGACCCCACCGCCGTAAAAGGTGATGCATCCGCGGAGATCCTACTCGGCCCAATCTGGCACGAGACATCATCTCCGAACCATGAGAGGCAAAGCGTGCTTGACCTGATTGAGGCCGGCCGGAAAAGGCTGAGGCGGTGGCAAGAGTCAGAATTCCGGGACCTGGGGTATTAGGGTATCGACCCCCTTGCCTATCCCGGTAAGGGGGTTTCCCCAAGGTCCCCAGGGGTATAGCTACGTAACGAATCAATCGTCTGCTGCAAATCAGCGGGCAGCGGTGCTTCAAGTGACAGGCTCCCTTTATCGTCGGGGCGCTCGAAAGACAGCCGCCAGGCGTGTAAGAATTGGCGCTCCAGGCCCATGTCGCCCTTCGCCCGTCGGGCTCGTCGTCCGTGACCATACACCGAGTCACCCACAACCGGTACGTCCAGCCAGGCCAAATGCACTCGGATTTGATGCGTCCGGCCCGTTTCGGGAGCCACTGATAGCAGACTGTAGTCACCCAATTCTTCCCACACTTCATAACGCGTGCGCGCCGGGCGTCCATCAGCGATGACCGCCATACGCTGCCGCTGCCGTGGGTCGCGGCCAACTGGGGCCTCGATAATCCCCTTCGGGGCTGAAGGCTGCCCGTGAACCAACGCCAGATAGGTTTTTTGCACTTTTCGACTTTTGAATTGCTGGCGCAAATGCTCCAGGGCCTGTTCCGTCTTGGCCACCACGATAAGTCCCGATGTATCGCGGTCTAGCCGGTGCACAATCCCTGGCCGCCCAGAATCACCAACGGCCAGATTTGGGTATCGGGCTAGCAGCGCATTGACCAGCGTTCCTTGCGAATGTCCATGGCTTGGATGAACGACCATGCCCGCAGGCTTGTTGACAACCAACAAGTCGTCATCTTCATAAACCACATCCAAGGGGATGGACTGAGGAAAAACCTCGTCAGATGGAGAGGGCGGGATACGCACAACCACCCGCATACCAGGACTGACCAGGGTACCTGGCTTGGGCGTCTCTTCATCCAGAACCACCCGCCCGTCGCGTATCAAGCGCTGGACCTGAGAGCGCGACAGGTCAGGCAAGGTACGCGCCAGATAACGGTCCAGACGCTCACCAGTCTCGTCCACCTGCAAGTGAACAACCCTCTCTCGCTCCCTCATTGAGACATTCACCTCGCCGTTACACAACACTCCGAGCCAGCTACAACGAAAAAGCGTTCGAAGGAATTCCCTCGAACGCTTCGTTGTGTCCAGATTCAACTAACGCTTCTTTTTTCGATCAACAGCCTGCGCTACACGTTGGAGGGCGTAGATGGCTGCGCTTGATTGACGGCTACCATTGCGATGTGCCTCTTGTCGCTGGCGCAGGCGACGGGCCGTGACGGCCCGCCGCAATGAGCGTCCCACCTTGGTCTGCTGGCCCTTTCTCCCCTGCCGGAAGAGATGAGACCGAAGCCAGGGTCCCAAGGCGGCTGTCTCCTGGCGATAAGCGCTCAAACGGGCCTGTCCCCGCCGAGCAACCTCGACGACACGTTGAATGGCGTTACGAGATTGCTTGTCCTCCTCAGAGCTGGAATGGCTCACAACTTACCCTCGTCATCGGCCGGAACAAGCGTCATATCCTGCGCAGCGCGATCGTCACGCCACAGACAATAGGCCAGGATGCCAACGCCTATCACAATAGCCATGTCCGCCACATTAAAAATCGGCCAGAAACCGATATCGATAAAGTCAACCACGTGCCCGTAACGAATGCGGTCAAGCAAATTACCGATGGCGCCACCTAGTTGTAACCCGAGACTCAGGCGGACCAGCCAGCCCTCGGTCGGTAGATACCGGTAGTAAAGCACAATGGCAAGCGCCACAACTACGGCAATGACAACAAAGAAATTACCCTGGTTAGGAAATATGCCAAAAGCTGCGCCGCTATTGGTGATATGAGTGATACGAAATACACGCCATAACCCAGGCAATGGACTCCACCACCCACCCTCCGCCAGCGAGGTTGACACCCAAGTCTTAGTCAATTGATCCAAGGCCAACACGATAATGGCCACGCCCAACAAAACCAAGAAAGAAAATGATCGCTCAGCAAGCGAAGCCTCGTTATTGCATTCCGACGCACTTTTCACCCTATCAACAGTACCTCCAAATCAGGCTTAAACCCAATACGGTTCAGTTAAGCGTCCAGACAGACCTCTAATATCTCAATACGGCGTATTTTACGCCCGCGAGGCTTGTGCTGGAGACCTCGGAGGTCTTAACTGAACCGTATTGGGCTTAAACCCGCTCTAAACGTTGTTGGCAGTCCATGCATAGTGTGGCATAAGGTAAGGCTTTAAGTCGAGCCGGGTCAATCTGCTGGCCGCAGCGCTCGCAAGAGCCGTACACGCCTTGATCAAAGCGCGCCAGCGCGGCATTCACTTGAGCTAAGACCCGCTCCGAGTTCTGCAATAGACTTAATTCCTTGGCCTGCTCAAAGGCATCAGTGGCATCGTCGGCCTGATGATTACCGTATCCCAGGTTGTCACGCCCAGCAATGCGAAATTGTTCGATCTCCCCCAATAGCTGGGCCCGTTGATCTTCCAACCGCTGCTTAAGCACTTCATGCGAGACTCCCATAGCCCCCTCCACACCAACAGAGGTCACTTTTCCTTTGAACAACGACTCTGATTTTACCCCAGCGCCAGACTATTTGCAAGCCGAGCAGTACAGCTAGTGCCCCCAAAAAAGAATACCTATGTAGCGTTGGCATAAAAACCTTGACTCAGATTGCGTTACGTGGTAAAATGATATTGCATAATTATGTCAAACAAACGGTTATGCGAAAAGGAGGTGACCGTGTGACGGCTCAATCCTCGCAGGAAAAGCGTACCCGCCGGTCTCCAATCCACGCCAAACAGCTATCTCTTTTCCCCCAAAAAGGGGCACGCGGTGAAAAGGGACCTGTTGTAGCCGAGACGAGACCACTCAATAGTAACTCTTCACTGGGCGCGACCATCGGCGCGTTTCACGACCATATGCTCCGCCAGGGATTCTCTGAAAACACGATCAAGGCCTTCCTGGCCGATTTGCGCCTACTGGGCAAACATAGCGGGCTTAACGTCCCCATCAGCGAATTCGGCACTCACGAATTGAACGACTTTCTCACCTGGATGCGCCACTATCGCGGCGTTCCGTGCAGCCCCAAAACATATGCAAGACGTGTGACAACACTCAAAGTTTTCTTTGGCTGGCTGTGCGAGACCAATGTGTTATCGCCAGATCCAGCATCTGCCATCCTACATAATCGGATCGTCACACCCATGCCCCAAATCCTTCACGACAATCAAGTGGAAGGACTGCTGGCTGCCGCTCAGGAGCTGATGCTTGGCGACCAATCCGACCCACGCCCATTTCTCCTGACCAGTTTGCTACTGCAAACCGGCATGAAAAAAGGTGAATGCATGGGCATCGCCCTCAATGACATAGACCGATCAAACCCAAAAGCGCCTGTACTCTACATTCGCTATAAAAATCCCCGCATGCACCACAAAGAACGCAAATTGGCCCTGGCACCAGACCTGATGCCGGTGCTGAATCGCTACCTGACGAGCTATCAGCCCGATAAAAACCTTTTCGAATGCACTGCCCGCAACCTGGAATACATCTTGCGCGACACTGCTCAACTCGCTGGCCTTAAAGATGGCGTCTCCTTTGAGATGTTGCGGTGGACTTGCGCCGTACGTGACTTTCGTAGCGGGATGGACTCAGACCACCTACGTAAAAAGCTAGGACTATCAAAAATCAGTTGGTACGAAACAGAAGAAAAACTCAGAAAGCTGGCTGAACCGGCACTTTAACCCGGCCCACAGCCACCAGTACATTGGCGCGCAGTTGCATCATTGTGCTACCGGCAAATGGACGCGGAATATCGCTTGGTACGACTCGTTTGTATCCATATAGCTCCCATTCCAGCCACCGACTGCGTAGATATGCGTGCCCGACGCTGCAACGCCCAGATTTCGCCACTCACCCAACACAGGAGATTCAAAAGCCGTCCAGGTATCACTTACGGGATCGTAGCGCTCATTTGTGGCCAGATAGTTTTCCCAGCCGCCGCCAATAGCGTACAGCTTACCGCTTACTACAGCGACGCCCAGACCACCGCGTCCTACACTCATTGACGCCCGCTCAGTCCAGGTGTCGCTAGCGATATCATAAGCATATGTGTCGGCAAACTCGTGAACGCCATCGTAGCCACCTACTACGAAAACCGTTCCCCCTATCGTACCAGCAGCCGCGAACCCTCTGGCAGCCGGCATCGGGCTTAATTCCGTCCAAACATCAGTGCCGGGATCATAAGCGAACACGCGGTCGATGAAATCCTCACCATCCCAACCACCAAAGACAAAGAGCTTCTCATCGGCCGTCGCCAGAGCGTAAGTACACAATGGTGTGGGCAATGGAGCGACCTGCGTCCACGTGTCATTGGATGGGTCGTAGATCTCAACACGATCAGTTGCTTGGTTCACGCCGATGCAACCGCCAGGCACATAGATGCGTCCCCCCATGACCGCCGCGCTGACATTAGAAACCGGCGTGGGCTTAGGTTCACCAGATGACCAAGTATCAGTGTGAATCGAATAGATTTCCACCAGGTCGGTGACCCCAGATTCACGATCACCGCCAACAGCGAACAGTTGTTCATTGTAAGTTACAAGAGCTAGCCGCGTGCGAGGAGTGGGCAGTTCAACGCGCTGCGACCAACGTGATGTCTCGGCACGGAGCAAATTCCGACCGGCCACCGGCTGGTCGGAGATAGGGTTGTCCGCCGCAACGGCTCGCTCTCCACGCTGAACGAAGGGCAAGACCAAAAGGGCCAGTGCCAATGACAAGGCAACCAGTGCATACACGCGTTGCCACCAAGCCAGGGGTTCAACATTTTTTTCAGAGATACCAGGCTCTGCCACCGCACCGTCAGACGATTCGGCTACAGGGGTTTCAACACCGTTTACGACTACCCACCCTTGTTGAATGGCACAGAGCGTAGCCTCAGTGCGAGACTGAACCTCCAGTTTCTCAAAGATATTGCGCAGGTGAACCTTGACAGTGTTAACGCTAATTACTAATTCGCGTGCAATCTCTTGATTAGTCGCCCCCGTAGCGACCAATTGCAGGACCTCGATCTCGCGCTCGCTGATAAGAACTTCAGCGTCAGCCATACAAAAAGACACCCCACGACAGAAGATTTTCCGTTACTGCAAGCGGTACCATTATGGCATGCATTTTCGGTGTTTGCAATAGGACTCACATCTTACAGCATGGTTCATTTTGCCAAGAGAACTGGTTGACAATTTAGCCCACTTTGCCAGACACATCCGTAAAACGTAAGGCGTAAAGCGTAATGATTCTGGGCGAACGCGCCTGGCGAATGTGCCTTCAAGTAATCCACCGAAATAAATTACACGGAGACGCGGGCTTCCAGGCTTCATAGCAACACCAGAACAGTGCAGATAATTTCGCTGGATTACTCACGCATCACGTTTTACGTTTTACGAGGTTACTACCCTTGATTTGACCGCTAAGAAGTGTCAACCAAATAGTGAACCCTCCCCATCTTACTATATCCAATGGGTATTTTCAAATTGAGTTGTCTAAGTAAGTGCACCTGTACAACGCACCAGAGGTCGTGTGTGATTACATAACCGGCATGACCGACCGCTACGCCTTACAGGAATATCAAAAGTTGTTTGACCCGATGGAAAGGGTTTGATGCCGTAAGCATCGCAAGAATCGAAATAGCCGCCCTGTGGGCGGCTATGAGAGACATGTCTCGTTTTTGATGAAACCTACGCCATATCACTGCCTGCGTCTGTCTCAGACCTTCGATGAACAGTCAGCATTACCTTTAAGCTATTGAAGTAGCCAAAACCTGGCGTACCCTCGCCATACTCCATCTCAACTATCTGAGCCTCCACAATCAGATCAGGAGTTTCCAGGGCAAAAGCCCCGCCCGGTGTAGCCAACACGGGTTCTCCGCGAGGCGCAAGCTTATTTCGCAAAGCCTCATTGTTGTTAGCGTAATCACTCATCAATACCTTGGTGACAGTAAGTGTGTTGGGTTTATCAAAGAGCCATACTTCAAAGGCTGCCACCCTCCGCGGCGCACCATCATCCAATGACTCTGAGATTCCCACGCCGCACTCGCCCAGCCACTCATTGTCTTCAGTTTCAATGGCAAATGATTCGTCAAAATTATCCATGCCCAGCGCATAGCTACTCATCTTCTGGAGCACAGGCGGCGGACCTGTGCCCGTCCACTCTGGCACAGCCTTTTCCGTGGCCAGACGCTCTTTGGCTCGGCGCTGTCGGGAGAAAACCAGGATGAGGGCTATCAACCCCAGGGCCAGGAGCAGAACAGCGCATCCCGCCACCAGCCGTGCATCCCCTATAATCGGGAGACGAGTACTGGGTTCGGACACCGCCGGGGTAGGAACCTGAGCTGATGGTGAGGCCGCCCCGGTCAACTCACTCGCGAACAGGGAGGCAGCTTGCGCCTTGTTGAGTTCACCACTATCAGTATACTGGCTCGTAACTTTGTTCGTTGCATCGCTGGCGGCTGCCGGATCCCAGCCTTCCCCACGCTGCAGCTCAGCAGCCAAAGCAGCCACCTGCTGCGCCTCCTGCGTCTTGCCGGCTACCTGGTATTCAGCGAAGAGCCGGGTAAATTCTGTTACTTTCTCCTCTGGCGTCCAAGTATTCAATCGGCCTTGGGCCACACCCAATTGCTTGGTGAGGTTATAAGAGTCGACGACCGCCGCAACGTATTGTTGCTTTTCCTCATCAACCAATTGGTAGGTGTAGGCTTGCTCGTACTCAACTGGCCGTATCACCCAACCAATCAGCAAACCGATGCCGACTCCCAAGATGAACCCTATCACAATGCCCACCGACACTTGTCTTATCAACCGAGTGTTACTTGATTCGCTCATAGGTCAGGTTCCTCCATAAAAACTCGACGGACATTCACTTTACTTAACATATTATACCATAGATTCAACTTTCGCACAAGTCCTTATTCGGATTAGTTTACAATAATCGAGACATTCAGTCGCTCACAACCTCAAAAAAAGACGGCAGACAGGAAGGCCGTTGTTCACCCTGTCTACCGTCTACTATCTACCGCCTATTGACCGCTAGCGGTCGAGCACCGGCACCTTGTCTGCGCCGGTTAACACCTCGACCCCGTTTTGGCCCACTACGACCATATCCTCGATACGGACGCCTCCCCAATCAGGTACGTAGATACCTGGCTCCACTGTCACGACTGCACCAGACGGGATCTCGTTTGAATACATATAGCTCAACCTGGGATACTCGTGAACGGCCAATCCTACGCCGTGTCCAAGACCGTGGCCGAAGTAATCTCCATAGCCAGCCTCTACGATGACATCACGTGCCAGTTTGTCACCATCCACACCGGTGATACCTGCTTTTATACCAGCTTCGGCTCGTTCCTGCGCGCGAAGAACCAGGTTCCAGATACTCAAGTATTTATCATCGTTCGGCTCCCCCAGGCAGACAGTGCGTGTCACATCGGAGCAATATCCACCCACCACACAGCCCAAGTCCATTATTACCGGCTCACCAGCTTTGATCACTCGATCAGCGGGACGAAGGTGCGGCAAAGCGCCGTTCGGCCCAGAGGCAACGATTATGTCGAAGGATACCCCCGTGGCGTCCCGTGCCCGCATCGTAATCTCCAACTCCCATGCTACCTGCCGCTCACTCATCCCAGGTTGCACCCAGTCATATATGTGAGCCAGTGATTCGTCGGCCAATGCCACCGCGCGTCTGATGGCCCGGATCTCACCTTCGTCCTTGGACATCCGGATATCTTCGATCATCCGGGTGGTGTTCGTCAACCGAACGTGAGCTTTCAGCGCCCGCTCCCAACTGAGTAATTGATCCACCGACACATGGTGCGCCTCAAAGCCGATTGATAGCCCTCCCAATCCTAAATCACGCAGCACATCGAGCATCTTGCCCTCAAAGTCGTAGCCAACCTGGATCAACTCCCATTCAGGACATTGAGCCTGTGCTTGTTGGTAGTAGCGAAAGTCTGTGGCAATCGCCTGTCGCTCTGCAGTAACGATCAGCACCCCGGCTGAGCCGGTGAAGCCCGACAGATAACGTCGATTCTCCGGTTGGGTGATCAGCATGCCATGCAGATTATTCTCGGCCATCAATTCGCGTAGACGTGCCAGCCTCATTTGGACACCGCCTCCACTTCGTCCAAGATTGGAGATTTCACCCCTTGCTGAGTCTTCGCTCTCTGCAGCAACTCCCCACCTTGAGAGGAAGTGCTACTCGCTTCGGCCAGCTTTTCCATAGCCACCTGCTCTTCACAGTTGATACACTGCGCCCATTGTTTATTTTTTACGACCAGCAAGCCACCACATACGGGACAAGCTTGCGGCAAAGGCTTTTTCCAACTTACAAAGTTGCATTCAGGATAGTTGGAGCAACCGTAGAAGATTCGTTTCTTGCGACTGCGCTTCTCAGCCAGATCGCCACCACACTGGGGACACTGCACACCAATTTTCTCCAAATAGGGTTTGGTATTGCGACAGTCGGGGAAGTTAGAACAACCAATAAATTTGCCGTAGCGTCCCCATTTGATGATCATGTCGTGACCACATTTATCGCACTTCTCCCCCGTCTTCTGGTCTGCCAGAGGCACTTTTTCCATCGTCTGCCCAGCTAGCTCGACCGAACGCTCAAAAGGCTCGTAGAACTCAGCCAACACCGGCACCCATTCACGCTCGCCCCGGGCAATGAGGTCCAAATCCTCCTCCATGCGTGCCGTGAAGCCCACGTCTACAATGTCGGGGAAGTGCTTGACCAACAAGTCATTTACGACGAAGCCCAGTTCGGTGGGATGCAGTCGACGCTCTATTCGCTCTACGTAACCCCGATCCTGGATGGTGGAGATGGTGGGGGCGTAGGTACTGGGTCGACCTATACCGTACTCTTCCAAGGCACGCACCAACGTTGCCTCAGTATAACGCGGCGGTGGCTGGGTGAAATGCTGTTCCGGTATCAGTTGTACCAAATCCACAATTTCGCCCGCCTCCAGGTCAGGCAGTATCTCAGCCGCTTCCTCGTCAGGAGCAGCGTCCTCATCGCGGGACTCCTCGTAAACGGCCAGGAAGCCAGAGAACTTCACCCGGGAACCACTAGCCCGAAGAAGGTACTTTGCTTGGCGGCTGATGGCAGACAACTGCTCGGCGGTTAAGAGTTTGGTATCTGCGAACTGCCATTCGCTATCCGCGATCACTTCCACAGATATCGTGTCGTAGATGGCAGGCGCCATTTGGCTGGCAACAAAACGTTGCCAGATAAGAGAATATAATCTAATTTGATCCCGAGTGAGAAACGACTTGACAGCGCTCGGCTCACGCAAAACGCTGGTCGGCCTGATGGCCTCGTGCGCCTCCTGAGCGCCTTTGGCCTTGGTCTTATATTGCGGCGGCCTCGGAGGAAGATACTCTTGACCATAACGATCAGCGATGAAGTCACGAGCCTCCGCCTGGGCAACTTCGGCGACGCTGGGGCTGTCAGTGCGCATGTAGGTGATGAGACCCACTATACCCTGCCCATCCAGCTCAATACCCTCGTAAAGCTGCTGCGCGACGCGCATAGTGCGCCTGGCTGTGAAGCCCAGCCGCCGCGAGGCCTCCTGCTGCATGCTACTTGTAATAAAGGGCGGTGCAGGCTTTCGCGTCCGCTGACCCCTCCGGACATCGGCCACCACATAGCTAGATCGTTCCAATTCTTCGACGATGAGGTGGGTATCTTGCTCATTCTTGAGATCCACCTTTTCGCCCTTGATCTTAATCAGCTTGGCGATGAACGACGGACGTTCAGCAATCCGCTTGGCAAGTTCGGCGTGAATAGACCAATACTCCTCAGGCACAAAGGCCAGTATCTCTCGCTCCCGCTCCACAACGAGACGCAGAGCAACACTTTGCACACGGCCAGCAGAAGTGCGGCCCCGCACGTTTTCCCAAAGGAGGGGACTGATCTTATAACCCACCAGCCGGTCCAGAATCCGACGAGCCTGTTGAGCATTGACTCGATTCATATCTAAACCTCGAGGATGGCCAAAGGCCTCAGCAATGGCGTTTTGGGTGATCTCGTGAAAGACGACCCTCCGCGCCTGCTGCTCTTCAATACCAGTGGCTTCTATCAGATGCCAGGCGATGGCCTCCCCTTCTCGGTCGGGGTCGGTGGCAAGGTATACCTCGGCAGCCCCCCTCACGGCGGCCTTCAACTCGTTGACAACTGGGCGCTTTTCCTTGGGCACCCGATACTTTGGTTCAAAGTCGTTCTCGACATCGACAGAGAGCTGCGAGCGTAACAGATCGCGTACGTGCCCCACCGACGCCTTGACCGCGTAACCTCGTCCCAAAAACTTGCCCACCGTCCGCGCCTTGGCAGGCGATTCGACGATGACCAACCGCCCCTTTCGTTTGGCTTTAGCTTTTTTGGCCCTGGGTTTTCGAGTCGTCACCTCAGGCTTGGGCAATCCCTCGTGGGCAGGAGTCGCCCCCATTCTGAACATGGTCGTTCCACAAACGGGACACGCGCCACGCGTGCCAGGCGAGCCACTCTTAGTGTATACCGCCTCTGGAGCTTGCATTTCGCGCTTTTCACGACACTTCACACAATAGGCTACAACAGATTCGTCAGTCATAATTAGTGATATACTCCATACGTAATGTCTCTCAAGGAATTCACAAGTATTCGACCTTGCCTTCTTCCTGTAGCTGTTCCACAATCAATTTCACATCCTGCGCCTGGTCACGGGTGCAGATAAGCATTGCATCCTCGGTATCAATAACGATGATATCTTCCAGACCGATGGTCGCAATCAGTTTCTTACCCCCTTGGATGAAAGATGACCTGGTCCCTACGCCAATGTGGTTGGCGCCGACGACTACGTTGCCCTGCTCATCGGGCTGATGCAACTGGCATATTGCCGCCCAATCGCCGATATCGGTCCAGCCGATGTCCACCGGAATAACAACCGCATCCTTGGCCCCTTCCATCACTCCATAGTCTATTGTCTCCTTGCAGACCTGGGGCCAAACCTCGCCCAAAACCTCATCCTGGCGTGGCGTATCCAGAGCGGCTTCAATCGCCTCCAATTGAGCATAGAAGTCCGGCATCTGACGGGCAAATTCGTCCATAATGCTACTAACCTGCCAGATAAACATACCACTGTTCCAACTATAAAGACCACTTTCCAGAAACTCAGCGGCTCGGGCAGCGTCCGGCTTTTCGACAAAGCTATCCACCGCACACACGTCGAAGCCCTTTACCTGGCTCATTCGTTCGTGTCGCCGGATATAACCGAAGCCGGTGGACGGGAAGCTCGGCTCAATGCCCAGCGTAACAATCGGGCCATCTCGAGCCACCTGGACCGCGGCTGACAATGCACAACGAAACTGACCCACATCCCGGATGTAATGATCGGCAGTCAAGACAGCCATAACCGCCTCTGGGTCGCGATGGCGGAGATGCACTGTGGCCAGACCGATCGCCCCCGCAGTACCACGCGCCATCGGCTCGACGATGAAATTCTCACGCGGGACGTCCGGCACTTGCGATGCCAACACCTCGACATACTCCCGAGCGGTTACCACCATAACTCGTTCCGACGGCAAGAGGGAGTCCAGACGATCCACTGCGTGCTGAAACATTGTGCGACTATCTATTAGCTCAATGGCCTGCTTCGGCTGGCTCTGCCGACTGAGCGGCCACAACCGAGTACCGCTGCCACCGGCCATAATGAGTGCGTAGAAATTGCTGCTCACCGTTGAGTCCTCTCTTTCTTGATTTCTGGGATGTTAATAAGATCAGTTATTCTACGATATAGGGCACACCAGCCTCACGGGCAATCACGTAATTCATCCCCCCTACCTGGCGGACTTTGCCCTTTAGCTCCATTAACGTCAATGTGCTCGCCACCTCATTGATGGGCAAGCCAGCAACACGTCCCAATTCATCCACGTGAACCGGCTCTGCCGACAGATGACTGAGCAACACTGCCTCCGTCTCATTGTCCGGGATAATCTCACGCGCTTCAGCTTGCTCGGCAACCATCGACAGATTCAGCTCTTCCAGAACGTCACCAACCGTGGTGACCAGTTTGGCCCCATTTTGAATTAGCTGATTGGGGCCATCGGAGTTGCGGCTAAGAATATTGCCGGGAACCGCAAAGATCTCACGCCCCTGCTCGGCTGCATAATCAGCAGTGATCATTGCACCACTACGCTTAGATCCTTCAACCACTAGCACCCCCATGCTCAAGCCACTGATGATACGATTGCGACGTGGAAAGTTTCCACCTTCAGGCTTGGTGCCCAGTGGATATTCACTGACCAGGGCTCCCTTCTCGACGATGCGTTGGGCTAACTCTCGGTTCTGAGCAGGATAAATTATGTCAATTCCACACCCCAATACGGCAACGGTGCGCCCTCCAACATCAAGTGCTATCTGGTGAGCATGAGTATCAATCCCGCGCGCCAGGCCACTTACGATAGTGACACCACCAGGTGCCAGTCCACCGACCAAACTGCGCGTTGCCTCTCGTCCATAAACAGTCGCTCTCCTGGTGCCCACAACTGCCAGTGCCCATTCATCACGCGGCAATAGCTCACCCTTTACATATAGCGTCGGCGGCGGATCGGGAATATTCATCAGCAGGGATGGATAGTCAGGACTATCCCAGGTCAACACTGTTACGCCCTGCCGAACCACACGTTCTAACTCGGCCGCCAGATCAAGCTTGCCACGTTGGGTAACAAAGGATTCGATCGTACGCCGATCGAACCCGAGTGCCCGAAGTGTGGCGGGCGAGGCCTTCCACGCCTGACGGACATCTCCAAAATGATCCAGCAGGGCACGCAATCTAATCGGCCCTATACCGGGCACGCGACTGAAGCCGACCCAATACTGCAGAAGCTCGCCCACCATCTACTCCTTGAGCGACGTAACACGCAATTCACACCTGGCCACAGCACAATGCGGCTAGCATACCACGACCGAAGGGCGTTTGTCAACTATTAAACGTAAGCATACCATTATGGAAACATCTTTGTCCCCGGCATTTTTCAGAAAAACGCCTGCCACACGAAAATAGCAATCATCAACAAAGACAAGAACATCTCCAGAGCTCTGGCAGCCACCGAGCCAAAGATGTATCCCTTACTGGCTTGGTATGCCTGTCTCCAGTCACGTTTGTCATAGTATTCGGCGAGTAGAACTCCTATCAGCGCACCCAGAATCGTGCCCAAAATGGTCCCTATCACAGGTAGCACCCCGCTTAAGAGGATAGCGCCCGCAATCCCGCCCACTATAGCGCCCGCGACAGCTTTCCAGCTTGCACCAGCCTTGCGAGTTCCGAGGGTAGTCAAGATGAGATCGCTCCCCCACGCCAACACCATCAACAGCCCTAATACAACCAATGTGGGCCAGCCCACTGCCTGGAACCCATCGGCCCAAGCCCACAACAGGGCCCCCAGCCAAATCAAAAGAGGTCCCGGCAAAATGGGAAGAATAGCCCCAATCAAGCCAAGGATAATCAGAAGATAAGCGAGCAAAGTTAGGAGAGTAGCGGTTTGCTGCATGGGAAACTCCTGAGCATATTAATGGAAGGAAGTATAACGATAATCGCCATATACGGCAACAGTGCCATTGCTTGTGACAATCAACAGGCCTGCACGTGACAATAAGTTGTGGGTGATGGTATAATCTCTCAGCATCATTCACCCGAACACAACGTAACGACCTCAGCCGCCCCCCCGGCCCCCAATCTTGGGGGAAACCGTGCTACTCCCCCAGAATTGGGGGGTCGGGGGGCGGTTTAGGCGCTGAGGAGATGCCGCTGGATAGTCTGCAACTTGGTTCGTCACGACACGACGGCGCCAGTATTAAGAAAATCCTTAGTAGATTGTTATTAGTAGTTCTGCTAACTCTACTGAGCATGCCGGCTGTTCCGCCGCCCACCGGCGCCATTGAGCCTCTTTGGAAAGAGGCTGCCGATTTGCGAGCCACAAAATCCTACGCGGCGGCGGTTGAGGTCTATGAACAGATCGCCGCCCTCACTACTGAGGCCACCGAGGCTCTGTTGGCCATTGGTGAGATCTATCTTACTCAACGCCGGTGGCCCCTGGCAGAAGACGCCTTTAACCGGGCACTGGTTCGAGATGGGGAAAACGCCGAGGCATTGGCCGGATTGGCAACGGCCCGCTGGGAGCAGGGAGACCGACAGCGCGCCGTGTCACTATGGGAGTCGGCACTCGCTCACTGGCCGGATGGCGGGAACCAAAGCGAGATAGAGCCGAACCTATCCAACGTCCGAGTCCGTCTGGCTTTGGCCTACCTGGACATGGACCGGCCCGCCGACGCGGAGGCTATGTTACACCACGAGGTGACTGACTTCGACAATCCAACCGCCCATCTTTACCTGGCTATGATGCGGGCGATCAACGATCCATCCGGCGCGCGCCGGGAACTGGAGGCTATCACCAACAACGGGCCGCCGGCGGTGATGGCCGGCCGCGATTACCTTTTCGACGCCTTGGACAGAGCTGAAGCAGCAGACACCGATGCGGGAGAGGCAAAATCGATAGGATTGGCCCTGGTGCAGCTTGGCGAGTGGCAACTGGCCCGTCTGGCATTAGAGCAGGCACTATTGCTTGACCCCACCGATGTCGAGGCAATGGCCTTTTTAGGCCACACCGAAGCCCAGTTGGGCCGACCTGCCTTCACCCACTTGGTAGCGGCGATCGAGTCTAAGCCCGACTGGCCATTGGGACATTATTTGTTAGGGCTTTACTATTTGAAACAGGAGGCATATGAATTCGCCGCTGAGGAGTTTCGGACTACCCTACGGCTAGATCCAGGCAACGCCCAAGCCCTGGCTGACCTGGCGCGTGCCTATGTGGGCCTGGGACAATATTTGGACGCCGAAGAGGCACTGGTGGAAGCCACCAAGTCTGAGCCTGACGATTTAAGCTTTCACTCGTTACTGGTTAGCTTTTACGCCGACCACGCCTTTCAGGTCACCGACCGAGGGTTGGCGGCGGCCCGAGCTGCCGCCGGCCTCGCCCCCGAGGACCCCCAAATCCGCGATATGTTAGGCTGGATGTACTTTCTGGCTGGCGACTCGCCCCAGGCACGCCTTCACCTGGAAAGCGCCCTCCAGTTGAATCCAGAACTGGCCAGTACCCATTATCACCTGGGGGTATTGCGCAAAGCCATAGGAGAGGAAGAGACGGCGCAATTTGCCTTCTTGCGCGCCATAGACCTTGACACCGGCGGCTTCTACCGGAGCCAGGCTCAGAAGGCGCTGCGCGATATGGCTCAGGCCAGACAATAAAAACTCATTGGATCTGCCACTCCCCATCAGTCAGCGCCAATAAGACCAGTGGAACGCTGTCTCCAATCGGGTTACTCTCACTATCAAGCACTGGCAAACGCTCGCCGCTCTCTACAGAATATAACCCCATGATGACCTGATAATCTCCATCGGGTAAGTTCGCGGGAAGCACGAGTGAGTGGCGATCGTCAACTACTTCGCCCTGATCCCAAACTGACGTGGGATAGCGCCCATCTCGCGGCCAACTGTCGTGTTGAGCAACCAGATTCCCCGCGCCATCCACCAAATGCACGAATACAGTCCAATTTTGATCCAAAGGGCGCCCGGCCTGCCAGTATAGTAACAATTCCAGTCCATTCTCCAGCAGTTCCGGATCATAACCCAGCAGCATAATACGTTCCCCGAACTCCACATCGGAGATGCGTAGAGTGCCCGCTGAGGACTGGGCATCACCAGGAAATGTCATCTGTACATCGGCGGGGTCCTTAACGGCCAGCAAGCCGATGTCAGCAGGGCCGCCCAATGGCTCTAACGATGGGTAACGATACATACCAGCCACCAGTCTATAGACACCGGGCGCCACATCCTGAGGGATGGTAAGCACATGACTATCGCGCAGCACTTCACCTGGCCGCCACAGGGACGTCGGGTAATAGTCGCCGCCCGGTTGGTGGTCGCTCTGAGTGATCCCGCGCCCTGCCTCGTCTACCAAGTGAACGTAGCTCGAATAGTCAAAATCAATTTCAGATTGTGGCTGCCAAAACAAAGTGATAGTAAGTGTCTCGTCCGGGCGTGCGCTAGAGGACGACTGATCGTAGCCGACCAACCCCATAACTCCAGCTAACACCACGTCACGGGGATGGAGCGGAGGGCGCTCCATAGCCGGGGCCGAAACCCGTACCAGCGGGGACATTTCGGGATCAGGCTCCAGTTGCGCCTTGACTTCCAGCCCCTGCATAGGTTTGATCAGGTAAACAGGACGCTGGCTCAACAATGCCTGATCTATCAATCCGCCCAAATTGGCATAGGTAGGCTCGGTGACGATAAGCGGAAACATACCCAGCAAATCAGGACGTAGACCATCCACGTATTGGTAATACCATAGCGGCATCATCTCATTGCGATCGTTGCTAATAAGCACGGCCCCCTCGGGAATCGGCCTATCCAGAATGGACTGCCACACATCTTGGGCCTCGGTATTGGCCGACTGGTCCACAGCCCCAAAGTGGGAAATCAGCAACACAATAGGCAACGCCAGGGCAAAGAGCGCCACCATTTGAGCAGTCAGGCGGGACAAGCCTTCAGTGAGACGCCGGTAGCCTTGCTGCCCAAACTCAGCGTAAGTGATGGGTGAGCCCTTCCAGCGCACCAATCCCTTCGCCGCTCCTTGTGCCACACTGGCCACCCCCAGGCCCAGCCACAGACTGACGAACAGGTAAGACGGGATAAAAAGCACCTGTACGTCACCGATGAAGTACACCAGATTGAAAGCAACACCCACACCGTAGCCCAACCCGGTTAGCGCGAGAAACGGCCACTGCCGACCAACGATCAGCCGCCCCAGCCCGACCAACGCCAGCCCAAAGCCAACTAAGCCAATCTGATCACGCAGCAGTCGCCACGTCATGAGCATCCGCTCCCCGCCTGCGGGGGGCAAAGCCAGGTAGCCAGCAAAAGGGCTGGCCGTCAGATGATCCACAAAACCGCGCCAGGTGTTTTCGTAGAGGGTCAATGTTTGGCTCTCGCTTAACTGGAGCGTGACGTAAGGTGTATGAGGAGCACGCAACGGCAAGTAGAGATACAGCAGCAGCGGGACTACCAAAGCGACGACCAGGGCTAGAGCAAAGCCCACCCGGCGCAACAAGGACCGTGGCGCGAACAGACTCAGTGGTCGAGTTTCGGGCGCTGCTACTTTTACCCGTGCGAGAACATCGAGGGTACGGCGCTGGCCGGGTTGAGATGAGCGTCGAATGAGCCACAAGAACACCAAAATGCCGGGCAACAGTAACAGCATTGTCACGTGATGAGTAAGGCTCAATCCGAAGACAGTCGCCAAGACCAGACTGCGGAAGGCAAGAGGTGAAATACCACCTGGCGTGGATCCTTGCGCTTTCCCATCCACCGGACACTGCGCCACCCAGAATGTCAACAACAAGATCAGGGTCACGAAGAAAGCATTAAGCGAGTAGACCTCAGCAATGACAGCCTGACTCCAAAACGTCTCGCCGACAGCAAAAGTCAGTGCAGCAACGACCGCCGGCAACCGGGCGGTCAGGAGGCCAATCTCAGGCGCCGCAAGACGAATAAAGCGCAGTGCCACCAGATAACTTAAGCCGACAGCCAGCGCAGCCCACAGCGCCGAGAAGAGATTCATCCGATAGGCCACGTCACCGATGGGCCAGGCGTGGCTCCAGGCCCAGCCTAGCAGCAAGTAGAGGGGATAACCGGTGGGATGGGCGATACCCAAGATGTAGGGTGCAAACTGAAACTCTCCACCATCGGCAAAGAGCACAGTCGGTGCCAGGGTGACCACATACAACACAAAACTGCCCAGACCCAAGGTCAGGGCAGACAGCACATCGAAAAAAGTATGGAAGTTAGAGATTGGCAATCGGACACGAGGAGGATTCGAGATGCGAGATTTGCCAGATTCTAGCAAGTCACTATTCACCTTGATCGATTCAACCGAGTTCAACCTCTGATTCTCAACGCCCGCCCGCCGGCTGCCACCAAGGCCAGCACCAGCAAAAGAGGTAATATCAAATTAGTAGTCAAGCCACTGCCAGTGATCGGCATGAGAACTTCCGCCGATGCCTCCGTCGATGCCGGGGTAACCTGTTCAGGATCGACAGTGACCAACTGGGGTGTGATTTGCTGATCATACGTGAACGTAACCCAGATTGTGGTTGGGGACGACCGGGCTAACGGTGAAGCCCGGCCAAAGCCTCGTGAGTTAAGCATGGCTTTCTCTGTCTTTTCCAACGAGACCTTGACCGTTACACCTGTCTTCGCAGCGATATCACCCAAAGCCACGCGCAACCGATATTCACCGTAGTCCACTACGCCCTGGCTAGCCTCCACAACCGGCAAGGCCTTGACGCTAGTCGGCAATCGGATGTCCACCAGCCCGCTCGTAACTGTCTCCCCAGTACGATTCTCAACCTGCACAACCAGGATGTTGTCTTCCAAGGTGCTGGACAACATCACAGGCATAGGCGGCGTATCGCCCCAGTAATAACCTAAGTCTACACGAATATCGGATCCTGCGCTAATCGCCACAGGCCAGTTGGGAACTACCGAATGAGCACCTGGCGGCAGGCCTAGATTCAAAACCCCGCTTCCAGAACCCAAGTTGACGAACTGGTAATAGCCATTACTGTCGCTTACCGTCTGCGCCTGCCAGCCCCCACCGTCGATCATAACCGTTACACCGCCCTGACGAGCAGCTTTGGAATAATCGTACACAAAGCCCGACACAACGGCTCCGGGTGGACCGAGCGGAGACTCGCCCTTCCCACCGTCTCCATCTCCGCCGCCACCGCCACCGCCACCCGTGTTCGTCGGCGTGGGCTGAGGTGTTCCCTGAGCCAGCACGTTGTTGGATCCAGGTTGAAACACCAGTGCCAACGAACCCAGCAGCACGACTGTTGGAAGAAGCAACGCCAATTGACGCAAAGAGATCATTGTATACCCTCACTTGAGCCGACCTTGGACAGCCAACGTCGAACGCCATATCAGCATTTCTTACAATTATATCACAATAGGTGTCAATTGACAAACTTTATGTTTAGTAAACCCTATACCGGGGTCGGCGGAAATTACGCCTAAGGCACGATGGTAGGCGTGGGCAACGGACCAGACGGCAACGATTGCTCGTCTTGCGACAGGACACCACTCCCCGTGCCCGATATCGCCACATCGACATCAAATGTGTTATTGTCTTCATTAGACTCAAGCACGGTGTTGAAAGGATCGGCCCAACCACGAAGCACCCCGCTGCTGCTGAAGACGTAATCCGCCTCGAGCACAACACACTCGCCAGCGCCGAACCACGACCCCTGCACACCCCAGATGATGATCGGTGTGCCATAATCACCACCGAAGTAGGCGTTGACGTAAAAATTATTACCGAAAGTTACAGGAACAGAGGACTGGTTACACGCCGTCACCCGTACCGCGTAGTTATTACCCGAGATTCTATTCAACTCTATGTCTCTTACTACCAGGTCTGGGTTGGGGGTCGGTAGCGGCGATGTGAAGTTTCTCAGGATGATAGGCAGGTAGACACCACTCCCGGCCGGCGCATCAATGATGGTAACATCCGTGGTCGCCGTAAGCAGGCCGACTGAATTGCTAGCCGTAACGACCGCCGTAAAGGTGCCAGTAGCGGGATAGGTGTGGGTCACCAGCGCACCACTGCCGGTTGTCCCATCGCCAAAGGCCCAGGTATAGGTCACATTGCTACCCGCCGTGATGGTGGCCGTCAGCGTGGTAACGTTACCCAGCGGTGTGGGGCTGTCGTTGGTCGCAACCAGCCCGGCGATGGGTACATCGATGATGGTGACGAGTGTCGTTGCTGTGAGCACGCTCACCGAATTACTGGCGGTAACGACCGCCGTGTAGACGCCAACGGACGGATAGGTATGAGGCACCACGGCGTCGCCGCCGCCTGTCCCATCACCGAAGGCCCAAGTGTAGACCACGTTGGTGCCCCCAGTGATGGTGGCCGTCAGTGTGGTGACGCTGCCCAGCAATGTAGGGCTGTCGTTGATTGCACTCAGCCCGGTGACGGGTTCTTCCACCATGACCATGGCGGTGTCGTCGGCGGTCACCTCCGGAGAGGACGGCGGCGTGCCGGTGACTTCGGCGGTATTGATGAAGTCCGTCATCACATCAGTGACCACGCAGGCATAGCTCCAACCAGCCCCTGCATCTAGGCTGCCCACCCAATTACAACTCGGAGCCAGTACATCCGTCACGGTAACGGGCGACAGCATCACATCGCCGACATTGGTAACAGCCACAGTGAAAGTCACCGTACCGCCGCTGGCCACCGTCTGGCTGTCCGGCGTCTTTGAGATTTCGATGGCCGTCTGGAGAACGTCGACGAAAGCCGTGTCAGTATTAACCACCACATCCCCTGTCGCCAGCGACGTTCCGGTGACGACGGCCGTGTTAGTGAAGTCATCCAGGCCGGCTGTGTCCGTGCAGGTATAGGTGGTGCTGCCCATCACACCCAGGGCGGGAATGATGCTGTTACAGTTGGATGCCAGCACGTCCGTTACGGTGACGGGCGACAGTGTCACGTCGCCGGTGTTAGTGACAGTGATCGTGAAGGTCACAGGACCACCGCTGACCGCCGTCTGGCTGTCCGGTGACTTGACTATCTCGATGGCGGGATTGGAGGACAAGGCGACCGATTCGCTATGCGTGTCAGTCACCACCACAGTGAACGACAGCGCGCCAGTCCCGGTGACGATCACCGTGTTGGTGAGCGGGCCGGGCAGGTCGCTCTCTTGCACTACGTACGTTCCAGTGCCCATGGTCGTCTCACCCGATGCCAGGCTGGTGGTGCCCAGGCTGATAGCACCCAACCGGTCGTCGCTGGCGTTGATATCAGTCAGGGGGGCACTGCCGGTGTTGGTCACTATATAGGTATAGGTAATCGTGTCACCCACATTGGCCGTGTCGACGTTTGCTCTCTTGTTCACGTTGATCGCCGGGTTGAACACAATCGTAGTCGCAGTAAAGATACCTGTTGCCCCCTCCTCGGTTGTAACTTCGACGACGTTTGTCAGCGTCCCAGTATAGCCCGCCTCGACGCCAACGACGACTGTTTGTGTCCAGACGCCACCCGGAGCAGCGATGGTCGGCGTCCAGGTGAAAGCACCTGTTGGCGCCACATGAGCCGGCAAGGTGTCAGTCACGACAGCATGCAGGTCTGTGTTGCCGGTGTTGGTGACACGGATGGTATAGGTCAGTGGCATACCGGCCTGCACCGGATCGGGGGTGGCTTGTTTGCTTACCTCCAGCATTGGCGCTTCAACCGATACGGGAGCGGTGTCAGTGATGGCGACGATCTGGTTTACGTCAAAGGTAGCCGTAACCCATTGGTTATAGTAAACGCCCACCGTCATCGGAGCGGTAGCAGTGAAAGACACCGTGCCCACGCCCTCGGTCGTGCTCCAGGTGCGACCAGGCACGACCACATTCGTGATGTACGAGGTGGGGCTAAAGTCCGGATGCAAAACATCGGTCAGGGCCACGGTGGCCAGCCCAAGGCCGCTATTGGTCAGGGTAATGGTATAGGTCACCTGCCCGCCCGGAGCGACAAAAGTGGGCTCGACCGTTTTATGCAGGGTAATACTATTGGTCGCGGTAACGGCAGTGCCTATCGCACCACCCACCTCGGCTGCGACATTATCGGCCGTTACGGCAAAAGTGTTGGTCAGGATGACAGATGAGGCCAGGGGGCTGGTAACGCGGACAGTAGCCGTGACCTGGGCCCAGTCGCCGGGGGGGATGGGATCAGCTAGTTGCCACAGCAAGAGCGGATTGCCCGTATCCGTGAAAACCCCGCTGCTCGGCGGCACAAACCCCATCGACTGGTAGGAGACATTGGCAGGCAGCGTATCGCTAACTATGACGCCTAAAGCCGGTCCCAGGGCATTCGCATCGTTGCTGATGGTCAGGGTATAGGTCAACCAATCTCCAGGCCGGACCGGCTCATCGCTGGCCGTTTTGGTAATGCTCAACACCGCCGGGGCCTCGACAGTCACCGGAACCGCCGCGCCCAGTGCATCGGCATAGGCGCTGCCGCCGGTGACGCGATATGTCTCATTGATGATCGGCGTACCGTCGGTGAGAGGTTTTGTCACTCTTACCACAAATGTTAGCGTGCTGGATCCGCCATCTTCTATCGGGTCACTGGCAACCCACGTCACCGTCGGGCTGGTTAAAACGGGTGTTGGAGTAGCTGTGATAAAGCTGGTATGTGCAGGCAACTGGTCGGTGATCGTGTACGTCCCGGACGTAGGCATATCACCGATGTTGGTAATGCTCACAGTGTAGGTCAAATAATCGCCCGGTTGCACCGTCGGAGTTGGCGTTACCGTTTTGCTGATGTCCCACGCAGCCGATCTGACAAAAATTGTATCCACCACCGAAGCGGAGACGCTGGTCATGCTGGAGGTCGCGGTGATGATGGTGACATTGGTCAGCCCATTGGCGCCCGACGGGACCTCGATTGTCACCACTACGCTGCGGCTATCCTCTACGCCCAAGTCAATCGTATAAGGCATAGGCTGGTCAAACGTAGTAGGCCAGGGATAGGTGCTGGTGTAAGTGAGGGTAACGGTATCGCTAACCTCGCCTGTGTTGACCAGGGTGTGGGTAATAACAACCGTGTCCGGCGCGGTGGTTGTGATTTCTTCATCAGCGTAGAACCACAGACCCCGCACCGGCATGCGCTCGTCAGCTCCGATGTCGTAACCTCCGGCCAGCGGCCGAGGATCCCCCTCAAAGTCGTCCGTGGTGGCGACGGCGGACGTACCGGCGTCGATCATCGGCGAGGCGGGAAGAAGGTGGTAATCATCACTACCCGCATCCACAAAATCAGGGGCCAGAGCCACGTTACCGTCGACGCCGATTGGATCGTCCATGCCATAGAATTCGGGGGTAGAATTTAAAGTGACGTTGTTGTAAGTCAGGGTGATGACGCCGCTGTTGTATATAGCGCCGCCGCTGCCGCCTCCTTCATCAACACCATTTTTAACCAAGATGTTATTGGTTACAGTCATACTGGCCGCGTTGTAGATAGCGCCACCATTGATGGCCTGATTGGCATTGAAGGTATTGTTCTCCAGCCTGGCCTCACCGTCGGCCACATACAGGCCACCACCATCCTGGCTGGCCTGGTTCCGGTAAATGGTGTTATTCTGCAGCAGCAAGCTGCCACCGGCGCTGTACAGGCCGCCACCATGCTGGCTGGCCTGGTTATCGTGAACGGCGACGGCCCGCAGAGTTAGATCACTGCCGGCATTGTATAGGCCGCCCCCCAACTCGCCATTCAGCCCTCTACTCAGCGCCAGGTACTGGATGGTGGGCGTGTAGCCGGCCGGCACGTAAATCACCCGCCGTGCGTACTGCCCGTCAAGAGTAGTGGTATACGTGAAGGGAACCGGGGATTGCGTCCAGTCGTTGGCATTATAGCCGCCGCGTAGGGTGACCGATTTATTCAGGAAAACTACCTGCTCGATCTCGTCGCTGCCGACGGTAGTGGTGACCACATCGGTGTAAACGCCGCCGCCGATCCATATCTCATCGCCCAGCGAAGCTTGGTTAACGGCATGCTGGATGGTGCGACACGCGCCGTGAACCAGGTCCGTGCAGTTATTGGTTTTGACGTTGTCTTTGTCCGGGTCTTCATCGTCGTGACCATCAACCGCCACATAACGGATGCCGGTGGTGTAGCTGATGCTGGTGTGGTTCGCAGCCGAGGCCTGGATAGCCGGGTTGTCTAACCAGTAAACGACCACGTCCACAATGTCGGTCAAGCCGCTGGCCGCCCAGCCCTCAATCGTCACGCTGACAGTGATTGTGGCCGTCACCCCTGGTCCCAGCAAGAGAGTGTCGGGCGTAACCTGGGGCAGGCTGTAGTCCGGGCTCAGGGTCACACCAAAGGTATCGGTTACATTGCCGCTGTTGGTGACGACGTGAGTATAGGTGATCGTCTCGCCGGGAGCAGCCGCGCCGTAATTGGTAGGCGCAATCTCCACGGCGTGAATACTGTTGACAGTCGTCCGGTCCGTAACCGTGGCACTGGTCCCACTACGCTCTGAGGTAGCTCGCAGAACCGAGACGTTTTGCGTGCCACCTAGAGCATCGCAAGGCACCTCAATATGGAAGTAAATTTGAGCTGACTGTCCGCCATCCAGAGAGACGATCAGCGGATCGTCGGGGAGTAATATATTGTCCCATGGAGGCGCATTGCTTTGCAGGGTGACGGTATACGTATCCGTCACGTTGCCGATGTTGCTCAGGGTATGAGTGACAGTGAAAACATCGCATGGGTCGGCTGCCAGCGTACGATTCGGAGTAAAGCTGAAGCCCACAGCTTCGGGTACCTCGTCCCACCCCATGTCGTAGCCGTTGATCTGAGGTCGTGGATCCAACTCAAAATCCAGGAGAACCGGCGGGGTGAACGGAGCACCGGCATCAATCAGCGGCGAGCCCTCCGACAGAGCGTAGAACCCGTGAAATGAGGGGTTAAGCGACAGGCTGCCCGTACCGGTAAATACGTTGCTGTCTGCCGTGGAAGTTACTGTTGCGCCATTTTCATACCAATCGCTGTAATCCACGTGACCTGAGCCATTTTCGAAGAAACCACCACCCTGGTTACCGGCCTGGTTGTAGTAAAAGATACTGCTGCGAATCAACGGCTCTGGCTCTCCATCGGCCGCGTTATAGACGGCCCCGCCGTTTTTGTCGGCTATGTTTTCAGCCAGTGTCAGGTGCCACAGTTGCGGGCTGCCACCGGCTACGTAGATCGCTCCACCGTCATCCAACGCCAGGTTATGCCGGTACAGCAAGTTCTGCATTTCTGGAGACCCGCCGGCATTGTAGAATCCACCCCCTATCCGGGCGGTATTGCTGGAAATGCCCGTGTTGTACATAACAAAATCAGAATCGAGGTTGTAAATACCGCCTCCCTGATCTGCCTGACAACCTGCAATGTTGATCCCACCGGTAAATTTTGGTTGACCGCTGGCGATGTAAACGCAGCCGCCGGCATCCTCTCCCGAGTCGCCGCCGCCCAGACCGCTGGCGTTACCATTCAGCATGTTAATCTTCCCGATAGTAGGCGCAGCACTGTCGTAAATGTACAGCACGCGCCCGGCGCCTGAAGCATCAAGGTAAGTCGGATGGGCAACGTGGTCTTGCTCATCGAATGGGGGATCCAGTTGCCAGCCCCCCTCGAGAGTAATACCCTTGGCCAGATGCACCGTTTGGGAGATGGTCTGTCCGCCCCCCAAATCAAGGGGATGCACGCCCAGGCAATGACCAGCTACCTGTACGATATCACCGGACAAAGCCAGGTCCACCGCCTGCTGCACACTGCCGTATACGCCCGGGGCGCTGGCCAGGCGTGCCAGACAGCCACCGACTTCATCGGCCCCCATGTCAAAACGCTGGTGAGAGGGACGAATTGTCCCCTCGAAGTCCGTGTCCGGCAACGTAGCGGCCGGGTCGCCGGCATCCAACGCTGGCGAATCACCCCTCAGGTGAAATGCCCCGTCATCAAAGAGCGGATCAGCCGATATGTTGCCATTCAAGCCGGTCTGATCGGGTAGGATGCCGTCGTAATTTCCCCCGCTGTTGCCATAGACGTCGTTGTAGGCAAGAGCCGGCGTGCCACCGGACACCATAATACCACCGCCGTCAGTAGCGCTATTGCCAACGACGATCAAGTTTCGCACATCGTGCGACCCGCCAGCAATGTAAATCCCGCCGCCCTGTCCGCCGGCATCGTTTTGGTAGATCGTGTTGTTCAGGACGGTTGCCAGGCCGACACCTGCCAGATAGAAGCCCCCCCCATCACCACTCGCGGTGTTGTCACGCACGATGGCGTTCCAAACACGAGGCATGCCGCCGGCCAGATATAGACCCGCACCATCGTCAGCGTTATTGTCGTAGATGTGATTGGTTCCAAAGGCATCCGCGTTCAGGGTGGGCATACCACCCGCATTGTAGAAACCCCCGCCGTTGACCGCCGTGTTGCTATAAACCGACAGATTGCTCAAGGTGGCGTTGCTATTGTTGTAGATGCCACCGCCATTCGTCAGGCCAGGCAAGGTGGCGTCGCCGTTGCGCAGGCTGAAGCCACTGATGGTAGGCTCTACACCGATGCCGCCATCAAGATACAGCACCCGCCCCATGCCTTGAGCATCCAGTACCGTGGTATAAAGGGCCGGGTTGTACTCAGCAAAGGGATCCCCCGGTTCAACCCGCCAGCCACCATTTAGAGTCACGCTCTTGGTCACGTGCAACGTCTGGCTGATCACACCACCGACGTCGAGGGTGTGCACACCATAACAAACGCCGGCAACGTCTATCGTGTCGCCAGGCTGGCTGGCGTCGACGGCCGCCTGTGGGTTGCCATAGATCGACCCACCGTTGATGCGAGCAAAACACGTCCCGACCTCGTCGGCCCCCATATCAAAGCCCTGGCTGCTGGGCCGGATGTCTCCTTCAAAGTCGGTGGTCAGTGTGCTCGTCGGGTCGCCGCTGTCCATGGCCGGTGATTGCGTGAGCAGGTGGAAGTCGTCGGCAGCCACGTCCAGGAAGAGCGGATCGGCCGAGATGTTGCCATTCGAACCGGTCTGATCGGGTAGGATGCCGTCGTAATTTCCCCCGCTGTTGCCATAGACGTCGTTGTAAGCAATAGCCGGCGCGCCGCCCGCCACGTACACGCCCACATTGACGTTGTTGATGAACAGGCTGTTGTTGATGATGGGGGATCCGGCGGCACTGTACAATCCACCGCCATTGGCAGCGGCTTGATTGTCGTAGAAGGTGTTGTGTTGGATAAGCGGGCTGCCAGCATCGTTGTAAAACCCACCGCCGGAGCTAGCCTGGTTACGATAGACGACGTTGTTCTGGACGGTCACGCCGGCGCTCGCAGCATTAAAGATGGCAGCACCATTGGTGGCCTCGTTCTCCCAGATTGTGTTAGCAGACACAGTGATAGCATGACCACCGCCGATGTAAACCGCACCCCCATCACTCGTAGCCAGATTGCTGTAAATAGTAGTAAAAGCCACCGTCTGGCTGCCGTCGGCCAGGTAAACCGCCGCGCCATTGTCGGCCTGATTGGTGTATAGGGAGCTGTTATCCAGTGCCAGGCTACCTCCGGCGTTGTAAAGCGCGCCACCGGTCTGTGCTGTGTTGCTAAAGAGGTTGCTGTTACGCAGTGTCACATCCCCATCGAAATTATATACGCCCCCGCCGCCCGCCTGACCGCCCGGTCCACCGCCCAATCCACTGGCATCGCCGTAACGGATGTTGAAGTTCTCAACTATCACCGTAGCCGAATCTGTAATCAGTAGCACACGACCGAGTTGCAGGGCGTCGAGCGTGGCCGGGTTGGACGCGTCGTAATTGACCAAAGTGCCCGAATTGGAATTCCACGTCCAGCCTCCCTGCAAGGTCACGTCCTTGGTCACGTGTACTGTCTGTTGCAAGGTGTCAGGCCCCACCACGAGGGGATGGACGCCCTGGCACAGACCAGCCACTCGAACCGTGTTGTTGTCAGTCGGGGCCAGATCCACTGCCAGTTGTACACTGCCGTAGACGTAGCCGGCATCGTATGGGTAAATACTGGCGTAGCAGCCGGCCTGTTCGTCGGCGCCGATGTCGAAGCCCTGGTTGCTGGGTCGCGGGTCACCGTCGAAGTCGCCATTCACCTCGGCCAAGCTGGTGCCCGGATCACCTGCGTCAACCAACGGCGAAGACCCGCTCAGATGGAAATCGGCCGTCCCCACATCCAAAAACTGTGGATCTTGGGAGATGTTATTCGCCGCGGGTAAAGGAGCCGACAGGGATTCGCTCCACGTCTGGTTGGTACCGTCATTTGCCCAGACATCATTGTAATCGAAGAGGACACTCCCGGCGTCATAAACTGCCCCACCGTTTGACGCCGAGTTGTTGGCAAAAATATTGCTGCGTATGGCGGGCGCCCCTCCCCCGGCGTTGTAGACTCCAGCGCCGGTGTTGCTCGTTTGGTTAGCGTAAAAGGTGTTGTGCAAAATCGTGGTGCTGATGGCAGCGTTATACAAACCGCCGCCGCTAATCGCAGTGTTGCTATAGACGAAATTGTTGCGCAACATCAGGTGACCATCATTGTTATAAAAGCCGCCACCCTGCATCGCGGCCTCGTTGCTGAAAATCCGGTTGCGCTCTACGATAGGGTCACCACCACTGTTGAAGAGACCACCGGCTTGCGCGGCACGGTTGTCGTAAATCCAGTTGTCGCGCACCGTGGGGCTGGCGTCGAGTAAGTAAATACCGCCGCCGACATTGGAGCCACCGGCAACCGCCGCATCCCCATTGACCATATGGAAATTCTCCAGCGTGGCGGTTGTGCCGCTGATCAGAGCCACACGGCCCATACCCCGCGCGTCAAGGGTAGTGATGTGAAGCTGCGGATCGAGGTCACTAAATGTCGAGTTCCAGCCCCCTTGCAGCGTGAGAGATTTAGTAACGTGCACCGTCTGGCTGAGCACCTGCCCGCCGACTTCCAGTGGATGGACACCCCAACAGTATCCACTCACCCGTACCGTGTCGTCACTACCGGCCGCATCCACTGCATCCTGCAGCACTCCGTAAATAACGCCGCTACTCACCACCTTGGCCAGGCAGCCGGTCATTTCGTCCGCGCCGATGTCAAATCCCTGGTTCACCGGGCGGCCATCGCCATCAATATCCGTCTCCACCGGGGAGGCCGGGTCACCCTGATCGGCCACCGGTGAGTCGAGCGTCAGGTGCAGGTCGCCGCTATCTGCGTCCATTAAGAGAGGATCGGCTGCCAGGCTATGAGAGGCAGCGCTCAGCCCCACATAGTCACCCCCGCTGTTCTGGTAAACGTCGTTATAATCATGGCTGACCGTACCGCCGCTACGATATATCCCGGCCCCGGTATGGCTGAAGACAATCGTGTTAAAGATGTTCGTCGCTCCTCCAGCCACGAAAATCCCGCCGCCGGCCGTGCTGGCGACATTGTTGTATAACGAATCGTGCTGGATCGTGGCCGACCCATCGCTGATGTAGATCGCTCCCCCGTCGCTGGCGCTGTTCCTATAGATGAAGTTGTTTTGGACCAACAGCGTACCGCCAGCGCTGGCCAGCGCGCCGCCGCCTTGGCCAGCTATATTATCGTAAATCTCGGTGCTCTCCAGGTTCAGTGTACCTGTGTCGTTATACAGACCACCGCCACTGTTGGTAGCCTGATTGTCGTGGATCTGGTTATTGTGCAGAACAGGAGCACCCGCTCTGTTATACAAACCCCCGCCATCCGTAGCCCGGTTATCGCGGATGATGTTGTAGAGCAAAGTAGGGGCGGCCGTTCCTTCGAGGTAGACACCACCTCCACCACCCACGCGCTGGCCACCCTGAATTGTAAAGTATTCAATGGTGGGTTGCACACTACTACCGATAAGCAACACACGGCCCTGTCCCAGGGCATCGATCACCGTCGCCGACGGAACCAAATTGCGGCTGTCGAAATCCTCGTTCCAACCACCCTGTAGTACAATCGTTTTCAAAATCGAGAGATCGTGTTCATAATAAGTGCCGCTCGCCACGAACACGGTGCTGTTCAACGTCACCTGCTCCAGGCCGCGCTTGATGGTGGCACAAGGGTTGTCCTTGTCGTGACAGTTGTTGACGTCATCGCTGCCGGCGGTGGACACATAACGATCGCCATAGATGGCATTGGCCACCGTGGTGTCGGTTACGGTCGCCGAAACGCTTGGATAAGTATGAGACGTCGCCACCAGATTAAGGCGTTCGCTCAATCCAGCTTCGGCCGAAAGCGGCACGCTAACGACGGCCGTGATCTGGATCGACTCGTTTGGACTCAGCGTAACCGTGAAAGGCCAGGGCACGGTCAAATCCCCCCAGGCCGGGGAACGATCGCTGATCAGGTTGACCGTGTAGGTATCGGACACCGGACCGGTGTTGGTCAGGGTGTGAGTGTAGGTCACCACTTCACCGGGATCGACGTTCTCGGTATAGCTGGGGACCAGCTCTACGCCGGCACTGGCAATCCTATCCCAGGCGGTGTCCAGGGCCGCCTCATTGAACTGGGAGGTAGCCGTGATGATGGTCTGGTTGTACATATTGTCAGAAGCCGCTAAAGGCACCGAAACCACCACCTGGAAGGAGAGGCTGGTGCCGGTGGTGATGATCACGGGCGAGCTGATGCCATTCAGCGTTACCTGCCACCCATCGCTGTTAGAGGTATCAATTACAAACAAATCGGTAACGGCTCCGGTCTGGCTTAGATTGGTGATGGTGTGGCTAAAGGTGATGAAGGTACCTTTCACCAGATCTGGGTCGGTGACAACGTAGGGGCTTTCTGGCGCGCTGCTCAGCGCCACTTCAGCATAGAAAGTGCTTTCGTCGGCGCCCATGTCGGCATACGTCCCCTGAGGACGTTGCTCGCCCTCAAAATCGGTGGCCAAAGTCGAAGCCGGGTCGGCCTTGTTGATGACCTGCGAAGTGGTGACAACCAGATGAAAATCGTCGTTAGCCGGGTCCCTGAAGCCGGGCAGGACCGAGATATCGTGCGGGCCCAGGCCAGAGACAGCGCCGCCGTAGGCATCCGGGACATTGCCGTAAAAGTCGTTATAATCGAGCGAAAAATTATCGGGGTTGCTGCCGTAGATACCACCGCCCGAGTCAGTAGCGGTATTGCTGGCTACGACGGAGTTGCGCAGCGTCACCTGTCCATCCCCGCTGGCGTAAACGCCGCCACCCTGCCGGGCTGTGTTGTTATAGATAGTGTTATGTTGCAACAGGGCGACCTCGCCTGCATTATAAACGCCGCCGCCGTCGCCATTGGTAGCCTGATTGTCGTAGATGACATTGTTTTGCAAAATGGAGTCCACGTTAAAGCCCAGGTAGACACCCGCTCCGTCCCCATCGGTCTGCCCGCCGGTGACGTGCAGATTCTCCAGGGTGAACTGGGTATCGCCGGTGACGTAAACCGCCCGCCCCGCCCCCTGGGCATCGAGGATGGTGCGATAGCGCGGGTCAACCCAGTTGGTGCTCGTGTAGCCGCCGCGCAGCGTCAGGCTCCGGTTGACGGAGAGGGTCTCCGTGCAATAGCCGGCCACCTGCACCAGTCCCCCGGCACCGGCGTCGTCCACCGCCGCCTGGACACCAGTGTACACGCGGAAACCGTCCAGCCGGGCATAGCAGGAGCTATCCGGGTAATACTCGTCGGCCCCCATGTCGTAGTCCGAGCCGAAGGGCCGGGCCTGATAGTCAAAGTCGTCTGGCACCTCCGCAAGGGTGATCCCGGCATCCCGGGCCGGGGAACCGGCCTGCAAGTGAAAATCGCCGCCGGGCGCGTCTACGAACAGCGGGTCGACCGAAATGCCGTTGGTGACCGTGATTCCGGGGCCGCTATAATCTTCATCGACAGGCGCTGTGTTGCCCGCCACGTCGCTATGGTCTACCGTTGTAGTCGCACCGGAGAAATTATGAATGGCCCCACCAGAAACGCCGGACGCATTGCTGAAGATGATGGTATTAGTTATGAACAAGGTTCCTACGTTGACTAATGAGCCGCCACTACTGGTAGCCGAATTGTTATAGAAGACGTCATTCTGCACGCTGAGGATGCTTGAGGTAGCATTGCCAACGCCGCCACCAAACCCTTCGTAAGAAGGGTCGTTTCTCCAAACAGCCCGGTTGTTGTAAAAGACATTGTTGCGCGTGGTGGGTGTGCCGCCGTAGCTGAAAAAACCACCACCGTTGACCGCAGAGTTGTCGTGAATAAAATTGGCTTCCAAGCCAGGAGAACCAGCGCTATTGTAAATACCACCGCCGCTGTAAGCGCTATTGCTGAAAACCGTGTTGCCAGCGATCAGCGGTGCCCCGTTTAGTTCGATGTAGATGCCGCCACCGTTGAAAACGCCCGCGTCCCCGTTTTGGATAATAAAGCCGGTGACGGTAGGCGAGGCCGAGCCGGCGATGTAGATGACCCGGCCTTGCCCGCCAGCATCGAGGACGGTCGGGTTGGTCTCCGGATCGGGCGCAATCCAGTTGGTGAGGGTGTAGCCGCCGCGCAGGGTCAAAGACTGGTCGAGATACACGGTTTGGGTCGAGTCGGAGCTGGCGTTGAAAGTCACGTCGGTATAAACGCCGGAAGCGACCAGGATTTCGTCGTCGGCGCTTGCCGCGTCCACCGCCCCCTGGACGCTGGCGTAGCAGGGGCTAACCCCGCTCCCACAATTCCCGCCGGGAGCCACATAACGCGTCGCCCCGTCCGCCCGGGCCAGGCGAGGCCAGGAAGAAGGACCGCCCATAATCAGAAGCAGAGCCACAACCGCCATACCGGCTGACATAATGGCCAAGCTAAGGCGCATCCAGGGGTGTCTGGTCAGTGAGCGGTTTCTATCGGACATGATCTGTTCCCCTTATACTACTACATTGTGGCATGGTTCATTTTGCCAAGAGAGCTGGTTGACAATTTAGGGCTAAGATCCTTAGCCCGCTTTGCCAGACACATGCGTAAAACGTAAGGCGTAAAGCGTAATGATTCTGGGCGAATGCGCCTTGCGAATGTGCCTTCAAGTAATCCACCGAAATAAATTGGGTGCGTTCAAAACCAGTTAGAACCGCAGCTCTAGCCGGATGACAATCCGGCGGGTCGAGCCGTGGACTGTCGTCCACTTGGAGCAGTTCACCAACTCATTCTGAATGCACCCAAATAAATTACACGGAGACGCGGGCTTCCAGGCTTCATAGCAACACCAGAACAGTGCAGGTAATTTCGGTGGATTACTCACGCATCACGTTTTACGTTTTACGATGAATCTTGGGCTTTATCGGCGACCCGGCTCATAAAAGTATCATTTCAGGGATTAAGCCCTTTGCTCGTTCGAAATGACACACTACGTTGTGAGTCTACCTATCAGAACTTATCCGACGATGCACTACTAGACCGTCAGGCAAATTGTGACGACTTGTAGTAACGACTTTAGTCGCTCATTACGCGGGAAAAACGACTGAAGTCGTTACTACGAACCTATCAAAACTCATCTGACACTGTACTACGGTACGTCTACTGTCTTGGAGGGTCCCCCGCTGATGCTGATGGTGGCCTTATGCCCTCCGCAGTCACCAGACGTGCCACCCGTCAGGCTGGCCCCTCCATCGGTTCCGGTAGTTCCACTAATTGAGAATTTGACGATCTGGTTTCCATCGTTGTCTCTGACAGTCACCGTGCCGCTGACAGACACGCCACTCACCGGATTGCCGCCCTGGGTGACAATCACTTTGACCGGAGATGGCTCGTATTCGCACCCTGAGGTCGAGATACTGATAATTACAGGATCACCATCAAAGGCGATCTGCTGCCCCCCACCGCCAACACCTACCGCATCGAGAACAGCGACCACGGTGCTGAACACGTTGCCCACCACCGGTCCCAGTACCAACAAGATGGCGATGACCACGACGGCCACCAGGACCAGGATCAAGGCATACTCTACCAGCCCCTGCCCTTGTTCACGCGTGAAAGATACTTTCATAATGACACTCTCCTTGCTCAATGACTAAAGGCAATGACAGACGCGTGTGTTTTGTCGAGTCGGGATCAGAATCGTTGAGGAATTGAGGAGGGGTATACGCGGGAAAGTGCGACAGGGCTGGAATCGTTACAGACTTCAGATAATAATGATTCGCACAAATAAAGTTTGAGACGTATTTCTATTACATTGAATCAAAGATTGCGTGAACGTCCATAACATCGCCCGTCTGCAAGCCGCTCACCTGTGCCTACATCACGAGCGCAGGCAACGCCCCCCGAACCTCATCTCTGGACGTTACCTCGAAAGATACATAACACGCCAAAGTATATTCAATTACCCTTAACATATCATACTATCCGAGGAAGACAATAGGGTGTTGGTACTAGCGTAACTGTTGCGCAACCAGAGCCAAGATGTTTAGCAAAGTGCAAAAATTGAAACTTTTTTCGAGACATTAACCGCCTGATCTGAAGCAACGTCTCATCTGGCTAGCCTACAAATCCCTAGCGACGATGGAATTTGCTCACAGCGACGGCTTTTGATGCGAT
>DAOUMD010000083.1:0-6589 GCA_034412795.1 Anaerolineae bacterium
CGCAAGGAGCTAGCCCATTTTTACCACAAAGACCACGAAAAACACTAAGAAAACTTTGTGCTCTTTGTGCGCTTCGTGGTTTATGTCCTCTGGCTCTGGCATATCAACACGAAACAGGGGGACCACCAGTTCGGCAAATTCGAATGAAGTCCACTGGCGGGTGCGAGAAGCGCCGGTCGTAATCGATCTGTAACCATCAATATTGACGAACTGTGCTATAGTAGTGAATGAGTGTCAAGATGTAACTAGACTCAATATTTCGAATCAGTTTATGAAAGCGTAGCGAGGATGGTGCTCTCCCTCTCCAAAAGACGGGCAGACTGGATCACAATCGGGTTGTTGCTGGTCGCTGTGTTGATCCTCTTCGCCCCGGTCCTGCGCCATCCTAATTATCTGCTCTACCCCACTTACAGCCCGCACTCTGACTTGACCGTCAGTCATTGGCCTAAGGCGTATCTGATGGCCCAGACCTGGCAAGCCACACGTTCACTCCCACTATGGACCCCGGCCAACCTGAGTGGTATGCCGCTAGCAGCCAACCAGGTGGCGATGCGCTTCTATCCCCCTGTCTGGCTTTTCTTGTTGCTGCCTCTTAATCCGGCGTTTAACTTACTCTTTGTGTTTCACCTGTTTTGGGGTGGCCTGGGCGTCTATTGGCTGCTGCGGGCTGGCTTTGACCTGGACCCCATCCCGGCACTGGCCGGTGCGCTGACCTTTGCCCTGGGCGGCAAGCTGTTGGCCCACGCCGCCGGTGGACACGTGATCGTGGTGGCCGCCATGGCTTGGATGTCGTGGGCGCTGCTGGGGACACACCAGTTATTGCGCACAGGCCGTCTGATTTGGGCGGTCTTGGCGGCGGTAGCCTTGGCTATGCAGCTTGCCACCGATATACGCATCACCCTTTATACTGTCTATTTGCTGGTGGCCTACGTATTGTGGGAATTGCTGGTCGTTGAACGTGCGTGCTGGTCACGTCTGCGCTCCATAATCCCTCGCCTCGTGATCATCCCGGTGTTGGCAGCGTTGCTGGGCGCGGCTCAGCTCTTGCCGTTACTTGAGTTGACTGGCTACAGCAACCGTGCTCTATCGCTGGCAGATGCGGGCAATTTTGCCCTGACGCCACTAACTTTGCTGGTTGGCCTCTTGTTACCTGATATGCAGGGCGGACACGAGATGGTGGTGTACCTGGGCTTGGTTTCTCTGGGGTTAGCTTTCCTTGGCCTTCGTCGGGCTGATCGGCGGACCTGGTTTTTCGCTGGGGTGGTGGTGTTCGCTGTCCTTTATGCTTTGGGCCCAGCCACTCCTCTTTTTGAGTTGGTCTATCGTTGGGTGCCTGGCTTTCGCTGGGTGCGGGCGCCGGCTCGCGTCTTCCTGCCTGCATCGCTGGTGGTGGGCATCCTGGCCGGCATAGGCTTGCAACGGCTGGCTAAGGAGCAATTTCGTTGGTCAGCTCCAATCGCGTTGGCCATCGGGATGCTCACACTGGGTTTGGGTCTGGGGTTGGCCGTTCTCTTTGGCCAGGCCAATCGTGCTGCCTTGGGTTTAGCTTTTCTGCCGTCAATAACCTTGTTGATACTTGGATTGACAGCCAACAGACGTCTATCGCCTCGCCTGGCACTGTTAGGGCTAACCTTACTTCTCTTTGCTGACCTGGCCTCTTTCGACGCAACCGGGATGCGTTTCATCTCGCCCGCGGAGGCCTTTGTCGATGGGGCGGACGCTGCCGATTACTTGATGGGCCAGCCGGGTCTCTTCCGCACCTATTCGTCCAGTTATAGCTTGCCATCCCATGTAGCGGCCGGGGCCGACCTGGGGACTGCCGACGGTGTCGAGGGCGTCCACTTGGCTATCTATGATCGCTTTATGGCGCTGGCTGGCGGCTACGGCGACTCGAGCTTTAGCGTTACTATTCCACCCTTCCCGTCTGACCGTTCGCTGGATGAAGCTTACCGGGACGTCCAGCCCGATCTACGTCTCCTTGGGTTGCTCAACGTGGAGTACCTGGTGACGGCTTTTCCTATGAGTTGGCCAGGCTTGACTTTCGTTGCCGAGCTAAACGGGACGTACATATATCGCAACCAACACGTTCTGCCCCGTGCCTGGGTTATTCATTCTCCCATAGACACTGGTAGTGACTGGGCTGGACAACTGGCCGCCCTGGCTGACCAGTCAGCACAGGCGGTCGCCAACGGGGAGTACCCGGCCCGGGTGATCCAATATGAACCGGATCGTATCGAGGTCGAAGCACACTCGCCAGAAAATGGCGTGCTCGTCCTCAGTGAAATCTGGTATCCTGGCTGGCAGGCTATAGTGGACGGGGAAAAGCGCCCTGTGCAGCCGGTAGCAGGAGTTCTGCGTGGTGTATCTCTGGCCGAGGGCACGCACCGGGTTGTACTTGTGTATGACCCGGCCTCGGTCCGCTGGGGGGTGCGTATGTCATTAATAGGGTTAACCGGTGTGATCGGGTGGGCCGGATTCGAAGTATGGAGGCGGAAGCGATCGAACCTTACGCAAGGGATATAAGCCGGGGAGAGTGGCTTCGAGTAATAGGTTGGTCAGCGGTGATTCTGATTGTCACCTCGCTGCCCTATTTATTTGGCGCGCTCATTTCCTCGCCTGAAGCTCAATTTGGCGGCTTGGTCATCGGGGTTGAAGATGGAAACTCTTACCTGGCCAAGATGCGTCTGGGCGCGACGGGGGCCTGGCAATTCTATCTCTTCTACACGACCGAGCCACACCAAGGGGCGTATCTGCTTCTGTTTCACCTCTTGCTGGGCAAGGTCGCTCTCCTGAGCGGGCTGTCGTTCGTCTTCACCTACCACATAGCGCGGATTGTATGTGGGTTCTTTTTGCTCGCCTCTGTCTATCGATTTGCAGCCTTCTTCACTGACTTGCGCTCCGTGCGGCGCTTGACCCTTTGGCTGGTGGGAATTGGCGGCGGGTTAGGGTGGCTGGTGGCGTTGTTGGGCTTGATGGATCGATTGGGCTTGCCATTGGACTTCTATTCCCCCGACGCTTTCATCTTCCACGCGTTGCTTGCCTTGCCTCACTTGTTGCTGGCCGAGGGGCTGTTACTGTGGGCCATCTTGTTTGTGTGGATCGCGTGGGAAAGCCGGAAGCTGAAATATGCTGTACTGAGTGGTCTGGCCTTGTTAGGTATGACGATTGTCGCTGCATTTTACATCGTCATCGCTGCCGTTGTCGTTGCTATTGGGTGGTTGTTGCGCCGGTGGCAAATGCGCGGAGAAGCGTCTCGTCCTTGGACTGAAGCCGGTTTAGCCATCTTGGCGTTTGCCATCTCGGCACCCGCTCCTCTCTACAATGCCTATGTCTTTACCACCAATCCGGCTTTTAAGGTCTGGGCTGAGCAAAATCGTATCCTGTCGCCTTCACCCATTCATTATCTTTTGGCGTTTGGGCCCCTTGCATTGCTGGCCGTCATCAGCATCTGGACGGAGTGGCGGTTGGGTCTGAGGCGCAATGCCTGGAGTAGGCGACGCATGTTGCTGATCGGCTGGTGCGTCGCGGTTCCGCTGCTAGTTTATATCCCTTTTAATCTACAACGTCGGCTGGCTTTGGGCGTACAAGTACCGCTCTCTATTCTGGCAGCGCTCGGTCTGTGGTGGTTATTTGTTAGGGGCCGGAAAGCTGAGGCTTCTGAAGAGGATGGGGGACCGGTGACGAAGGGTGCGTTACGCCGCTGGCGGATCGTGTCAATTAGCTTGGTTGCCTTGATGAGCCTTTCGAACCTTATGATCTTGTTCGGCGCTGGCTTGGAGGTGAGTCGAAGATCACCGCCGATTTTTCATTCAGACGCGGAGGTCGATGCCGCCGATTGGCTGGGTGCACATACTGCAGCCGATGACGTAGTGTTAGCTGCCTACGAAACCAGCAACTATCTGCCGACCCGTATGTCGGCGCGAGTATTCGCCGGGCACGGACCCGAGACAATACATTCGGACGCGAAACGTGAACTGCAGAGCCAGTTTTTCACTGACCCTGACGACGCTTTCCGCCGCGGGCTGCTGTCGGATTACGGCGTGAGCTACGTTTTTTGTGGTCCAGCCGAGCGGGCGCTCGGCGATTACTCGCCCGGGGATGTTCCCTATCTGCAACAGGTGTATGACAACGGTGAGGTACAGATCTACGAGGTGGTGAGTGCCAGCCCTGACTAGACGCAAGTATTTCAGTGGATTAGATAAACGTCTCTGGGAGTACTGGCCTTATGCCATTCTGATTGTGCTCCCGTTGTTGATTTATTGGCCGCTGACGATCGGGGGGCGGGTGCTTTATTGGGGCGTGCCTCTTTACCAGTTCTATCCCTGGCATACCCTGGTGGTCGAGGCGATTAGATCAGGCCAGCTACCCTTGTGGACTGAGCTGTTTGGGAACGGCACCCCCTTGCTGGCCAATCATCAGTCGGCTACCTTCTATCCGCTAAATCTGATCTATTTCGTGACGTCAGTCGAGCGGGCGATGGGCTACTCAGTGGTGCTCCATTTGATTTTAGCGGGGCTTTTTGCCTTTGCCTGGGGGCGGACTATTGGATTCTCTCGCTTTGGCGCAACGGTCGTTGGCTTAAGCTTTGCGATGAGCGGCTTCTTGGTAAGCCGCACTCAATTCATTACCATTATCAACGGAGCAATCTGGCTTCCGCTCTTGTTTTTGCTGGCCGAACGACTGGCTCGCCGTCGGACCCTCCTGGACGCAGTCTGGTTGGGCGTGGCGATGGCGCTGCAATTTCTGGCCGGTCACGCACAGTTGTGGTTCTATAGCTTGTGGGTCGTGGCGGCCTACGTGCTTGCGCGGTCGTGGTCGCTGCGTCGAGAACAGCTTGGGGCCGGAGATCTTAACTCGACTCATACGTGGCGCCAATGGATGCGTGTTTTCGCCTTGCTGGCCGGGGCGTTCATCCTGTCGCTGGGGCTATCGGCTGTCCAATTATTGCCCACCGCCGAATTGTCGCTCCATTCGCAGCGAGCGGGCGGGATGGACCCCGACGAAGCAATGACTTACTCCTTTTGGCCGTGGCGCTTGCTGACCCTGGCTATACCCGATTTGTTCGGCAATCCCGCTACCGGTGATTACTGGGGCTATGCTACCTATTGGGAGGACGCTGGCTATATGGGGGTGATGCCCCTCTTGCTGGCGTTGGGTGTGGTTTTGGGATGGGGGCGGCGCTGGCTCAGCAGGCGGACCAAAGAAGTTGAATCCGCAGAGCCCGAGGCTCAGAAGACGGGCGGTGTACCTCAGGGTTTCCTCGTTCTCTTTTTCATTGTGTTGATCTTGGCTTCACTGATTCTGGCTATGGGCCAGAATACACCCGTTTATCCATTCGTCTTTGAGTATATACCAGGCTTTGGTGTCTTTCGCTCGCCGGCGCGCTTCCTTCTCTTTTATGCCTTCGCGCTTAGCACGCTGGCCGGTGTTGGGGCCGATCGTTTCCGGTTGACCTATCGCATCCAATACGTCGCTCGGTTGACCGTGGCTGGAGCGGGAGCGGTGCTGGCCGTTTCGCTGGCGATGGGCCAACTGGATTTGCCGATTAAGTCTAGTTTTGGTCCGGCATTCGGTCGCTTTGCCGTTCTATTGGGGGGCTCGGCCATTTTGGTGTTGCTGGGTCCCGCGAAGTCGGGGCTGGATGGTCTGTCTTCCGACGAAGCCGACCCACGGGTGGCCCGCTCACCACTTCCTGCAGGGATCTGGCGTGGGCTGATAATCTGCTTCATCGCCGTTGATCTGGCATTTTTCGCCATGCCCCTGACACCGACCATTGACGCAGCCCTCTATTCGACTATGACCGACGTGGATCGGTTTCTTCTGGCTCGTGTTGACGACGACCGGCTGTTCGCTACTTATGATTATGATTACAATACCAAGTTCAACGGCTACCTTGACTTTTCTGAGTGGGGTCCGTCTGAATTGGCTTATTGGCTGTCCTTCCGTGAGACATTGGTGCCAAATCTCAACTTTTTCAGTCGTTCCCTCAGCGTAAACTACGATGAGCCGTTGGTTGTTGGGCGTTGGCGTGACTTTACTGACGCACTGCGTGCTGCAGATTGGTCAGGTCGCTTACGATTGTTGCGGATGGCGAACGTCGGTTATGTCTTGGCCGAGAGCCCACCTCCTGGTCTGTTGCCGGTACAGAGTGTGACCAATCTCCATCGCCTGACCGATTCCCTGCCACGCGCCTGGGTGGTGTCGGATGCCCGGGTGATCGCTGACTCGGACGACTTGCTATCTGAACTTATGGCCGTCGATTTTGACCCGACCAGCGAGGTGTTGATTGAGCCCACCTCCTCTTCAGACCTGTTCGGCCATTTAAGTTCGGGAATCGGCACCCCTGCCGTCGACCATCCGCCCTCATCTTCAGGGTTGACCTCGCAGCTTCAAACTTCACCAGGTCTCATCTCTTTGCGTGAAGGGGGTAACAGTCGTACAATAGATCTCATTCTGGAGCAGCCAGCCTACCTGGTCCTGGCCTACACTTATTATCCTGGCTGGCGCGCGACGGTAGACCGTCAACCGGCTGAAATTCTACGCGCCAACTATGCCTTCATGGCTCTGCCCTTGGAGGCCGGAAGACATC
>DAOUMD010000084.1:0-11415 GCA_034412795.1 Anaerolineae bacterium
CCAAGAAACCGGGTTTTTTGTCGTCTGACCATAGGTTTTGGCACGTTGCAAGGTGCTTTTTCATAGTTGCGGTTGCACACTGAAGTTCAAAAACCCGGTTTCTTACAAGTTGTCTAAACTCAAGTTATGAAGATTGGAACCTGAGTCACATAAACTGTCAAGTTCAAGTTTTCAACATTATATCAGGAGGACAAAGTGAAAATCGGTTGTGCTGCACTCTACCCTATTACGCGTTATGGGTTCCCCTACAGCTTTGACAATTACCTTAAGGCTGTGGCCGAAATGAGCTCGGCCGGCTTTGAGGATTGCGAGCTGGAGATCAACGTTGATATTGACCTGGAGGATTACATCGAACGAATTGACGAGGTCAAGGGCGTACTGGCTGACAATCGGATGACCATTTCGGCCATCATCGGCGTGGTCAACGGTGGATTCTCCACCAACGCCGAAGTTGCGGAAGACTCGCTACGCAAATATGAACGGCTTTGCCAGTTCTCGGCAGACGTCAACTGCAAGAACGTGTGCATCTGTGCCTATATGCCGCCAGAAATCGAGGGAGTCAAAGGGACGGAGCCATATTCCGGGGCACCTCCTATGCAAGTGAGAGTGCAGAAAGGCTTCGACTGGGACCGGTTCTGGGAGAATGCTGTTCATCGCTTTGCGCAGATGGCACGTGTGGCTGCCAAATATGATCTAAGCCTCATCATCGAGAACCGCGTGGGCGATTGGGTCAACACAAGTGACGGCGTTTTGAAACTGATAGAAGATGCGGGTGAGCCGAACGCCGGCTGTCTGCTGGATGTGGCGCACACGCACGCCACCAAGGAGCACTTGAACCTGGTTATACCCAAGCTCAAGAAGCGGCTGCTGTACGTTCACCTGGCAGATAACGATGGAACACACCCGTTCCACCTGCCTGCCGGTCGAGGGAACATTGACTTCCTCTCCATCTTCCAAAGTCTGAAATCAATCGGTTACGATAACTACGTAAACGTTGATTATGGCGGGGTGCCCGCCGATCAGATTTGGGAAGAAGTCAAGAAGGGACGTGCCTATTTCCAGGAATGCCTTGAGACGCTCAGCCGAAGCTGAACGAGGTGAACAATCAATACTGAATCCGCTCTGCAATTGATCACAGCCTTCACCACTGTATTCTTTGTGTTCGGGCTGGGATTTGCCATTCAGCGCCTCCGGCCGTTGAGCGATCAGACGTTGAAGCAGCTTTCGGGATTGGTGGTTGAGATATTACTCCCGTGTTTCCTCTTCTTCACCACTGCCACCATTGCCACGCCGGAATCCCTGAGCGTGGCGCCTGCACTTGTCATCGCAGGCATTGTTGTTCCGTCATTTGGCTATGTGCTGGCAACCCTGGCGCTCAAGCCATCCGGCGTCGCCGAAGCACAGCGATCGGTATTTCGCTTTTCAATCATGATAGCCAATACCGCGTTCCTGGGAATCCCGATTTGTGCAGCACTGTTCGGTCCCATCGGAGCGGTGTACGCCGTGCTGTACGACTTCGGGACGACACTGGTGACCATGACGCTCGGCATCTGGGAACTAAAGGGGGGGCGCCTTGACGATTGGCGTCCCCTCATCTTCAACCCCTTAATCTGGGGGGTTTTAGTAGGGTTGCTATGGGCTGTTACGGGCTGGAAGTTCCCCATGTGGCTTGCCGCACCTTTTGAGAGGCTAGGTGACACCACGCTGCCGTTAGCACTGCTTGTGGCCGGTGCCCAGATTAGCAACGTTCGAACGCCAGGCGCGACCTGGCGGAGGCAACTGACTGGACTGATAATCACCCGGCTGGCTGCTGTCCCAATAATCGTTGCATGCGTGTTCGCGATGATGGGTCGGAGCGACCTTTTTGCGAGTGTCGTTGTAATTCAGGCAGCGATGCCGGTGGGCCTGACAGTGTCCATTATGGCCAAGAATTACGGGGCTGATGGCGAGCTTTCTGCGTCGGCGATTCTGTGGTCAACGTTAGCAGCCCTGATCAGTCTCCCCCTAATCACCATACTGCTCATTTGAGGTAACGGCTCAGGCTGACCCAGGTGAACGTACTTTGCGCCTGTTCTGAGGCCATATCCAGTCGTGTAAGCCACCACAATCGTGTGAACCAAGTGCGTTGCACCTTTTGGCTGATTCGTTACCCTCTTGAGATGATATGACAAAGGAGCTCTACTATGCTTGAGTCGTCTGCTCGCGTTTTATCTCAGGCCGATATGGATCTGATACATGGATCCGCCGTTGAAATTCTGCGTGACGTGGGAGTGCGTGTAGACCACCAACGTATGCGTGACCTTCTAGCCGGCTTTGGCTGCCGGGTCGAGGGCTCTGTTGCAAGGTTCCCAGAGGCGATAACCGAGGACATCGCCGGCAAGATGCGCGATCCGAGCAATTTGATCGATGGATATGTGGGGACCCTACCCCTCAAGCGAGATCGTATCCCTGACGACGCTCGTGTTGTGCCGATAGCAACTGCTCAAGCCACAATCGCGCATGACATAGAAACCGATGAATTGCGCCCGGCGACGCAGCAGGATTTGGCCGATTCCTGTCGTGTGGTCAACGCGCTGCCGGGTGCGTTGACCGGGCATCCCGTCTTTGTGCCCCAAGATGTCCCAGAGATGGTGCGTGATTTGTATGGCCTCAAGACGGTAGCACAACACTATCCTTATTCGGACTTCGTCGAAGTGTATAGCCCGGAAGTGGCTCCCTACTTCTTGGAAATGGGGCGCGTTATTTGTGGCTCCGATGAGGCTCTTAAGGAAGATCCTCCGTTTTCTTCATGGGCTTTTGCTACCCCTCCGTTTCAATTTGGCAAACACGGCTTTGATATCATTTTTCTGTTCAAGGATTTTGGGTTGAAACAGGGATATGGGGTGGGAGGCGTCATGCCTATACTGGGGGCATCAACGCCCCTGACACTTTCGGGCTATCTTGTAATGCAGACGGCTGAGGTACTGGCCTGTAATATTATGAACTGGGTCTTACTGGGACGAGTCCCAGGCTACGGCGGCGGACCAGCCATTTTGGATATGAAACGGGCTACACCCAGCCAGAGCGCTGCGGAGGCAATTTTGCTGGACCTGGCTTGCTTTGATCTGCAGCGGTACTACGGCGATCCTGACCCAATGTTCCCCTATGCCCTCAGTGCTGATGCCAAGTTCCCTGATGTCCAGGCGGGTATAGACAAGGCCTTCAGTGCCACCACTGCTATGTTGGCCGGTAGTCGCGTTTTGTCAGCCGGTATGGGGGCGCTATGCCTGAGTGGGGTAGCCAGCCTGGCCCAACTCGTTATTGACTACGAGCTATGCCAAAGCCTGCAGCACGTGGCTCAAGGGTTTGAGGTAGATGAAGACCACATCGGCCTGGAAATGATAAAGAGAGTCGGCATCGGTGGCAACTTCCTCGCCGAGGATCATACCCTGAAGTACATGCGTAAAACGCTGTTCTTCCCAGAGTTGTCTGACAGGCGTATGGTCGGCGACTGGCAACAGGACCGCAAAGGTATGTTGGAACACGCCAAGGACAAGGTACGTGACATTCTAAAGCGCGGCGACCACCAAGATTTCCTTAGCCAAGAACAGGTTCGGGAGCTTGAACGGATCGCTCGACGAGCCCAACAAGAAGTCAGTGGCTGATAAAATACTGTCATTCCCATTCCTGGACGCCTCACTGTACGGCACCCAGTCTAACCTCCTCAAGGTTAGCTCAGGCGAAGAAGGCTCTACGCAGATTAGTGGGGTAGATGAGCAATTCAGACTGCCAAAAGAGGACATGTCATTCTGAGCCATAGGCGAAGAATCTCGTCTCACAAGGGAAAATGAGATCCTTCGCTCCTGACGTCGCTCAGGATGACATGCTCCACAAATGGCGTTACACCCCACTATTTGGCGTAGACCCGTGAAGAGTTGCCCCCAGGTTTCTAGCTAGCCTGTTTCAAATACGATTGCTTGTCCTCAAATCGGATTCTATTGACAAACGTCTAGAAAGGCACTATAATGAAGCTGAAAATTGGTCTGACCTGCGTTATAACGTAAAATAACTATCTATGTTAGGAGGTCTGGCAGTGCCACGAGAGGACTCGCCCAAATTACGCATAGTGCCGATTGAGCAGAATACAATGACAGAACTCGTCGCGAACCGGCTGCTAGATCTCTTAAAAAGCGGGGCTCTCAGGCCAGGTGACAAGTTGCCCCCCGAAAGGGAATTAGCAGAGCAATTAAACGTCGGGCGCACGACGGTGAGAGAAGCCCTGAAGCTGCTGACTCTCAGTGGTTTACTTGAAGCCAAGAGAGGAGACGGCACTTATGTACGCCAAGAATTCGTCAGTTTCCTCTCACAACAGATTGAGTGGCCCGTATTCTTGAGCGCCCACCAAGTTGATATGGTCCTTGAAGTACGACAGCCACTGGAAGTTCAAGCAGCGCGCCTGGCAGCGGAGCGGGCGACATCTGATGAGCTTGAGAGAATAGCTGGTTTTCGGCAGCTATTGGAGATCGAAGGTAGAGACATTGAACGAGAGACAGAATTGGATTTGGAATTTCATAATGCCATAGCCGCTGCATCTCACAATGAACTGCTTTCCCGCTTGATGCTCTCTTTGCAGAGCATTCTGCACCAGTACATAGAACTGTCCAATGAAATGACTGATAACCACGAGACAACCGCGGCTGAGCACCAGGCAATTTATGATGCTATTGCAGCCAAGGACTCCGATGCGGCCGAGCACGCTATGGTACAACATCTCGCCATCAGCAAGATATTGATCTTGAGAGCTTTCAATCATGAGATGGAAACATAATGGATAGACCTGGCGTGCAGAAGTTTTTCGCAACTGCTGGGAAGACCAGCGCATATAGCAAGCTGGTAACTACTCAGACCAGTCGCTGATCGTTACGGTTATTCAACCGTAATGGGTATTTGCGGATATACATCCACCGATTATGCCATCAGGCCGAGTAGTTACGCAAACTGATAGAAAGGAGCACTCAAAAAACGTGATACATGTTCGATACGTAGATCGCGATATTCCGCTCAATATTCCAGAGCAAAACATTATTTTTGATTTGGGCCCACGTAGTGTACCGGCGGCTGCGGATCCAAGTCAGAAGATCCAGGAGGCGCTGACAAGCCCGATCGGCACACCTCCCCTATCCGAAATGGTGAAGCCGGACATAAAGATCACTCTTATCGTGGATGATAATACTCGCATAACACCCACGAAGGAGATTATCCCTGCTCTTCTTGACGAGCTAAACCGGGTGGGCGTTCCCGATCGCGACATCCAGGCTGTTATCTCTTCGGGCACGCATCGTCCAATGACTCCCGAGGAAAAAGAAGAGAAGTATGGCACCTATGTGATGTCACGTATACCTGTTCTGGACCACAACTATAAGGATCCGGCCAGGTTAGTGGACTATGGCACGACGGAGCGAGGCACGCGCATTTTGGTCAACCGGGACGTTATTGAAGCCGATTTCCGCATTGCTATCGGAAATATCATCCCTCACCACCCAACCGGTTGGAGCGCGGGCGCCAAAGCGGTACTGCCGGGTGTGGCGGGCGAGGAAACGGTCGCCCAGATGCACTTTCTTGGCTCCCGCGACCCGGCCCTTGGCCGACTTGACACGCCTATGCGTCAAGAAATGGAAGACTATGCCGAGAAAATCGGTCTAAACTTCATCTTGAACGTCATCCTCAACCGAGAAGGAGAGTTAGTTGACGCCGTGGCCGGGCATTTCATCCAAGCTCACCGGGCAGGTGTGGAAATTTCTAAGGAGGTATACGGCTTGCCGATCCCTGAGCTGGCCGACCTGGTGATCAGCAGCACGTCGCCTGTGGACTTCGATTTCTTCCAGGGGGACAAGGGTATTACCTCGGCCGAACCAGCCGCGAAGCCTGGGGGTGAGATTATGTTGGTGTCTGGATGTATCGAGGGTGTAAGCCCGGCCCATCCGGAACTGGCCGACTACCTGGGCAAGATGACAAATGAACAAATCTGGGATTTGGTGCTCAACAACTTTGACGAAGTGCCTGATCCATTGACGGCAGCAGAAGCCATCGTACTTAACGACATCAAGGCCAAGTTCAAGATCACATTGGCTACCGAGGGTCTGTCCCCTGCCCTATGCCAAAGTATGGGGTTCCGCCACGTGTGGCCCGATCAATTGGCCGAATATCTGAGTCGGCAGGTGAGCGAAGCGCCCGATATAAAAATTGGCATTCTGCGCCAGAGCGCAGAGGTCTTACCTATTCTCACGCCTGCGTAATACTAATACCTGGCCAGTATAAGAGTCCCCGTCCTTGTGGCCCAAAGCTGCTGCCCAATCAGCACGCATCAAGCTAAGGAGAGTAGATCATGAAAATCGCCTGTGGTTACACAATACCCATTACGCTTTTCGGTATCCCACCTTCACCCGAAGACCATCTCCGAGCAATGAAAATTGTAGGCGAGGCCGGATTCAATGCTATTGAACTGGAACTCTACGACGAGCTACTGGAAGAACATCGCCGTGATCTCGGCAAGATGAAATCCATCCTTGAGGAGTACGGCATGGTCGTGCCCTCGGTTATGGCTGTCGAAGAGAAGATGTTCAGCCTTGATCCCAGCCTTAAACGAAAAGCGGTCGAAGACTTTGACGGCCTTACCGATCTCATCGTCGAATTAGGCAGCCCCTTGGTAACGATTTGTGGTTACATGCCTCCTGAGATTCGGCCTCAAGGAACGGAACTCTACGTGGGTGGGCCACCAACCGCCGTCAGCGTGAGTGATGACTTTTCCTGGAGCGAGTTCTGGGCCAATGCGGTGGATGTGGTGAGACAATGCGCTGCAATTGCGGGCAGAAAAGGCCTGGCATTGATCATCGAAACACGAGCCAATGATGTTTTCTCATCCACTGATGCTTTGATGAATATCATCCGAGACGTTCAGAGCGAGCTTTCCACCCAAGGCCAGACGTGCGAGATGGGCGTGATCTTGGATATTGCCCACGTCCATGCCGGAAAGGAATACCTGGCGTTGGTGATTCCTAAACTCGGCAGCTTGATCAAGCTGGTTCATTTCTCGGATAACGACGGAACAAACGCCTACCATCACTCTCCTGGCTCAGGCAACATCGACTTCCCGGCAGTCGTAAGCAGTCTGAAAAAGGTCGGCTATAACGGTTATATCATCGTTGATACCTCCGGAGTCGACAACATCGTTGAGGAGGCAATCAAAGCCCGCGATTATTACCAGTCGCTGATTGATGCGGCCTAAAGCCTGACTCACCAGTTGTAGAAAACAGTTATGCTGTGGTGTGGGCCCTTGCCCACACCATCAGTTTATGGTCACCTCGCAGAGAGGCAATGTATTTCGTCATTCAGTTAATGGGAGCAGACTGTGAAACTAAGCCTTTCATCGTTCATCTATTTCAACTATCCGCTTGACGAAGCGATACGCCGTACCGCTGCCGCCGGCTTTGACGGCATCGACATCTGGGGAGGTAGGCCTCACGCCTATCGTAGAGACCTAAGCGAGAGAGAGATGACCACCCTGCGCCAGCTCATACGTGATGAAGGGCTGGCCGTGGCCTCCTTCATTCCTGCCCAATTTCGCTACCCAACAAGTTTGTGCAGCCCCAACGAGACGATCCGCCAGGACAGCATACGCTACATCCAGGACAGTATTGAGACAGCAGCAGCTCTGGGCGCGCCTATCGTCAGTGTGTGTCCCGGTCACACCTTGTACCGACAAAGCAAAGAGGACGGCATAGAACGCCTGAGTGAGAGCCTATGGGCTATCACCGAATTTGCCACCAGGCATAGCATACGTATCGCCATCGAACCGGCAGACAAATATGAGACTGATCTTCTGTCCACTTGCGCCGATACTCTAAGGCTAATCGAGCAACTGGGATATCAAAACTTGGGCGTACTGCTGGATAATGGCCACGCTTACGTGGTTGATGAGTCGGCCGACGATGCAGTTCGACTGTTGGGTGACAGACTATTCCACGTACACGTTGATGATAACGATGGTGTGCGAGATCAACACCTTGTGCCTGGAGATGGGGACTTTGATTTCCCGCCCTTTATCGCAGCCCTACGTGCTGTGAGCTACGATGGTTACCTGGCGGCCGAACTGAGTTGGGATTACACCATTGACCCCGATCCGCCTGCTCGGCTGACCGTTGAACGGATGAGCAAACTTCTGAACCGGACTTAGGCCGTTCCAGAAAAATAGTTGTCCCCAAAATGAGCCTTGTCAGACCAACGGTGTCAAAGCAAAAATAACTTACGGCCTGGAGAACTCACGCCATGTCAGTGCCAATAGAGGACCGCCTCAAGCGATACGCTGCCTGGAGACGGCAGGAACCAGTTGACAGGCCAATGATCGGGCTGCTGTGGGAACCGGATATTCCTCCCTTGCCCGAGATGCTTGATCGGGTAGGGATTGGAGAAGAGGTCACCCCCGACGATATCCAGCCTGAGATATTCCTTCCGCATATCGAACGCTGGTATCAGCGGGAGTCGCAATTGGTCAGCGATGTCATCCAGCCATACACCCCGGCGTTTGGCATGCCCTGGGTAGAGGCTATCGCCGGCTGTCGGGTAGTAGCCCATCCAGGGTCGCTGTGGGCAGAGCCTTCACTGGAAAGCTATCGGGATCGGCCGCCCATCAATTTGGATCCAGATGACCCCTGGCTGAAAAAATTGGTGGAATTTACCCAGGTTCTGGTGGAATTCTCTGACGCTCGGTTTCCCATCGCGCTGCCTCAGATGCGAGGTCCGCTAGACACTCTGGCAGCACTTCGCACCCCGAATCAAATGAGCCTGGATTTGATTGATGGACCGGACGAGATCCACAAGATTTTGGGAGAATTGACGGACCTGTGGATTGGCATCGCCGTGGCCGTCCTGGCGGTGATCCCGCCATTCTGGGGTGGGTACTCTACGCGGATGAAAATGTGGGCGCCCGGAGAAGCGATAACGCCTCAAAACGACATTTCAACGCTGATCTCTCCCAGAATGTATGGGGAGTTTGTATTGCCGTGGGACCTAAAGATCTTTGAACACTTCCCATACCACTCGTTTCACATGCACAGCACAGAGCATCACCACATCGATGCCCTGCTGACCCTGGAAAAGCTAACGGCTATAGAGCTAACTCTAGAGCAAGACGTGGGAGGTCCCTCTCTTGAAACGATGCTCCCCGCAGCGAAGCGTATACTCGCCCAGAAACCTCTACTCTTGGTTGCACTGGACACCGAAACTGCCGAGATTTGCCTTGACACCTTGCCGGCCCAAGGACTATGCGTGATGATCGGCCTGAACGACGATGATATCCCCTCTTTTTACGAGTCGTGGCTGGAGAAGCACTGTCTATAACCTTATTTCACGGCCCCAGCCATCAAACCAGCCGTCAAGCGCTTCCTGACAAAAAGGAATAATAAAACGGTTGGTATTGTCGCCACAGTCGCAGTAGCCATAAGGTAGTTCCACTCCACGACGTTGTTCTTCTCCCAAGAATACAGCGCCATCGTGATCGGTTGCATCTTGCGACTGGACACGAGCACAAGTGCGAAGATAAACTCATTCCAAGCGGTGACAAAGGCGAAAATTGAGGTTGTCACCAGGCCAGGCATGGTCAGTGGCAAGGCAATTCTGAACATGGCTTGTAGCCTGGATAGGCCATCTATCATTGCTGCCTCTTCCAATTCTTCTGGAATACTGCGGAAGAAACCGGTCAGCATCCAGACAGAAAATGGGATGACAAAGGCCATATTGACCAGAATAAGGGCAAAATATGTATCCAACAGGGTCAGGGTTTTCATAACTTTGAAAATCGGGATGAGGATGATGACGGGCGAGAACATCTGAGTCACCAACACACCCAGCCCAAATACCCCTCTCCCCCGGAAATCAATGCGGGCCAAAGCATAGGCTGCCGGCGCCGAGACCAAGATATTTAAAATAGTGGTTACCCCAGCGATAATGAGCGTATTAACCAGGTGCCGAACCATCGGAATCCGGACAAAGATGTCCACGTAGTTCTTCCAGACAACAACTTCCGGGATGATCGTGGCCGGGGATCGAAAGACCTCTCCCATGGTCTTCAACGAGGTGCCGACAACGACCAAAAATGGAAACAGCGTAAAGCACAGAACCAGCAACATACCGAAGGTACGCAGAACCTCCCCAATCCGTATACGCGGTGATTTCCTGATGAGTTTCGCCATCATCAAATCTCCTCACGGTAGAAAAGCCGCCACTGAATTATGCTCACGACAAGTAAGAAGAAGAACGCCACCACGGCCAGCGTACTGGCCGATCCGAAGTTGAAATAACCAAAAGCGCGTCGGAAAATCTCCGTGACCATAATCTGAGTCTTATTAGCCGGGCCACCGCCGGTGATGACGTAGATAAAGGCAAAACTATTAAACGACCAGATCACACTAATTAAGAGCACAGCCAATGTCACGGGGCGCAGGAGGGGTAACGTAATTCTCCAGAATCTCTGCCAACCGGTTGCTCCGTCCACGATGGCTGCCTCGTAAAGATCAAGAGGAATTGATTGTAAACCCGACAAGAAGGCGAATGTCGTAAACGGGAATGCTGTCCAGAAGCGAGAAACGAGTGCCCCGATGAAAGCCGAACGGGCGTTAGTCAGCCACTGAACCGGTTCATCGATAAGACCTAGTGAGAACAATAGTGAGTTCAACTGGCCATACTCTGCATTGTACATCCATTTCCAGACGATGCCGGCCACAACCAACGGCGTGGCCCAGGCCAGAATCAAAGTGCCTCGTACAATTTCACTGAAGGTCGTCGACCGGCTTAGAAGGAGAGCGATCAGCAAGCCGAGAATGACATTCATTGCCACCGCCGCTGCGGTCCAGATGATTGAGTTCTTGAGAACCAGGTGGAATATCTTGTCATCTATCAAGTTTACGTAGTTGGCCAGGCCAACAAAGCGCTCGCCTTTGTAGGACGTTTTATAGAAGCTAGTACGGAACGTATCGATTATTGGCAACCCGATGAAGAACAGCAGCCACAAGCTGGCGGGTATGATCAACAAGTAGGCCAGACGTCGCTTTCGTTTTTCCATGTCCCCTCCACGATTGTGCCATCTGAAACAATTATAGCACAGAGAGTGACCTGTGCGAGGTTTCCCTCGCACAGGTCACCTGGCTTCTCTTAACTATTGTGGTAAGTTCGGGTCTTCCAGTTCGCCCATCAAGCGATCGTAGACGGTGTTGAGCGCTTCCTCAGGCGTGGCGTCACCAGCCAGGACCATCTGCACCGCCTCACCCCAGCCATCCTGGATCTTGGTCCACTCCGGATGCTTGGGCGTCAGACGCAGAAGATCGGTCTGCGCTATGTAGTTCTGGATCGGTTGCGACGCGTAGTAAGGATCATCCGCCACGG
>DAOUMD010000085.1:0-54393 GCA_034412795.1 Anaerolineae bacterium
CAACCCGATCATCCCGGTGATGAAGCTGTGTGCCAACCCGCTCACGGTGAAAACGATGGCCGAGCACATCGACGTGGATCTGAGCGGCATCTTGCGTCTGGAGATGACGCTGGACCAGGCGGCGGACAAGGCGCTGGAGGCCATGGCGCACACGGTCAACGGTCGCCTGACGGCGGCTGAGGCGTTACGCCACAATGAGTTTGTGCTGACCAAGCTGTATCGCAGCGCCTAGTACATTCGGGCGTAAATAGGCCCATACTTGTTTGCTCGCCAGGGATTGTCAAATCCCGGCCTTTTGTGCCTTAAACGGGGATTGGGCAATCCTCTTGGAGCAAAACTAACTGCAAGCTTATTTCCGCCTCGGTGTACTAGCAGGTTAACCGCCGAGATCCGCCGTCCGCTGCCAGGAGCCTCATCGGCAGTCGGCGGACTTCGGCGGGTTTACTGACCCTGGCGATCTCGACCTGTTCCGGGCAAGATGAAATGAACCGCAGACCTGCAGCGCTATCCGGCTATACATGGGCGTTGGCCTCCACAGCCTGCCTGGGTACTGTATATGTTTTCAGTAAGAGTGCCCTGGGGTCTCTGAGCCAGGCCACATTCTTGCCCTTGTGGTTTCTGGCCGGGACCATAGCCGCATTTGCCTATCTTGCGCTATCGGGTCGAGTGCGTGCGGTACTGTCTGCTCTAACCGTCTGGAAGCTGATATTGGTTATCGGCCTGCTTGAATCGATGGCCATGTTTGCCTTCTTCCTGGAGATCGAGTTGATTGATCCCACCCTGGTCTCTTTCTTCAATAACATGACCACGGTGTACCAGGTGATGTTTGGGGTCATTTTCCTGAAGGAACGCCTGACCTATGTTGAGCTGGGGGGCATGGGATTGGTTCTCTTTGGCGCTAGCATTATTACCTATCGAGCTGACAAAGTCGTCCTGGTCGCATTTCTGCTTGCTATCTTCGTCCACACCCTGTTTCGGGCGCTCAGCTATTTGATCGCCAAGCCAGTTGCAGCCCAAATTGGGTCCGAGGTTCTGCTCGGCTTCCGAAATCTGGTGATGTTCTTGTCCGCGGCTGTGTTTGCCCTCACCCTGGCGCGTGATCAGTTGCAACCGCCCTCTATTTACGCCGCGGGAATGACGATTGCTGGCGCTCTGCTGGGCCCTTTCGTGGGCATGATGCTCTTCTATCGAGCCGTTTCGCTGATCGATTTGGCCAAGGTTGGTATCATCCAGGGCAGCGTGCCCGTCTTCACCCTGGCCTCCGCCTTTATCGTCTTTGGCACCTTGCCCAGCCCCTATCAGATCCTGGGGGGTGCTTTGACAATCGGGGGCGTGTATGCGCTATACTCAGGACGTATGCGTTCTCGTACAGAGTCGCCTGGGGCCCGAAGAAGGCTTCTTTAACGTATCTTCTCAAAATGTAGTAGGGGGCAGTGCCTTGTGCCTGCCCAACAGGGCGACCACAAGAGATCTCCCCTACATTTTGAGAAGATACGCTTAACTTGAGTTTAGACTAATTCTATACGTTGTGGCTTTGGCGCCAGAAATCAGCTCTGCAACCACTACATATGGGCAAGAAACCCATTTTGTCTAAACTCAAGCCCTAACCGTGGGAGGACAAGCATTATGAGAGTTTTGATCATCGGTGGCACAGGCTTGATCAGTACGGCCATCACCCGTTTCCTGGTAGAGCGCGGAGACGACGTGACCCTCTACAATCGAGGTAAGACCGAGTCACGTATTCCCCCGGGTCCCAAGATCATTTTCGGCGACCGCAAGGACTACACATCCTTCGAGTCGCACATGGCAGAGGCAGGCTTCTTCGACTGTGTAATTGACATGGTCTGCTACCAGCCCGAGGAGGCCGAGAGTGTGGTTCGTGCCTTCAGCGGGCGTGTCGGACAAATCGTCTTCTGCAGCACGGCCGCCGTCTACAGCAGACCCGCCAGTCGCTATCCCATCCGTGAAGATGAGTCACGCTTTCCCCTAAGCTCCTACGGTATCAACAAAGCCAGATGTGAAGACATCTTGTTAGCAGCACATGAGCACGGTGACTTCCCCGTCACCATCATACGACCTGCCTTTACCTACGGCGAAGGCAGTGGTCTCCCCTATATCTTTGGCTGGGGAACTACCTTTCTCGACCGCCTCCGTAAGAGCAAACCGCTGGTTGTGCCCGGCGATGGCTCGACATTGCGAGCGTATTGTCACATTGATGACGTCGGACGTGCCTTCATCGCAGCTATGGGCAATGCGAAAACGTTTGGCAGGGCTTACCATGTGACCGGAGAGGATTGGCTCACCTGGGATCAATACTACCAGATTATAGCTGAAGCCATGGAAACACCAACACCCAAGCTAGTGCATATCCCTACCAACCTGTTGGGCAAGATTGCGCCCGAGCGTGCTCGCAACTGTGTAGAAAACTATCAGTTCAATAACATCTTTGATAACTCAGCAGCAGAAGTAGACCTGCGATTCCGCTACACCATCCCCTTTGACGAAGGCATCCGGCGCACCCTCACCTGGCTGAACGAACATAACCGGGTTGAGAATTGTGAGGACGATCCATTCGAGGATCGGGTAATCACGGCCTGGGAGAGGCTGACGACAAACATGGTGCAGGACTTGGCGGATCTGCTTGAGTATTGAGAAGATATGCCAGGAGATACCACAAATGACCAATGCCGCACAAGATGCCAGATTGGGTACCGACGTCGAGCCTGGCCCGTTGTCCGAAGAAGAACAGGTTGAGTTCCTCAATCGCCCCCTGATTGCTCGCCTGGCGACGATCCGCGAAGATGGATATCCCTTTATCGCCCCCCTCTGGTTTCAGTGGGATGGCCGGTGTTTCTGGTTTGTCATTCGGGAAAAGGCACAATTCGTCCCTAACTTGCTGCGTGATCCTCGCGTCTGCATCTCCATCGCCACGGACTCTCATCCCTACGCCAGAGCCACCATCCTTGGCCACGCTGAGGTCGTTACCAGGCCGGGTGAATCCGACAGGTGGAAAGATATCACCCGCCAGATGACCTTGCGTTATGTAGGAGATGTCGACCCGGAATACTACAAGCGTACAGCAAAATACCCGCGCTGGCTCATCCGGGTAATGCCAGAGGAGATGACCACCTGGCGAGGGGGCGGTTGGCACCGTCGTTACACATAAACAGCCGAAAACTCTGATCTTTAACTTGCCCCCAAACTAAAATGGGCCTCATAGGTGCGACCCAATTGACAAATTGGCTCGGGCATGGTACTCTATGCTTGTTCTGCATAATATATACTATATGAACTGCGTTTTTTTCTCTCCTGACGCCATCCTGGCAGGAAGCAAATCTCCTATGTTAACGCCAATTCGCAGGTCCCGTTCCCTTACGCAAGATGCATACGTGCAGATAAAGTCAGCCATTATCGCCAATGAATTGAAGCCCGGCCAGCAACTCAAGGAAGAAGAGTTGGCTTCCCAATTGGGTATCAGTTCCACGCCCCTGCGAGAGGCATTGGCCAAGCTGGAACAAGAATGGCTAGTAGAGACCGTTCCCCATCGCGGCAAATTCGTTGTAGAGATCACCCCTGAGAATGTTAGAGAATTATTCGAAGTCCGTCGCGAACTGGAGGGGCTAGCAGTCGAATTGGCTCTGCCCTCCCTGACATTAGACGACTTGGAGGAACTCGATGCATTTCTTGAACCGGCGAAGGCACAATACCAGCAGGCCGACGATTTCGATCCATCGCTCTGGATTGAAAGCGAGACTCGCTTGCATGAATTGATTATTCGGAATTGTGGAAACCAATGGTTGATCAGGTTGCTTACAACGTTGAATGATCACATCTGGCGAATCCGTGGCTTCCGGGTAATCACCCCAGGAACTGACACGCGCCAGTCCTTCCTTGAGCACTTGGCAATTTGGGAAGCGATGAAAGCCAGAGACGTGGTCAAAACCAAGGAATTGATGGAGCAACACCTGCGAAACGCCGGAGAACGGCTGACTGCGTTTCTGACCGAGAAAGTTGAAGATACACCGAAACAGTATAAAGGAGACGGATATGCATAACCCCATCAAGACCGGAGTGATCGGCGTAGGATTACATGGAATGCACCATGTTCGAGCCTACGCCGCATTACCTAACGTCGAATTGGCGGCCATCGCCGACGTCAACGCCGAACGAGCCCAATCTGTGGCCGAGGAATTCGGCATCCCCAACTGGTTCACGGACTACCGTGACATGTTCGCATCGACTGAGCTTCAGTTGGTTTCCGTGGCCACACCAGACCACCTACATCTGGATCCGACGCTGGCTGCTTTAGAGGCTGGGGCTCACGTCTTACTCGAAAAGCCGATGGCCCTCACCGTAGCAGATGCAGAACGCATGGTGCACACCGCCGAGGCATCTGACCTCAAGCTGACGGTTAACTTTGCGCCTCGCTGGCAGCTTCCCAACGCGCAAGCTAAAGATGCATTAGATCGTGGCGAATTGGGTTACCCTGTGTATGCCTACGTTCGCATGGTCAATACCCTTTATGTACCCACCAAGATGTTGGCTTGGACCCAAAAGACAGCGCTTCCCCACTGGCTGTTAACGCACGCCTCAGATCGCGTCCGCTGGTTTTTTGATTGCGAACCGAAGCGCGTCTACGCCGTCTCGACGTCCGGCGTCCTCAAGGAAAAAGGCATGGATGTAGAGGATCTCTACCATGCCACGATTGAGTTTGAAAGCGGAGCGATTGCTACCCTTGAGACCTTTTGGATCTTACCCGAGACGGTCCCGCACATAGGCACCAGTATTTTCGAGTTGATCTGTAGCAATGGATACGTGGTGGTCGATAACACCGCACCTCTGACAACCATTGCAACACCGGAGAAGTACATGCATCCCGGCCCGTTTGCCGGCATTCTCCACGGCGAACCAATCGGGATGGTCAACGAAGCCGTCAAGCACTTCGTGAAGTGCGTTCTTGAGGATCGGCAACCACTCGTCACGGCTCGTGATGGACTGGCGGTAACCCGCATGGTGTGCGCCATCGTTGAGTCGGCCCAGAAACAGGAAATCGTAGAGCTAAATTGAGTCCACTCTGGACAGAGTTGTTCAGCAGGAGTTAATTTCTGACGTGAACCTTGAAGACAAGGTCGCTTTGGTAACTGGCGCCGGCCAAGGCATCGGCTGCGCCATCGCGCTGCGTTTGGCTCGCGAAGGGGCGGACGTGGCGGTCAATGACGCGAGCCCAGTTAACCTGAGCCAGGTGGCCCGCCAGGTTGAGTCTCTGGGCCGTCGCTCCCTGGAACTGGTAGCCGACGTGTCCAGCTCAGAACAGGTAACTGACATGTTCGAGCAGTTACTGACACATTTTGGCCGCCTGGATGTCTTGGTTAACAACGCTGGTATCGGCACCGTTCAGCCGCTCCTGGAGTTCACTGAGGCAGACTGGGATCGCGAATTCGACATCAATGTCAAAGGAGTCTTCCTGTGCTCGACCGCGGCGGCGCAGCAAATGATCGACCAAGGTGAAGGGAAGATCATCAATGCGGCGTCTGTGGCTGGTATTCGAGCAGCTCCGTATATTGTGCCATATTGTGCCTCCAAGGCGGCCGTCATCCTGCTGACCCAGGGTTTGGCCCTGGAGCTGGCACCGCACGGTATCCGCGTCAATGCCTATGCTCCCGGCATCATCGACACACCCATGACTGAGAACACCAACCGTGCATTGGCTTTCCATCAAGGTCTGTCAGTCGAGGAGATCGCCCAGCAAAGACTGGGCAAAATCCCACTGGGGCGGTTGGGCGTACCGGACGACATAGCGGAGGTGGTGGCGTTTCTGGCATCCGACGCCAGTGACTACATCACGGGCCAATGTATCCCCGTCGGCGGCGGGCTGCTGATGCGATAAGGGCTAAGGATTTAATAACTTATCCAATCCTAAGCCTTGAGAGGCATTAGATGGGACAACGCGAATTGAATATCGGTGTCATTGGCGCAGGGCGGATTGCCGGTGTCCACGCTCGCAGCATCCAGGCTATTGAAACGGCGCGTGTTGCTGGCGTGGCAGATATAGACTCTAAACGAGCAGAGCGCTATGCCAGCACCCACCATACACGCGCCTATGCATCAATTGATGCCTTGCTGGAGGACAAGAGTATAGACGCCGTGATCATCTGTTCGCCAACCTCCGCCCACGCGGAGCAGGCGATACGCGCAGCCGAAGCCGGCAAACACATTCTGTGTGAAAAGCCCCTGGCCATGACGCTCGAAGAAGCTGATCGTATCATTGCAGCCGCAGGCCAGGCCGGGGTGATCCTTATGATCGGCCACGTGCTGCGTCTAATGCCGGAGTACAGGCTGGCCTATGAGTTATTAGCAGGTGGCGAATTAGGGCACGTGCGTACCATGTATGCAGCTCGCATAAGTGGGTTGACGGCGGGTGCCTGGCAGGGATGGCTTCTAGACGATCGTTTCAGTCTGGGGGTGTTGGATGCCCAGATTCACGACCTGGACTTTTTTACCTGGGTCCTGGGAAAAAGCCTGATCATCACAAGTCGTGGCTGGCGTGCACCAGCCGGTGCGGTGGAGCATGCGACCAGTGTTTTGACTTTTGATGAAGAATGTTGGGCTGTCGCTGAGAGTAGTTTTGCTGTTCCACCATCCTATCCCTTTACAATGTATCTTCGTGCCATAGGCGAGCGAGGGGTATTGGAATTCCATTTTCAGGGAGAGTCTTACGCCAAGTCGACTGCGCGCCGACTAACCTTATACTCATCGCAGGGCAATGCACAAGATCTGACGCCGCCAATAGGAGATCCATACGGTGATCAGATGCGCCGGTTCGTAACGGGCGTGCAGAGTGGTGAACGGCCGTCCCATGGGTGCGCCGAAGATGCACGGGCGGTCCTGGGCCTGGCCTTGGCTGCTCAGCGTTCCCTGGAGAAAGGAGGCAAGCCAGTCACTCTGACCACGTGATGACCAGTGTGTGTGGCAGCCCTGATTAGGCCGCGTCCAATAATAACTTTGCGCATTTTGAAGGGTTTCACCCAGAATTTTGGCCTGAAAACAGAAAGTTATTCTTGGACGCTTCATTAGACGAACTAGAATGTTGGAGGTGATGCTTATGTGCTGAATCGCTCACAAACTGCTGTGTATTTGAAACCACCACCAGTTAGGACACTCCAAGGAGGGAAGAATAATGTCAAAGAAGGTCGACGTTTTAAATGGACTCACCCGGCGAGAATTTCTACGCTTGCTGGGGCTAAGCGCGAGTGGCATGGCCTTGGGCGCCTGTGCTGTACCAGCCGCACCGACCGAAGCGCCGGCACCGGCTGCCACTGAGGCACCAGCCGTAGCCGGTCCTGCCTGGTCAACAGCCCCCAGCGTCCCCAAACCTGACAAGCTATACTTCATCTATTGGCCCTGGGGGACTACTGAGGACGATCTGGTAGCACAATTCGAGGCTGATTGGGGAGTTACGGTTGAGAAGATGCCTGAGGCCAACGTAGAGCCGATGTACGCCAAGGTCAACACCATGTACGCGGCTGGTGAACAGTTGGATGTGATCAAGGCCCTGACTCCCTGGCAGGGTGAGTGGATAGAGAATGAGGTAATCCAGTCCTTTGATGGGCTGCCTGGGGTAGAGGACTACAAGAAGGATATGAATGACCTCGCCCTTCAGACGATGGAGAAGGGCGGCAAGATGTGGGGCCTGCCTTACTACCAGGGCTTCTTCATCGCCGCCTTCTTCGAGGACCACTTCGAGCAAGGTGGCATTACGGCACCGCCCACCACCTATGAAGAGCTCGTCGATCAGGCCCTGAAGCTCAAGACGGATGGCGTGGCCGAGTATCCCATCTTGTTTATGGGTGGGCAAGGATCGGAGCACCTCACCTTTGAGTATTACAACCTGGTCCACAACTGGGGCGGCACCGTCTTTGACGCGGATGCCAACCCGACGCTAGGACCTGGATCGACAGCCCGAGAAGCGTTGACTTGGTGGCAGAAGACCTTCCAGGAGTGGGAGATTGCTGCACCCGAGTCGCTCGAACTGCGCTTCATCCCCGCCTGCAAGGCCTTCTGGACCGGGAAGTACACCTTCCATATGTTCCCGCACCATTACTATATGAGCCTCCTGAACAGCGAGGAGGAGTCGCCCATCGTGGGGCGGGTGCACCAGATGATGCTGCCCAACGATGGCGCTACTCTGGGCTGGACAGAACTGGAGACGATGTCCTCCACTTCGGCCAGCCGGGAGTGGGCCTGGATGCTGCTGCAATACGTCGGAGGCAAGACAAAGGACGGTGAGTACACGATTGCCAAGGCATATGCGATTGAGGCTATGCTGGGTAGCGGCTTCGACGTGGTCAACCGCGATCCCGAGGTCAAAGAGGCCTGGTCGAAGTGGACTGACGTCGATCTGAATCTCCAGCAATGGGAAAAGGCGGCAGCTAAGCAAGGAGCGGTTCCGGCTCTGCTCAAACCCTGGCACCAACAGTGGCAAGACGCGGCTCAAGTATCGATCTCGAACTGCCTGGCCGGCCAGATTACGCCCGATCAGGCTTGTGATGAGATGATCGCGAAGCAAAAAGAACTCGCAGGCTAGAAAGTAGCGACCTCTCGGAATGTGTTGCTGGTGGCCTTGGGCGCGAGCCTGGGGCCATCAGCCCATCATTCCGTGTTGGCTAAGAGGAGGCCTCTTTATGGAACAATCTGAGACCGTTCAACCGTCGCTTCGGTCACGCTTACTGAGCTTACGGACTTGGAAAGGCCGTGAGTTGAGCCCGGGCCAATTGGCCTTCCTGATGGTCCTTCCTGCCTTGATTTTTCTCCTGGCTATCATTGCCTACCCCATCCTATATGCGCTGTGGCTCTCGGTTCACGAAGTAACCCTCAAAGGCCTGGCCAAAGGAGATATGCCCTTCATCGGTCTGAACAACTACGCAAAATTGTTCCGAGACCCAGTCTTCTGGCGTACTATGCGTCACTCTGCTCAGTTTGTGATCTCATCCGTAGTTCTGGAGGTGACCCTGGGACTCGGAATCGCTCTGGTTATCAACTATCCAGGAACCCGTACTCTTGGCTCCATCAATAAAGCCCTTATGTTGCTCCCCTGGGCTGTGCCCCCCATCGCCAATGGGTTGATGTGGTCCTATATCTACAATCCCTCGTTTGGATATCTGAACGTCATCCTATATAAGTTGGGCATCATCGACGAATTTATGCAGTTCGCCGGGAACCCCAAGCTGGCGCTACCCGCCGTGGTGCTGGCCTTCGTCTGGCGGGTGACGCCCTTTTCGGTGCTGCTTTTCCACGCTGCCCTACAAGGGATTCCCGATGATCTCTACGATGCCTCCAAGGTGGACGGCTGTGGAGCCCTGGAACGGTTCCGATTCGTCACGCTACCTCTAATCCGTCCCACCCTTGCCATTGTGCTCGTCCTGCGCACCGCCTTCGCGTTTATGGTCTTCGACGAAATCTTCGCCATCACCTACGGTGGCCCCGGTGACTCCACGTGGGTGGCCTCTTGGTATACATACCAACACGCTTTCAATTACCTGGAGATCGGCACAGGCGCAGCCGCTGCTTACATCATGGCAATGTTTATCGCCATCGTCGCGACGATTTACCTCTTGCTGGTCTACCGCCGGGTTGAGTACGGATAAGAAGGAGAGTACCCATGAATTATACCCAACGTCGACGTCTGCGTTTGACGCCCATCCTGATGTCCGGGGCCAACATCCTGATCACGCTGTTTCTCATAACGCCCATCTTTGTCCTTATCCTGGGGGCCATCCAGACCGAAAAGTCATTGGTGGAGAATTACATGAGCCTCATCCCCACCCAGGTAACCTTCAAGAACTTCTTGGTCATCCTATTTGCCAGGGAGGATATCATCCATGACACAGGCTTTTACCATCTGCCCAACATCGTCTTTCAGTTCAAACGCACTTTTCTCAACAGCCTGATCGTCGCTTTGACAACCACCATCCTAAACCTGGTGATTGGCTCTATGGCGGCGTATTCCATTGCCCGCATCCGCCGCCCCTGGACTCAGGGATTCATGTACGCCAACCTGGCCAGTCGCATGGTGCCTCTCATGGTGTTGATGATCCCTCTGTTTATTACCCTACGGACCCTGAAGCTTCTTAACTCGCTTGCGGGGATCATCGTCACCCTGACAGGATTCTTGCTTCCGTATACAATCTGGATCTTGTACTCGTTCTTCGTCTCGCTCCCTCAAGAATTGGAGGACGCAGCCAGAATAGACGGCTGTACGCGTTTCGGATCGTTCCTGAAAGTGGTGCTGCCTCTTTCAGCACCAGGTATGGCAGCAGCGGGGGTGATCGTCTTCATCCTCTCATGGAACGAGTTCCTGATCCCACTCATCGTCGCTTCGAAATATGAGGTGTTTACCGTACCGGTCCTCATCTCCAGCCTGGTCACCGATTTTCACGTCTATTTTTCGCTGGTGTGTGCCTGTATCTTGATGGGCCTCCTCCCTTCAGTCGTACTGGCCCTTCTGTTGCAGCGTTACGTGGTACACGGACTAACTGCTGGCGCGCTGAAAGGTTAAAAAACCAACATTCTCTCTATTATCGAATGCACATCAGCATATCCAGTGCTGAGCAGACTGGAGACTGGGGAAGCATACTGGGGGCCACATGAACTCCACACAACGTATCTTGGCAGTGCTGAATTTCCAACAACCAGACCAAATGCCCTCAATGGACATGGGGTATTGGAACGAGACCATAGATCGCTGGAGCCGAGAAGGATTACCTGAGCAGGTATTGCACGTGCCGGAGGGAGACTATTTGCCTGGCGTTGACCTGCGGACCTATTGGGGCGACGATTATAAGAACCGCATGCGGATCCTACAACTGGAGGATTATTTCGGCATTGAACATTGGCTAGTTCCAGCTCGCCTGCCGATCCTTGAAACGATATTCCCTTTCTTCGAAGTAGAGGTACTGGAGGATAGGGAGGACAAGGTTGTTATGCGTGATGGGTTGGGGGTTGTCCTGGAAAAGCCCAAAGAGGGAACAGCTTTCCCGCACTTCATTGAATTTCCAGTGAAGAGCAGGGAGGACTATGAGAGAGTGCGGCCGAGACTCAACCCGGATACTCTCGGTCGCTATTGCCGGGGTTGGGACACCTGGGCAAGAAGCCTCCTGGATCAGGGCAAACCACTCAGTATCTGGTTTCGGGGCTTCTTTGGCCTCCCCCGTGACCTGATGGGGCTGGAAAACCTGTGCATGGCCTACTACCTGGACCCCGATCTGGTACAAACAATTGTTGAGGACCGTTGCCAATTCATCAAGCGGCTATTCACGCCGGTGTTAGAGAAATTCCACATCAACTGTGTGCTCATTTGGGAGGACATGGCCTACAATCATGGATCGATGATCTCACCGGATACCTTCCGGCGCTTCATGCTCCCCTATTACCAGGAGGTCAACGACTTTTTCCACAGCAAAGGCGTGGACCGTGTGCTGGTGGACAGCGACGGCAACATACTGGAACTGTGTAGCTTGTTCATTGAAGGTCACGCCGATGGAGTATATCCCCTGGAAATCGCTGCCGGATCAAACCCAACCACGCTGAGAGAGCGCTACCCCGACTTTGTTCTGATGGGAGGTGTGGACAAGCGTGCCCTGGCCATAGGGCCAGAAGCGATTGACTGCGAATTGGAGCGACTGATGCCGATGGTGGAACGAGGTGGCTTTCTGCCGTTGATCGACCACCTGGTGCCACCAGATGTTTCTCTGGGGAACTATCAATACTACTTAAAGCGAAAGCGGGAGCTATTCGGAGGCTGAGCGAATATGAATTCCACGCAACCGGCGAGTCCAGGAATGTACATCGCTGGTCATTGGGTTGAAAGCGAGAGCGGAAAGACATTTGAGGCTCGCAATCCGGCTACGGGTCAAGTGATTGCCATCTTGCCAGAAGGTACCCGTGACGATGCACGGCGTGCCATCGCGGCTGCAAATGAGAGCAAGCACAAGCTAGCCAATATGTCAGTTTGGGATCGTTCCGGCTTGTGCCGACGCATTGGTGATGCCATAGCGCGGCATAACGAGGAGCTAGCACAGACTCTCACCCAGGATCAGGGTAAGCCATATCACACCCAGGCGCTAAAGGAGGCCGAGGCAGCCAGCAATACTTTTTATAACGCGGCCGAGCACGTCAAGTGGTTGGAAACGTCGGTCATTCCCGTTAAAGACCCCAACAAGCGTGTCTTCAGCTTCCGCCAGCCACGAGGCGTGTACGCTGTGGTCACACCCTGGAACTTTCCAGTTGGCATCCCATCTCATTACTTGGCTCCTGCGCTGGCTGCGGGCAACGCCGTTGTTTGGGTACCGGCTCCGACCACCTCCGTCTGTGCCGTCAAGCTTATGGAATGCCTTGAGGAGGCCGACGTGCCGGCTGGTGTCATCAATCTGGTGACCGGCCCAGGGCCAATCGTCGGCGATGAGATTGTAGCCCACCCAGGGACAGATGCGATCGGTTTCACCGGCAGTTCTCGGACCGGCAAGCACATCGCGCAACGGGCAGCCGGCAAGCCTCTGCTATTAGAGCTGGGAGGAAACGGCCCCACTGTCATCCTCGAAGATGCTGACCTGGCCATGGCCAGCTTAAAAACCGCGGCCGGTTGCTTTTTTAATGCCGGTCAGGTATGCAGCGCAACTGAACGTATCCTTGTTCAGCGGAAAGCCCACGATGAGGTCGTCGAGCGGCTGATTGATGCTGCCAGGTCGATACGCCTGGGTGATCCCTTCGACCCGGACACGACGATGGGGCCCCTGAACAATCAGCCAACGGCAGAGAAAATGGACCGTCACCTGGCCGACGGAGTCTCCAAAGGAGCAGTCATTCGGTTTGGAGGCGAGCGCGCACCGAGTCTGGGTAGCGATCTCTTCTATATGCCTACTGTAATTGATAACATCAGCCAGGACAGTCTACTCAACAACGAGGAAACCTTCGGGCCGGTGTCGCCGGTGATGGCCTTTGATGATTACGATGAAGCTCTGGCCATTGCCAATCAGGACAAAATGGGACTGGTTGCCGCTGTGTTCACCAGTAGCATTAAGAACGCCTTCTACTTTGCGGAGCGACTGCGCACGGGGATGGTCAACATCAACGAGCTCAGCAATTATTGGGAATCTCACATCCCCTTCGGCGGCGTAGCGGGCACCCAGAGCGGAGTCGGACGAATCGGAGGGAAACACACCCTGATGGAGATGACCGACCTGCGTACCATGTGTCTGGATATCAGCCATTGAACGCCAGTGCAACGTCAGATAAGTTTTGATAGGTTCGTAGTAACGACTTCAGTCGTTTTTCTCGCGTAATGAGCGACTAAAGTCGCAACTACAAGTCGTCACAATTTGCCTGACGGCGTACTGTGGTCTGTCAGCCGTGATTTGAGGAGTGCGACCCGGCATCTGGGCATGCCGTCCGCTCCTCAAATGATCCTTGACAGGGCTAGCAGCATCTAGTAGTAGCTACTCAAAAAATCCCTAAATTCTTAACACATCTAGTCACAGAAGGAGGAACTAGTGAAAGGCATCCAACTCTTCGTACAAGAATTGCAGCGGCGAGGCGTGCCGTTTATTGCTACCCTTTGTGGTCATGGTCTGAACTTCCTGGACGAGGCATGTGAGGCAGCCGGCCTGCCCCTGGTGGACGTCCGGAATGAGCAGGCGGCCGGTTACATAGCTGAAGTAACTGGCCGTCTCACCCGCCAGGTAGGGGTCTGCGCCGTGAGTAGCGGCGTGGCCCACGTCAACGCTATGACCGGCGTGGTGAATGCCTACTTCGACGGGGCGCCTATGTTGCTCATCACCGGAAGTGCCTCTACAGAGACGGCTGGCTTGGGACACTTCCAGGACCTGGATCAGGTAGCCCTGGCTGAGCCTGTCTGCAAATATGCTCGCACCATTGATCGAGCAGAACGCATCCCTCAGATTCTCCACGAGGCATTTGCGGCCGCTCTTTCGGGCCGACCAGGTCCCGTTCACCTGACACTCCCCCTGAACGTCCAGAATGCTGAGGTCGACCCGGATCAGGTGCTGCGGGTAGCTAGCACTCCTGAGGTGAAGACTTCGACTTCTGCAGCCGTCCCAGAGCGAGTAACCAGGGTGGCAGATCTTCTGTCAGAGGCCGAACGCCCCCTGCTTATTGCCGGAAGTGGGGTCTACTACGCAAGAGGTGAAGAGGCATTGACGTCATTTGCCAAGGCCTTGGCTATTCCGGTTGTTGTCCCTATCTGGGATCGGGGTGCAGTTCCCCAGCCAATTGACGAATTCATGGGAGTACTTGGCGCTGCCACCGGTGGGCCTCGTCTTTTGCCAGACGCCGATTTGATTCTGATGGTCGGTGCCCTTTGCGACTATCGCGTAGGTTATTTGCAACCGCCGGCGATCCAGGAGGGAGCGCAGGTGGTGCGCATAGACGTTGACCCGGCGCAACTCCATCAAGGCGTCGGCGCCCACACCTCCATCCTGGGCGATCCCCGCTCCGTTTTAACTCAACTGACCGCAGTCTGCGTCAGTCGCGGTGTTAAAGCTCATATTGCCTGGCTGCAAGAGGCCCGGGCGCGTCAGCAGGAATTCCGGCAGCGATGTCTGGATGCGCGCCAACGGGCACCGCAAGGGCTCCACGCCCTCGACATCATGCAGGCGGTCCAGTCTGTCTTGACCGACGACACCATACTTCTGGTCGACGGTGGAAACATCGGTCAGTGGGTCCACCAAATCCTTTGCGACCGATACCCAGGCCATTGGCTTACTTGTGGGGCCAGTGGTGTCGTCGGTTATGGTCTCCCGGGAGCCATTGCCGCCCGCGCTTTGTATCCCGAACGCCCAATCATCCTCATCTCGGGAGATGGCTCAATCGGTTTCACCATCGCCGAGTTCGAGGCGGCTGCCCGGCAAAAGCTTGGGTTTGTCGTGGTATTGGCGGACGACCAGGCCTGGGGGATTACTCTGACTGCACAGCGGGAAATGTTCGGACATGGCATCACCAGCGAGCTGGGGCCAAACCGCTACGATCTGGTAGCCGAGGCCTTTGGCGGGCGTGGCGTGCGTGTGACCAAAGCCGAGGAGATAGAGCCGGCCATCCGGGAAGGGTTTGCCTCCAAGCAGCCAACCCTGATTCATGTACCGGTCGTCACGAGCAACCCGGCTGACCAATAGTACACTCGTAGACGCGTTCTGAGGGGGCTTGTAGTAGCGACTTTAGTCGCCTTCCCCCGAACCAATCCTGCAATCGAATGAAGTTGAGGGTAACAAACTTTGCCCGGCAAGCTAGGAGGAAAGTATGAAAACTCATGGCGTCGCCCTTGTCGGACCAGGAAATGTGGCCAAAGCCCACTTGATGAGCATCCGTGACACAGAACGCGCAGAACTGGTGGCCATATATGCGCGTAACCTGGAGCGCGGCCAGGTCTGGGCGGCTGAACAGGACGTAAATTGCCCAGTCTACACAGATCTGGGCCAACTCCTTGCCAGAGACGAGGTAGACATCGTCATCTTGTGCACGCCCAATCACCTGCACGCCTCCCAAACCATTCAATCGGCCAAGGCGGGCAAGCATATCCTGATCGAGAAGCCGGTAGCTATGAACTTGCCGGACCTGCGTGCCATGCAGGCTGCCGTGCACAAGGCTGGGGTGCGAACGCTCGTCTCTTTTGTTCTGCACTGGAATCCGTCCGTGCGAATGACCAAGAAACTCATCAGCCAGGGGGCGATAGGCGAAGTCTTTATGATAGAGACGTGCTACTGGCACAATAGCCCACGAGGGGTAGCTGACCACTGGTCGACCAAGAGAGAGACAGGTGGCAGCATCTTTCTTATGGGCGGATGTCACGCCACTGATACTGCCCGCTGGCTGCTCAGTTCAGACATTGTCGAGGTGTCGGCTTATACCACACGTGGCGGCAAAGATTGGGTCGAGTATGACCCAACCGCCGTGGCCCTCGTTCGCTTCGCCAATGGTGCTATTGGCCGCATCTCGGCCACTATGGAATGTGTGATGCCTTACGCCTTCAACATAACCGTGATGGGCGACCAGGGCACCATCCGCGACAATCGCCTATACTCCCATCTCTTATCCGGACAGACCGATTTTGCTACTATTCCCACGGTGTTGCCCGACAGTGGCGATGTTTCACATCACCCCTTCGGGCCGGGACTTGAGCACTTCATCACGTGTATTGACAAAGGTCGAGAGACCGAAATCAACCTGGATGAGGCTGTCAACACCCACGAGGTGTGTCTGGCGGTGGACCTGTCAGCCGAGCAAGGGCGTCCGATATCTCTTCCACTATCTGGCTGACTTGACGAGCCCATCTAACTGATTCGACAGTGTCGTGTTGCCAGCACGGGCGTATGGCGTAAGTGTCCCCTCCGAGCGAACGTGACATTGTCGAGCAAAAGAGGGGAAAAAAGAGAGGAGGTGTGTACACAAAAAAGAACGTACGTCTCAGCAATACAGGCTGAGGCTATCCAATCCATGTCGCCATTTGCCTTGCCAAGCCAACAGAGTTCAAATGGGCGACGTATCCAGAGAAGAAGGAGAAACAAAGATGTTTAAACTTTCAAAGACTTGGCTATTGGTAATAACATTGGCTTTCGCTTTGTCGGTTATGGTCCAGGGGTGCGCTGTTCCGACCGCAGCGCCTGAGCCCCAGGAGGAGGCTCCGGCTGCAGAAGCGGAGGAGGCGCAGGCAGAACCCGAGGAGGCTGCAGCCGAGCCTGAAGAGGCTGAAAAGTCTCATCTGCGCGTGGGCATTTACGCTTATATGACCCAGGGCATCCCCTTTGACGATGTTGTGGCGACCTATGAAGAGGAGCATCCCGGGGTAGAAATTGAGGTACTCCCCATCCCCGGCGAGGTGGCCGCCTGGCAGCCGCTGACGCAGAAGATGCAGTTAGAGGCTCAGCAAGAGGAGGCTTCTTGGGACATTATCATCGGCCCCACCCCCTTCGTCGAACCGGGCACCCTGGCCAGCCTGGGCCTGCTAATGCCTTTGGATGATGTCTTGCCGCAGGAGATCTTCGATGATATGTACGCCGGTGTCCGCGAAGAAATCAAATACACCGGGGACGGCATGAGCTACACTCTGCCCTGGTGGTCCGACGTCTTTGGCCTCATCTATCGACCCTCAATGTTGAAGGAGGCAGTCGGGACTGAAGAGCCTCCCGAAACCTGGGAGGGGTTGCTGGAGTACTGCGAGAAGATCGATGCTCACTATGGAGGCGAGATTGCCTGTGTGGGTGGTGACTGGTCCTGGTCCCATCGTCTATTTCTGCCTATGCTGGGCACATTGACAGAGAATGTCTTCGTGGAGCCGGGCATCTTCAACCTGGAGGGTGAAGGGGCGGTCAAGACATTGGAGTTGATGCAACAACTGTACCCCTATATGCCTGCCACCTCTGCCGAATCTCTGGGCTCCTCCAAGGCCTTCCAGGCCGGTGGTGTGGCCATGGAGCTTTACTGGCAAGCCCAGCACCTGCGAGCCGTCCAGGCAGGTGTGCCAGAGGACGACCTCAAGATCGCCGGTTTCCCGAAAGGCGATTACCAGAACACGATCTTCTGGTCTGGCGGTGCGGTGATCCCCACCTATTCCGAGAACAAGGAAGAGGCAGTCCGCTTTATGCTGGAGGGCCTGTTGGGAGATAAGGGCGTCCGCTACTCGTATCTCGACAACTACAAGATCGTTCCCTTCAAGTCCATCAGCCAGAAGTTCGAAGAGGAAGGGGTACTGCCGGACTGGGCGCCGCCTCTGTTGGAGCCCCTCGATACCGCGCAACCCATTCCTTGTAATCCCTACTTCCTGACCATCGAGCAGCCGGCTTTCATGGAAGAGTCAGAGAAGATGATGCTTCAAGGGCAATCGCCGGAAGATACCGTTACTAACTTGAGTCATCGCATTCAGGAAGGCCTGGCAGAGGCAGAATAAGGCGCTGAACATCACTATATGGGGGCGGTTCGAACGCTGAGAGCCGCCCCCAATTCAGGGAGGTGGTCTTATGAGTCAAGATTCCGCTCTTCAAGTCGAGGAGCGCCCACCGGGATCAACAAAGGCTAAGGGGCGTTCTGGCAGGCGAGCCGCAGAGGTACGCGTAGCCTATTTGTTTCTCCTTCCCACCTTGGCCTTCTTCGCTGTGTTCGTCCTCTACCCAGTTTTGCGCACATTCTATCTAACCTTTATGCGCTATGAGTTCTTGCGTCCAGACCGAAGACATCTTATAGGCCTGAATAACTATATCGCCTGGTTTCAAGATCCCAGGGTCCTCGAAACTTTTTGGGTTTCGTTAAAATTTTTCCTGACATACGTCCCCGCCAGTACCCTCCTGGCACTGATACTAGCCCTGGCCCTGGACCGGGTGGCACGCGCTCATATTGCCACTTTGTATCGAACCATCTTTTACTTGCCCGTGGTGCTGCCCGCCGGCATTATTTTTATCGTCTGGACGTGGATCTACGACCCCACCTGGGGAGTTATGAACACACTCATTCAAGACGTTTTGGGCATCCCCTGGCCGTGGGACATGTGGCTCCGGTCTCCAGACACGGCTCTACTGTCGTTGGTATTAATGAGTGTTTGGCGCCTGGTAGGAGTGACGATGGTCCTGTTTTTAGTGGGGCTCAGCAACATCTCCAACGAACTCCGTGAGGCAGCCCGCATTGACGGCGCCAATGAGTGGCAAGTTATCCGCTTCCTGGAGCTTCCACTCTTAATACCCACCTTCCTCATCATCCTGGTGTTGCGTCTGCAAGTTTTGGGCCTGGTCGAGGAACCATTGGCTATGACCGAAGGCGGCCCTCTGCGCAGCACAATGACTTATGGTCTACAAGCTTATTACATCAGTTTTCGGGATGGAAACTGGCGCTTGGGCTATGGCAGTACCTGGTTTCTTATGCTGGGCCTCTTTTCAACGCTGGCAGCTTTTTTGGCCTGGAAGCTTTTCCGGCAAGAAGAAACAAACTAAGGATTGAGAATTAAATACTTGCTCAAATACAAGCGAAATACTAGCCTGATTCAGTCGGCTATTGGGTAAGTTATTAAATCCTTAGTCCTAAAGATAGTTGAGGTGGTGTGAAATGTCGAGCTTGTCCGTTGTTCACGATCGTGGCTTATTAATTGACCGCTTGCGACGCTACATCCGGTCAGCTTCCAAACATATCTTCCTCATCGCCATGGCGCTCTTCAGCCTGGGCCCTATGATCTGGCTATTGGGTATCGCCTTTCGCCCTGTTGAGGAAACTTACGTCACCCCCATGAAGCTCCTACCGCGTACCTTAACCTTGGAAAACACCAGGCTCGTGTTTGAACAGCTCCCCCAATTGGTGGTCTTGTACCGCAACAGTCTGGTCATCACGGGTGTAGCTGTCCTGTTGGTGGTGATTATCTCCTCCATGGCCGGTTTCGTTTTCGCCCGCCTTGATTTCCCGGGCCGAAACGTGATCTTTTGGGCGGTCGTAGCCTCGATGTTTATGCCACGCAGTATGGCCATTCCGGGTCTGTATGAGATTCTACAACGCCTCCATCTCGTAGACACCCTGGCCGGACTATTCCTGCCTTATACAGCCTGGTTCCTATCGCTGAGCACGTTCATCATGCGCAGCGCCTTTGCATCTATCCCCCAGGATTTGGAAGACGCTGCCATTGTAGATGGCTGCTCTACTTTGCGCTTATATTGGCAAGTGATGATGCCGCTGGTTATGACCTCGGTCGTCACGGTGGCCATCTTCACCTTCGTCCCGGTATGGGGTGAGTACTTATGGTCCTTCACCTTCACCAGCACTGTACATGCCATGCCGATGTCGGTGGGCATCAAGTTGCTGCAAGCTGGCCCGGAAATGGGTGAATGGACCTTTCCTGTGGCATCTATGGCGGTCATCATCAGTTTTATCCCGCCTTTGTTGATCTACATTGGCCTCCAACGCTGGTTTACGAAGGGGTTGTTGGAAGGCGCTCTAAAGTTCTAGAAAGGCCCCAGGCTATGCTAATTGTTGACGCTCATCTCGATCTCGCCTGGAATGCCCTGCAGTGGAACCGAGATTTGCTTTGCTCGGTCTACACCATTCGCGTTCAGGAGCGTAAGATCTCTGGTAAGGGTCGTGCCCAAGGTACAGTAGCCTTTCCGGAGATGCGGCAGGGGCGGATCGCGCTAGCCTTTGCCACAATGTTGGTGCGTTCCACCGGCACCGCCGTCCCCCACCTAGACTTTCCTTCACCCCTCCAATGTTATGGCATTGCCTGCGGCCAACTGGCCTATTACCGCGCACTGGAACGGGAGGGATATGCCCGTATCATCACCGACCTGGAAGGTCTGAACCGCCACATAGCCGAATGGGAGACCTGGGATGCAGCAGGCGAAGAGCCCGATGTGGATGATGCCCCACTTCTGGGTTTCGTTTTAAGTGCCGAGGGGGCAGACGCCGTCCTTAAGCCAGATCAGTTGCAGGAGTGGTGGGAAGCCGGCCTGCGCGTGTTGGGGATCACCCACTTTGGCACGGGGCGCTATGCGGGCGGCACAGGTGTCGAGCTGGGCCTGACCGAGCTGGGTGTGGCCCTGCTGGCCGAGATGGAGCGGCTGGGCATGATCTTGGATGTCACGCACTCTTCTGACCTGGCCTTCTGGCAGGCATTGGAACGATATAGCGGACCGGTACTGGCCAGTCACAACAACTGTCGTCGTCTGGTGCCTCACCAGCGCCAGTTCAGTGACGAGCAACTCAAGGCACTTTTCGAGCGAGATGGGGTGATCGGTGCCGTCTTCGACGCCTGGATGCTGGTTCCGGGCTGGACCAGCGGCGAGAGTAGCAATGAAAGTGTGGTGATGGCTGACGTTGTCGATCACATTGACCATATCTGCCAGTTGGCTGGCAACAGCCGCCATGCTGCCATTGGCAGCGATCTTGACGGTGGTTTCGGTCGGGAGCAGGTACCGCACGACCTGGATACGATCGCCGACCTGCAGAGATTGGCGGGACTGCTTGCCGATCGAGGCTACGCCGATGCTGATATCGCAGCCATTATGTACGGCAACTGGTTGCGATTGCTGCGTCAGAGTTGGGGCACTTAAGGACATTACACATTTGAATACACCCGATTGGTTTCAATAGAAAAACACAACGGAGTATTGGAGGATACTACTTATGGAAACGGTACGTGCTGGCGTAGTAGGGGTTGGTGCCATGGGCCAGCTTTTTGCGCGCCTGCTGGCTGAACTGCCAAATGCGCGCCTGTGTGGTGTGGCGGACCTGTCAGTGGAAAGAGCCGAGACAATCGGGCAAAAATTTGAGGTGCCAGCTTTTCCAAGCGTTGAAGATCTACTAGATGAGGTCGAAGTGGACGCGGTGATCATTGCCACTGCTGACGACCAACATGTGAAGCCTGTGCGCGCAGCAGCTCAGGCTGGCAAACCCATATTTCTCGAAAAGCCCCTGGCCACAACAGTTGCCGACGGGCGCATAATTCTGCAAGAGGTTGCGGATGCTGGAGTGCCCCTGATGGTGGGACATTGCGTGCGCTTTGATCCTCGTTACGCCGCAGCCCGAACAGCAATGAGAAATGGAAAACTCGGACGGCTGATGCATCTTGCCGCCCGACGGAATTCCCGCCTGGTCGCCCATCGGCACGTTTTCGGTCGCTGCTCAGTATCTATGTTTTTGGGTGTACACGACATAGATTACATGTTGTGGGCGACGGGGGGCTGTGTCACCCAAGTTCGCGCTGTGGGGCAACGACAGGTTCTGGAAGGTACCGATACGTATGCTTCCATCCTCTCGCTGCTCACATTCGATGATGGTACGATTGCGACGCTGGAAACTTGTTGGGCAGCCACACTGCCGTCGTGGGGTTTCGAAGCTGTAGGAACCGATGGCACGATTGATATTATTTCGCCTGAGACCGGCAGCACATTCCACAGCATTGACGGAGTCCAAAGTGTTAACCCCCTATATAGTTCGGTGCCAATAGTGGAGGGACAGACATTTAATGTGTATCAAGCTGAGTTGATGCACTTTCTTGGATGCATTGTTCAAAATCGAGCGTTTGTCATTCAGCCTCAGGAGGCGCTGATGGCAGTCGCTGTAGCCGAAGCCATTGACCGAGCTGTCCTCTCTGGCCAGCCAGAGATTCCTGCCCAGGTAATCCACGAATAGGAGATACAATGCGCGTTCTAACCGAAAAGGAAATTGATTGGCTGGCACTCGAAGGATGCGACATCATCGGGTTCCGACCTGGATCGGTGGTAGATTATGACCTGGCGGGCTATGATCGCGTCCCGCGCCGTGAATTCGCACCTGGCTCGTTTGTGACGCAAGACGCTCCGGAGCCAGCCGAGAGGCCAACACCGACGCCGGCAGAGTTTGAAGATCGTCCGTATTTCATTCGCATTGCTGGCTTCCGCAGGCAGGATTTATTTGGGCCTGATCAGGTCGGTAAGACTTTTTCGAGTCTGGGCATCGCGTGGAATGACGGCCTGGGCAACGGCCTGATCGAGTCGCTGCTCATCGACCGCAAGTATGGCTTGCACCATTCCCTGGAAGCGCCAGGCATGGGTTTCAAATTGCCGTTCCTCGAAGTGGAATGGCCTGCCTTTCGAGATAGTTATCCAAAGTATGTCACGCACATGGCGACTCGTTTCGAGGAGATGGAACCCATCTACGGTGGCCCTTTGGCCCGGCGTGAGCGTGGGTTGTGTGTCCTCTGGTGCCGTGATGCCCCCCTGCCCTTGTTCGCGAACGCATCCGCGCGCAACGCCAAGGCGACTGGCGAGGAGCTGATCCAGGCGATTGGGCGGGATGCTCCCCCCATCAATCCCGTGACCAGCCAGGATCGCGCCACGCTGGCAAAGTTCTGGACGTTTCTGCGTACCAAGCACGTGCGTGTCCTGGAATTTCAAGCGGAGATCATACGTGCCATACTGGGCGCAGGCACAAAGATTGTGGGAAATGCTCACGAATTACCACCTGTTGATCTGGAAGGCTTCGGCCGTGTTTACGACTACCCCGGCCTGGCAATGCGTCCGCTTCTCGTAGCCGATGAGGTGTTGTTACGTCACTACGTCGCTTATTTTACGCAACTGTTTCGAAACCTTTCAGGCAAAGCACCTATGGTGAGTGTGAGAGTGAACCTCTCGGCGGCGGGCTGTCGATTCATGCCGTCGGAATCCCTCATCCGTGTGTGGTACAACCAGGCGGTACGCCACGGTGCCGGTGGGTTCTACCTATGGGCGCGAGACTACCCCTCGGACGTCACGCATGATCCCTATAATGGGCCAATACCGGGCAATCCTGATCCGACGACTCTGCCGGAGACTCGCTGGGAAATCCCCCTTGAGATTTTGGGGAAACTGGCAACACATAAACGATTCTGCGTGCCTCCAGCACAAGTTGCGATCCTGGTCCCCATTGACGCTGCTCTACTTCATCGAAGTGAATGGCGCCGGATTTACACCGCCTTCTCGGCTTGCGCCGAGGCACGTATTCATACACGGTTCATCTCAGATCACCACATCATCCGGGCAGGCATTCCCACCGAGATACGCCTCATCTTGGCCCCTATCCTTGAGTTCGTCTCGCCCAAGCTACGCGCGACGCTTGAACGTTTCACCCAGGCCGGTGGTACGCTCCTTGTCACAGATCAGAATTGTTGGGACAGCAATGGGGTACCTGCCCCACCGATCACTGGCGCACAGGATATCGGTGCTGAACTCTCCGACGTGTTTCCCCTTGGCGAACTTGCCTCACAGGAGGCATTGACCCGAAGTGCGGAATGGATTCGCGAGAAGTTCGAGCAATGCCAGGTTGACGACCTCTCCTGGGTCTTTGACGTCTCCAGCGGGAACTTGCCGCCGGCCACCGGCTCTCAACTGCGAGCGGCCGATCCTGATGTCAAGTTCGAAGCCTGGTTATACGAGCATGGTTCCGATTGGATCCTGCCTTATCTCGACACGGATTTAGCATAGATCATGAACCCTCGTGAACGAATCGAGGCGGTCTGGGGCCGACAGACACCAACCCATGTCCCCTGGTCTCCCATGCTAGGGGACGGCTACCTGCGATCCCAAGCTCGCTACTGGAAGCGACTGACGCAGGAACAGCAAGATATGGTGAAGCGCAGCTATCGTTATCCTTCCTTGCGCCCCCTGCCCACTGCGTTGGACTTCCTGAAAACGATAGAGTGGGAGATGATCCGCGATGTAGGGGGAGACGTCATCGCCAGCGTACAGACGGTTGAGGCGATAGATGAGGAAGTGAAGATTGAAACACGGCCTGTAGGGGAAGAGCAAACGGCCTTCCTTTTTCGTACCAAGTGGGGCGACCTGCGCGAAGTCGTGGCTGGCAGCGCCTCTGCCGAGACTGTCTATCGGACGCGCTTTGCTGTCTCGGAACGGCGTGAATACGAGATTATGGCACGGATGATCGAGCACCGCCGATATGCGCCCTGTTATGAAAGCTATGAAGAAACCCAGCGAGCCCTGGGTGACCAGGGGACCTGTATGGTGCAGGGGCCAGACCAACCTTTGGTTTCTCTTTTCCGTGTACGTGATCCGGCTGAGTTGATCTTTGATCTGGTTGACGAACCAGATCGCATGCAAACGCTATTGGACCTCCTGCACCAACGGGCTCTGGAGGGGTACCAACTCATTGCCAAGGGACCCGGACAGGCTGTGATGACAGGGATGGCCTTCATCACTACACAGTTGATCTCGCCGCGCCAGTTTGAGCGGTATGTACTGCCTTATCTGAGAGAATATGCGAGGGTACTCCATGAAGCAAATAAGATCCTCATCTGCCATATGTGTGGCCATATCGGGCATCTATTGCCTATGCTTCGAGAAGCGAGAATTGACGGGATAGATTCTCTCACCAACCCACCCGTAGGCGATACGGAGCTGGAGACTTTCTGGGGCTTTTTGGGAGACCAAGCTATTCTCATTAGTGGGATAGATGCTACATTACTCATCCAAGGCACGCCAGATCAAATACGTGCCCATGCCCGTGACGTGCTTCAGCGCACGCACGGCCGCCACCTCATCCTGAGTTCGGCCGACGAGGTTCCCTTTGGTACCCCTATAGAGAATCTCCTGGCCATAGCCGAGGTAGTAGGGGAAACTGATCTTGCGATATGATAGGCTTGAGAATCCGCGGCCTGTCAGAATAAGATTGGCGACGAGATCGATCGTCCGCCAGGGGAGTTGATGCAAGTGCAACATCGGAAAGGAGATGCGGGGCAAGTGAAATTTGTCGGACTCTGGCAGTTAATTAATGAAAAAAGGAGAAAGGAGAAATAAAGATGAGTTCCAATAACAAACTTACCCGAAGAGAGTTGCTGCGCCTTAGCTTTGGCCTGGCAGCAGGAGCAGGCTTAACCTCCCTAACTGGATGTGTCCCCGTGGTTACACCCACCTCAGCACCGGCGACGGAAGCTGCTAAGGAGCAGGCCGAACCATCCGCTCCTGAGGCCCCAGCCACCGAGTTGGTTTATCACCGGCCCCAGTACCAGGACGCTGTGTTCCAAAAATATCTGGACATCTTCAACGAACGCTACAACGAGAACGCAGTTCTGCATTCCATCGGCCAGAACTATGATGACTTCACTCACACACGACTGGTGGCTGGCGGATACTTCGGGGATGTGCTTGCCTCCAATGCCGGCGTGCTGGGTCTTTGGTACAAGAACGGCTGGATAGTGGATCTCGAGGGTCTGCCTCGCGTGGAGGAGACGAAGGAGCTCATGTTCCCCTCGGTGCTTGATTCCCTGAAATCCCCGGATGGCAAACTCCTTGCTCTTCCCTATTACACCGCTATCCGGGAAATGTACTACAATGAGGAGATCCTATCCCAGGCCAATATGGACCCGCCTCAGAGTTACGAAGAGTTGCTTGAACAGTGTAGGAAGCTCAAGGCAGACGGCCTGGCAGATCCCCCGTATTCATCGGTGTGGAAGCGGGACTTCGGCCAGATCATTCACGGGTTCATCACGGCTTGCTTTGCCGATGGCATGGAGCAAATCTTCGATGACGAGCTCAATCCGGTCTTCGAAGACGATCCGACATGCACCAACATCTTGGGCATCTGGCAGACGTTGTTGCAAGAAGGCTTGATGCCCTCCGACGTATTGACTATGGCAACCCCGGACGCGACCAATGTGTTCATCAGCGGCAAGGCTGCATTCTTCGATCATCTCAGCTACCGACAAAAAGCCTTTAACGATCCCGAGTCGTCCACCATCGCTGGCAAGGCCAAGCTGGTTCTGTTCCCTGGCAAGACGCACACGACCTGGGCGCAGACAGCCCTCCACATGATCAGTGCAGACGCGGTGGATAAGGAACGAGCCTGGCGACTCCTCAGCTTCATGAATGGGCTAGATGAGCAGACAGGTGAACTCTACGGCCCGAAGAACCTCTACATGCTGGAACTATTCCTCCCCCAAGGCTTCAAGGGACTGATGGAAGACCCAGACATCAAAGCTGATTGGGGGCAATGGTGCGATGTGGAGTTGAAAGCCAAGCAACTTGAGCTGTCTAAGAACATCGGACCTGTGGAGAATGAGGTCTGGTATCAGGAGTGGTCGGACAAGACCTGCGTGATCATCCAGGAGGTGGTAGCCGGTCAGAAGACTCCTGAGGAGGGGATAAAGGAATCGGCTGACCTGGCCCGCACCTTGAAGGCTAAGGCAGCCTAGACAGCGTATCAACAGACAGCGTCTTTCTGGACGGCTGTATCATGGTGACTGTGCGGCAGTGAATCTGCTGTCGCACAGCCCATCCGGGGCCGCCGTAGCAATCGGCCGTGTGGAGGTTGGTCATGAAACTGAACTTGGGAGTCAGGCGAGAGCTACCCGAGCCTCTTTTTGCCTTCCTGATGGTTATACCGACCATCGTCGCCACGCTGGTGGTCATTATTCTCCCCACCTTGTATTCGATGTGGCTCAGCCTGTATGAGGTTGACCCCGCCAGCATGGACAAGACATTCGTCGCTGCAGGCAACTATATTGAGGCCATCAAGGATCCTCTTTTTCGCATCTCGTCGTTGAACACATTAGCCTTTGGCGTGCTGGTGGTAGGAGGCACTGCTATCCTGGGACTGCTGATAGCTCTGGCTCTTAACGAGCCGTTCAAAGGCCGGGGCATCGTGCGCACCTTATTGATCATCCCCTGGGCAATCTCCCAAACAGTGAATGGCATGCTTTGGGCCTGGATCTACAATGCTACCTTTGGGGCGCTGAATGGACTTTTATACCAACTAGGAATTATCAACGAGTACATCGGTTGGCTTGCGAAGGGGGATAGAGCAATCGTTATGGTGTCGCTCGCCTTTGTCTGGAGTCAGACACCCTTTGCAGCAGTCCTTTTTCTGTCTGCCTTGCAGACCATCCCTATGGAACTCTATCGGGCAGCGATGGTCGATGGGGCCAACGTTTTCAAACGTTTCTGGTATGTCACGCTTCCCTGGCTGCGGCCCACCTTGCTGATTGTACTCATCAACGCCACCATACTGGCTCTGTTCGCCTTCAACCTGATCTATATCATGACCAATGGAGGACCGGGCACATCGACCACCGTCTTTGCCTGGTGGGGATATGTTGTTTCTTTCCGATACTTCTATCTGGGGCAAGGCACGGCCATTCTTTTCTTCCTCACCTTCGCGGCATTTGCTTTAACTTTCCTATATGTGCGGCTGCTTTCTAGACCGGAGGAGCAAGGGGTATGATGATTCAAAGACAAACTCAACAAAGACTGTTCAGACTCTTGGTCACTTACGGATCAGCTTTACTCGTGCTGATCTGGATCATAGCGCCCTTCTATTGGCTCGTTGTATCCAGTATATCACCCCCCAGCGATCTACTGGCCACACCACCCCATTGGGTTCCTCACCAACCCACCTTAAAGAACTACGTGGCTATCGTTAAACAGGGGCTAGGCCTGACGACCGGCGCACTGGTGGCCAACCATGTCCTGCCGGCTCTGAAGAACAGCACCATCATCGCCGTCGCCGTAACCATCATGAACATTATCCTGGCCACCCCGGCTGGTTACGCCTTTGCGCGCTACCGCTTCCCATTCAAAAACGGCATCCTCTACACGTTCCTGGCAACCAAGATGATCCCTGGCTTCGCCATCATCATTCCCTTCTTCATCATCTTTCGGACATTACAACTGATTGACAGCAAGACGGGGATCATCATTACCCACGTCACACTCACCCTGCCCTTCTCGGTGTGGATCATCAAGGGCTATTTCGAGAACGTTCCAATTGACCTGGAACGGGCGGCGCGCGCAGATGGATGCTCCAGGATACAAGCGCTGGTGCGCATCACATTGCCTCTTTCTCTTCCCGGGTTGGTTGCTACTGCAGTCTATGCTTTTATGACTTCGTGGAATGAATTCCTGTTTGCGCTCATTCTAACCTCAACTCCCAAGGCGCAGACGATACAGCCGGCCATCGCGGCCTTTACTTACCCATTAGAAATTGACTACGGGCTTGCCATGGCGGCCTCGGTGCTGGGTGCCTTGCCACCAGTGCTCATTACCTTGTTCTTCCAGAGGTATCTGGTGCAAGGCCTGCTGTCAGGAGCGATCAAGGGCTAGAACATCGTCAACGGGGCAATTTTCGGCAGGTAAAGACACATTTTTCGCTAGAAATTCTTATGCCTACCCTACCGGAGGCATGGGCTAAACCTTCGCAAGGGTTGTCTGGCCTCGTAATTCTTTGGATGCATAGGAGGTTCATCAAGGTGTCAAAGGTTACTACTAGGGACTTGACAAAGGTTTTCGATGGTGAAGTGGTTGCGGTCAAAGACCTTAACCTGGAGGTGGACGATGGAGAATTCGTGGTTCTCCTAGGGCCCTCCGGGTGCGGGAAGAGCACCACATTGCTTATGATAGCTGGGCTGGAGATTCCAAGCCAGGGGAAGATCTTGTTCGATGAGGAAGCGGTCACCGCTCTGCCGCCACACCATCGTGATATAGCCATGGTCTTTCAGAGCTATGCGCTATATCCTCATATGCGCGTGGAAGACAATATGGGCTTCGGCCTCAAAATGCGAGGAGTGCCTAAGTCAGAAATCGCCCAACAGGTCAAGGAAGCTGCTGAGATGCTGGATATCGTCCCTCTCCTGAAGCGCAGACCTAACAAGTTGAGCGGCGGCCAAAGACAGCGGGTGGCTTTGGGACGAGCCCTTGTGCGCAACCCACGCGTCTTTCTGTTGGATGAGCCTCTTAGCAACATAGATGCCAAGCTGCGAGCCCAAATGCGCGTGGAACTAAAAAAAATACATCAACATCTAGGCACAACCTTCATCTACGTAACCCATGACCAGGTAGAAGCTATGAGTATGGGAGATCGCATTGCCGTGATGCGCGACGGCGTTCTCCAGCAATACGGGACACCGACCGACATCTATCGACAACCGGCCAACATGTTCGTAGCTGGCTTCCTGGGAAGCCCGGCCATCAACCTATTCCCGGGCGAGATCGTATCCCATGAGGACCAGCCGGCCTTTGCATGCCAAGACTTCGTCTGGCCCCTGGATCGCTTCACTGCCTCGGCCGTGGAAACAGGGCGCCAGGTCCAACTAGGTGTGCGTCCTGAGGACATCGTCGTCGCCAAGTCCGGGCAAGAAGGCGAGACAGACTTACCATCTGTCCTGACTTTCCATGAACCGGTGGGTTCCCAGTTGCACCTTTTCGTCAACATCAAAGATACGATGGTGACCGCCACCGTTGCGCCTGATTTTGAAGTGCGATCTGGTGAGACGCTTTTCCTGCGTTTCAAGAAGGGTCGTATCCAACTCTTTGACGCCAAGAGTGAGCGTCGTATTGAATGAATAACAGCAGACTCATTGGTTATCAGACTTTATTGGTTTCCAAGACCTGGTAAGTCTATCCGAGCCTACTAGGAGTTACCATGACCTTTCTGACCAAAAAAGAAATCGACTGGCTTGCGCTTGAGGACTGTGAGTTTATAGGCTTCCAGGAGGGGGTGGTAGCCTATGATCTGGCGGGCTACGACCGCATCCCGCGCCTGGAAGTCACACCCGGGTCTTTTGTGACGCGAGACGTCCCCCCACCCGAAGCCAGGCCAACCCCTAGCTCAGCCCAGTTTGACGACCAACCCCACCTCATTCGCGTCGCTGGGTTCCGCAGGCATAACCTGTACGGGCCTGACCAGATTGGGGCGCTGTTGGCAAGTTTCGGCATTGCTTGGAATGACGGCCTGGGCAACGGCCTGCTCGAGTCGTTGCTCATCGACCGCAAGTATGGCTTGCACCATTCCCTGGAGGCGCCGACCTTGGGCTTCCGGCTGCCATTTCTTGAGGCCGAGTGGCCCGAGTTTGAGCAGAGTTACCCACAGCGTATGAGGCACATGGCTACACGCTTTGAGGAGATGGAGCCGATTTACGCTGGTCCCCTGGCTCGACGCCAGCACGGCTTGTGTGTTGTTTTTTGTCCGGATGCGCCTCTGTCCCTCTTTCTTCACGCCTGTGAGCGCAACCAGAAAGGCGTCCGCCAAGAATTGGTGCAGGCCATCGGGCACGATGCGCCCCCCATCGAGCCGGTCACCAGCCAGGACCGCGCCACCCTGGCCAAGTTCTGGTCCTTCCTGCGCGCCAGGCACGCTCGCATCCTCGAGTTTGAAGCCCAGTGCATACGCTCGGTGCTAGGCACAGGCACCCAGATCGTGGGCAACGCTCACGAACTGCCGCCGGTTGACCTGCCAGGCTTCGGCCGTGCTTACGACTACCCTGGCCTGGCTATGCGCCCGCTCCTGGTCGAGGATGAGGTGCTGCTGCGTCACTACTTCCCCTACTTCACCCAACTCTTCCACGACCTGTCCGGCAAACCGCCCATGGTCAGTGTGCGCGTCAACCTGTCCGCCGCCGGCTGCCGCTTTATGCCATCCGCGTCGCTCATCCGCCTCTGGTATGATCAGTCCGTGCGCCACGGCGCAGGGGGCTTCTATCTGTGGGTGCGTGACTACCCTTCGGATGTGGCTAACAACCCTTATGACGGACCAACACCGGGCAATCCCGATCCGTCCACGCTTCCGAAGGTGCGCTGGGAGACCCAACTCGATGTTCTGGGGGGACTGGCGAGGCACAGGCGGTTTCGCGTGCCCCCGGCCCAGGTCGCCATCCTGGTTCCCAGTGATGCCGCCCTTGTCCACCGCCGTGAGTGGCGTCGCATCTACGCCGCCTTTGCGGCGTGTGCCGAAGCACGTATCCACACCCGCTTCATCTCAGACCGTGAGCTGGTACGCTCCGGCGTGCCCACAGGAGTGCGCCTTGTTCTCGCACCCGTCCTCGAATTCGTCTCACCTGGATTGCGCAGCGCGCTCGAACGTTTCACCCGAGGGGGTGGCACGCTCCTGGTCACCGACCAGAATTGTTGGGACGGCGATGGCAACCCCGCCCCACCGATCACCGACGCACAGCACGTCGGTACTGAACGCTTTGACGTGTTTCCCCTTGGCGAACTTGCCTCACAGGAGGCATTGACCCGGAGTGCGGAATGGATTCGAGAGAAGTTCGAGCAATGCCAGATTGACGACCTCTCCTGGGTCTTTGACGTCTCCTGCGCCAACCTGCCACCGGCCACCGGCTCTCAACTGCGAGCGGCCGATCCTGATGTCAAGTTCGAAGCCTGGTTATACGAGCATGGTTCCGATTGGATCCTGCCTTATCTCGACACGGAAGTCTGACCGAACGATGGAAGGCTCTCTTACTCATCGAAAGGAAAAAGAACATGCGACTCATATTCGTCAACCTGAAACGCTTTGAGGTTCCGCGGGCATTGGGTGGTCTGTGTCCGGTCGAAGATCCACAGGGTTGGATCGAGTACGTGATTGACCAGAGCATCATCCTAGGTTTGGGGACCATAGACGGACTGATGCTGGCTTATCTCCTGCCCGAGGCACTGCTTCTGCCAGCCATCCGCTGCCTCAGCGGCCATCCCCCCAGCAAGACAGCCAAGATCGCTATCGGAGCACAGAGCGTATTCAGAGAGGACATCAGACCGGGCGGCAATTTTGGCGCCTTTACCTCCAATCTGCCCCCCATAGCGGCTAAGAACATGGGCTGCACCTGGAGTATGATCGGGCACTCGGAGGAGCGCAAGGACAAGCTGGGTCTTTTGGCCGCTTTAGAGCCGTCGCTAACGACTGACGCGGGTATGGGGCTTAGAGCCCAGGAAGCGGTCGATAAAACCATCAACCAACAAGTCTTGCGCGCCTTAGAGGCCGGCCTGGATGTGCTGCTCTGTATCGGCGAGACCGCCGAGGAAAGGGGCGCCGGCGACTTCGAGGAACAAAAGCCCAGAATCGAGGAGGTTTTGAAACGCCAGTTGTCGCTGGGCTTGAAGGACGCTTGGACCCATGTGCCTGAGCGCCAGATCGTCATCGGTTACGAACCAATCTGGGCCATAGGACCCGGTAAGACGCCTCCGGGACAAGAGTATATTAGCTACGTCTCCCAACACATCAAGACCGTGGTCGAAGCCGAATTCGGTTTTGTACCAGGCGTGGTGTATGGCGGCGGCTTAAAGGAAGAAAACGCAGGTATGATCGCGGCCATCGAGACCATTGACGGGGGGCTGGTGGCCTTAACGCGATTTACCGGCCAGATAGGTTTTTATCCGGAGGAACTCAAGAAAATCATCGAGAAGTACCAGCAATAGTCAAGGGGCAACAGCAACTTTATATCCCATCGGCGTCGAGGATGCCCCTCCAATTATATGTACCGAAGGAGCAGCAACCAATGAAGGACGTACTATTAGATTATGGCGATGGATTGATGCCAGCACAGGTTCCTGATAATGCCACGGTGGTGCGCTACGGGGAGACGTATGTGGACCCGCCCGAAGTAGATCCCTGGCAGGAGACACGCCAGGCGCTGGAGAACCCGGTGGGCGTGCCGCCCTTGCGAGAACTGGCTAAGCCCGGCCAGAAGGTAGTTATTGCCTTTCCTGACCGGGTGAAAGGAGGTGCACATCCCAAGGCTCACCGCCGGGTATGCATCCCGTTGATAATAGAAGCGCTTAGGAGTGCAGGAGTCGAGCTAGAGGATATCACCCTGCTGTGTGCTATGGGGCTGCACCGCAAGAACACTCTGGAAGAACTCTACTGGTATTTGGGACGAGACATCGTAGATGTTTTTTGGCCCGATCGCCTGGTGATGCACGACGCGGCAGATCCGAACGGCGTCGTGGACCTGGGCACGGATGAGATGGGGAATGTTGTGACCTGCAACCGGCTGGTTGCTGAGGCTGATTTGCCCATTATCATCGGCCACGTGCAAGGGAACCCGTACGGCGGCTACAGCGGCGGCTACAAGATGGCCGTCACCGGATTGACCTCGTGGAGTTCCATCCGCTGCCACCACTGTCCCGACACGATGCACCGGGATGACTACGTCCCGGCCTCTACGCAAACTTATATGCGTGAACAATTCGACGCCATCGGCAAGGCGATGGAACAAAAAATCGGTAAGCGATTTTTCGCCGTGGATGCGGTGGTGGGGACCCACGCCCAAGTGTTGGGGGTATATGCTGGCGCGGTGGACGAGGTGCAAAAAGCGAGTTGGCCGCTGGCAGATCGACGTACCAACGTGGAACTGGATGTGACGGAGCCGTTTGACATACTGGTCTATGGCTTGCCCCGGGCCTTCCACTATGGGCCGGGTATGGGCTCCAATCCCATCTTCATGCTGCAGGCAATTGCGGCCCAGCTTACTCGTTGTTATGCTGTGGTCCGCGAGAACGGCGTCATCATCGCCCCCTCGATCTGCGACGGGTGGTTCAACGACACGTGGTTCCCAACCTATAAGCGCGCCTATGAAAAGCTCCAGGAAACGAGCGACTTTGCGGATGTCTTTCAGTTTGAGCATGAACTGGTGAACGACCCGGACGGCATCTACAAATACCGGTTTGCCTACGCTTACCATCCAGGCCATCCCCTCTCTATGATCTCGATGGGCGCCATTGCCCACCAGCGGGCAAATGCGGTGTTCATTCCCGGCGCCCGCAAGCCACGCTACGCCCGAAGTATGGGGTGCATTCCAACCAAGACTTTCTCAGAGGCACTGGCGCGCGCCGAACGCTACGTCGGCAAGAACCCTCGGGTCCTGGTAATGCCAGAAGCTTTCCGCTCTGTCGGGGTGCATCTTTATCCTCGTGGGTAGTGTCCCACAAGATCCGGTCAAAAAGTCAGAAACTGAGAACCTGAAAGGAGAACGTACCGTGCAAGACTATTACGCTATTCCCGCCGAGGAGTTCGGCAAGCATAGCGATATCGAATTCCATTTTGTAGAAAATCATGAGGACCTCTGCCAAGCGGTGGCACGCGAGTTGGTCGACCTGATCAAATCCAAAGCCGCCCAAGGTGAGATGACCAGGGTCATCTTGCCGGTAGGGCCATTGGATTACGGAGCCTTCGCCGAACTTTGTAATCAGGAAGGGGTTAGCTGCGAGTCGCTGGTGATATTCTCGATGGACGAGTATTGCTACGCCGACGACACAGCCATACCCATCGATCACCCGCTGAGTTTCCGTACCTTCTACCAGAGTAACTTCATAGACCGGCTTGACGCCGACAAGAAGCTGCCTCCCGATCAGTTGATTCTGCCTGACCCCGCTGATCTGGACCTGGTGCGACGCAAGATGGACCAATACGGTCCCATCGACGTCACCTATGGGGGATTCGGCATCAACGGCCACTTTGCTTTCAACAGCCCACCCAGAGAAGAGGTGGACGTGGAGACGTTCAAGAACACCAGCGTGCGGATCGTCGAATTGCGAGAAGGCGATATGATACAGATGGCGATGGGTGGCACGGCTGGCAACATCGAGATGATCCCACCTAAGGGATGCACAGTAGGCATCAAGGAGTTGCTGAGTGCGCAACAGATCCATCTGACCTTTATGCGTTCCTGGCACGCGGGGGTGCTGCGGCGAGCTCTGTTTGGGCCTGTAACGGCATCCTTTCCTGGATCACTGGTGCAGTTGCATCCCAACGTAAAAGCCACCATCACCAGCGTGGCTGCCGCGCTGCCGCCCCTCAGCATTCTTCAAAATCCGGGCAAATGAACTTCGGCATCGATGTGCCCAACCACAGCGCCTATAGTGACCCACGTCTACTCATTGATTTGGCCTGTGAAGCCGAAGCGGCGGGCTGGGACGGCTTTTTCATCTGGGATCACCTGGTGCGATGGAACGACAGGCGTATCCCGGTCGTGGATTCCTGGATCACGCTGGCAGCCATAGCCGTCAAGACAGAGCGTATTCGCCTGGGACCGATGATCACCCCTCTCTCGCGCCGCCGCCCCTGGAAGCTGGCCAGAGAGACCGTCACCCTCGACCACCTTTCCGCAGGGCGGCTGATCCTGGGTATCGGTTTGGGTGCTCGCTCAAACGCAGAGTTCGGAGCTTTCGGTGATGAAGGCGACCCGAAAGTCCGCGCGGCGATGCTGGATGAAGGGCTGGAGGTGCTGACTGGCCTGTGGACTGGCGAGGCGTTTAATTATCGTGGAAAATACTATCAAATCGAGGAGACGCAATTCAGGCCAGTCCCCGCCCAATCGCCACGTATCCCAATTTGGGTGGCGGGGACGTGGCCCAATAAGCGCCCATTCCGTCGCGCAGCGCGCTGGGATGGGGTCTTTCCGCTGGGGGTGGGGCAAAGCCATCTTGGTATGATGACGCCTGACGTGATGAAAGAGGTCGCTGCGTACGTGAAGGAGCAGCGCACTGACGATGCCCCCTTCGACATCGTGCACTCGGGTATCACCCCTGGCGAGAGTAAAACCGAGGACGCTCAAATCGTAGCGCCATATGCTGCGCTGGGCGTAACCTGGTGGCTGGAGAACATCAACCCCGAACGCGGTTCATTTCAGAAGATGCGCCATCGTGTTCGTTTTGGACCGCCGAAAATCTAATGAATGCCCTGTCAAGGCTCGTTTGAGGAACAGACGGCATCCCCAGATGCCGGGCCGCACTCCTCAAATCACGTTGACAGACCACCAGTTGCCATAGACAGGAATTGCTCCAGTGAAAGCGGGAACTGCCCAGGTGTGTATCACACCGCCGGTGGGAATTGAACTCAGCGGCTATGTCGATCGTCAGCAGCCCTCAATCGGTGTGCACGACGACCTGTATGCACGCGGTTTGTATCTCGAGGAGGGAGAGGAAAAACTCTTGTGGCTGCACTGCGACCTGATCGGCTTCGTGCGGGAATGGGTGTGTTGCCTGCGTAAAAGGCTCGCCGCCGAACTGGAGCTTGAGGAACGGCAGGTTATCCTCAGCGCCACCCACACGCACGCCGGGCCGGCGACACTGCCTCTGCGCCAGTGTGGTCGCGTGGACGAGGCATATCTGGAGGAGCTTGACCGACGTTTGCTGAATGCCGCGCGGGTTGCCGCAGCCGACCTTGAAGCAGTGATGCTGCGCTACGGCGAAGGGCAGTGTACGCTTGGGCGGGATCGTCGGGCACCGAGTATCCACTCCCACGTTGACGAACGGGTACCGGTACTTGCCTTCCTACGGCAGGATGGTGGTTTTCTCGCCCTGGTGGCCAACTATGCCGTACACAACGTAGCGCTCTCCTACGAAAACCGCCTGATTTCGGCCGATATGGCCGGGGTTGCGGCCGAACTCGCTCGCCAGCAATTACCAGGGAAACCTATCGTCCTTATGACCAATGGCGGCTGCGCTAATATCCAGCCTCTGCAAGTCTCGCCGGACCCAGCTCTTATGGAGGGACAAGGGCGTGAACTAGGTGATGTGGTCGTACGCACCGCTCAGGCCGGACAGCCGTGCATTGCGGGGGGGCCGGTCACGGCTATGGAGACGCTTGAACTTCCGCTGGCTGCCCAGTCGCGCGATGAGGTTATCCGAGAGTACGAAAACTCGTGGGACCGCCTATCCGAAGACTCCCCGTGGCGAGGCGCGATACGGGAATGGCGTGATGAGACCTTGGCCCTTCTGGAACGTGGGGCTCCCAGCAGTGTTGTAACTGATCTGCAAGTGTTGCAGATCGGGCCGCTAAGCCTGGTGGCCATGGGTGCCGAGGTCTTTTCCAGAATGGCCGAGGAACTGCGCGCCGCGCACGGACCACACACCTATGTCGTCGGGTATGCCAATGGAGACCTGGGGTACCTACCCTTCCGCGAGATTTATGACGAAGGCGGATATGAAGTAGATATGGCGTACAAGTTCTACGCGAATTTTATGATTGCTCCCGGCGCCTACGAAATGCTTCGCGATCGGGCAGTAGAGTTGCTACGTGCTCTCAAGGACCCTGGCGACACTCGCCAAAATGGGTAGGTAAATACCAATCACTTTGATCCGCGCCCCCCTAATCCCTGCCATTGTGTATACAACTGGTTATCAACCCCCAACCGGGCCAACACGCGGCCTACAGTATTATCCACCATCTCGTCAACCGACGACAGGCGCGCGTAAAAGGCGGGCACCGGGGGGAAGATGACGGCACCCATCTCGGCCGCTTGGACCATCAGCCGCAGGTGGCCCAAGTGCAGTGGTGTTTCGCGCACCACCAGCAACAAAGGGCGGGCCTCCTTCAAAGTGACATCGGCTGCACGAGAGAGAAGGTCGCCCGCGTAGCAGTTGGCGACAGCACTGAGCGTTTTGATACTACACGGTATGACCACCATGCCATCTGTACGAAATGAACCGCTGGCGATGGCGGCGCCCACATCTAGCGGGTTGTAAACCACGTCAGCCAGGGCCTCGACCTCTTTCAACGAAAGGCCGGTTTCGTCACTGATGGTGATGCGCGCCGCCGGGCTGACGACCAGATGCGTCTCCACGGCGTCGGTCTCCGCCAGCACTTCCAGCAGGCGGATTCCCAACACGGCGCCGCTGGCACCCGATATGCCGACCACCAAGCGCTTGGATGGAGTCATTCAGTCATCTCCTGTCAACCAGCTTCGCGCCAGGGACATAGTCGCCGGTCTAGCCCATCCACAGCAAAATACAAGGCCAGGCCCAGCAGACTCATGGCCAGCACACCGGCGTACATCTGTGGGTAGCGCAGCGCGCCCCAGCTCTCGACGATGATATAGTAGCCCAGGCCCGAAGTGGTGGCGTAGGTCTCGGCGATGAAGAGGACGGCCACTGCCGTGCCCACGCTGATACGCAGCGCGGTCAGGACTGCCGGGATAGAGGCCGGGAAATAGACATACCGAAAGAGAGCCCGACGTCCTGCTCCCACCGAGCGCACCGACAGAATTAATTCCGGGCGCAGGTCGGCCGCCTCGTCACGCACCACGACCAGGATTTGAAAAAAGAGGATGAGGGCGATCAGGAATACCTTGCTGAAATCGCCGGAGCCGAAGAGGACCAAAATGACCGGCAAGAACACGATCTTGGGGATGGGATGGACGATATAAATGAGCGGCGAAAAGAAACGATCGAGCGCGCGAATCTGTCCCAGGCCCAGCCCCGCTGGGACGGCCGCCAGCACCGCCAAGATGATGGCGGCCACCACCCGACCGGCGCTGACCAGAAAATGACGCCCCAGTTCACCGGAGATTTGCCGCGCAAAGACGAGCAACACCTGGGTGGGCGGCGGGAAGACGGAGCGATTGATGAGCAGCGACAGCAACTGCCAGATGATCAAAGTCGCTACAAAACCCAACGCTGCGTCACGCCATTTCACGGGCATCCTCCCCCATCAACTCACGCAGTTCGTTGCAACGGGCAAAGAAGCTGTCCTGTTGACGATAGCCTGCGCCGCCCGCCTGGGGGTTATGAACGACGACCGCCTTTCGATTGGGAGGCCGGCCCAGCACCAGGATTTTCTCACCCATAAACACCGCCTCGTCGATGTTATGGGTGACGATGACGGTCGTCAGGTGCTGTTCGGCGCTCAGTTCCAGGGTGAGATTTTGCAAGTCTTCGCGGGTAAGCGCATCCAGCGCACCAAAGGGTTCATCCATGAGCAGCAGGTCAGGCCGCAAAACCAGGGTGCGCGCAATAGCCGTCCGCTGGCGCTGGCCGCCGCTGATTTGGTGGGGATACTGTTGGGCCACGTGATCGATTCCCAGCCGCTTCAGCCAGCCATCCACCCGCGCCTGTTTATCATCGAGCTTCTCGTCGGATGGGGTATGCACCCCATCTGGCCCGTAGAAGCCTCGGATGCGTAGTCCCAACGCAGCGTTGTCCCACACGGTAGCCCAGGGCAGCAGCCCATAATCCTGCAGAATCAAACCGGTGCGGGGCCGGGCTCGCGTTAGCGGCTGCCCATCAATTAAGACCCGACCGGCGCTCGGTTGGCGTAGACCGGCCAGCAGATAGAGCAGTGTGGACTTGCCACAGCCGCTGGGCCCGATGATGGCCCACGCCTCGCCCCGCTCAGCCACCCAGGAAAACGCCTCAAATATCGTGGTCCCGTTTGGATAGGTAAAGGTCAGATCCTGAACTTGGACCATATCAATTATTCTTCTGCCCGTGGCAATATTTGTACTTCTTGCCACTGCCACAGGGGCAGGGGTCATTGCGGCCGACATTCACCCATTTTGCCTCCTCCTCATCATCCTCGTCCCACTCCTCATTCTCCCACTCCTCATCTTCCCAATCCTCGCCGACCCCATCTCCAAAGGGAGACTCGGCCAGGTAAAGTGCCGATCCGTAGAGTACTGCCAGTCCCACACTCGTAGTCAGCAAAGTTGCCTGCCAGAAGTCAAGAGGAGAGAAACGGTCGAGGCCCCAGGCCACGGCCACAAAAACCAACGTAGCAAATGGGCTAATGATCAAAACCAGCATGAAGGTTGCGGGAACGCTGACAAAAAGCTCTCGTCGGCTGAGATAGATAACCATTATGCTGGTGGCTCCAGCTATCAAGGCTGCCTGGGAGAACGACAGAGAGGTAATTAGGGTCAGGAGCCAGCCTGTTAGGGCCACGATCGTAACGCCGATGGCGGTGAAGACTAACAAAAGGATCAGCATAAGGAGCATGGCGACAGCAATAACCACCGGAGTATTAGGCATTTTGTTCACCCCATGTATAGCGACACAAGTGTAGCAGCGAAGATGGTAACCGCGATGTAGCCGTTGATGTTGAAGAAGGCCAGGTTCACCCGTGACAGATCGGTGGGTGACACCAGGGAGTGCTCGTATACAAGTAGCCCGGCGACGACCGCCAGCCCCAGCCAGTAAACCCAGCCCAGCATCATCACGCCCCCCACCGCCGCTAGCAGGATCACCGTCAGCACGTGATTAATCTTGGCCAAGCGCAGTGCCATAACGTTGCCGAAGCGAGCCGGCACCGAACGAAGCCCCTCACTCCGGTCGAACTCGGTGTCCTGGCAGGCATATATCAGATCAAAGCCCGCGATCCAAAAGGTGACGGCCAGCCACAGCAGCCAGGCCGGTGGGTCCACCACAGCGCGCACCGCCACCCAGGCCCCGGCCGGTGCCAGCCCGTCGGTAGCGCCCAGCACCCAATGGCTGAGCCACGTGAAACGCTTGGTGTACGAGTAGCCCACCAGGAGAACAATCGCGCCTGGTAGCAACTTGAGGGTCAGCTCGTTGAGCTGCCAGGCGGCAATGATTAGCACGATCAGCGCCACCACGCCGTAGGCCAACGTCGCACCCGACGAAAGACGGCCGGTTGGGATGGGACGGTTCGCCGTGCGCGGGTTGCGCGCGTCGTAATAGCGGTCCGCGTAGCGGTTGACAGCGAAAGCAAAGGTGCGGGCGCTGGCCATGGCCACCGTAATCCACACGAACTCGTATAACGTGGGCAGCCGGAAACTCCCTTCCACGGGAGGGTAGTTGGCAGCCAGAATCATACCCAGATAAGCAAAAGGCAAGGCGAAGACGGTATGCTCAAAGCGGACCATATCAAGAAATGTGCGTAGCCTGGTCATTCTCTCACTCGCGCCATCACATAAGAATCAACATACTCACCGTCGCGGAATGAGGATTGTCGCAAGGTACCTTCAATCTCAAAACCGAACTTCTTATACAGGTGAATGGCGGCCGCGTTGTCTGTGTAAACCTCCAAGTCGAGCCGAGTTAAGTTCAGCCATTCATCGGCCAGGTCAATGACAGCCTTCATCAGCGCCGAACCCACTCCCTGGTTGTGAAAGCCAGGGTGGACCATCATGCCGATGTGACCGACGTGCGCGACTCGCCCGCGACCCACCTGTAGACCCAGCAGGCCGATCACGCGGCCATCCCCTGTAACAGCCACCAGCCGATGAAACCACTCAGGTGGGTTCTCCAATCGTTTTCGCACGTCATCGAGCGATTGATATGGCAGTTGGCGCGTACCCCATATCACCTCCGGCTGTTGCCACAACTCGGCCACGTCCTGCCAATCGTTCATGTTAAAGGCACGGACCGTTACGTTCGTAGATTTCCTGGCTGGCTGTCTGGCTTGTGTGGCATCTTGCATTAGATTTACTCCAAACCAATCCAATCTCGCAGGCTCTCTGTCATTTGCGAGAGGATATAATAGCTGCGGCGGGCCTCGCCTGTGCCCTGTGTTTTGAAGTCCGTGACGATGTAGCCCCGCTCAAAATATGTCTCGAAAGCCTCCCGCACCCGCAGTCGCCAGTCCAGGGCCAGCGCCATATCGGCTCGCTTGAGACGCTGGATTTCGGCCGGCACGTCCAGGGCCAGGCAGGGCACGTCCAGAGCCGCATCAAACCCCGTCACCCGGCGAGCCACTCCCACCCCCTCAACCTCAAAAATCGGAATCTCATCCCCATCCTTAGCCTTGACCTCATCCCTAACCTTAGCCTCAACCCCCTGTCCCCCAATCCACCACTCCACCAGCAATCGATCGGTGGGCAGACCTTCGTTGAGAGCACCGAATCGCTCGCCATAGATGTTGCGCCAATAGCGGCGGCCGACCGCGCCCAACTTATGCATATTCAGCCGCGCGTTAGCGCTCTCCAGCGGGTCAAAGGTCCAGGTGATAAGCAACAGTCCCGCCGCCAAACTCCGCTCGCGCTGCGCCCATTTCAGGGCGGTGGCTACCCCTTGACTGCGCCATTCGGCCAGCACACCCATCGTCTGCGAGCAAAGCTTGAGCGGGCCGCCCGGCTCGCGGCCCAAGAAGCTGAATATATAGCCCATCATCTGATCTTCCGGGTCGAACGCGCCCAACACCACGCCGCCGTTCTTGCTGGCGGTGAACAGGAACGGCGGATACAGGCCGACACCAGGTTCGCCGAAGCCCCAGATGGCCTGCTGAACCTGGTGAACCTGGAGAAACTCGTCGTAGGTTTTCAGATCGCGAATGGTGTAGGCCCTAGATTCTTGCACTTTATCGAATGGACGCGATGAATTCATCCACTGTCTCTTGATCCCAGGCGGCCATGTCCCCCGAAATCATCAACACGACGGGTCCCTCTTTGCCCTCGAAAAGCCCGGTGATCTGTCGCAGGTGCTCACCCCGGTCCGTGACGCCTTCACGCACCGCCAGGGTGACCGGTTCTCCTTTGATGATTGCTTCCTCCTGGCCGACGCTGGTCATTTCAGCACTGCCCAGGCCAGTCTGGCGCGCCAATGCCTGTTCGATCTGGCGTTCCATCTCACCCCGGCTAACCTCCATCCCCGGTGGGAATTGCATCAACATGATCATCACAAAAGCGGTGGTGGGAGAAGACGGGCCCATAGCCACCATTTTGATGCCCATCATGTTCATGGCGAACATCTCTTCGTAACCGGGTGGCACATCGTAATCGGCGATTTGGCCGCCCACCGCCTGGACTCGTTCTGGGTTGGTGATGAAGGCACGCCCGACGAGGCGTGTTCCCAGCAACGTCGTGCCGAGCCCGGCCACACAGCAACAAAAAAGCGTGATAGCAACCAGAATGAGTGCGATTTTCAGACCTCGGCTCATGACATCCTCCGGATCAAATTTCAAATGACAAATGGCAAATCACAAGCCTTAGAGGGAAATTTGATATTTGCCATTTGATATTTGAGATTTTAAAGCTTTAGCTTCTTCCACATTTTGTCTACCCGCACCACCACCTCGGGGCTCATCTGGATGAGCTCCGGCCATTCGCGAGTATAGCCCTCTTCGGGGGTCTTACGGGTGGCGTCGATCCCCATCTTGCCGCCAAAGGCGAAGCGGTGACTGGCGTGATCCAGCGCGTCGGTCGGCCCCTCCTGGATGACCACGTCGTGCGCCCAGTCCACGTTGTTCAGCGCGTGAAACATAGCTTCGCTGACATTTTGCACGTCTACGTCGGCGTCGAAGACGATGATACACTTGGCCAACATCATCAATCCCAGTCCCCACAGGCCGTTGATGACCTTGCGCGCGTGGCCGGGGAAGCGCTTCTTGATGCTGACCAGCACCAGGTTGTGGAAGACGCCCTCAGGCGGCATGTTGACGTCCACGATCTCACCCATGAAGAGTTTCATCAGGGGCAGGAAGAGACGCTCGGTGGCCTTGCCCATCCAATAGTCCTCCATAGGCGGGATGCCCACGATGGTGGTCGGGTAGATGGGGTGGCGGCGATGGGTGATGGCCGTCACGTGCAGCACCGGGTAATCGTCCACCGGCGTGTAGTAGCCGGTGTGATCCCCAAAGGGACCTTCGGGCGCGCGCTCATCCGGGTCGACGTAGCCCTCGATGACGAACTCGGCGTTGGCCGGGGCTTCGATGGGCTGGGTGATGCAGCGTACTATTTCCACCGGCTTGCCGCGCAGCCAGCCGGCCAGCAGGAACTCGTCTATGCCGGGCGGCAACGGCGCCGATCCGCACCACATGACCGCTGGATCATCGCCCAACCCCACCGCCACCGGGATGCCTTGCACGCCCCTCTCCTGCGCCACGCGCGTGTGCTCGGCACCCCCCTTGTGAATCTGCCAGTGCATGCCCAGCGTGCGTCGGTCGTGTACTTGCAAGCGATACATACCCACGTTGCGCGTCTCCGTGACCGGATCGCGGCTGATGACAGTAGGCAGGGTAACGAAGCGCCCCCCGTCCCCCGGCCAGCACTTGAGGATGGGTAGCTTCTCCAGGTTCACGTCGTCACCAGTGTACACCTGCTCCTGCACCGGAGCCTTCTTGACGATGTTGGGTTTGAGGCCGACAGCACGCAGTGCGCTCAACAGGTCATTGGCGCGGGCCAACGCCGGGCCGAACCCCTGCGGCAGCTTGAGATCGATCAGCGCCGCCAGCCGCTGATTGAGTTCCTCCAGGTCATCCACGCCCAGCGCCCAGGCCATGCGCTCGGGATGGCCAAAGCTGTTGATGAGCACCGGGAAGTCGGAACCTTCCACATTTTCGAAGAGCAGGGCCATGTTCTTGTCCAGCGGCCCCTTGCTCACCCGGTCGGTAATCTCGGTGATCTCCAGCTCGGGGCTGACTCGCGTTTTGATGCGCCTGAGATGCCCCCGCTTTTCGAGCAGGGTGATGAATTCGGATAGGTTGCTAAAGGCCATCAGTCGCCTCGTGCAATCATAATGAAGTGCAATGGTCTAATTTACCACAAAACGGGAACGGCAACAAAAAAGACTCGCGAGCGGGAATACCTTAACCTTAAAAAACTATAAAAGGTATTGATTTTCTCTAGAAATTCTGATAGACTATATCTATCGCTGGCTTAAAAACATCTAGCCATTCGACGCCCCATTTCAGTAAGGACCACCTAATTACCGAAATACTCGGCAGAGCACAGGGGCATATCGCCAGGCATTGAGTCCCTTGATGCATATCGCCCTTACCCTCGATCTCAACTCCAACTTCTTTTTCTGCCATTTGGTACCTTCCATCTCAATTCCCTCATCCTGATCTCCCTTTCTCTCACCTACAGCTTGCTCAATACACAGACGTTTTTCCCTCCTGGCAAAAACCATTCCAATACCCGGCTGTCCCTAGAAGAAGGATCCAAGAATCGGAGCACCTTGCTTCCAGGATTTCGCTGGACACCGAGCGGGTTACGACTACAACGTCACCAGGGCCGCAGATCTTTGTTACGGACGTCCCGCTATACAAGACCAGTTGGAATGGCATAATCTACCGCATCAGAACAGGAATTAGCGAGCAGTATTGATGCTCCTTTTGACGAGTGGCAGCGAGTGTCTGGCCCAAGGTCCTATTGAAGGTACGACTCCTGTTGTGGGAGGAGGTGATAAAGCAACACAAGCGACGGTTGTTCTCAACTAACTTGTGATTGCGTCTTGGTCATCACAAAAGGGGCTCAACTGTCAGCTTTGCCAGTTCTCTTTTATAACGAAGGAGGAAACCCATGCGTTCTAACAAGAGGCATTTCAGACTGCTTGTGTTATTCTTGCTATTGGTAATGACATTCGCATTGCTCCCAGCCAATCCGTTGACCGTCCGTGGTCGCTTGACGATAGCCGCCCCGTTGTTGCAACTGCCCGAGTTATTAGTCGAGGCTGACGCCTTTGATATTGCGCTGGGCGGCGGTTACCTCTCCTGGAGCGTGCTGCTGGGAGAGTTCTGTTCGCCACCGGGGACGGTCGGGGCCATGAATCTGACCACACAAGACATCAGCACCTTGCGTTCCGATTGTGACATCTCCCCCGCCAACGTGGCGGCTGACGATACGCACGTCTACTATGTTGAATGGACATCCGATACCATCGAACGCATCCCGGTGGGTGGTGGGACGTCCGCCACAGTAGCGGAGGGCGCTGGTCTGATCTTCCATCGCGGCCTGATCGTGGATGATAGCCACGTCTATTTTGTCGATGAGAATGGCATCAATCGGGCACCGAAGGCCGGCGGTGTGGTAGAAACCCTGGCGCCAGGTTTTGACACTGAAGGATTTGCTTCGGATGATACCTATCTCTATTGGACATCGGGGTTCTTCGACACGCCCAGGACCATCCTGCGAGTCCCGAAAGCTGGTGGACCGGTGGAAACACTTCTGTCGGAGAGCGATTCAGATCCCTTAGGGAGTATAACCGTAGACGACACTCATGTGTATTATACTCAGGGCGGAAGTATCAAGCGTATGCCCAAGTCAGGTGGCCCCGTGTCCACTCTGGTGCCGGCCGAGCCGTCATACCAGCCAGGCAGCCTACAAGTGAACAGTACCCATCTCTTCTGGACGGACACCACTGGCGCCAGGGACGGTCGGCTGCGCCGTGTGCCCAAGGCCGGTGGCACTGTCGAGAATCTGGCCTTGGGGCTCTTTGGACCTGGGGCGGTCAATCTGTCCCCCACTCATGTCTACTGGGGCGACTACGATGGCATCTGGCGACTGCCACTTGAGGCGGGCGCCGTAGCCGTCGACCTGACCGTCAGTGATATGGAGATCACACAAGGCATTCAGAACCTGGCCAATACTGTGCCTCTAGTCCAGGATAAGACCACCTACGTGCGCGTTTACCCGGCGGTGGACATCGCCAACACCCCCAATGTGCACGCGGTCCTGCACGGCACGCGGGGCGGCGTCGCACTGCCTGGCTCTCCCCTATATCCGGTCGTGCCGACGGTTTACGTGCGGCAGTCGGGCGGCAATCGTGACTACCTGCGTAACAGCTTCTACTTCTGGCTCCCGTCCAGTTGGCGCTCCGGCACTGTCACCTTCCGGGCTGAAATCAACCCCGGCGGCACCATCCCCGAAACCGACGCCGACAACAACTCCTTGTTTCTGACTCGTACCTTCAATCCCAAGGCCCCGCTGTGTGTTGATATGGTTCGCGTGCGTACGAATCCGAGGACTGCCTCCGTATACGACGCGGGCTTCTGGGATATCGTGGACTGGTTGGAGGCGGCATATCCGGTGCCTGAGGTGTGGATCTACCGGGGCGGCACTATTGAAGAGACGGAGGTCTGTTGGTGGGGACCCTTCCCATACCCATGTGGGGGGCCATACGAGATGCCCGATGACAGCTCAAAGGTGCTGAGTAGCCTGTGGTGGTATAATCTTTGGACCAACGATCCTGGCGAGTGCGACGACCAAGCTTACTATTTCGGGATGGTTCACCAATCACACCTGTCTCAGGGTGGCGCGGGCTACCGGCCAGGCGATGAGGCCTGGGGCGCTATGAACACCGATCCCAACTACCTCAATGGCATATGGCCCTGGTATGTGCCACACGGTGGCTCAACCTTAGCCCACGAGATCGGGCACAACTTGGGACGCAGACACGTCGATTGTGGTGGCCCGGCAAATACCGATGGCAACTATCCCTATAACAACTGCGACATAGGTCCCAACGATCCTACTGCTTACTATGGCTTCGACCTCTCGGACGTGGCGGTGATCCCGCCTACCACGGCGGGCGACCTGATGTCGTACGCGATGAGTGTCGGTAAGCCCCGCTGGCCATCCGACTATACTTATCGAGCCCTGCATGGCGTACTCCCCAGTGCTTCCACAAGCTCATCGGCCGAGCTGACAGCATTAGCCCAGCAGGTGGCACAAGCAGACGAAGTGCTGGCGGTGACCGGCGTAGTCACCCCAACCAAGGATACGGCCACCCTGGACTATGCTTACCGTCTGCCCGAAGGACTGGTGAGTGCAAATAAGCTGACAAAGCTGGCCTCGCGCATCCAGGCCAGCCAAACCGCAACATACAGCATGCGCCTGCTAGACGAAAACGATCAAGTGCTGTTCGAACAGTCTTTCGAGCTCCCGGATGAAGGCGACCCTTTCGGCGAGATGAGGTCCTTCAACATGCTTATGCCATACGATCCTGCTACAGCCTTCATCGTCTTAGCCCAAAACGGCACAGAATTGGTGCGGCGGTCAGTAAGTCAGTCACCGCCGTCCGTCCGTATACTAAGTCCCAACGGCGGCGAGACCATCGAGGCCACGATGACCATCCACTGGGAGGCGGACGATCCTGACGACGACACACTGCTATATACTGTACGATATAGCCCTGACGCTGGCACTCAATGGCAGACGCTGGTGACTGGCTATTACACCCCGACTCTGGTTCTGGATGATCTGAGCTTCATCCCCGGCAGCAACACCGCTCTGATCCAGGTGATCGCCACTGATGGCGTGAATACAGCTAGCGACACCTCAGATCAGACCTTCCAGGTCGCACTCAAACCACCCGATGTCCACATCAGCCGCCCCAAGGATGGTGCGACATTCGTCGCCGGCACCCAGATCATCCTCACTGGTGGTGGTCTCGACGCCGAAGATGGAACTCTCCCCGATGGGGCCCTGAGTTGGTTCGTCGAAGGCGAGTCCACAGGGTCCGGTGGGGAGGTGGCCCTAAGCGGGCTGGAGGCCGGCACCTACCTTGTCACCTTGGAGGGGGTGGATAGCGACAATAACAAGTCGAGTGACAGCATTACCATATATATCGTTGAGAAGCTGGCTGAAGGTGGCTCGATCGAGATTAGAAAACAGGCGGGGGGCAGCACGACCGACTTCAATTTCACCTTCAACGGCGAGCCAATCAGCCTCAAGTCGGGTCAGTTTACCCTGTTCAGCGGGCTATCGGAGGGCAGCTACACCATCGTCGAGGACGCTCCTCAGGGATGGCTATTACACAAAATCAGTTGTGACAATGGTCTCTCCCTGATTGACCCTGACCCGCCCGAAGTCACCATCGAGCTGCAGCCCGAGGAAGATGTTGTCTGTATCTTCACCAACGAACAAACCACCTTCGTCGAACTCGCCTCCTTCATCGCTCACGCGGGCGCCGACAGCGTGACCCTGGCCTGGGAGACGGCCAGTGAGATCGACAACGAAGGTTTCAATCTGTGGCGGGGCGAGGCGGCGGATGGACCGTACACCAAGCTTAACCCCAGCCTGATCCCAGCCCAGGGTAACGCCGACACGGGTGCTAGCTACGAGTACGTGGACAGCGACGTGACCAAGGGAGTGATCTACTACAAGCTAGAGGACGTAGACATCCACGGTGTCAGCACCTTCCATGGACCGGTGTCGGTCACGGCAGGTCCATATCGGTCGATCTACCTGCCGCTCATCCTTAAGTAGCAGTATCTGCATTTAAGACAGGGAGCCCAGGAGCCAGTCCTGGGCTCCTTTGGAACTTCGATGACCATCTGCTTGAAGAATGATAAATACCGCCCCGACCCCGACGGGCTGCCTGTCGAGACCTTCATACCGGACACTTTTTCACCTAAGCGAGCGGGGCATTCTGAGCGTGTCAATCGAGAAGGGAGATAACCATGAGAAGTTCGAAATTTGTCCTGATAGTCCTATTGGTCTTGCTGGTAGGTAGCCTGAGTAGAGCGCCAGCAAGTCACGCTGCTACCTTTACCGTTAACAGTACCGACGACGCCGTTGATGCTGCCCCCGGTGACGGGATGTGCGCCTCTGCGGCCGGCACTTGCACCTTACGTGCCGCCATTCAGGAGACCAACGCCCTGGCTGGCCCCGACACCATTAACCTGCCGACTGGGACTTACACTCTGACCATTCCTGGCGATGGCGAAGACTTAGCCGGTACCGGCGATCTTGACGTCACCGACGACTTAACCGTGAACGGCGATGGCCCAACCAGCACCATCATCGACGGAAACGGCCTCGACCGCGTCCTGCACATTCAGGGTCTTGTATCAGCGGTGAATGTCTCCGGCGTGACAGTGCGCAATGGAGATACCAGCTCCGGGGGAGGCGGGATTTTCTCCAGCAGCAACACAGATTTGACCCTGACGGACAGCATTGTTGAATTCAACCGTGCTCATTCTGGCGGAGGAATCTCACACCATGGCAGCGGCATCTTCACCAACGTCGAAATTCGTGGCAATAGCGCTGCGTTTGGCGCGGGCATCTCTAACAACAACTCGTTGACGCTAACGAACAGTATGATCGACGGAAACACTGCGGACTTCGACGGGGGCGGTATTCACAATCAGACTCAGGCCAGTTTCGGCTCAGTGACGTTGATCAACACCGTTGTCAAAGACAACAGTGCTAATTTCGGCGGTGGCGTCTTTAACAGCGACGGCGAGGTGTTGATCACCACCAACAGCGAGGTCAGTAACAACCAGGCTGTGAGTGGCGGCGGGGTGCGCAACGGCGATATGTCTGGCGCCGGTGGGACCACCGTGGTGAAAGATAGCGCCATCAACGACAATCGGGCCGACGATGTCGACGGGGGTGGCATCGACAACATCAATGGCAGCGTGACGCTAACCAACAGCGTCGTGAACGGCAACAGTGCCGGACGTGACGGCGGAGGCATCGACAACTTGAGGGGTGAAGTGATCCTGACAAACTGTTCCATCAACCGCAACAGCGCTCTTAAGGGTGGAGGAATCCTCAACACTGAAGGTACTGTAGAGATTGCCAATAGTACCATTGCATACAACACGGCTGGCGACGGTGGTGGTCTGTACAACTGGGGCACGATGACGCTTGTCAATAGCACCATCAGCGGCAACGATGCCTCCACGGGCGGCGGAGGCGGCATCTTCAACAACACAGCCGGCCTGCTGGAATTGATAAACAATACCATCAGCCAGAATAGTGCTATTCAAAACGGTGGCGGTATCCTGAACGGCGATACGGCACAATTGATCAACACCATCGTGGCTGACAATCTCCCTGGCGAAGATTGCGCCGGGAATCCAGTCGTTTCTAACGGCCACAATCTGGACAGCGACGATACCTGTAATCTGACACAGCCCACCGATCTGCCTGGTATGTCCCCCCTGCTCGGCCCACTCCAGAACAACGGCGGCCCCACCGAGACCTACGCCCTGCCGACTAATAGCCCGGCCATCGACACCGCCGATAACGCTACCTGTGCGGCTTCTCCGGTCAACAATCTCGATCAACGTGGGCAGCTCCGCCCGGTGGATGGCGACGAAGATGGTATCGCCGTGTGTGACATTGGGGCGTACGAGCTTCAACTTGGTGACTGCGTTGAGTTCGAAGATCCGACCCTGGGGACGGAATACCAGGTCGGAGACACTTTTGTTGACTCCTGGGTCACCATTTCCGCGGATACGTTTTTTTGGAGTGATGGAACGCCATTTGATGGTGGTTTTGCCCGGATCGAGAATACCGGTCTGGCGGGTGGTGCGGGCCAGGAAATTGCAGTCAACAACATCAACCTTGCCTTCGATTTTGGTGTTCCTCTCATAGAGCTTGAGCTCCGCTTCGGCGAGTATGGAGGCAATCTCAACATCAACGTCAATGGCGACTTTCGCAACTTCGAGAATTTCGTCGAAATTGACGGACAGATCATCGGCGGCGTCGAGGTATCGGTAGTTAACGGTTTGGGGAACGACACGGGGTTGCTGACGTTGAAGGGCACGATTAACTCGTTTGCCATCGGCGGGCAGGAATTGTGGATCGACGATGTTTGTCCACTAGCAGGAGGCCAAATCTCCATTGTCAAGGAGACTATACCTGGAGGTGCCACCGGTTTCACCTTCGCGGGCGACCTCGGCACCTTCACCTTGGATGACGGCGGCATCCAAGTGAGCAGTGGTCTACCTCCTGGTGACTATGATGTGATCGAGACCAGACCGACCGGGTGGGACCTCGACAGCGTCGTTTGCACGGGCGGCGACAGCGACCCCATCGCCGACGGTGTCACCATCCACCTGGACGCAGGTGAAGAGATAACCTGCACCTTCACCAACGAACAGACTACGGCCATTGAACTCAGCTTGTTTACGGCCCAGGCGAGCGCAGACAGCGTCACCGTGGCCTGGGAGACGGCCGCCGAAATCGATAACGAAGGTTTCAACTTGTGGCGCGCTGAGGCGGCCGACGGCGAGTACACTCAGGTCAACCCCAGCCTCATCCCAGCCCAGGGCAATCCCGACAGCGGCGCCAGCTACGAGTACACCGACAGGGACGTGATCAAGGGTGTGACCTACTACTACAAGCTGGAGGACGTGGACATCCACGGTGTCAGCACCTTCCACGGGCCGGTGTCGGCCAGGCCATCCCCCATTAGCCCCATCTACTTGCCCCTTATCTTCTCAAGCTCCCCGCTGGCAAGCCACTGCGACCGGCTTGAGACGCGTGGCCAACTGTTGTCGGCCGCTGCTGAATCCGCGCTTAGGGCTATATGCGCCGAGGGGAAAGAGGGGGCAGAGACTGGATCGCGCCAGGGGCTGACCCCAGAGATCGAAGCCGAAGCCAGGGCGCTATTGGCATCACCAGCCATCCAAGTAAACGCGCCCGACCTGGCACCACCGCACCCCGACCAGACCACCCAGAGCGAAACCGCCATTGCCGTGGCTGGAGACAAGGTCGTCGTGGGCTGGAACGACTCCTCGGAGCTCGTAGATCTGCCCAACACATCCTTCAGCGGCTACGCTTTCTCCACCACCGGCGGCGCCAGCTTTACCGACGGCGGCCCCATTCCTCCCAGGCCGGTAGGGCCGCCCGACTTCCCATTCGATGGCTATGCCGTCGCCCTCGGCGACCCGGATATTACCGTTGACAGCGCCGGCAACTTCTACTACTCCAGTCTCACTTTCGTGTGCCCGGCTGACGGTGTAATTCCAGATGACTGCACCGACAGCTTCATCGGCGTCTGGAAGTCGATTGACGGCGGGGCGACCTTTACCGGCCCCACCTTGGTGCGCGGGACCGGCTCGGATATGAACTTGGGCTATCTTCAGGACAAACCGTTGATCACCGCCGACACCACGGGCGGGCCCTTCAGCGAATCTATCTATGTGAGTTGGACCGAGCTCGATCCCGATGACAACACGCGCATCCTATTCTCCCGCTCCACGGACAGTGGCCTGACCTTCGCCCCCGCCATCCCGGTGACGCCGCTGAACGGGGAGACGGACACCGTGGTTCAGGGATCCTTCCCCGAGGTAGGTCCCGATGGTGAGATCTACGTGGCGTGGGAAGAAGGTTGGCCGGTGGTCGCCGATCGTTCGATTCGCATCCGGCGCTCCGTTAGTGGCGGGACGACCTTTCCCGGCCCTGACATAGTGATCAATGCCTCAGTCAACACCATCGGATCTGCTGAGAATTGTGGAACCGTGGTGCAGCCGAGCATACGGGAGACCTTGCCCGGCAGCATCCGGAGCCAGGAATTCCCCAGCATCGACGTGGACCACAGCGGCGGGCCGTTTGACGGCAATGTCTACGCAGTGTGGAACAGCGACCCGGACGGGGAAGCTGGCCCGGACAACGCCGACATCTTCTTCAGTCGCTCGACCAACGGCGGGAACACCTGGAGCCCGCCCCTCGTGGTCAATGACGACGGCACCAACACCAACCAGTTCTTCCCCTTTGTGCGGGTCACCCAAGCCGGAACGGTGGCGGTGATGTGGTACGACCGGCGGCTCAACGGCTCCGACATCGACGTCTTCAAGGCTTTCTCCGTCGATGGCGGCCAGACCTTTGAGCCTAACATCCGGGTTACCGATGTATCCTTCGCAGCCCCGCCCATCAACCCCAACTTCGATCCTGCAGTCCTCAATTGCTACATGGCCGAATATAACCATATGGCGACCCAAGGCTCTACCCTATACCTGACCTGGGGTGACAATCGCAAGACCTTATTCACACCCGACTTCCCCAACGGTCGGGCCGACCCAGATGTCTTCTTCGAGACAGAGTCTGATCCGGCGGTGCTAAACCTGGTCTTGACGCCCGATACGGCCACTAACGAAGTCGACACTCCGCACACGGTCGTTGCTACGGTCACTGATGGCCTGGGTAACCCCATCTCCGGTCTGGCCATCGAGTTCACGGTCACCGGGGCCAACACTGCCAGCGGAAGCGGCACCACCGATGCCACCGGTCAAGCGAGCTTCACCTACACTGGCACCAATGAGGGGGACGATACCATCACCGCCTGGGTTGACCGGGACGGCGACGGCGTTCAAGACCCCGATGAAGCGTCGGACACTGCGGTCAAGACCTGGAAACCGGTCACAGCCATCGTCCTGGTCAGCTTCACGGCCAGCGGTCAGGACGGCCAGATTCTACTTGAGTGGGAGACGGTCAGCGAGATAGACAACGAGGGCTTCAACATCTGGCGGAGCGAGGCGGGCGATGGCGAGTACACCCGGCTCAACCCCAGCCTGATCCCAGCTCAGGGCAACCCCGACACCGGGGCCAGCTACCAATTCATCGACAGCGAGGTGGTCAACGGTATGACTTACTACTACCAGCTTGAGGATGTGGACCTGCGCGGGGTCAGCACCTTCCACGGGCCGGTGTCGGCGGTGCCGTCGCCTTAACATCCAGTCTACTTGTTGCTGCTTCCAAGTGACGATAGCTTGGGGATACGTCCCAGACATCTGCCAGGACGACATCCCTATTCCACCGCTGACGAATAGGGTACGCCCGCTACCTAAAACCTGGGACAGACCCGTAGCGTGGAACGCAATCTTTGACAAGGAGCCCAGGACCGAATCCCTGGGCTCCTTTGAGCCTTGACTTTTGTCTCTAAAAATGATAAGGACTGCTATGAAACCTCCAACCATGCAATACCTGGCTGTGTA
>DAOUMD010000086.1:0-48278 GCA_034412795.1 Anaerolineae bacterium
CCTGGAAGCTCTGGGCGGTACAACTTGAGCAAAAATTCGGCCTAAACGGGTGCCCAAATGCCTGGTCAGAGCGCCGTTTAAGCTTCCAGGAAGGTTAAGCGCATACCCTCTCCGACAGCCTGCTAGCGAGGAATCATGTGCAAATTATATGCCGTCCGACGTTTATTTCCATGAGGGCTCGATCAGCGTGTAGCGTCTCCCCCCTTCATAAACTTCCCAACTTGGCTACCTACCTTTCGCCGAGGAGGTCAAATGCTGGCTGACAACATCGGAACCTCTCTAGAACACAAATGGTTGCGGCAGCTTTACCCGACAAGACCCCGGAGGTGAATTTAGAAGAAGCCCCCAGGCTCGGATTATCGCAAAACTGAATGGCATTTCCCCTCATTAGACAGACAAGGAGGTCACGAACATGGCACAACAACAAAAAACAAAGGGAATCCTGGCTACGGTTTTGTTGGTAGCCATACTGTTGTGGACCGCCCTGGCGCCGATCCAGGGCGTGTACGCCGATCCGCCGACGCCAGGGGAGGGCGTCATGCTCGAACTCAAAGCTGACGTCTCAGACCTCGGTCCAGGAGCGTCAGTCTCGGCTGAGGCGGCGATTCAGACGCTGGACGCAACCACCCTGGAGGCCGTCGCCGATACCACGATCGCTCAGGGCAAACCAAACAAGAACTACTGGTCGGCCTGGGAGGGCGATGCCATCAAGGTCGGCTACGACGGGGACAGCGGCGAAGGCAAATTGCGCGGGCTAGTGCGCTTCGACCTGTCGTCCATCCCGGCCGGCTCCACCATCAACAGCGCCCAGCTCCAGTTGTACTATGGGTCCTGGCTCGATTATGAGGGCCATTCCCGGCGCGTCACCACCTACCGGGTAACCGAGCCCTGGCTGGAGGACTTGGTCACCTGGAACAATCGGCCCGACTTCGCCGAGTCCTACGGCTTCGTAGACCTGGTGGCCGGCGGGCAAGGCGATTTTCATTATTACAACTGGACGGTCACGGACTTGGTGCAGGGTTGGGTGGATGGTACCTACGACAACCACGGTATCCTGTTGCGCGGCGATGAGACGATCGGGTACCGCGGCTTCTTCAGTTGGGAGAGTGGCTCTGATGTCACCCCTCTATTGGTCGTCAACTTTGATCCGCCCCCGCCTACGCTGAGTGCCTGGCCCAACCCGCTTGACTTTGTCCTGGATGAGGCGGGGACTGAAAACCAGCCCCTGATTGTGAGCAATGTAGGCACCGGCGCGCTGACCTGGAGCGCTTTCGTCCAGGGCGGGGCTTCGTGGCTCGCGCTGGACGATACCGGCGGCTCGGGTGTTGGCTTCCTGTCGCCGGAGGCGATCGGCGTCACCGTTGACACGGGCGGGCTGGCGCCCGGCGTCTACGAGGATCAGGTGCGGGTCACCAGTTCCACGCCGGGGGTGGCAGACAGCCCGCAGCAGGTTCAGGTGCGGCTCTCGTATGGGGTGTCAGCATACGAGCATCACGCCTACCTGCCGATCGTGCTCAAGGGTTCCGGGAGTACGACGCCTTCGCCCGGGTCCACATTCGGGGGGTTTGCCGCCGTGGTGGTAGGTATCGCCGACTACGAACACATGGAGCCGGCCACCGGCGCGCGCGCTGGCGCGCCGGGTATTGATCCGGCCTACACCGCCTTTGACGCAGGCAAAGCCGCTTATACCAACCGACATATCGGCCGGGGAAGCTGCATGTGCGGTAGCGCTGCGGCCTCCATCGCCAGTTTCCAAGACGACAACATCCTGCTGCTGACCGACTCCCAGGCGACCAAAACTGCCATCCGGGACGCCATCACCAAGTGGCTGGACGTGCGCGAGGACGAGGACACGCTGGTGATGTTCTTCTTCAGCGGCCACGGCATGTATGACTGGGACGACGATAGCGACGAGAACGACCAGTTTGACGAGTTCCTGGTTCCCTATGACGTCGATTGTGATCCTTGCTACCCAGAGGTCGAAGACCCGGTATGGCTGTCCGAGACGGCTATCAGCGACGACGAGCTGGATAGCTGGCTCGACGAATTGGAGTCCGACCGGATCGTGATCGTCATCGATAGTTGCTTCAGTGGCGGCATGGTCGAGGCCACGGCTGGGGCGGCCCGGACCCTCTCCCTCGGGACGCGCACTGTCGACGGGCTAGGACCTTTGCAGGTAGGCGACGGCTTCGCCATGGACGTCGAGGAGACGGGGCGACTGGTGCTCATGGCCAGCCGCGAGGACCAAGAAAGCTGGGAGTTTGGGGCCTTGAAAGACGGCGTGTTCTCCTATTACTTCATAAAGGCTCTCTGGTCATCCAGCGCCGATCTCAATGGCGACGGCGTCGTGTCGGCCGAAGAGGCCTTCCTCTATCTGAACAGCCGGGTGGACAGCTACGTCTTTACCGAAACTGGATACCACCAGTATCCGCAAATGTACGATGGCATCCAGGGCGAGGTGGGCCTCACCTATCCGGGCTGTTATTGAGCTAACGCTACATCGTTAAACCACATAGGCGGGGAAAAGGGATTCCCCGCCTCCCTGATCCACGTAGGTGGGGGCCCACTATCCCCACAGATGGTAAATGAGGTGGCTATGGTCAAGCAGCACGCATCTCAAGGTGACTCTTGGCGCCATATCCTCAACGAACTGCAACAGACCTCCGGGTCGGTAGAGGGTCTGGAGCGACGCATCGTGTTGTGTCGCCAGGCCCTGGCCCAGGTGCGACGCCAGGCCCACCCCATAGATTGGGCTTACCTGCACTTCGAGCTGGGCTTCTGTCTCTCCGAGTCATCCGATGGCGACCGGATCGAGGATCTTGAGGAAGCGATAAAACACTATGGACGGGCGTCAGAAGTATACACGCGCCGAACCCATTCAGACGAGTGGGAGATCATACAAGAGAACCTGGCCAACAGTCACTACGAAGTAGCCAGGGAATATTCTCGGCGGACCGAGACGACCGGGGCCGACGACTTGGAGCGGGCCATCGCCCACTATGAAGCCGCACTGGAAATGTGGGGGCCCAAGGACTACCCCGAGGGATGGGCGCAGGCCAATCACGGCCTGGGGTACGCACTGTTTCGGCGCAGCCAGGGGGACCGGGAGGAAAACCTGGAACGGGCCATCGCCTGTTATGAGGCGGCTCTCTCGATACGGACGGCGGACGCCCATCCCATCGAGCGAGCCGAGACGCTTCATAACCTGGGCCTGGTCTACATAGAGCGCTATCGAGACGACCGGGCCGGGAACCTGGAGCGGGCCATCCAGCTTTTCCAGGCGGCCTCAGAAATTCCCCAGTACGCCCAGGATCGGGCCAAGCTGGCAAAGACGCAAAGCAACACGGGCACCGCCTATCTTCAGCGCATCCGGGGCGAGCGGGCGGACAACGTGGAGCAGGCCATCGAATGTTATCAGGCAGCGCTGGCTGAGCAAGAGCAGGTCGGGACCCCGGCAGAATGGGCGGCGACCAACCACAATTTGGGCATCGCCTACGCCCAGCGACTGCTGGCTGACCGGGGTGAAAACCTTGAGCGGGCCATCGACCACCTCAAGCAAGCTCTCAAAGAGGTTCTCTCCGGAACTTACCACTATGCTACAACCCACAACGTTTTGTGTGATGTGCGTTGGCGGCTGGGGGGCCACTTGCGCTATACCGCCCCTGAGCAGGCCAGCCACCATCTGGAGCAGGCGCTGGACCACGCCAGAATCGCGTCCAAGGTGTATGGTCGGCAGGGCTACCCACGCAAGTGGGCGCTGGCGCAGCACAACATGGGCAACGTCTATTGCGATCGTATTGCAGGGGAGCCAGCACAAAACCTGGAGGATGGCATCCAATGTTACCAGGCGGCCCTTGAGGTACGCACGCGCGAGGCTCTCCCCTTTGAATGGGCCCAGACTACCAACAACCTGGGCACCGCTTACCAGGATCGACTCTGCGGGCGGCGGCACAAGAACCTGGAAGAGGCGGCCCGTTACTTTGGGGCTGCCCTGGAGATTCATCAGCCGGCCGCATTCCCCGTGGACGCCCGCCGTGCCGCTCGCAACCTGGGCAACCTGCATTTTGAGGAGAGACAGTGGGCCCGGGCGCATGCGGCCTATGACACCGCCGTAAAGGCTGCCGAGACTCTCTACCGCGCCTCCTTTAGCCCTGGCGGCAAGGAGGCGGAGTTGGCTCAGAACACCACCCTGTACGAGCGCCTGGTCCAGGTCTGCCTGGAGCAACCTGACTATAGGGCGGCATTGGTAGCAGCCGAGGGCGGCAAGGCACGCACCTTCCTGGACCAGATGGGACAGGGTGCATTTCCCCCGCCACCTGGCTTGTCCTCGAAACTGCTACGGGACGAGGCCGCGCTGATCGAAAGCCTGCGCGGGCAGGAGCAAGCCCTGAGTGCTCTGTCGGGCGGCAGCTTGCTTTTGAGCGAAAGATCAGAGGAGCCGTCGTCCGCTGCGCGTGACCTTCTCTCGCAGCGCAGCCGGCAACTCAACGCGCTGGACGCCGTGTGGCAAGAGATGGCCCGCGACCCGGCCGCGCGCGAATACGTGGCCATGCGGCGCGGCGAGCCGCTGACCTGGCGGGATATGGAGGCCCTGGCCGGGCGACTGGGACCAAACGCCGCGCAGGTCGAGTTTTACACCCTGCCCAACGAGATCGCCGTCTTTATACTGCGTGCCGGCTGGGACGCGCCGCGCGTGCATAGGGCGCCAGTAGGCACGTGCCAGCTTGCCGAATACGTGGCACGCTTTGACAACGAGGTGGCCGGGTTCCCCTTCTATGAGGCCTCAGATCAAGCCCTATCTGAGGGCGACGACCAGACCTGGCAGGACTTGGCCGGCCCGCTGATGGCCGACGTCCTGCCTCATCTGAAGGACGTCGAAATCGTCTACTTCATTCCGCACGGCCTCCTGCACTATCTGCCCCTCCACGCCCTGGAGGTGAATGGCACCCCGCTCATCGAGCATTTGCCCATTCGTTTCGCCTACGCCCCCAGCGCCGCCGTACTGGGGCGGGTCCTGGAACAGGGGAAAACGAGAGTGACGGGCGACCCCAGATCGGCGCTGGTCGTCGGCAACCCAACGGGCGATCTGCCAGGGACCGAGAAAGAGGCACAGCTCGTCGCTGACCGTTTCGGTGTCAAGCCTTATCTGGGTGCGCAGGCGACCAGGGGACACGTGCTAGCTGAGATTGAACGCCACCGCTACGTCCACCTGGCCTGCCACGGCGTGTTTCACCCTTCGGACCCGCTACAGTCGGGCCTGAAGTTGCATGACGGTGTGCTTACCGCGCAGGAAATCTTGGAGCTCCGTCTTCGGGCCGAGCTGGTAGTCCTGAGCGCCTGCGCTACAGGCCGGCAACAGGTGGGCCGGGGTGATGAATTGATGGGCCTGCTGCGCGTCCTGTTGTATGCCGGCGCACCCTCGCTGGTCGCCAGTCTGTGGCCGGTGGACGACCGCTCCTCTCTAGACCTGATGCAACACTTCTACCAGGCGCTGGATGGACAGGGGCCGTCTTCCCCACCCGACTGGGCCAAGATGCTGTATACGGCCATGCTGGAAATTCGTCACGAACAGGGGTGGGAGCACCCCTACTTTTGGGCGCCGTTCATCCTGGTTGGTAGTGCGTAAAACGCGCATAGGCGGAAGTCACAGAAGGCGAACCCACTGAGACAATCAGCAAGGCAGTCGCATCCGCGCCACCAGGACTGGCGGAATCTCGCTGAAGTTGCCGCCCCAGGAGAGCGGGTAGGTGCCGGCTGGATGATCGGGGGGAAAGGCCCGTTCCTCCAGACCGTCTAACACGAAGCCGGCCCCGAAGCCGGCGCCCAGCAGGGACTGTAAAGGCCGGTGAAAGATAAGCTGGGGTGTCGGCTGGCCGGGTATAGCCAGGCCGTGGGCCACCGTCGAGCTAATGTAGCCAAACACCTTCACCGAGTAGACGGTCGTTATCTCGCCCTCCACGTCCTGCATCTCACCAACGTGAGCCATGTGAGGACTGTTGAAACAGGGATGCAGTACTGAGAAGACGAAGCGGCCTCCGGGTCGAAGCAATCTAACCAGCGCGCGGAACAACGGCTTGATCTCTGCCATATCGAAGAGGGCCATGTTACACAATGCCACGTCGAAACGGCCCTCACCTAAAGACAACAGCGCCGCCTCGTCGGTGGCATCCAGCACCATGTATTGAATGCGATCGGTATACTCAACAGTGCGCTGGCGTGCGTGAGCAACCATCTCCTCCGAAACGTCGAAGGCGACCACCTCAGCACCCATAGCCGCCAGCCGCCGCGAGGTGAGGCCGTTGCCACAGGCAATATCCAGCACCCGCTCGCCCGGCCGCAGGGCTAACAGCCGCTCGGTCGAGGGCCAGATCAACACTTCGACGAAATCGTTGCCCTCCCCCATACGCTCATCCCAAAAGGCCGCGTTCCGGTTCCACGCCTCTTTGACCTCCTGGTTGGCCCACTGCAATTCTTTACTCATCATACTTCACTTCCCTCCCTCCACCCAACCAACTAACCAACCACCCAACCAACTAACTAACTAACTAACTAACTAACCATCCAACCATCCAACCATCCCAAACAAAAGCCCCGCCACAGCAGGCGGGGCAGCGATTCGTGCGGTAACTGCTCAGCTACCTGCTCGCCAGGGACGAAGCCTGCACCTGACGGTGGAACAGGTGTCCTGGCCTTTCGCAGCTTGAAGCCGTATCTGCGGGCCACTGGATTGTCATCCAGCTTGAGCGGCTGAACAGTTATGGTTGGTTGTACTACGAGTCAAACCAACCGTCCACCCTTGAGTTGATCTTGCAGAGCTTCCAACTCTTGCCAGTCGCCGTCAGCCGCCAGTTTTGCCTGTTCGGGCCAGGTGCCGGGGTCCGATATCCGGCTAATACCCGCCTCGGTGAGAATCTCGCGGAGACGGCCAACGTCAGCCTGAGCCAATTGGGCGAAGGTGGCGATGCCAGCCGCCTGAAGCACCCCGGCGATCTTGGGACCGATACCCTCGATGACCTGCAAATCATCGGGTCCCACCTGTCGTCCGCCCAACAGTTGATCTTGCAGTGCCGCCAGCGCCGCCCAATCGCTGGCGGCCGCCAGGCTGGCTTGCTCGGGCCAGGTGCTGGGGTCTGCCAACCGGCCAAGACCAGCCTCGTCGAGGATCTGTCCCAGCCGGTCCACGTCTGTTTCCGCTAACTGGCCAAAGGTGCTGATACCATTCTCTTGAAGCAATCCAGAGATTTTGGGGCCGATACCTTCGATGCGCTGCAAATCGTCCGCCTCGGGCGGCGGTGGGGCTGCTTCTTCGACTGCCAAGGTGGCACGCGCGGCCGCTGGTTCCGGCGCCTCTTCCTTCTGGGTCGCTTCTTGTTCTTCCTCACGCAACACCCAGATGACGGCGACAATGATGACCAGCGCAAACAGTAGAATCCAGCCCCACATAGGGATCCCTAGCGGCCTCCCCGGTGGTCCCTGAACCAAGAAGCCAATACCCAGTGCCATTCCTCCCAACGACGAATGCATCGCCCTTAAGCCCTTACGTCGCATTGTGACCTCCCTCCTTCGGATGGATACTTGAGAATGTTTATTTCCCCTCGAGTAAAATCCTCGGGGGCATACACTTCCTCTATGTAAGCACTTTCAGCGTGATTTTACACCAACATTGAGAATATGGGTACTCCTCGTAACCCAACCCCTACCCTATTTCTCACATCTCGCGGCTACCTCTTATGATCATCCATCGCTTCGTCACCTATCCCCAAAAGCCGCTTGGCATCGTCCGTCAGTCCTTGTTTCAAGGTCAACTTAACCCTATTGCCCAGGGTGCTGATGCTGAGCGTGGGAGATTCTTTGATACCACGCAACGTGAAGCCGCCGACGGAGCCAACCTCTACACTGTCGATATCTCCCAACAGGATTTGCCTTTCAAGCGGAAGACGGTTAAAGGTCGAAGCAACCGCAATAATCCCTATGATCAGAAAAAAGACCTCTTCGGTTCCGGCATAGGCTGCAAAACAGGCGAAGCCGACACCGAGGAACACCAGCGTGTAGAGGGATAACAAAACAGACTTAAAAAAGACTTGTCGATGAGTCACGATGACCACGCCCTTGCGTCCCCACCCCGGTCGAGTCCCCTCCCTAAACTCGGCGTAAGAAGCCGGTGAAACAGACAGGATATCTTCGTCCGGAAATCTACTATGAAACCAACGGCTGGTTGAATTGACGCCATGTAACAGCTCGTATGTTACGTCTCGGGACACAGTTTTTCTCCTTCTGCGATCTGTCCCTGCGTGGTGAAATCCTCTGTTCTGGAGGGGTCAAGTACATAGTTCAAAGACTATGCCGGAAAGTAACCACTCAGCCTGATGGTTGCAGATATGTATCTGCAACCCATAATCGACGGATGTATATCCGCAAATACCCATTACGCTTGAATAACCGTAACGATCAGCGACTGGTCTGAGCAGTTATGCCGGGAATCGTTATTGTAGCAGGCCCCATTATCTAATGCAAGTCGGATTTTGGGAGGGTTAGGGATGTCCTGATGAATGATGATTGGAGTTGTGGGCCAGATATGATATACTGCACACAAAAGCACAAGAAGACTCAACAGGGGAGCAGGCAGTTCAATGCAAGAAATTCGGCAATTAGAGGAATCGGCACGGTTGTTAGAGCCCAACCCGGCTCAACGAGAACAATTGATAAGGCGTGTGATTGCCTATACCAATAACTACCTGGACGAATTAGCCAGCGCGCCTGCATATGCTGCACGCCCTGACAATGGACGGGGGATCTACGCTTCCCCGATTACTGAAGAAGGCATCGACATCGACGAGGTGCTGGCCCTGCTAGGCGAGAATGTCGACTCCCTGGGGATTAACGCCACGTCGGGACGCTATCTGGGCTATATCCCCGGCGGTGCATTATTCCACGCAGCGCTGGGCGATTACCTGGCTGCTGTGACCAACCAATACGCCGGTCTCTTTTTTGCAGCCCCCGGCGCGGTGCGTATCGAAAATATGCTGTTGCGTTGGATGGCGGACATGATCGGTTATCCCGACAGCGCCGCCGGTAATCTGACGTCAGGCGGCAGCATCGCCAACTTGACAGCCATTGTAGCCGCCCGCGATGCCTGCGGAATTGTTCCCGAAACGATCGGCAAATCCGTCGTTTACGTCACGGAGCACGTCCACCATTGCATCGGCAAGGCATTGCGCGTGGCCGGATTGAGGGGTTGCGTACAGCGGGTGGTGCGCGTCGATGAGGGGTATCGCATGGACCCGGCCGCCCTGAACGCTGCCATCCAAGCCGACAGGCGAGCAGGGCTACAGCCGTGGCTGGTTGTGGCATCAGCAGGCACCACGAATACAGGCTCGGTCGATCCGCTGGCCGAGATCGCCGAAATCACGGCTTCACACGACCTCTGGTTCCACGTCGATGGGGCCTATGGCGCTCTGTTCGCCTTGTGCCCGGAAGGCCAGGCCGTCTTGGTCGGCATGGACAAGTCCGATTCCATTGTCCTGGACCCACACAAGACACTGTTTTTGCCCTATGGCTCCGGCGCGGTCCTGGTCAAAGACCGGGCAAAGCTGTACGCTGCATTTAATGCACACGCGGATTACCTTCAAGACGTCCCGGATGCGGTGGAAGAGTTATCATCCGCCGATCTGTCGCCGGAACTGACCAGGCATTTCCGAGGCTTGCGACTATGGCTGCCGCTGAAAGTGCTGGGTGTAGCGCCCTTCCGGGCCGCTCTGTCGGAGAAGATCCACCTGGCGCGTTATTTCTATGAGCGGATCCAAAAGATCGACGGCTTTGAGGTTGGCCCCTATCCGGATCTATCCGTGGTTACCTACCGCTACCTTCCTAAACGGGGCGACCCGGACGAATTCAATCAGCGCTTGATGGGAGCCGTTCAGGATGATGGCCGTATCTTCGTCAGTTCCACCCGCGTTGATGGGGCATTCGTTCTGCGGGCGGCAGTCGTCTGCTTCCGCACCCATTTGGATGACGTGGACGAGGCGCTCGACGTTCTGAGCCAAACGGCCAGGAAGCTGGAGAATTGATATTCTATGAGATTTCAAGGAATTATTTTTGATTTTAACGGTGTGCTCTTGTGGGATGGTCATCTACAAGAACGTGCCTGGGGACAATTCTCGAAAGAAAAAAGAGGCCGGCCATTCTCACAAGAAGAGATGACCCTCCACGTCTATGGCCGTGACAATCAACATACACTAGGATACCTTATGGGACGGACTCTTGAGGGGGAGGAACTTAACCAGCTCATCCAACAAAAGGAGGCGCTGTACCAGCAGCTTTGTCTGGACCAAGGCGGGGATTTTAGACTTTCGCCGGGTGCCGTCGAACTTCTGGATTTTTTGGTCACCAACCGTATTCCGCATACCATTGCCACTGCCTCCGGAACAATAAACCTGGAGTTTTTCGCGCAGCATTTTGATTTGTCTCGCTGGTTCAAGATCGAGCAAATCGCGTATGACGATGGCACCAGACCCGGCAAGCCGGCGCCGGATACTTACCTTCAGGCCGCAAGCAACCTGGGCCTGACGCCAGCCGACTGTGTCGTCGTGGAAGACTCCCGTTCAGGCATCCAGGCGGCTCATGCGGCCGGAATCGGTCACATCATTGCCTTGGGGCCGCGCCACACGCACCCGGTGTTAGCTCAATTAGAGGGTGTAAATAGCGTGGTGGAGAATCTGGGACAGATACCCAGGGAGCAATTGCTCGTTTCAAGTGGTGAGCGCTAACGCTGAATGCAGGCGGATACGGCTACACTTGCACCCCGTGCGGCACAAGGGAGTGGGACACGCCTGGCCCTTCGTCTTCACGGCGGTTCTGGTCAAGGATCAAGACAACTAGCGTTTTCATACCACTCACCGGTCAATGCCGGTCGATTGACGAGGGGCAGGGCAGGCTCATATCTCAGACCTCCAGGCCGGATGGAATGAGGGCAAATCATGCGAAGATTTTCTAAGCTTGTAATCAGTTTAGCTTTGCTCACTTTACTGTGGTCATTGGGAATGACGCGCATAACACAAGGCGGCACGATAACTGTCTGTTCCAGCGGATGCGATTACACTACTATACAGGCCGCCGTATCTGCTGCTGCGCCCAACGATGTTATCAACATTATGGCCGGAACATATGTCGAAAACGTCACTGTGAACAAAAATCTGACCTTGCACGGAACCGGCAATACCATTGTAGACGGCAATGCTTCTGGGAGCGTGTTCGCCATCAACGCTGGAGTCATTGCTACAATCTCTGATGTTACGATTACTAACGGATATGCTGATAGTGGGGGAGGAATCAACAACCAAGGCACATTAACTCTAAACAACAGTATTGTCATCAGCAACAGTGTGGTCAACCACGGTGGTGGAGTCTACAACAATGGTGGTGTGGCAACGATAAACAATAGCACGGTTGTGAGCAATTCCAGCCTAAATGGGGGCGGCCTTATGAATGACCATCAAGGCGTAATGACGGTGAACAATAGTACCATAACTGACAACCGTAGAGCGAATGGAGGCGGGATTCGCAATGGCAACGATAGCACATTGACAGTGAATAACAGCACCATAAGCAGTAACAACGGTAGTTTCGTTGGCGGTATTTATAGTTTCAGCCCCATAACGGTAACTAACAGTACGATTTATAGCAACACTTGTTACGGGCTCAGGATTTGGGGCGACACCTTGAGACTGGCAAATACGATCGTGGCTAACAACGCTAATGATGATTGTGAGGCTGTCTTTGGCGGTACTATCATGACTTTAGGTTATAACCTGGATAGCGATGGGACCTGTGGGTTGGGTGGCGTTAATAACCAACCTAGCACTGATCCTATGCTTGGCCCCCTGGCTGACAACGGTGGCGACACCTTCACTCACGCTCTCCCATTAGACAGCCCTGCCGTTGATATGGGCAGTTGTAATGGCACCGGTATTGACCAGCGTGGCCACTCACGCCCTGTTGATATCCCCAACATCCCCAATGCTAATGATGGTTGCGATATTGGAGCGTATGAAGCCTTGATAAAAGTCCACCTGCCCCTTGTTCTCAAAAGCTAGGTCGAGGTCAGTAATCGATTATTATCAAGCTTTCAAATTGCAGCATATCACAGCCTATCAATCATCGGTTCATGAAGAAAGGAGCTACCCATGGAACACGTACACGACATTGCCTCACTGATACCTGCCCTATACCAATCCATCTCCGGTCCGGCGGGTCAGGAACGGCAATGGGACCGGATGCGCGAAATGTTTTTCCCGGGCGCACATATGGTGAGAACCATCATCGCCGAGGACGGCACGCCCCAAGCCCTGGTGATGGACGTTGAGACCTACATAGAGACGACCTCGGCTTATTTCCGAGAACACAGCTTCTATGAAATAGAAATTGCCCGCCGCACCGAAAGATTCGGCAACATCGCGCACGCTTTTAGCACCTACGAATCCCGCCACAACGTGGATGATCCTGAGCCATTTGGGCGGGGCATCAACAGCATCCAGTTATTCCACGACGGAGAGCGCTGGTGGATCATCAACATGTTATGGGACAACGAACGTGAGGACAATCCCATGCCAGCCGAGTACCTGGCTTCAGGGTGACCCTTCAGTTTGATTCGCTCCATCTACTCACCTTGCATGCCTACGCCGGCCACCGGTGCCCCACAGTTAGGGCAGCCCCCATCGCGAACGCGGTTTTCGGCGATCCAGTAGCCACGGCGCCGGATGAGCAACAGGCCGCACTCGTGGCAGTGCGTGTTCGACTCGCCCGTCACGTTGCCCAGGTATACGTAGTGCAACCCCTCTTCCAGACCGATTTCCTGGGCGCGGTGCAGAGTTTCCACAGGCGTGGCGGACCGGTCAGTCATATGGTAGGTGGGGAAGAAGCGGCTGAGGTGCCAGGGCGTCTCCGGCCCCAACTCGTGAGCGATGAACCTGGCAATGTCGCGCAGCTCGGCCAGGTCGTCGTTCATGCCGGGGATCACCAGCGTGGTCACCTCCAGCCAGACGCCCAGCCGCTTCATGGTCTTCAGACTATCCAGGACCGGCTGTAGCCCGGCCCCCACATAACGATTGTAGGTCTTTTTGCGAAAGGCTTTGAGATCCACATTGGCGCCGTCCAGGTAAGGGTGAAAGATCTCAAGCATGTCGGCCGTCATATAGCCGTTGGTCACGTACACGTTGGCAATCCCGGCCTCGTAGGCCAGGCGGGCAGTGTCGTAGGAGTACTCGAAAAAGATGGTCGGTTCGGTGTAGGTGTAGGCGATGCTACGGCTGTGGGTGTCACGCGCGTCTTCGACGATCTGCTCCGGTGTGGCTGGATAGCCGGCGATTACGCCCCGTTCACGCGGCAACTGGGAGATGTCCGCGTTTTGACACCACCGGCAACGAAAGTTACAGCCGGGCGTGGCGATGGAGTAGGACTTCGATCCGGGGTAGAAGTGGTACAGGGGCTTCTTCTCCACCGGGTCTACATTCTGGCTGATGGTACGGCCATAGACCAGCGTATAGAACATGCCATCCACGTTCTGGCGTACCCGGCAGACACCCAGCTTTCCTTCCGGCACCACACACCGGTGCGCGCACAGGTGACACCGAACGCGGCCTTTCGACAGCTTCTCGTAAAGCAAGGCTTCTTTCATAACTCACTTCCCCCTATCTACAACCGCCCCTTGTATTCAAACTGCTGCTCGTAAAGCTGGCGCAGCGTTTGGATGGTGTCAGCCTCGGCTGCGGATTTGTCCTCGCGCAGGCGATAGACCCGCGCGAAGCGCAGCGCCAACCCTGACCGGTATTGCTTGCTGTCCTGTACCTCGTTGAACAGCACCTCGACCACTACCTGGGGCTGGACGAAGACCGTGCCCCCCTTGCGTGACCGCTCCAGAGCCAGCAAGCGCTCGGTCATCTCCTGGAACTCGATATCGGTCAGCCCCTTAAAGGTCTTACCCACGACCAGATACTCGCCGCTCTCGGCGTCTTGGGCGGCCAGGTGATAGTTGGACAGCCAGCCGTGGCGCCGTCCGTAGCCCCAATCGGCGGCCACGATCACCAGGTCCAGGCTAAGGACGTGCTTGAGCTTGAGCCACGACTTGCCGCGTACGCCTGGCGAGTAGCTGCTGCGAGGGTCCTTGGCGATCACCCCCTCGTGGCCGTCACGGTAAGCAGCCTCGGCGAAGGCCTGGCCCTCATCGGGCGTCTCCGGAATCAAGCGCGACACCAGGCTCAAACTCCCAGACGCCCGCTCCAGGGCTGCCCAACGCTCCATGTAGGCTACATCCACCAGTGTTTTTCCGTTGATGTACAGCGCATCGAACAAGTGCAACTGAACCGCGATTTCCTTGATCGCTTCCGCCACGGCGTGCTTGCGCCGAAAACGACGCATCAGATGTTGGAAAGGCAGCGGGCGCCCCCCGGCGTCCACCGCCACTGCCTCACCTTCCAGGATGACCTCCTTAGCTGCCAGGTTCCTCCGGATTTCGGCGGCCACGTCCGGCAAGCTGGCAGTGACGTCAGCCAGGTGGCGCGAGTAGATACGTACCTCGTCGCCGTGTCGGTGGATCTGCACCCGCGCCCCATCTAGCTTGTACTCCAGCGCCACCTGCCCCTCATAACGATCAAAAGCCTCGGCCAGGTCCTCGGCCGTCCCGGCCAGCATGGGTTTCAGAGGGCGAAAGAGGCGGGGGGCAGCATCCTTCAACCCGGCCTCCCCTTGGCTCAGGGCAACCAATGCCACTTCGCCCAGGTCGCCCCAAAACTGGTTGGCGCGGCGCACCAGGCGGGATTTGATCCCTGCCGCCTGGGCGATAGCGTCCAGCATAATGCCCTCGCTAACCCCGTGCCGCATCTCCTGGTAGACGACTTTGACCAGGTACTTGGCCTCCACCGGAGTGGCGCGGGCCAGGATCTCTCGCAGCAAGGCCTCTTTGCGAGCCCGTGAGCCTTTGCCCGCCGTGACGGCAATTTCCTCAAAGATCTGGAAGACCTCCAGAACGGTCAGCGGCGGCGGGCGGGGTGGCTCCCGACGGGCTCGCTCCAGCAGCATACACACCGTCTCTCCGCCATCCACCGCCTGATTGAAGATCTCCTCGCGGACGGACGGAGACGCGTCGGTCAACTCATCCACCACAGCCTCGACGGCGCGCCAGCTCAGGTTCAGCGCCCGCCCATCCCACTCGGGGAAAACCTGGCCGATGATCATACGCACCGCCGGGGGAATTTCCCCCGGTACGAGATTGCGCAGGAAATCGGCCAGCAGCGCGGCCAGCTCCTTGCGTTTGCCGGTAGCTTCCAGTTCTTCCCCCAACTCAGCCAGCCTGGCAAAGGCAGTATCACCCATCAGCCCACTCGCTCCTGCCTCCCAACCCCATCACGTTTCACGCGTCACGTTTTACGTTTGACGTTTTGCTTTGCAGTATCACCCATCAGGCTTGCCCCGACCAGGCAACCACCTCATCCACAGCCATCCGACCCCACATCCGAACACGTAATACGGGAAATCCGACCAGGTGAAATAATTCCCTAGCAGCGCCTGACCGATGAAGCTGCTTCTGGCCCACTCCAACGCGGGCGGGTGCCACAACTGGGCGAATTCCAAGACGCAGGTGACGGCCAACACCGTCAAGGCGATGATCCCCGGTTTGGCGTTCGGCACGAGTAGAAAAATGAGCAGGCACCAGAAGATCACGTACAGCACGCCGCTCAGCGAGTTGTTGACCCAGTTCGCAGCCGGTCCCACATAGAGCTTGCTGTAGAAGCCAAGCGGCACCACAACCAACAGAGAAACCAGCGTCCAAACGCGTTGTTTTGAGATTACGAAACGTCCTTCGGCGCTCACTTGGTATTCGCCCGCCACGTCATCCATCCGATAGCCCTATTATAACACATTTTGGAGCCATTTTCAGGCGACTTGTGGAGAGCGTTACACATTAGGGACAAGCACCTGGAGGGTTTTGGGAGGCCACCCGAGAAGTTGTCCCCGCAGGATTTGAGCAATGGGCATGCGAGTGATGTCATAGCCAGCCAGTTCCAGAGGACACTTGCCACGAATGTCCAGGTCTCGCCCCTTCACCGGCCGGTTGTCCCTGGCGAAAGGGGTGAAACGATAGGTTAACTCAAACAGATGCAGATACTTGCGAGCCGTCTCGATATGGTCGAAGCCGCACATATTCTGGTAGTGCTGGTCAAAACGGCGAATGACCAATTTCACCGTGTTGTTGGTCAGCGGAGTGAGCGGGTCCTGCACCGCGTTGACCAGTTTGGGATAGTGACGTTATTGAGGAGCCGAATTATATTTTGTGGCGTGACGCACAAAGAACGATTTTCCCCTCACCCCATCTCTGGACACGCAGCTGACGATCAACCGGAAGCGGATATCAGGGCTTTGCAGGCCTACTTTCACGGGTTGAACAGCCGTCAACCCCTTCATAAACGCAGTCAAAACCACAACTCCCGCGCTCCACTCTCAAACTGCACCCTTATTCCTGTGTCCCAAACCTGTAACGCTCACTGATTTTGTGGTGGAAGGCAAGGGCAACGTGCCGCGCCGTGTCGGGCCCGGCAGTTGTGTATCGTCGTTGGGATGGTTCTCTGAAGGGAAGACCCCGCTCCAGAGAGGGGCTTCATTTGACCATTAACCCACCCTGTGCTATACTGGGCGCAACATAATACCTTGCATAAACAAAACCATCAGTTCTTGCCGAGGTAGCTCAGTCTGGTAGAGCACTTGACTGAAAATCAAGGAGTCCGCAGTTCAAATCTGCGCCTCGGCACCTGTACCCCATACGGGGCACATGAGGGGCGAGGCACATACCTCGCCTTACTTTTTTGTGCGCATGCGCATGATTATAGCTTCCCAGGTGCAACACACTCACTTCGCGAAACGAGTGCGTTGCGCCTGAAGCCCATATAACTAAGATGGCAGCGGATGACCAAGGCGAATAAGATTCTCAGATCTGTCACCCAGGTGTTCTCCTCCCCTCTGTCCACCATCTCTAAACCAACCCTTCTACTCTGGCTGCTCATCCTGGTCTATATCCTCTTTTTCTCCGCCTACAGCCTCCAGCGGCACGCGACGTTCAACACCTTTGCGGCCGATCTTTCCTTTATAGACCAGCCGATGTGGAACACGCTCCAGGGACGTTTTCTGGAGCGCACTCTCGATGATCGGCAAGTCCCTCGCGTGGCCGAGCACCTGGAACCAATTATCATCCCCATCGCCTTGGTCTTTTATGTGTGGGACGATGTGCGCGCCATTCTCATTATCCAGACGATTGCGCTGGCACTGGGTGCGCTACCGGTCTATTGGATCGCGCGGGAGCAAATATCAAATATCAAATGGCAAACGGCAAACGGCAAATATCAATGGCTGCCACTCGCCTTTGTCGTCGTTTATCTGATTTTCCCCGCCTTGCAGGCCGCCAACGTCGCCGACTTTCACGCTGACCCGTTTGTGGTCACGCCCCTGCTGTTTGCCTTCTGGTACGCAATGCAGGGCCGGTACTGGGTGATGTGGGGCTGGGCGATTCTGGCGATGCTGGTTAAGGAGAATCTGCCCACGCTCACTTTCATGTTGGGTTTGTATCTCTTCTTCAGTTCGGAAGTCAGGGAATCGGGGAATCAGGGAATCGGGGAATCAGGAAATCAGGAAATCAGGAAATCGGGGACGCGGGATAGGCACCTTCCTGATTCCCTGATTCCTGATTCCCTGATTCCCCGACTTCCCGATTCGCTGCTAACGGAGCGCCGGTGGCACGGCCTGGCGATGATGGCCATCAGTCTAATCTGGTTTTACGTAGCGACGTTCCTCATCGTCGCACCGCTGGCCGGTAAGGTCTATGGAACTGATGGGCCAATCTATTTATCCAACCGCTACACCAATCTGGGTGACGGGTCAGGCGGTTTGTTAGAACGATTGCGGGCGGCACTGACGCTACTGCGCGAGCCTGAGCGGCTGATCTACCTGGCCGGCCTGTTCGCTTCCGTGGGGTGGCTAGCGCTGCTGGCGCCCGAGTTTCTGCTGCTGGGACTACCGGTGCTGGTGGCTAACACGTTCAGCAATTTCCCGGGCCAGTACTCGGGCGAGCAACACTACTCGGCGCCGTTGGCTCCGGTTTTCGTCATCGCCGCCATCTACGGCTTCCGGCGGCTTAGCGACTTGGCATCTCAGCGCTTCCAGGCTCGGCAGCTAGGGCGCTATGTCCCGGCACTACTTATCGTGTGGTTGCTAGTTTGGTCGTTGGGTTACCATTACCTGCGAGGCTGGACGCCCCTGGCCCGAGACTTCGATTGGCCGCATCGCACAGACCATCACCGATTGCTGGATCACTTCATCGACCAAATCCCACCCGAGGCGCCGGTCTCTACGACACCGCCTCTACATCCCCACCTGGCCCACCGAGAGAAGATCTACATTTTTCCGACAATTGCCGATGCAGACTACGTGCTGCTCGACGTTTCAGGCCGCACCGATGCCCATCCCAACGACGTCCGCAGGAACTTCGATGTACTCGTTAAGGGGGGCGAATTTGAAATAGTAGATGCTGCCGATGGCTACGTGTTGCTGCGCAGAGGGCAAGGGGCAGAGGGTGAGAAACAAACCCTACCGGATGCGTTCTACGACTTCGCGCGGGTGCGGGATGTGCAGCCCCAGTATCCAACCCTGGTGGAATTCGATGGACGGCTGCGCTTCCTGGGCTATGACGTGGTAGACGATCCCAAGTGGCAACAGACTCACCTGAGATTGTACTGGCAGGCGCTAGCTCCGCTCTCTGATAATCCCACGCTTTGGCCCTTCATCTTCAGCGAGGACGGAGATATCATCGAAGACAGCTCGCAGCGCCCGATGGTGGTCCCCCTGTGGTATCCCCCATCGCAGTGGCAGCCCGACGAGATCATCGTCATCGAAACGATTCTCTGGGATTTGGGGCCACGCTTCAACGTTGGCCTGGCCGTCCTTCAAGGGGCTGACGGAGAGAGGAAAGAAACCGATGCGGCGGCTAGCTTTAGAGATCCAGACAGACGTCTTCCTATCACCAAGGCTGGCTCTGACGTTACCCTATTCCACGGGGACACCTGGACTCAGATCGGTGCATTTGCACGGGAGGGTCGGTATCTCAGCCCGGCCAGGGACGATCCGGATCTCCTGCCGCTTGGCGTGAGCTTTGCTGAAGGCATCCGTCTGAACAAATATCAAATATCAAATACCAAATACCAAATCGCAAATATCAAATCGCAAATACCAAATACCAAATCGCAAATATCAATTACGCTTGAGTGGCGGCCTACCGGGCCGATTTCCCGTGATTACACTGTCTTTGTCCACCTGGTTGCTCCAGACGGGACCATTGTTAGTCAGTTTGACACTCAGCCGACCTGGGTTGTACCGTGGCCGACCAGCCACTGGACTCCTGAGCAACCGGTCCTGGATAGCCATCGGCTTCTAATTCCTCTCGATCTGTCTCCCGGCCATTATCAAGTTCAGGCGGGACTCTACTACTGGGAAACTCTGGAGAGGTTACCCGTCCTGGATGAGACTATGCAGCCAATCAGCGATCACGTGATTTTGGGCGAGATACAGATTGAGCCTTAGAGGGTCGCTCTCCAGAAACCGGGTTTCTACTTCAAGCTCTGATCCTTCAGGACGCGCAGCAGTTCGTCACCATAGGTACGTCGCTGCCAATCGTCGATCGCTTTGACTTCGGCCAACGCCTGGGCGGTACGCGGCGCACGCCTGGCCAGCGCCATCAGTGTACTGTTGGAAAGAATCACATCAGGCTCCACGTTGCGTGCCTCGGCCGTGCGCTTGCGCCAAGCTCGCAACGCCTCGTAGCGTGCCAGGGTCTCATCGTCGGGCCGGTGATGTCGATTGCGCGGATAAGATGGGGGTGGAGCCCTAAGCCCCTCGGCAATGACGTGGAGCAGCTTGCCACCAGCACGGTGGCGCATATGGTGGCTCAGGCCCTTTACCTGAGATAGTGAATGCTGGTCAGCGGGACGGGCCCGGGCCAAGCGGACGAGCGTCGCATTGTTCATGACTTTGAAGGGAGGACGATTAAGCTTCCGGGCATATTGATCACGAAAGACGAAGAGATGGCGTAGCACTGCCTGCTCAACAGGAAGTAATTCACGCGCCCCAGTGATGCGCCAGAAATCATCTGGATTGAATTCCTTCAACTTCGGCTCGACATGCGTTTGGCGCTCGAAAGCTTGTTGGGCTTCATCGAACCGTCCGTTGGCCCGTAACTCGGCGATTTGCATATCGCGTAGGCGTAATAGAAAGTGCGTGTCAAGCCGCGCATAGTTCATCGCTTTCTTGGACAAAGGGCGGGTCCCCCAATTATAACGCTGCATCCGCTTATCGAGTTGCACGCCAAAATGATCTGCCAAGATAGTCCCCAACCCATATCGTTTCCAGCCCAACACGCGCGCGGCCAGCATCGTATCGAATAGGTTGAGAAAGGTGAAGCCATAATCCCGCTTCAAGCAGGCGATGTCGTACTGCGCTGCATGGAACACTTTTTGGCAGCGCTCGTCAGCGAAGAGTCCACCCAAAACTGACACACCAACTGCCAGGGGGTCAACCAGATAGTCAACATCCGGGATCGAAAACTGGATCAGACATACCTTTTCGTGGTACACATACAAACTATCAGACTCAGTATCAACGGCTACGGCCGGCGAGTTACGCAGGTTGGCAAACATCTCATTCAGGGTTCGTTGGTTATCAACCCAAACGCAAGCCGCATCGATTCTCGAACGTGTCAATCAGGCCTCCAGTGCAAAGCGTATATGCGTATAATACCCTTGTCTCTCGAAACTGCCAAGATTAGCCAAACGTAGCGAGTTATTGTAACTGCTCTGTAATCATCAATATCAATGAAATGTGTTATAGTGGTGAGTAGATGTCAAGATGTGGTGTAGACTCAACAAGCTTGGGACCATATTCTTATTGAGATTCTCTCTTCTTTGATGATATAGTATAAATTGCAATAAGCTTGAGAATTTAGGGATGTGGAAGGATTCAGTGCAAAAGGAAGTCGTCCAAGACTGTTGACTGGCAAACAGATTGACTTGAGAGATGAGAGCGAGTATAATCTGTCTATTCGCGGCTGGGGTGGAGCTTGAATCTTGTCTCTGACTCTACGTTGTTGCAACATTCACGAGATTTGTGCCTTATGATGCCCGAGAGGTTGCTTCGGGTCACATTTCCAGATGGCACCACGACAGTACCAGCCAGCTTGCAGACTCCGCACTGAGGACAAAAAGCGATGGCATTAAAGGGAAACCTGCGCGACTTTAGCACCACGCAGCTCCTCAACCTGGTAAACCTGGCTCGCAAGACAGGTCTATTGATGATTCAGGGTCAAGCAGGCACTGCCCGGCTATATTTTAGAGAAGGCAAGCTCATCCACGCTAACATCGGCAGTGAAGACGGTCACCTGGCCGATATGCTCCTCAAAGCGGGAAAGCTCTCTGCCGATCAAGCAAAGATGATCCAAGCACAGACGGAGACGCAGAGCGACAAACAGCTTGGCCTGGCTCTAATCAATGCTGGGGCCGTGACCCAAGACGACATCGTCCAGAGTGTAAAAGGCTACATGCTGGACATTGTCTACACACTGTTCAATTGGACCGAGGGTGAATTCCAGTTCGACCAGAATACGTTACCCGCAGACGACCGAATCGCCGTGCCTATTAACCTTGAAAATGTAATTCTGGAGGGCAGTCGCCGCATCCAAGAAAGCGAACTGTTACAAAGCGAATTGCCCGACCTGAACAGTGTAGCCCTGCGATTCACCGACAACCCCGACGCACGACTGAGGAACGTCAATCTGAGTGTGGAAGAGTGGCGGGTGATTTCATTCATCAACCCACGGAACACGATTAAGCAAATTGCGCAATCGAACGGCATGGACGATTTTCAGATCCGAAAGATCGTCTATGGCATGTTACAGGCCGGGTTGGTAGAATTGACACGACCGGAGGGAGCCGCTGCGCCGAGTGCCGTAGCCGGAAGTAGGCAACGTGGCGTGGAAAAACCTCCGGCAGTCAAGCGCAACGTGGTCGAGCGGTTGATCAACCGTATCAAGCGGATCTGAAGCCGATACTTGTCGCTTTTTTATTCTCTTCAAGCCATTATCCAAGGCAGGTCGATTCTATGCAAACCGTCAAGATGGTCATCACAGGACCTTTCAGTGCTGGCAAGACGGAATTTATTCGCGCGATCAGCGAAATTGACGTGGTATCCACCGAACGCAAGATCAGTTCTGAAGCCGAGCGCGTAAAAGAGGCAACTACCGTAGCTATGGACTTCGGTCGCATTACGGTGGACGAAGACCTGATACTGTATTTATTTGGGACACCGGGCCAGCGCCGCTTCGACTTCATGTGGGAGATTCTATCAGAGGGGATGCTTGGGTTCATCGTCCTCATAGATAGTGTTCGGTCGGAGACCTTCCGGGAGGCTAAGCACATCTTGGAGATCTTTCGCACTTATGCGCCGACACCTTATGTGGTGGCGGCCAACAAACAAGACCTTCCTGACGCCTGGTCGCCCGAAGACCTGCGGATTGCTCTAAAGATAGACTCAGACATAAAGGTTCTGCCCTGCGTAGCCACAGACAAAGAGCAGGTCAAGAATGTCTTATTAGAGTTGCTCTACTCGATACTTGAAGGGATGGAAGAGGAAACATAGCAGATTGCCGATCAAAAAGGCCCTGAGTGGCCTGCCAAAGCAAAGTGATCGGCAGCCAGTGAAAACACCTTAGAAACTATGGCCAAGCGAAGGCGAAGACCGTCTCGGCAGACGGCTTTAGAGCGTACTTTAAGGGCACTGATACAGGAAGGACATTTCCGAGGAGCTGTAGTTGCCTCGATCGATGGACTGCCACTGGCAATGGCGGGGCGCAGCGCCGACAAGGAATTGATGGCTGGCGTGGCTGCCTGGCTCAAGGAATTCGCTGAGCGAACTCATGTCTCGCTGGATGAGATCGTGGCACGCGACATACAGGGCAACCGATTCGTCAGCCGTTATTTCAATGTAGGAAACGATCCGCTGTTACTGGCTGTTAATATTCCTCCGGGAAAGTCGCATCGCCGGCTTATCAACAAAGCAATTAGAGAAATCCAACGCATCTGGGAGACGTAAAGTATACGGTTACCAATGCGCCATAAGACGCTCGTTTAAAGCTGGCTCTCTTGGGTTCATTGATCACATTATGAGTTCAATTGTCACAGATCAAGGCATCGTACACTATGAAACATACGGGCGGGGTCAGCCAGTAATCCTGCTTCATGGATGGTTAGGGTCTTGGGGTTACTGGCTCGACACGATGGAAGCCTTGGGAAGTGCTTACAGATTATATGCCCTCGATTTCTGGGGGTTTGGCGACTCGGGAAAGCGTCGCGAACGGTATCTGATTGTTGATTTCGTCGAACTGGTTGACCAGTTCATGGATCGGATGGGGATTGCCCAAGCTCCGGTTGTTGGACACTCAATGGGAGGCACTGTAGCTCTTAGCCTGGCCTTAAGCCGGCCTCATCGTGTGTGTAAGGTAGCTGTGGTGGGCTCGCCAGTAGTAGGGAGCTCACTGAACATCCTGTTGCACCTGGCTGGCTATCCTTGGATCGCCTATATGGTTTGGAATATGCCAGCGGCGTTGAGATGGGGAATCAAAATCTTCTCGCCCAAGATCACCCGAGAATGGCGCAAATGGTATGATATGCAAATTCAGGATCTGTCGAGGACTACGCTGGAGGCGTTTTTCAGCAGTATTGCCTCGTTGCGCCGCATAGACCTACGGGCGAATCTGCCGGTGTTGCGTTTGCCGGTGATGAGTGTACACGGCGTCGGTGACAATGTGGTCAACCCCGATCAAGCAGCTCTCATCGGGCGCTACGTTAGCGGAGCCCGCATTGAGATGATGCCCCATTCACGACATTTCCCGATGCTCGACGAGCCGGAGTCTTTCAATCAGCGACTCCACTCGTTCTTAAAAAATTGAGGAATAGACCAATTCGTCATCGCATCTCTTAAGGACTGGTAGCAGGCGTTATGCCCACCGAAAAGTCATCAGAGTCAAGCGGGTATTACTACCCCAATAATATGGGGCGCATCGTGCTCCAGGCCCTGGAAGAGGTAATGGGTCGCAATGGCGTTAATGCTTTGTTGACGCTTGCCAAGCTTCGGCATTTAGTCAACAACTTTCCTCCCAACAACTTGGAAAAAGGCTTTGCGTTTGAGGATTTTGGGGCCATCACCCAAGCCCTTGACGATATGTATGGCCCACGGGGAGGGCGTGGACTGGGCGTCCGATCTGGGCGGGCTGCCTTTAAGTACGCGCTCAGAGAATTCGGTGCTGTGCTGGGCATTGCCGATTTAGCGTTTCGGCTTTTGCCCTTAGGCATGAAAATGAAAGTCGGCATCAACACTTTTGCCGAAACCTTTAACAAATTCTCTGACCAGGTAGTCCGGCTGGAGGAAGATGAGGAGCATTTCATTTGGGTCATTGAGCGTTGTCCGGTGTGTTGGGGCCGTACAACAGAAGGCCCATGTTGTCACGCCGCCGTCGGGATTTTGCAAGAAGGAGCTCACTGGCTGAGCGGAGGCAAAAGCTTTCGCGTGGAAGAAGTAGAGTGCATTGCCGCAGGCGATGAGAGCTGCAAAATTCTGGTGGAAAAACGGCCGATTGATTGATCAATTTAATGTTGAAATAGTTAGCTAGTCTGTCGTTTCTGAACCTGGCCAGTCGATGATTAAAATTATTATTTCTGATGAGACGCTCATTCCACCATTTAATGAGCCGGCCCGTGACCTGCGTGCCGTTAACAAACCACTCTGGTTACACCAACGGGACGTGTTGAGTCCCTATTGTTCTCAGGAAATCGAATTAAGGCAAGAAATAGATCATCCTTTACAAATAATAGATAAAACAGACCAGGAAATCCCTGCCGACCAAGAGCTTCTGGTCTACCGTGATAATCTATTTTTTGATGAACACTTGTTGGCCGCGTTCCTTGAGGGAGCCAAGGCAAAGGCAGAACATGAGAAAAAGGCCAGCCAAATTGCCTTCTCACTCGATGATGCGGCCATTGCTACGCATGCATTGCATCTGCAGGATGGCATACGGCGAAATGGGGATGTTTATGTAGCTGACATGTGGTACTTCCCTAAAGGTCTTACCGACCAGATTGAGCCCGTGATCGTAGACACAATGGCACGTAGAATCGGGTATTACCACGTGCCAACCTATATGGCTGATAAGTCTGGTGATCTGGAATACCAGATACCCTTGCGTGCCCTTCTTTCCATTGAAAACTGGGTGCACTTGTTTGTAGCCAATATACCCTTTGGCATCGTCGCCGAAGGGGCGCGATTTGAAGCTTCCGTGGATCGGATTGATACTATGCTGCGTGTCCTGTTTCGTTCGCTCATCGAACGCAAGCAGTTCCTCTCGAACTCGGCTATGGTTCAAGTGGGAGAGGGTGCGCAGATCGACCCGACGGCCATCATCCAAGGGCCAACGAGAATTGGGACAGATGTAAGAATTGAAGCCGGGGCTGTCGTCACCAATAGCGTGATCGGCAACAACGTGACGATTGGGCAAGGCGCCCAGGTGATGGCCAGCGTCGTCAGCGACGGTAGTTATTTGCCCTTCCGGTCGGCTGTCTTTATGACGACGTTGTTTGAGAACACAATGGTAGCCCAGAATGCCTGCCTGCAATTATGTGTCGTGGGCCGCAATACTTTCATTGGTGCAGGTAACACATTTACTGACTTTAATCTGTTGGGCAAGCCAATCCGCACTATGCATAAGGGCGAATTGCGAGAGGTAGGCCTGGACGTAATAGGCGGCTGCGTAGGAAATAACTGTCGCATTGGGTCCGGCCACGTCGTTTACCCGGCGCGCACAATTGAATCGGATGTCGTGCTAATAACACAACCCGATCGGCGGGTGATTACCAAGAACATTTCGTTCGACGAAAGTGACCATCACGGCTGGCCGGGTGAGTTGCACGAAGCGCGATATCGTCCGGAACAGATCAAGGCAGCAAAGCAAGCCATGATAACCGAGAGCGGCCCACCCAAAATCGAGGACACACCAAGTCCTGAGCGCACCGTTATTGAGCGGATGATCAAACGCATCGGACGTATGTAGAAGTAATAGAAGTTTATCGTATCTGGCTGCGAGATATGCACAGTCACGCGCCAGAGCAAAAAACCGTACAGTACCAATGGACAATTTCGCATTCGTCATCCATCCTGTAGATCCCAAGAAGGATGTCTCTCGCAAATTTCCTTTTCTGGGAGCTGTTCTGCCAGTGAGTGCGATTAACTTTTTCTCGCGCTACTACCCGCCGGTGTATGTCTCACATATCACCGGTATATGCTCGAAGACGACTGGCAAAGAGATTGAAGGATGGTTTGTGGCCTGCCCACTCACGCCACAACGGTCGCTGGAATTACCACCTTCGGTAGTCTACAAGAAAGTGATAGAGACCGGCCGCCTGGCTGAGAAACTGGGAGCTCGTTTGCTAGGACTGGGTGGCTTCACTTCGGTGGTGGGAGATAGCGGAGTAACCATTGCCGAAGGATTGAATATTCCTGTTACGACGGGAGACAGTTACACCATCGCTACAGCCGTGCAGGCAATTCGTTTGGCCGCAGAGCGCATGGACATCAACTTGAAAGAGGCAACGGCGGCCGTGGTAGGAGCCGGTGGCACCATTGGACGCGTGTGTGCACAGCTCATTGGACGAGACGTGCCCCATCTTCTGCTCATCGGACGGCGACCACAACCGCTGGTCAAAGTAGCTGATCTCGTCCAGAAGCAAAACGGCACCGAGGTGAGCCTCAGTACCGATATGCGCGACCTGAGCCAAGCTGACGTCGTGCTCACCGTGACCAGCGCTATTGACACAGTCATCAAACCGGAACATCTGAAACGGGGAGCCGTCGTATGCGATGTAGCTCGCCCACGCGACGTGTCACGCAGAGTAATAGAAGAACGTGACGACGTACTGGTCATTGATGGTGGCATGGTCGATGTTCCAGGACCAGTGGATTTCGGCTTCGATTTTGGCTTCCCGCCCGGTATGGCTTACGCGTGTATGGCTGAAACGATTATGTTGGCCTTAGAAGGCCGCTACGAAAGCTATACGCTGGGCAAAAACATCACGCTGAATCAGGTGGAAGGCATAGCCAGGCTGGCCACCAAACACGGGTTCAAGGTAGGTGGTTTTCGTTGTTTCGAGCAACCAGTTACCGACGAACAACTTGAACGAATCAAGAAAAATGCGGGCAAGTAATGACTTTGAAGTTGACGGATGCCATTATAAAGGAAAACTCGGATCAAATCGTGTCTCTTCTCAGTCACACATCTATTTGATGTGTCCCGTTCCTCGAGGAGAATCCTTGGGCAGGCACTCACCTAGGAGGTAAAACGATGAGCAAAGGTCGAATTTTGGTAGTAGAAGACGACCCGGACATCTCGCAAATGCTGCGTCTTTACTTCGACTCACAAGGCTACGAAGTCCTGACGGTGATGCGGGGCAATGATGCGCTGGACGTATGCCGCAAGAAGCAGCCAAATGTGGTGGTGCTGGACATCATGTTACCCGACATGGACGGCTACGATGTATGTCGAGAGTTACGAGGAAATTTGCGTACCAGCCACATTCCGATCATCTTCCTCACCCAAAAAGATGAACGCAGCGACAAGATAGCCGGCCTGGAATTGGGTGCTGATGATTACATCACAAAACCCTTCGACATCGAGGAACTTAAATTACGTATTCAAGGTGCTATGCGCCGGGCGGAAGCGACCAGTCTGACCGATCCTACCACCGCCTTGCCCAGTGCTAAACTTATCGAAGAGCAGCTAAAGATTCTGATAAACCGTGACGATTGGGCGATGCTCTACATCGTCATCAATCACATAGATGCCTTTACCGAAACTCAGGATATCGTCGCCCGAGACGATTTCTTGCGCTTTGTGGCGATGAATCTTAATGAGACAGTGGAAGTCCGCGGCACCCCTAACGACTTCATTGGCCACACAAGCGGCAACGATTTCATGATCGTCACGGCGCCAGCGACGGCAGATACGATCAAGATGGAATTCTCCCAGCGTTTTGACCAAGGGATGCTGACCTTCTACGATTTCTTGACCCGGGAACGCGGCCATGTGGTCTACACTGACCGGGATGGCAATCAGCAACAGTCACCATTGATGAACCTTTCTGTAGGGGTTTTGACCGATGCCGATGGTCCTTTCCCGGACATACGCATGTTGGCTGCAGAAGCGCGCCGCCGAGCCACTCATGTTAACGAAGAGTAAGCAAAGAGTTGGAGATGTCACAAATTTCCGTACATGCCCTACCGAACGAGTACCAGGCACCAGCCGCCGCCCACTGGGCGGAATCGTTGGGTTTTCGCAGCGTGTACATTCTGGACAATGGCGAAGCTTACGGTAAAGGATTGGCTGACTTATTCGAAGAGACAGTCTATGAATTAGGGTTGGAAGTATTGGGACACGTTACGATTGACAAAATGGCCGGCGATTACAGGAAAGTATTGGAGGAAGTAGCTGCTACTAACCCCGACTTGGTTTACGTTGGTGGCTATACACCGGGTGAAATGCAAGGCATAGACGGTCATTTCACATTCGATATCAACGGTGATACCACAATCACGACCGTCAGCGGCAGTGTGATTCGTGATGGGACGTTTGAATATCTGGAGACACTGGCTCCTTAATGAGTTCGCTGGGGTTTAAGAAATGATCAGCCCGTTGGTTCGCAGATTGGGTCGCCTGGGGGTGAGGCTCTGGGTGCCCTTCCTACTCTTGGCGTTAGTATCGCTAATAGTGGGATTGGTGGTGCTGTATGCCATTTATGACAACCAGCGTACTTATGTCGCAAATCTCCAGGAAGAGATTGCCACGCGAGCCAGCCTACACGTATCGGATTACTTGCAAGACGTCGAAAACTGCCTGGTCGCTGGCGCGCAAACCTTGAGTTTTGTAGGTGATGACCCCGCTGCTCAGCGACGTTACCTCAAGTCGTTTCTGAACGCGAACCCCGCTTTTTTCGAACTGGCTCTTATTGATCAAACCGGCCAAGAAACGGCCAAGGTTATCCGAAATCGCCAAGTGGACGATCAAGATCTAGTGGATCAGTCCGACTCAGGCAAATTCATCACCGCCAGCCAGGGGCGTCCTTACTCCGGCCCCGTCTACATCTCTGAGCTCACCGTACCATTTTACACGTTGGCCGTTCCCATCTACGACGACGGTGGCGACGTCGCAGGAGTTTTGGCCGCTGAAGTGAGCTTCGATGAGATGTGGAACATTCTCAATCGCAGCCCGGTTAGTCAGGCTGGCTACCTATACCTGGTAGACGGCAATGGCAACCTCATTGTCTACCACGACCTGGAATTGATGATGCAGCAGCCCGGCGTATCACAGCAAGTCGTCGGCGTGCAGCGTTTCCTGGCAGACGACTTCCAGGTGACGGAATATCAAGGGCTGGATGGTCAACGTGTAATCGGCGCGCGCCAACGTATCTCCGGCACTGATTGGGGCATCATTACCGAACTACCGACCGCTGAGGCATATCGTGCCGCCAATCTATTTGCTCTTATCTCGGCTGTAGCTTTGTTGGTGATTGTAGCCGTCGTATTGGCAATGGGCGGGTTCATAACCCGCCACGTCGTCAAGCCACTAGTCGCATTGTGTGAAGGAGCGGCTATCCTGGGCCAGGGCAATTTGGACCATCGCATCAAGGTCGATACCCACGACGAAATTAAAGAGCTGGCTACCGAAATCAACACGATGGCCGCCAGTCTTCAGCAGGCACAAGCCCAAACTCAAGCCCGGCTGCGAGAAGTCTCATCCTTGGTCGAAGCCGGGCGAGCTATTACATCGCTGGACCTTCAGCGTGTGCTCAATACTCTGGCCAAAGAGGCAACACGAGCGGTGGCTGCAAAGGCGTGTGTTATTTATACCTTGGGCGAACCCTCGCTGAGACTGGAACCAGAGTGCGTCTGGAGCCAATCAGACGTGGAGTGTAGCCCCAAGCCGCTATCGGTGGGAGAAGGCGTAGCTGGCTGGGTTGCAGAGCACGCGCAGGCTCTGCACATCGAAGACATCCAAACAGATCCCCGCTTCGCCGCATCAGACGCTGCTTGTGCACAACACAATGTACTCGGCCTGCCGCTGTTGATCAATGGAAAATTGGTCGGGGTGCTGTTGGTTGCGGACAAGGTCGAAAGCGCAGATGGCTTCACTGCCGACGAGAAGCATCTGCTGCTGGCTTTCGCTGACCAAGCTGCGGTCGCCATCGAAAACGCCGAGTTGTACGGGCAGGAGCGCCGCCGTTCACGCGAACTTGCACTGGTCAACCAGATCAGCCATACCATCACGTCCAGTCTTGACCTGGAAACTACGCTGGATGCTATCCTGGCCTCAGTACGTGACCTGCTGCCCTACGTGGCAGCAGAGATCTGTCTATGGGACCCAGAGAAGAAATTGCTCTTCAGCCGGGGATGGGGAGGTGATCCCAGTCATCGACATCTGGCTGCCGGTGAATACGCACCTGGCGAAGGCTACACAGGCTGGATCGCCGACCATTACAAATCGCTCGTGGTCTCCGATATCTCGGCTTTCGATGAGGTCAAACCCAAACTGACCTCAAACCAATTGTCGGCAGGTAGCTACGTTGGTGTGCCACTGATGGCAGGAGATACCTTTGTCGGCACACTGGAACTAATGAACGATAAGCCGAACACGTACCAGGCACAGGACTTAGATACGCTACAAACAGTGGCAAACCAAGCGGCTATAGCTATTGAGAACGCCCGGCTGTTTGCTGCCACTGAGCGCAATATGCGTGAAGTCTCGATTCTCTACGAGACTACGTCAGCACTTTCTTCCAAGCTGTCGGTGGATGAACTACTACATGACCTGGCCCAGCGCCTGACAACGGCCTTGGATGCCGACGAAAGCACTATCTCGCGGTGGGACAAGGCGAGCGACACGTTATGGGTAGCGGCATGGGACGAACCAGCGGTCAGGTCAACGATCAGCCCATCTGAAGCAGGCAGCGATCAACCATTGTTCAGTCGAGAGAGACCTTACCTCGCCGCCGATTTTCCTGCCACTGCCGAGGTGCTGTACAGTCAACGGCCGGCAGTTGTGTTGGCCTCTGATCCGCAAGCTGATGTGGCTGAAGTTGCGCTACTCCATAAACTGGGCTGGCGCTCACTGTTGATGTTGCCTCTGGTGACGCACGACACGGTGGTGGGGTTGGTAGAGATATTTGATGCCGAAGATCGTCAATTCAGTAACGAAGAGATCCTACTTGCCCAGGCCCTCACCAGTCAAGCAGCCATTGCGTTGCACAACGCGCAACTCTTCAGCCTCACCGACGAGCGGTTGCACAAACGGATCGAAGAGCTGTCCGGGTTGCAACGAGTCAGTCAGGAGCTAAACAGCACACTTGATCAAGACCGCATCCTCCAATTGGTTTTGAAAGAGGCTGTACGAGCCACGGGTGCTGATTTTGGCAACGTGAACTTGCACGATCAGGAGACAGGCCAACTCCTGGCTACCGCGAGCTCTGGTCTTAACGAGGAGGAGATGATACGGCTGCGGGAGAGTGAGTTTCACGCCGGGATTGGCGTGATCGGGCGAGTATTACAAACGGCGGAACCAGTTCTGGTACCTGATGTCACTATTGACCCCGATTACGTGATGATATCCAGTGAATCCCTTTCCGAAGTGGCGGTACCCATCTTGGTCGCTGGAGATGTGGCTGGCGTGCTCAACCTGGAAAGCCGACAGTTGAACGCCTTTAGCGAGGAGCAGTTGCAATATTTGCAAGCGCTAGCCAACCAGGCAGCCGTCGCCATCCGTAACGCCTGGGCTTACGAAGAGCAACGACATCAGCGGGAGCTAGTGCGTCAGCGAGCCGAGCAACTGGCGCGTCTGTCGGAAATCAGTCGGGCATTCCGATCAGATCAGCAACTTTCTGCAATGTTAGAAGATATTGCCTACGCCATAAATGAAACGCTGGGCTTCAACGTTGTTCTCATCAGCGTTGTACAAGGTGACCCACCTATGCTACACCGAGTGGCAGGCGCCGGCATCCCTATCGTTGAGATGGAAAAACTTAAGGCTACGTCTCAGCCGCCAGACGTGGTATTGGATCTGATGCAAGCACGCTTCCAGTTGGGTGCCCAATCTTACTACATTCCGCATACGTACAAGGAAATATGGGAGGATCGTCTCGACACGTATCATGGCCGGCCCGACAATGTGCCACGCTCAGATGAAAACTGTTGGAATATTGACGACTTATGTTTTTCGCCACTCTACAATTCTGAACATCGGCTCATCGGCGTCATCTCTGTGGATATTCCTCGAGATGGTCGGATACCAACCCGGCAAACGATGGAAACAATGGAGTTGTTCGCCAATCAAGCAGCAGCTACCATCGAGAACGCCCAACTCTTCCAGTCTGAGCAAGAGCGCCGGAAGTTGGCCGATACGTTACGGGAAGTGGCCGCCGTGGTTAGCTCCACATTGAGCGTAGATCAGGTAATCGAGGGAATCTTAGATCAATTAAGGCACGTTGTTCCCTATGACAGCGCCACCGTACAAGTATTGAGCGACGACAAGTTGATTATCACCGGCGTACACGGCTGGGGTAACGAAGAGGATGTGTTTGGTTTGGCTTTCCCTGTAGAAGGGGATAATCCGAATTCCGTTGTTGTACGCACCCGGGCACCTTATATCGTCCCCGACAGCCAGGCAGCCTACGCCGACTTCCGTGATCCACCTCACAATCACATTCGTTCGTGGTTGGGCATTCCGCTTCTCTATGGCGACAATTTGTTGGGTATGATTGCTCTGGATAGCGTCGAGCTCGATTACTACACCCAGGAGCACGCCCAACTGGCTCTCACGTTTGCCAACCAAGTGGCGGTGGCATTACAGAACGCTCAGCTCTTTGAACAAGTACGCCAATACGCCGATCGTCTACGTGTCATTAACGAGGTCGGAGTAGAATTCACGTCAATCCTGAACGTAGATGAACTGATTGCCCGTGTTAGCCAGTTAGTAGAAGAGAACTTCGGCTACCAGGTGACTATCGCCTTGATTGAAGAAGATTACCTGGTATGGCGCACCCCAGAAAACCAAAAAACTGGACAGGATCAAGAGAGTTGGGAAGGGGAGACCTATTCGGTCAAGCTAGGTGACCGCGGCATCGCGGGGTGGGCCGTCGAGTCGGGACAGACGGTCGTTGCGCCTGATGTGAACCAAGATCCGCGTCTTGTCCAAGATCTGGGCCGGGAAGAAGGTCTCAATGGCAAGACGACATACTCAGAAGTTGCCATACCCTTGAAGGTTCAAGATCAAATCATCGGCGTGTTTGACGTTCAAAGTGAAAGACGAGATAGCTTCAATGAAAATGAGATGTTGGTGCTACAAGCGCTGGCCAACCAGGTAGCCGTGGCTATTTCCAACGCGCAACTGTTCGAACACGTCAGTGAATTGGGTCAGGAGCTTGAACAGCGGGTTCAGGAACGAACCGAAGCATTGGCGAAGACATTGGAAGACCTGACCCTCGAGCGAGACCGCGTAGAAACCCTGTATCGCATCACCCGAGAGCTATCGGCCAGCCTCGACCTGGACCGGGTATTGGCCGAGGCATTGAGTCTGATCAACAGAGCTGTGGGAGTGTCACACGGCTCCATTATGCTGGTAAGTCCTGGCACCGGAAACTTGATCTATCGGGCCGCGCTGGGACGATCTAAGGGGCTGCCCCGAGGCGGAATACCGACTCGATATCGCCGGGGGGTGGGATTGGCAGGCTGGGTTGTCGAGACCCGCGAGCCAGTCATCGTGCCAGACGTGACTAAGGATCCGCGTTGGGTCCCAGATGAGAGTAAGTCGACCCCAGAGCGCAAATCAGCGATGGCGGTCCCGCTGACTGCCGCGGATGATGTACTGGGTGTGTTGCTTCTGTTCCACCCAGAGGTTGATTACTTTACGACTGATCACCTCAAATTGGTTAGCGCTGCAGCCACTCAGGTAGCAACGGCGATCAACAACGCTGAACTATACCAACTCATCACCGATCAGGCCGAACGACTTGGAGTGATGCTGCGCACACAGCGGGCTGAAGGCGCCAAACTTGAGGCCATTGTGGAAGGCATCGCCGACGGGGTGCTTGTGCTCGATGCCAATCGTCAGGTGATTTTGATGAACCCGGCAGCAGCTCGTACTCTGGGACTGGACGCCAGCGCTGTCGAGGGGCGACACCTGCGTGAGATCCTGGGGAGGGCCGAGTCGACTGTAGATCAGACCCTGGCCCAGCAGCTCTATGACAAGCTAGTAACTGGTATGGAGCACTTCAGCTCTTTGGAGACTTCCCGAGAAGGCGAGCACCGGAGCCTTGACTTCCGAATGGAAGCAAACGGGAAAGTTGTTGAGGTTAACCTATCACCGGTCTCGCTGACCAGTGGCGAATTACCCAGTTTGGTCATCGTCTTGAGAGATATTAGCCAAGAGGCCGAGGTGGAGAGACTGAAGAACGAGTTTATCTCTACTGTTTCTCACGAGTTGCGTACACCAATGACATCCATTAAAGGTTACACCGACCTGCTAGTCAACGAAAGAGTCGGTACCCTGAGCGAGCAACAACGCCACTTCGTCCAGGTCATCAAAAACAATGCTGATCGCCTGACAGCTTTGGTCAACGACATTCTTGATATATCGCGCATTGAGACTGGTCGCCTCAAGCTCCAAATTGAACCTTTGGACCTGACCCAGTTGATTGACGATGTGATCGATAGTATCCAGGGTCAGATGGTCGAGAAATCGCTGAACGTGATGATCGACTTGCCACCGATGTTGCCCCCGGTGTGTGGCGACGAAAGCCGGGTGACACAAATTCTGGAGAATCTCACCAGCAATGCGTGGAAATACACACCAGAAGGGGGACAGGTAACGATACGAGCCCGGGTCGTGAACGATTTCGTGCAGGTGGACGTCACGGACACGGGAATTGGCATTGACCCGAAAGACCTCTCTCAGATCTTTGACCGCTTCTACCGTACCGAACAGGCAGAAGTTCAAGCTGTGGACGGCAGCGGGTTGGGTCTTTCCATCGTGAAGATGTTCGTTGAATTGCTAGGGGGCAGAATATGGGTTGAAAGTGAACTCGACCAAGGTAGCACTTTCAGCTTCAGCCTGCCTTTGGCTGTCGAAACACCTCCGACACCATCCGACGACGCGACGGGTCCCAAGGTTTTGGTTGTTGACGATGACGAGCATATCGTGCAACTGCTGCGCCACCATTTGGAGACGGAAGGATATCAGGTCCTGACGGCACAACGCGGCGAGGATGTGTTCCAACTCGCAAAGAGCGAAAAACCAGTCCTGATCACACTCGACATCCTGCTCGCCGATATGAATGGCTTCGAGGTCTTGGAGCAACTGAAGGAAGACTCAGCCACGTCCGAGATTCCGGTTATCATCGTCTCGGTCGTCCCCGACGCCGAGACGCGAGGGTTGGCTTTGGGAGCAGCCGGTTACATCGGGAAACCCTTCGAAGAGCACCAAGTGTTAAGCCTGGTTCAGGAGGTGCTGTCCTCAGTTGGCAATAGCGACAATACGCAACTCAATCACGTGCTGGTGGTAGACGACGACCGCCACATCGTCAATTGGCTCAAGGAAGCATTGTCAAACAGCGGCTTTGTGGTGCAAGGAGCTTATAACGGGCACGAGGCAGTGGCCCTGGCACGCGAAGACTCCCCGGACCTGATTCTACTGGACCTGAAAATGCCCGATATGGACGGTTATGAAGTCATTCGCAATCTGCGTGGCGAGCATGCAACCCGTAACATCCCCGTCATCGTCATCACCGGCAGCTCGTTTGACGACGACTACGACCAGGTCAATGTTTTTGGGATGGGTGTTGAGCATATGCTCACCAAGCCGTTCACTGTCGAGACTCTGGTAGAAGAGATTAAGCGTGTCGGGTCTGAGGCGGCTAGCTGAGTCTAATTCGATGCGATTGGGTGAGTGGTTAGGTGGTTGGGTGGTTAGTTAGTTGGTTGGTTGGTTGGGTGGTTAGTTAGTTAGTTAGTTAGTTAAGGTTTCGGGTATTTACTCGGAAAGCCAACAAAACAGGAGTCGGTGGACTATGGACTCACCCTTGATATTAGTTGCAGAGGATGAACGAGACATCCGAGAATTAATTGTCATCACTCTGCACACCAACGGCCTTACTAACGTCATCCAGGCATCCAACGGCAAGGATGCGGTGGCTGAGGCGAAGGCCCACAAGCCAGTCCTGATCCTAATGGACGTTCGCATGCCTCAAATGACCGGTTATGAGGCCTGCGAGATGCTCAAAGAAGATCCAAATACGAGCGACATCCCCGTCGTTTTCCTATCGGCCAAGGGCCAAGATATGGAGATCAAACGAGGGATAGAACTAGGCGCGGAGGAGTATATTCTCAAGCCCTTCTCGCCGGATGAGTTGTATAATCGAGTGGTCAGCATTTTGAACCAATCTGGTTACGAGACGTTTTCCCCTGTGTGAGGTGTTATGAGCGCGGTTGTTATTAACGGAGGCCTGATTCACTACGAGGCCTTTGGGCGCGGCCAGCCGGTTGTCTTCATCCACGGCTGGCTCGGCTCCTGGCGCTACTGGATGCGCACAATGGAGGCGTTAGCCCCTGACTACCGCACCTACGCTCTAGACCTGTGGGGTTTCGGCGATTCCGACAAATCGAAGGAGCGTTACTCGGTAGCCGACTATACCTCTCTGATCTATACTTTTATGGACCAACTGGGTATCGTTAGCGCATCGTTGGTAGGGCACTCCTTGGGAGCAATAGTGGCCCTGCACATGGCGGTCGAACGGCCGTCTTTCATCTCTCGCCTGGCCGCCGTAAGTCTCCCGGTCACTCCCCACGCCATCAATAGCCGTCTGCGAGACTTTTCCACCAGTTCGGTTCGTACCAAGATGTTTTGGTGGCGCCACATAACCTATAAAGAGGTACAGCAGGAAGTCGAAAAGGTAGCCGACAATGCGATTCCGGTAAGTGTTGAATCAGCCCTTGAGCTAGATACCCAAACCCTGGTTGAAAAGGTACATCAGCCTACGCTGATCATTTACGGGGAAAAGGATAGTGTGATCGACCCAGAGCCAACACGTATACTGAACGGACAGCGTTCCAATCTGCGTCCAATTGGCCTGGCCGATTCCAAGCACTTTCCGATGTTAGAAGAAGCCAACAAATTCAATCGCCTTCTCAAGGACTTCTTCGAGATAGACGACCTCAGTAACCTGGCGCTGAAGGAGGAATGGAAACGCCGCACTCGATGAAGTTGACCTCTTGTCACTCAGTGTAATTCCCCACGCACTGCACGATCCTCCTACGTCAAAACACTACAAAATCATACCAAAACCCATCGCCTCCTGGCCGCGATGCGACCCATTTCCTGAGAAAAGGTTTGGACAGTCCCCGATTCTAATATACACTTATCCATTAATTCGCAACATCTCCGTTTTGTGGTATAATCGAGGACATGTTAAAACTGGGTTATTAGAGCATAGTCCTGATCAGCGGTGCAACGCATCACCTGAAGGCGACAGGAAGCCTAAGGGGTTCCCACAGTCAGGTACCAGGCGCTTCCATAACTTAGACGTAATCAATCTCCCATTTACTGTCCTTTGTATCCAAAAAGGGTAACGTTCTCAGCCGCTCCCGACGGACGACAGCCCAGACGTCTTTGACGGGCTTCTCCGTACGATTAAGCCAGGGATTGTCACATCTGCACTGAACTGAACTCCCTGGCACTTGTTGCGCGCCAGGGCAACGTGTAGGGTAGGCGCAGATATGCCCTGCGGTCAGCGCGCACCAGCCCAGCAAACAGGGCGACGCTGGGAGCGTCACGGTGTGGGATGTCCCCCGCGAGTGGTGGGCTGAGTAGCTACTTCAAAAGTTTGTTCACGCCAGCAACAATTCATAGAGGAGGAGAGTCGATGCCAGAAGACCGAAAGATGCCCAACGCAAATCTGCGTGTACTGCTTGTGGCTATCGAAGAGGTGATGGGCGAAAACGGGGCCAAGGCTGTTCTGAACGCAGGGGGGTTGGGTCATTTTATCAACAATTACCCGCCTAACGACACCGGGATGGAGTCCAGCTTCGCCGATTACGGTATGGCACAGCAAGCAGTAGAGGATTTCTACGGGCCACGAGGTGCACGAGCCATGCTGATCCGAATTGGTCGGGCCACTTTTAGATATACGCTTCAAGAACAGCCAGCTATCTTGGGACTGGCCGGACTGGCGCTTAAGGCGTTGCCCACGGGTTCGCGTATGAAATTGGTACTGGACAACATCACCAACGCGGCCAACAAGGATGTGAACTTGAAGGCACATCTGCGTGAGGAACCAGACGCATATTATTATGTCAATGAAATATGCCCTTGCAAATGGCGACCTAAGCATGACCAGCCAGCCTGTTTCGTCACTGTTGGAGTTTTGCAGGAGGCAATGCTCTGGGCCACAGGCAAGAACTTCAAGGTCGAGGAAGTTGCCTGTATCTCAAACGGCGCATCGGCGTGCGTCTACCGGATTCCCAGGGAGCCTATTGAGTAAACGCTTGACAAGATTTGGCAATTCTGATATACTTTTTCTGAAGTAAGCTATAGGACATATTTGTCCGCAAAGCAACTGTCCGTTTAAGTTTTAAGAATCAAATAGGATGCGGGAGCTTGGAAAAACCAGGCTGAGAGGGTTCCTTGCCTATGGCTGTGGAGCCGACCGTCCGAACCTGATACGGGTAATGCCGACGGAGGGAAAACAGTTGAGTCGTAGAGAGCCACCCGGCGGTCGGGTGGCTCTTTTTTTAGCTAAGCCGTAAGACACTATGTAAACAGATTTGGAGGTCGCGGTGATGGCAAATGTTCCTTCCCGTGTTGTTATCATTGCCAACGGGCACTTGTCCGATCCGGCTGAGGCGCGACGGCGCATCCGCCCTGGTGACTATATCATTTGTGCCGACGGTGGAACTCACCACGCTCGCGTTATGGGACTTACACCCGATGTCGTCGTGGGTGATATGGATTCCCTGGATCAAGGTTTGCGCACCGAACTGGAAGCAGTTGGCGTCCGGTTCGAGGTACATTCACCCCGCAAAGACGAGACCGATCTGGAACTGGCATTAAAATTAGCCATAGCCGAGGGAGCAGACGATATAGAGATTCTGGCCATGCTGGGGGGGCGACTGGACCAGTCGTTGGCCAACTTGCTGATGTTGGCCCGATCCGAGTGGGCACCCGCGTGGGTGCGAGTGACCGAAGGGAACCAAAGCGCCTGGCCCATTCGAGGAGGTCAGGAGACGACGATAAAGGGTATGTGTGGTGACTTGCTGTCGCTCGTGCCTCTCACCTCGCTGGTTACCGGTGTTACCTTGGAAGGAGTAGAGTGGCCACTAAGTGGTGCCACCCTACGCTTCGGTTCCACTCTGACCATCAGTAACACACTGATGGGACCAACGGCGCGTTTGAAGGTGGAAGATGGATTAGTATTGGTCGTTCACCAATCAATTGATAGAAAGGAAGAAATTCAATGAAACATTTACCCATCTATCTAAGCATCGTTCTGTTGATCTCGGCTGCCTGCGTAGCTACGCCAGCGGCACCTGCTGAGGCTCCCGCGGCAGCGACCGAGACAGCCTCAGAAATGGCGGTGATCACCTTAATGTCACACGATAGCTTCAACATCAGTGAAGAGGTCATCGCCGAGTTTGAGGCAGCAAACAACGCGAAGGTCGAGTATCTGCCATCGGGTGACGCAGGCTCGGCCCTCAATCAGGCTATACTTAGCAAGAACAATCCACTGGCCGACGTCTTTTTTGGTGTGGACAACACGTTTATGAGCCGCGCGCTGAACGCCGATATCTTCGAGCCCTATGCCTCGCCTTTGCTAGACAAGGTACCTGACCAACTAGAGCTCGATGCGCAAAACCGTCTGCTGCCGGTGGACTATGGTGACGTTTGTATGAACTACGACAAGGCCTGGTTCGCCGAGCGTGGCATCGATCCGCCAGCAGACCTGAATGCGCTCAAGGACCCAACTTACAAAGGGCTGACTGTCGTCGAAAACCCGGCCACGTCGTCGCCAGGATTAGCCTTTTTGCTAGCGACTGTCGGCCATTTCGGTGAAGAGGGCTACCTGGACTACTGGCAGGCGCTGCGAGACAATGATGTGCTGGTGGTGGATGGCTGGGAGGAGGCCTATTGGGGTCAATTCAGCGCCGCCTCCGACGGTGACCGGCCTATTGTGGCCAGCTATGCCAGCAGCCCGCCGGTCGAGGTTTACTTTGCTGAAGAACCGCTGGAGGAGGCACCCACCGACGTCGTGCTGGCGGATGGCGCATGCTTCCGCCAAATTGAGTTCATTGGTATTCTGAAAGGAACAGAGGAGCGAGCCTTGGCAGAGAAGCTGATTGACTTTATGTTGAGTAAACGCTTCCAAGAAGACATTCCACTGCAGATGTTTGTCTTCCCTGCCAACGAGACAGCCGCTTTACCTGACGTATTTGTCCAGTATGCCACGATCCCAGAGAGTCCAGCATACGTCTCCCCCGAAGCCATCGAGAGCAACCGTGAGGCCTGGATCGAAGCATGGACGGAGGTCGTCCTGCGATAGGCAGACGAAGGGACGCGCACCCGTAGCGCCTCGGACCTGTCTGAAAAGATGCTGCGGCACAATATGCTGCGGCACGATGTGCCGTGGCACGATGTGCCGTGGCACAATATGCCGCAGCGTCTTTCGACAGATCATCAATCACTCGTGAGCTGGAGCTGCACCGGTAGCGGACCGGAGCGAATCAGCATGGCCAGGGTTCGGGCATCGTCGAAGGTAGCGTCGCCATTCAGCTCGATTGTGCCACGGCGGTCTGTCAAGGGCGTACGCAGAATGGGACAGTTCACTACGCGGTTGTCAACGACCAGACACAAATAGTAGCCACGCAGTTCAGCAGTGTGAGCCGACAGCCGGGCATCGCCAGCCGGCGAAAGGACGAAGTCAATGGCAGGACGACCTCCGTCTTTCAGCTTGGCTTCGGCGACCTCGAAGTCTGCGCTGGTCAACACCGCCTCATACACATTTTGTCCAGGGATGGCGCGCGGGCCAGTTTCCACCATTCTATTGAGGGGCAGGAACTCGGTACCGCCATCCACTAACTCCACCCGACCGACCCGACTCGCTTCGGCCACGACGATGGAGGGTTCGGCATCGGACGGTAAGGAAATAGCCAGCCGGTCGCCCTTCACAGTAACAGTAGGCTGCGCATCATTGGGCAGATAAGAGGAAAAACGTTCCCCCAGCACATCACTGGCGACTGTCAGGTGCTTTGTACTAGCAGACTGGGTGGCCTCAAATGTCATCACTGCCGACATCATCTTCGCAGTGGAGGATTGCACACTGAGTAAGGCCAGATAGGGCAATACCAGAATAATCGCCAGCGCCGGTACATACAGCCTGATAGATCTTCGCCTGCTTGCCAACATCATTCCCCCTTCTATTCCTCCCACGGCCCCAAAAAGGAAACATCGCCTGATCTAATTATACATCAAATCAGGCGAGTTGTGTCCGGTACTATTTTCCTGTTTACTCAAAAACTGGGGAACAGTGGGAAAGGCAACAGAGTGTCGTCAGGCCGGAGTACAATTCGAGTCAGGTATAACTCCGGCCAAGAAAGAGGCAGCGCCTAAAGAATTACTCGACGATGATCTTTTCGTCAATGAGCTTCTGCTCCACCAAATTCCCCTTGGGGACGAAGCAGAAATTCTGAGCCTTGAGCTGGAACTCCACATCTATCATAGCCCGACCGGCGCGGTTCTTCTCAATGGTGAAGACCACCCAGTCACGGAAGCTCTCGCTCTTATACGGATTGAAGGCCACGTGATCCTTAGACAAGATGTGAAACTTGTTGTTCATTATGATAGCTATGTCGCACTCATAATCCAGCGCCGAACTGCCGCGCAGGTGATAGAGATGCAATCTCTTGCTCTTCAAGCCTTCCCGGTCAGCAGCGACAATGGCCATCACCGGGATATTGTGTGTCATTGCGAGATCCTTGAGTCCTTCAACGACGATGGTGACCTTCTCCCCCTCGTCGGTCGCTCTCTCAGGGTGAATGGCAACCTTTTGCAGGTAGTCAATGAAAAGAGCAACCTTGCCATCGGTAACCTCGACCATCTGGCGCACCATATCCCGGATGGAATTGAGAGTAGTAACGGCCGGGCTTGCTTTCATCAAGATCAAGCGGTCCGCGTAGCGATTAATCGACTCCAGGGGTTTGGTGGTTTTGGGATGCTGCGCCAAAATCTGGTAAAGCCCGACGTTGCCATCATGCCGAACCCACTCCCGCGCGCGCTGGGAAACGACGATGTTGTGCAGATCCTTGAGTCTCAGGCCAGTAGTGCCCCTATCAACCAGACCACCGTTAACGCTCTCCAAGCATAAGAGACGATTCAGCAGATGAACCTCACTATGCTCATATGAGATATAGAAGGAATAGGTGGCCTCGTTGAGTGCCAGGTTGCGCGCCATCTGGAGGGCAGTAATCGTTTTTCCGATGCCCTGGGGGCCTCCCAGCAACACCAATTCAGTCCTGCGCAGACCACCGCCGATGATACGATCAATCTGATCAAAGCCAGTTGGGATGGGCAGGTACTCGTCAAGCTCGCCCTGCACGACCATCTGGTCGGCCTCTTTGAGTACCTGGCTGAGGGTGCGAGGGGCATGTCCTCCCCGTCTTACACCCGATCCTTTGGAATTTGGGGGCTGGGATTGGTTCTCAGAGGTCATATAAAATAAACCATATCGTATTTTTGTTTAAGAGCTAGCCGCAAGAGGAGACTCTTCACTCTCACATTATACCAGAACAGCACGCCTTCTGACAACAAGCACAATAGTCAAATAGTCCTGAGAGCCATCAAGAGAACAAATCCCCGTAAACTCCTGAAAGCACACGCAACGATTGAGCCTTGCCCGAAAGAATAGACCCGACACAGTATGTATGTCACTGCTGGTTCTACTTTGGCTTGAACACAGCTACGAAAGGAAGATTGCGGTAGAGTTGGTCAAGGTCCAGACCATAGCCGTAGACAAATTTGTTGGGAATGTTGAACCCAACGTAGTCAATCGGAACGTCTACCTCACGACGATCCTGTTTGTTGAGCAAGGTACACACACGCAGGCTGGACGGTTCCCGCTCGCGCAAAATACGGGTCAGATAGTTAAGTGTGTTTCCACTGTCAATGATGTCTTCGACGATGAGCACATTTCGGCCCGCAATGGGATTGTCCAGGTCCTTCAAAATACGAACCACCCCACTGCTCTCGGTCTCGGCACCATAGCTGGAGGTAGCCATAAAATCCACCGAGTGAGGGACAGTCAATTCCTTCATCAGGTCTACCAAGAAGACTACTCCTCCTTTTAAGACACAAATCAGGTGCAAATCCTGGCCCTCATAAGCGCGCGAGATCTCTTCGGCCAATTCGCGGGTGCGTTGGCGAATCTGCTCTTCCGTGATGAGAATCTCGGGGGCGTCGTTTGACAACATCTAGATCTCCTACAGAGTGTTCGGATGGCCTACTATAGCCCAATCCTCGTGCCGCGTCAAAACAGTTCACAGCAAATCAGGGATTTGCTAGAATTCAGGAAAAAGACTCCGCACTCGATCAAGCACAGCCCGGTCAGGTGTGAGAATAATCAACACTTGACCGTCGGCACGGGCAAGGTAAACGGCCCGCCCTTCGTACTCCCATATGTGGCGTCCTGGCTCGTTAAGGGTCAACTCGGGCACCCCAAAAGACCGGCGGGTAAGATAATCAGTGAAAGTCTCAAAGAACTGGGCGGCTTCGCCCGGCGCGTCCCAAACAGTCCGTACCACCAGCACATGTGCGCCTTGTCCATCCAACCAGAGAGTATACTCGTCGCCGTCCCAGCCAGCAGCCCCTTCGGCGGCGGCCTGATAATCTAAGTGATCCAGCAACCAGGCCAGCAGACCGATTTCGCCGAGCACATCGCGGTCAACTTCCTGCCAGCCTTCGCCCAGAACTGGACCCAAGTCGGGTAGGGTTACCACTTGCGGCTCGTCACGGGCGAAGTACTTCTCGGGATGCAACACTTGTTCGCTGGAAACAGGGGGAGCATCGTAAGCAGCGTTCACCCGGTCCCAGCGGAAGCCAGCCTCGACCCAAAGATTGTAGACGAAGTACGATCCCTCCAGATAGGGAAAAAACGTGAGCACGCCCAGCGAAGGCGAAACGGATTCGATCACCTCACGCTCGACAAAAGAAGCCTGATAGGCCATGTATTGAAGCTCGCTGTCGGTGATTTCAGTAAACTGGTAGGCGCCCATTACCAGTGTTGCATCCCCTTCGATCAATGCACGAGCAGCGATGGCCTGGTCGGCATTCAAGTTCTCCCCCAAATAGCGAGCCAGCCCAAAGTGTTGGTCTTGCAGAGCGTGGGTATATTCGTGGGCGTAAACTATTTCTTCGCTGGCGAACATGTTGACCGATTCGGCTATCAGATACAACACTTGCTTCTGGGGTGTGTAAAAGCCAGCGATGTTCTGCGCCGCCGAGTCAAGAGTAACTGCCTCAAAGTCAGCGGTCGGGTCCAGCAAGTCCATGGCTATGTATAGTTCCCGGTCTCGGTCCAAAGCGGATGAGATACGCTCCTCTGTGTACTCTGTTTCCAGATATTGGCGCAACTCGGCCCGGCTGAGAAATTGAGATGGGACCTCTTGCAACGGCTCGAGGCCCCGAATGTTAACCACATAATCAGTTATATAGTTAATCTTGTCGCGATTGATGACGTCGGGTGGGACAACCAGGGTAGGCGTAGAAGTTGGCGGACTGGGTACGCTGGTGGCGGTGGGAGATGGGGTAACCGTCGGGGTGGCGCTAGGAATCGAAGTGACCTCAGGTGTGCTCTGAACGATACTTTGCTCAGAAGGCTCCGTGCCCAACAACCGGTCACGGTTGACAATTACTGAGACGATCAACGCACCAAGCACGCAGAATACGGCCACCACCAGGCTGGCCAAGATGAGCATCTGGGTGAGTGACATCTTGGATGGAAGTTCGGTGCCCTGCGTCTCTGTCGCAGGGGAGATGCCAGGCTCCGATTCTGCGTCGAGTTCCCTTAACCGTTTTAATGGGTCGCTCACCGGAAGACTCCAGCCTCGGCCAACGCTTCACGTTGGTATTGGAGCATTTGCTCGATACCGCAGACAGCCAAGTCAAGCAGTTGATCCAGCGTCGGGCGGTCAAATGGAACTCCTTCGGCTGTGCCCTGCACCTCGACAAATCGACCGTCGCCCGTCATTGCCACGTTCAAGTCGGCGTCGGCAGAGGCGTCCTCGGCATAACACAGGTCAAGTAACGGACGACCTTCGACCAAGCCTACGCTGACCGCGGCAACTGGAGTCACCAATGCATCGTGAGAGAGGTCACCAGCCTCTATCAGTCGCCATAAGGCCAACGCGACCGCGACGTAGCCGCCGGTGATGGCCGCTGTTCGTGTGCCGCCGTCGGCCTGGAGCACGTCGCAATCCACGGTGAGCGTACGCAAGCCCAGGAAATTTAGATCCACACCAGCACGCAAGGCACGTCCGATAAGACGTCGAACCTCCTGCGAGCGCGCTCCCCCGGCCCCCGCCGACCGAGGGGTACGGGTGTGGGTAGCACGGGGGAGCATTGCATATTCAGCCGTCAGCCAGCCACTCCCCGACTCCTGGCGCCAGGCAGGCACCTTCTCCTCGATGGACACATTGCAGAGAACCCGCGTGCCCCCAGTCTCAATGAGCACCGAGCCTTCAGGGTAAGCAATATAGTCGGTGACAAAATGCACCGGCCTTAGTTCGTCGTCCGCACGAGCGTCGATGCGAGTCATTGTCTAATTACAAACAGTAAAAGTAGCTGCCCAGCCGCTCCCGACGGACGACAGTCTGGAGTTCTCTAACAGGCTTCTCCATGAGAAAAGGCCCGGGATTGTCATCCCTCATGAGCCGAGGGCCCTCACGAGCGGTGGGCTGAGGCGTAAATAAACCGATAGCTACGCAGCAGTGTACTAGCCTGACAGAAACTCGTCTATGGCCTGTTTGCTGACGCGATAGCTGCTGCCGATCTTCTTGGCCTTGAGTTCACCCGACTTGATAACTTCCAGCACGTCCTCTTCGCCAACCCGCATATAGGCCGCCGCCTCGGAGAGGGTCATAATGTCGGGCGCAGTCGCTGGTGTTTCGCTCTGCCCCCCAGCTTGCCCCCCGCCTTGCATGGCCTGGCCCATTGCCTGGCCCATGACCGCCCCCAGGCCAGCGCCGGCACCCAGCCCAACGCCAGCGCCGGTCAACCCACTCCCCTCTTGCTGTGCCGCGTCGCGCAGGGCCTGGGCCGCCTGGTATTGCGTGAATTTCTGCATGTCGCCGATAGCGCCCATAGAAGCACGCTGATCGATGGCCTTTTGGACCTCTTCGGGCATGCTGATGTTCTGTAGGAAGAAGGTTTTGAGAGCCAAGCCGAAGGCGTCAAACTCATCACCCATCTTGGCCCGCACCGCCGCGCCGATTTCATCCTGTAGCGCTGGCAGGTCCAGGGCCGGGATCTTGGCTTCGCCCAAGATGTCGGTGAAGCGGGCGATGATCATACCGCGCAGGAAGTCCTGAATCTCCTTGGTGCGATATCCCCCCCCGGTGCCCACGACCTTGGTCACGAAGAGTTGTGGATCAGTGATTTGCACCGAATAGTTGCCAAAGGCACGCAGGCGCACGATGCCGAAGTCAGCATCACGCAGCGTGATGGGCTCGGGCGTACCCCACTTCCACTCAGTGAATTCAACCAGATTAACAAAATAGACCTCGGCAGTGAAGACATCTCGCCCGCCGGTGCCCAACTTCAGGATACCTGACAGCAACGGAAGGTTGGCGGTGGTAATGTGGTGTCGCCCGGCGCGGAAAACATCCATCGCTTTGCCGTCCCGGTAGAAGACCGCCGCCTGGGATTCGCGTACGTTAACCGCCGAGCCGAGGCGAAAATCGCCTGAGCCAGCCCCGGGAACACGGACAACCATCTGATCACGTCGCTGATCGGGTGCTTCTACTACGTCGATTATTCTCGCCATTATGTGACCTCCTCTAGTACTGCGTATTGCGTACTGTGTATTGCATATTGCGTATTATGTAGTGCTTGCACCTGCACTTGTCACCACAGGTGCAAGCGTAACGTTTGAATGAGCGATCCGCTAAGGATTGGAAATTTAATAACTTCCTCAAATGCAAGTGAAATACCGGCCTGATTCAGTCAGCTAGTGAGTAAGTTATTAAATCCTTAGCCCTAAACCGCGTCGGTGATGGCGCTTTCACGTTGCCGCCAGGTGACATTGGCCTCCTCGGCGGCTGATACCACATCTTTGATGGCCGCCTTCACGTCGCCACCTGCATCCATAGCAGCCGCCAGAGCGTCGATGGCGGCCTGAACGGCTGACACGTGGCTCAACATGCTCTCGTCAAAATCGTAGAGGGCATCCAGTTCTTCCTCTTTGACCTTGACTTCATCGAAGAGGCCGGCATAGCCATAGCTGGCGGTCCGGACCTTATCGGCCAGGTTTTGCACTTTGGTGACAGCCCGCTCCAGATCATCTACGAGCAGCAGGCCGCCACCCTCTAGCAAATCGCGCTGCAACTCGGCCAATCTACGCTGCTGTTCGCTGAGTTGACCGACCAGGTGTTCGCGCAGCAACTCGTCAGCAGCACGCCGGTCCTCCTTCTCCTTGTAACCACGGTAGCCAGGAATCTTTGAGGCTAACGCCTCCAGGCCACCTTTCGAATCTTCAATCGTGTGTCGATAGTCCATTTGTTACTCCTTCTCCCTTGGGTACTTAAGTACAAAGTCTTTATCGTAACTACTTTGACAATGTCACATTGGACAGGTGTTCTATCAGAAAATGGATTTAAGGTGAATTATGGGGCGGTTCCAGATGAATCTTGCCGATTTGCGACAATCTTGGCTGTCCGACGCGATTTCTCCCCCCCTCAATCCCCCCCGCTGGGGGGGAAGTGAAAATCCTCCCCCCAGCGGGGGGAGTTAGAGGGGGGAGAAATCTGCTCGGATTAGGTAGGCTATCGCCCCAAAACCATTATGTTAA
>DAOUMD010000087.1:0-16602 GCA_034412795.1 Anaerolineae bacterium
AATGAAGTTCTACGAAGATATGATCGAGCGTTTGCCCGGACTGGAGAAATGGTTCGTTACTATTCCCCCTTGCCCCGCTTGATTAGAGTGAAGGCTTGGGATGTTTTATTTTTTCCAGGTCCCTAAGATCCGGGTTTATGCATCTAACGACCTGACCATCAAGTATCCTTTGGGTTTCATCCCCTCCATCAAAACCGATCATAGAAACGTGTACAGTTGCGCCGTCAAGTATCCAATCACGGTCTGACTGCGCCCAGAATATGTCACCGCTTTGCTTGATACGGTCCAACACTGTTCGATTCGCACCACCACGTATGCCTTGTGTGGCTAGTAGACCGGATCGTTTTAGTCTCCTACTTTCAGTCAGTGCTCGTGCTTTCTCAAACCAATAGCACACTACATCGCTTCCACCAGGGAGGCGTCCTGCATAGAGGCCACGCAAGTCATCCACGTACTTGTCGCCCAGCTCTCCTCTCATCTTTCTATCACCCAAAAATGGCGGGTTCCCTATCACTACATCGGCCTCGGGCCAGTCGGGCTCAACGGGCTGACCTTGCTCATCATAAACCAAGATGGCATCCATCTCCACGATGGTCTCAATCGGCTTCAAGATCGGCTCACTGGGGAAACCGTAGCCGTTTTCTTGCAACCACTGGATATAGCCGATCCAGACGGTGGCCTGGGCTACTCGTGGGCGTAGGCGTTGATCTCGATGCCGTGGAGTTGGGCGGGTGAGGCGCTGGGGATAAGCCGGGCGGTGCCGACCTCGCTGGCGAAGGTGGCCACCTCTTTTTGCAGGTCGAGCAATTGCTTTAAGGCGATGTACAAGAAATTCGCGCTGCCACAGGCGGGATCCAGAACCTGAACCCCGGCTATTTCGTCGTGGAACGTGGCCAGCAGTGACTCCAGCTCGTTGCGCAGGCGGGTACGGTGGCTCCGGTTCGTGGCGGCGTCGCGGCGCTGGGCCAGGTCGCGGGCCTGGGTCTGCACTTGCTCCCAACGGCGGCGCAGGGGGGCCATGAGGACGGGCTCGACGATGAGGAGGATGTCTTCTTTGCTGGTGTAGTGGGCGCCGATCTGGGCACGCTTGTCGGGGTCGAGGCTGCGCTCGAAGAGGGTGCCCAAGATGGAGGGTTCGATGCTGGACCAGTCGAGTTGGCTGACCTGGATCAGGATCTCGATGCCGTCGCTGTCTAGTTCGAGGACGGTATCGTCGTCGAAGAGGCCGCCGTCGAAGTGGATGATGTGGTCGGAGCCGAACCAGCCGCCGGTGGACATGGCGGCAAAGAGGATCTTCAACTGCCCGGCGAAGGCGGGGGCGTTGCGGCGGGTGTTTTCGGCGAGGCGGGTGAATAGGCCCCTGGGCAGCAGACCGATATCTTCGGCGAAGAGGCAGAAGAGGAGGCGGATGAGGAAGTGGGCGATGGTCTGGGAGTCTTCGCCCCATTTGCGCAGGACTTCGGCGAGACGGGCGAATTCGCGGGCGGCTTCTTCGGTGACGTGCTCTGGGGTTTGAGGGGCCTCGAAGGTTTTGGGCTCGTAGAAGAGGGCGTACAGCCGACGCTGCCCGTCCTGGGTCAGCAGATCGTCGAGGGTGATGGGGTGGACGCGCTTGACGGTGTTGGTGAAGTTGGTGTGTATGAGAATGGTGTCGATGTCGGATACGACGAGGAGGGGCGGGTTCTGCAGGGCCTCGCGGTATTGGAGCAGTTGCTGATAGGCTTTGTCGAGGTCGGCGTGTTTGCCTTTGTACTCCCAGGCGAAGTGGTCTTTTTTCCAGACGTCGGCCCAGCCCTGGCCGCCGCTAGTCTTGGCCGCGCCGGCTTCGAAGGTGAAGGATTGGCCGGTGGGGTCTTTTTCGGCGGGGGTGGGGTGGCCGACGAGGCGGCAGAGGTCGATGAAGTGCTCCTGGCAGGCGGAGCGTTCTTTGAGGGTGGCGTGGCGCCATTTGTCGACGAAGTCTTGGGGTGATAGGCGTTGTGGTGTGGTCATGTTAGGGGCTTTCTTGGGTTAGGTTTGTGGGCGCGGCCGCGCTCCGCGCGGCTTTAAGCGGGGAGGGGCACGCCCCTCCCCGGACCCCACCCCCAGAGTAGGGTCAGGGGATGGCGCCTAAGACTTAGGCAGGGCAGCCTGTTTACTCCCCATTTCCTCTGGGAGTGCCTCAATTACCTTTGCCCTATCCCGGTTTCCATCCCCTGCCACTTCGAACCGTGCGTGAGGTTCTCCCTCACACGGCTCTCCGACAGGTTTCGTCGTTCAGCTTTCAGTCCCATATCGAAGCATCGTCCCCCGTAATCGGTGTAATCCACTCTCCCGATACAGGTCTCGCGGATAGTCGCCCATCCCGCGTCGACGTTTGCGGTAAAACGCCAAAACGTCGCTCCTTCCGGGCTTTGGCTGCCCGATATAGTCCCCTTTGTAGTACCCGAACTTTGTCTTTCATCGTGTATATAGCCTCTCGGCAATCACGCAGTTCCTCCTACGCCAGGAACACTCCCTGAAGTAGAGGCCCTTCCCTCCGGCCAGGTTTTGTTGTCCTTGCCATCACCAGTACTATGGCCTCCTCCGACTGCCAGCCGCGCTCCGAGTGACACTTCGGGGTTCCCCTTATAGCCCCTCTTCCCTCGTGCGACATCAAGGACACGACTGGCTCTCGTCCGTTTACCCTCTAACCTGTCCCTGCGTGCCACCGCCTTTACACCGGAGAGGCCCCGGCGTTCCTTGTCCCTGTTGCACTTTCCCGCCGAGGTTCCAGCCTTCGCCTCCTGACCGCAGGCTCGGCCCTCTCTTTCCCGGCTCTCCCAGTCCCTTCCGCCGGGTTCTGTTTCTCGATGCCTCATCGGTCGTTCACTTTCGTTGCGGCCCGCAGATTTGCCTTGCACCCCTGACTGGGAACAGACCATCCCCTTCCAAGGGACAGCCATCTCGGTGCTTTGTCAGACTCGCTCCGACGTGGCCGGTTATCCAGCCCCGCCTAGTCTCAGGCTACCTGATCGAACAGGGAAATTATCAGGACGCGCTCCTTTCATCGCGTTAGGTTAGTGGACTTCGGCTCACACGGCCAGCGGGTCAGAGTGACAGAGTCCAGATTCTTCAGAGTCCAGAGTCATAACGGGGACACCACCACCAGGCGAAACCCGAAGTCCCCGTTGAGGTTGACCGGGCTGCTCCTGATGCGAGCCGCGCAGCGCACGCCCGAGCCATCATCGCCGAACGCGCCGCCGCGCAGCACCCGGCGGCCTGAAGCCTCTGGATCTTCCCGACCATCCTCGGGATCAAATGGATAATCTTTGTATACGCTCCGTGTCCACTCCCACACGTTGCCGGCCATATCCTCACACCCGTACGGGCTATCTCCCCCCGGCGAATACTGGCCCACCGGCGTGGTGTCTTCCACATTATAGGCGCAGTTGCACTGGTTATTGTCCGGTGGCTCATTCCCCCACGGATAGATCTGACCATCGGTCCCTCGTGCCGCCTTTTCCCACTCCGCCTCACTGGGTAGACGGTAGGCTTTGCCGGTAACCTCGGCCAGCCAGTTGCAGTAAGCGATGGCGTCGCGCCAGGTGACATACACCACTGGATGGTCCTCCTTCCCCCCCCGGTAGCTTCCCACCCTTCCAGTGTTTCGGCGTTGTACGGGCAGTGGCCTGCACAAAAGCCAGGTACTGGGCGTTGGTCACCGGCGTCTTGACAATGTAGTAGTCGGGCAGGTGCAGGCGGTGCTGGGGCTGCTCGTCGTCATATGCATCTTTGTCCTTCTTGGGATCGCTGCCCATCAGGAACTCGCCGGCGGGGATGTGGATCAGGTCGGGCTCTAGAGGCTCAACCCAGGATATGGCTCGAAAGATTTCAGCGACAACCTTTTCCATACCCTGTGCTGTAGAAACGGCCAGCTTGTCTGCAAGCGTAGGGGAAAAGGACTTTACCTCTGCCTCTGAGATCTGGTGCCACACCGGAAGGATGACCTTGTCCTTACCGTCTTCTCTGGCCACCAGCCCATCTAACTCCTTCATAGGCCACTCTTTGGCGAAGAAGCGTTGGCTCAAGATCGCAATGCCATAGCGCGACTGCGCCAGACCCTGGTCAATACTACTCATCAGGCTCTCGGCACCAGTTAAACGACGACCTCAGACCAGCCTTTGGCCAGCAGTGTACCACATTCAGGCCATTAGCCAAGCGCACCCTATGCTGCTACTCATTTTCATCCTTCGTGGTGCCCCGCCGGGGCATGGCGACTATTCTGATGAGCTGATGAGCCGGTCCGTGAGCGACATCCAGGCATTCATCCCAGAGCAGGAGGATAAGCTCTTTGAGAGCGACTACTAGGCTTTGCTAGAGCCAAATTCGCCAAGAAGAGGCCAGGCAAGAGAATAGTGACTGGGCTCACAGTGGTGATTGGGGAAGAAGAAACTCCATTGCAGACGACATTAAGGCAGCGTGACACGTTGGCGGTAGGCGGGGTAACCTCCTCACTTACCACAACCTAGTTCGCCCGCCAACTAAAAATGTGATGATTGAAGGCACAGAATTTCGGGGAGTGCTTAGCGTGACAACGCGGCAATCTCAGCTTCAATTCGTTCGATTTCCTCTTCGCACTGCCTGATGGTATGATCGAACATGGGCGGTGCAAGCAGACCAAGTTTTGCTTTCTGGAGCTCAGATTGAGCTTTATTCTTCTTCTGAATCGCCAGTTGCTGTTCATAAAGATCGAGCAACTTCTGAGTGGTGATATCAGGGCGACTGCGGTAAATACTGAGCAACTCCTGGGTGGTGACGTCAGGCCGTCCACCAGCTTCTTTGAATTCCTGCACCTCCCTTACCCAGTCCTCTAGAATATTGGGATCAAAATGGATCTTGGTGGTGAAGCCTCTTACACCATATTCCTTGTTCAATTCAAATACTCGTTCGAGTTGGTCTTTGAAGCTAGCGCTAATGACAAAAATAAAGGTGCCAGGAAAATACCGTGCTAACTTATAGACTAACAATCGCCAGCCGCCACTTGCCGTAACGGTAAGCTTCTCTTCCTCCTGGCTGAGAGCCATGTCTAGCGTGACCATATCATAGGGATGTGCATCCAGTTTTTTTATTGCTGCCTGGCAATTACTGGCCACGTCTACGTGGCAATCAAGGCTTTGCAGCGTTTCCTCAATGATCTGCTGCCAGATTTCGTCATCCTCGACAACCAATACGCTTACAGACCTCATGGAACCGCCTTATTCTTTCTCTCAGCTTCGCGGCTGAGGGTGACTGCCCTTGCGACCCAATCGATGAATCCGTCCATATCGTCAGAGAGATAATTTCGCTTCAAATAGACCAAGGCGTTATAATCTTTCTTGAACTCTTCCTCATTGACATCCGCCGCGCGGCTAGAAATGGCAATGGTCTGAGTGGTTGGTGAAAGTCTATGGGCAGCTTTCAATATCTCTATGCCGTCAGTATTCGTTTCCTCGCCGGATAAGGCGATATCTGTTATAATCACCTGGTAGGGTCCGGCGCTTCTCAGCAAATCCAGCGCTTCCTCCAACGAAGCAGCAGTGTCAACGATGTAATCCTCCTCCAGAACAGCTTCGAGGATTTTTCGCCAGAGTTCCATATCATCAATAACCAAGACTCGAGCTCTCATAATGTATCCACTCTACTGCGGTGCTTTCATAAGGCATGGAAATCGTACGTGAAAGGTTGTACCGACATCTACCTCAGTGTCGACTGTGATTCTGCCCCCGATGCGTTCAACATTCAATTGTACCCAGAACAGACCAAAACCGCCAACAGTGCCTTCGGAGCGTGTGGTGAAGGACTGTCGAAAAATTCGTTCTAGATTCTCCGGTGGAATGCCTACTCCTGTATCCTCCACGCTCACTACTACCCACTCGGCCCCCGTTATCTTCTCGAGCGATGTCTTCAGCGCAATCCTTCCTCGTGGATCGCCCTTATCTTCAACTGCCCGGATCCCATTGTCAATCAGATTTCGGAAAACGTACTTTATCTCATCTTTTACGGCATAAACCAATATCGGTCCTCCCTCAAATGGTTGGTGCTCAATTGAAATCTCCGGTCTTTCCTCCAACCTTAGCCTTTCCTTTAGTGATTCGTTTACTTCAACAACCAACTCGCGGAGCGTAGCATCAACATCCACATTCGTTGGTTTCACCTCTTCCTTTATGGGTCTCGTGAAATTCTCTACTTCGGCCAATGCCTCATGCGCCGCCCTGATAATCATACCGATCCAATTCTGGGTCTTTTCATCGTCCGTTCTTAACATCCGCTTGGCAATTGTCTCAATTCCACTTATTTGGCTCCCTAGGTTGTGGGCCAATTTGGCCGCGATATTTGCCATGCCAGCAACCGTGTTAGAGGCAACAAGTTTGCGGCGTGCCTGGTCAAGTTGTGCGGCATTGTCGACTGCTACTGCGGCCGAGGCCGCAAGCCAATTGAGCATCTCTAGATCCTTGTCGTTGAAGAAGTTGGGTGCTTGATGGAGAACCTGAATCGCCCCTACCGCTTCACCTCTTGCAATTAACGGAACAGTGATTATCGAACGAATGTCGGAGCCATACCTGCCATAATGTCGGGCATCATTCTCAGCATCGTGGACGAGATCGGTGGTTTTACGAGTGATCACATCACCCACGATACCCACATCTGCTGGAATACGCGTACCCCAACTGGGCGGATTCTCAGGTGGGTTCTCAGAGTCTACTATGATCTTTTCAAAAATCAATTGTCCCGCTTCGGAGTCTAGTGAATAAAGGGTCGCGTTACGTGCATCTAATGTGTCTCCAACAGCCTTCATCACGGCATCAAGTACTTCGTCCTGTGTCTGGGCGCGGGAGAACGCTTCGGTGATCATCAGACGTGCATCGGCTGCGCGCCTTTCTTGGTCGTAAATTTGTGCGTTTCTGAGAGCAATCGTCGCCAACTCTGCAAATAGGCTCAACTCCGAAAAATCTGCCTCGTTGAACTTACCAACTTCGTCATCCATTACCTGAATCACACCAATTATCTCATCGCCGACCATCAGGGGGGTACACATCATTGAGTGGATCGCCTGGTCAAATTTAGAGCCACTCTTTTGACCAGCCCACGTATCATCAGTATGGACGTCAGCGCTGACTAATGCCTCCCCTTCAGCACCAACACGACCAGCAATACCTTCACCCAGGGGAAACTGCATGCCAGTTGCAAGCGAGTCAGGTCCCACCGAACTCATAACCTCTAATTGCTCGCTAATCGGATCAACGCGATACAATGTTGCCTTTTGAGCCTCGAATGAGGCGATAATTCGGGCCATAATCTGCCCAAAAACAGCCTCTTCATCAGGGGCTACGTCGGAGGCTATAATTTGCCCCACATCAGTCAGAGAGCGATGTACTTTGTTTATAGTATCTCGCTCAATGGCACCATCAATGTGGCTACAAATCCAGTCAACGAGAAGCCTATCTTCTTCTCCTATTTGTTCCGCTGACGATAAGATTTCAGGCTCAACGCTGATTAAGTGAAATAGGTGCACTTTCTCGTCCAAACCCCGGACATGACATTCACCCAAATCTTCGGCGGTGTAATAATCGTCGCTAGCGAGTTCGCGGATCTGATCGACAACTGATTTATCGACTATGATCTTTCTATCCGGAGCACGTCCCATCAACCGTTCATTCTTGGTCATCTCTTCTGCACGTGCGGCAATGTTGACCACTGAACTAATGAATGTCAATTCCTGACGCCACGAGTCTTCAGTAACTAGATAGTGATCGCTTCCGATGTCACCGACCCAAGCTGGGCCGCCCGCACAGATGCCAATGCCGACTTCGAACTGTCGCAGACTCGGAGCAAAGCTCTGATCTGATTTAATGCCCTCAATCACGCCCTGGATCGCAAAAACTGTGCCTAGTGCCATCTGCACGCTGATAACCAAATCTTCTACTTCGGTATTTACGTCTCCCAGAATTGAGGGTGGTGGAAAGCCAAAGATTATGAGAACCCGGTCACCAGCGAATTCACCAACTAGACCGTAGTGTTCAAAGGCAATACGGATGATACGGGAGAAGAAAAGTCGTAACAAACGGGCAACTGCGTCTAACCCCTCGTTGGTCCGTTCACTCGATTGAGTAGTACGCACAAAACCTCGCATATCAAGTACCACAGCAGTGATCGCGGTGGTTTCTTGCCGTTTGAGTAGAATAGAAAGTTGATTCTGGCGGAACAAATCACGGGTCACTAAGGGGGAGATGTATCGCCGCAGATACGTGTTCAACCTAACCAAATCCTGAATGTTTCCGTCTCTTAGGGATTGCTCAATAAACCTATCCAGTTCAGAAACTTGGCTTCGAAATCCGTGAGTTAAAGGATTATATGCGTTCATAGTACTACCCTCCCGGCAAGTACACGCCATATGCTCGTGTGTAAATGCCGTCAAGCCAAATGAAATAAGCAGGGGAAAGGTTGGAGATGTATACTACTCTGCCTACTCCTTAGCGCGAAGGCATTGCGGTTCATACGAAATGACCATTTTGAATATACCATAGAGGTGTTCATAAAACAAGGGGAATATATTCCCACTTAGCGTAGCTGTTGCGCAACCAGAGCCAAGATGTTTACCAAGATGCAGAAATTGAAACTTTTTTCGAGACACAAATCGCCTAATCCGAGGCAATTTCTCGTCTGGCTAGCCCACAAACCCCCAGCTACGATGGAATTGTTCACAGCGACGGCCTTTGACACTGTGTTGCCAGGGGATCTAAGCTTTGGCCGCCTTTCTGCTCAGTCTAAAAGTTCCAATTTTGATGCTCTCATAAACATCTCCCGTCTGATTGCGCAATCGTTACGTTAGTGTATTCCTTAACGGTAGGAATTTGAAAAGGCGGGCAAGAGCACGGCGACCTCAAAAATGACGGAGCCAGCTTCCCCCCTATAGCCAGGAAGAAGGCACGACTTAGAGTCAGAACTTCAAGGGACTTTCGGTGTTGAAGAAGTGCTACCATTAGACTCTGCTTTCCATACAATCTGGCTTGAATTCCTCAGTCATTCTGCGAATTTCCAGCGAAGGATGCGCAAATAAACTCTAATCAATTCTGACGATTCTTACGCCAGCTTTGGAGGTGTCATCCGCATGAAAATTCCCTAGTGTTCTATGCGTATCAACTCAAGTTTACCACAGCCAATATACCATACTGAGGTTGCAAAAAAGTTGCATTCGAGTTGCAGAAAACCTGCAATCTTACAACATATTCTTAGGAGCTCTTATCCCATAGGAAGCGCGCCCAGATGGAATGTTGTAGTCGCAGTTGCCTAGTTTCAGGTCCTAAGCTTGTTCCATTTCTGGTATGACAACCTTTTTGCCGTAGACTGAGCTCAGAACATCTTGTAACTTTCGTGTTGTGTGAGCTACTTCGTCTTCCGCTTCGTTAAGGTTGTGAACAATAACGGGAGGAACTAGTGCGCTCCCCCATTTGGCGTATTGCTCTCTGGTGATGTAATAGTTTCGGGTGTGGACCTCCAACAGGCACAAAAGGTGGGTGACTTCCGCTTCCTTGTCGGCCCACAGAGCCTTGTCTATCATCTGACTGAGGGCCACATCTTTAGACTGAATAGCTACTATGGCTTGTGGTTCATCCACAGAGCGTTGAGTGGCAATCTCAGCTTTTTCTACTTCTTGCTGGCCTTTACGACGGTCTCTACGTTCTTGTAAGATTTTAGTGGCTTCTTCAAAAAGAAAGTCCACTGCTTTGATTAGAACTGGAATGCTGAAGGCTTCGATCATGGTCAATAGGCCTTTCTACAATTAAAAACAAGTCTGACGACTGAATCACGTGCAGCTAAATACATTTCGTTCGATTCTCTAAAACTCTACACTACGCAGAGTTTTCATTGGCGGACTTGTATAACCAAGCCACGGTTCGGGAGACACGGAATTGTGGAGCTGAAGGATCATATACTAACCTTTGGTGCTAGTACCTCTTCATGGTGATTTTGATATGCTCAACAGGGCTATCAAGGGCCAATTTACTTATCAAAATCAGGTTGATGAGGTACTAGTTTACCAACCAATATAGTGTTAAAGATGACCCCAAAACAGCAATTTGCGTCAGAAACGGGCAGGTTGACGGTAAACCAAACGGATTATGCCGTAATCACTGCAAGAATAACCAGTATATTGGTGATTATTGAATGATTTCGCGACAAATCACTAGCACCATAGGTTACTATTCAGCTGACAAGCGTCAATATACTCTTTAAACGAACGAAACGCTTCCAAGAGATCGGGCTACATTCATACCTTGGAGACAGGCGTGCTGTATGGTCGAGTAAGCTCTTTAGGTCACAGCCAATTTTTCACATTAAGTATACCACATTTCATCCACACTCTCAATTAGTTGACCCTTTTTACGAAACAAATCCTCCTTCTCCACTCCCCGCTATGTCCCCCAGTGTGTTACGCTCCCGCTTCTGTTGATCTCCGCAACATGGGGGCTATGGCAAAACCCCACTTGAGTTCTCTGCAGCTCAAACATACCCAGAGGAGGAACGCGACGATAACGTTACCCTCCTCTCTTCTTGTCCGTGCACGAAGCCCCACATTGGGAAGTAGACACAAATCTCAAACCACCCTCTAGATCAAAGCCATTCGGTTTCCACCTCCCCGTGTGGCCGGCCATGACAGATAGATAAATCACTAAGAAAAAGTGAACCGAGGGTATCCTCCCAAAGAGATCTGTCATGGTCAAGGTGTACGTTACGGATGTCAATTTTCGCCCGTCATAGGTCCAGTGGTTTTCGGCCAAGGTGGTCCATTCGCAGGGATGACGTTAGGGAAACTCCGACGACAGATACGGTGGACGGGACGGTCGGCGTCGACTTGGGATTTCAAGCTGTCCACTAAGGGCAGCTCTAGAATACCATTCCCAGACTCCATCCCGACCCCCGCTCGGTTTCAGACCTGAAAAGGAGGGCTGGCACCACCATCATCAAGTTTTATGCCGCCGCACCTCTCAAGTTTGGTTTACTCCTTTGGTTGATTGAAGCTGACGGTGGCAGTGCCGCCCGGTCGGCCTGGGCGATGTGGCTGACCGAGAACACTTTGACGACCGGAGATTTCGCTACTAAACGCCGAAAGCTGAATTGCCTCTTGACTTTTTCAGCAATATGGTGTATTATATTGGTGTAAGGACTTACACCGATACACCGTCGGAGGTGTAATGGAGCGGGAACGACGCATCACGGTCAAGACCACCGAGGCGTTGCATAAAGCGGTCAGAGTCAAGGCCGCCGAACTGGGCCGACCCGTTTCCGAGATCGTGCGCAGCCTACTAGAGGGCTGGGTAGTTGACGAGATCGACCTACCCGACCAAGCTGAAAAACGGGGAGAAGAAACATCAAGTGAGTGACCGCGTTCACTAGAACGCGACGGGCCATGTCGGTGCTGGAGACACCAAGCATGGCCCTAACCAACCGCTGACGACTTTGGGAGCCCCAGCGGCGGCTAAGTTCGATTGTACATAAATTTCGACTATAGGTCAAAACGAACGGCCTGCTGAGTCGTCAGCGTGACTCAGCAGGCCGTTTTGTTTTGGACAGAAAGGAGACAGAGCCTAATGAACACAGGTTTAGACATCGGATACAGTGGAGTCAAGGCTGTGGCCGGTGATCGGCGGATCAGCTTCCCCTCAGTGGTGGGAACGTCCGACCGGGCGCACTTTTCGCTAAACGGGCACGCGACCGGCGATATCCTGCTCACCCAAGCGGACGGGACCACATGGCTGGTGGGGCAGGGAGCAGTGGAACAGAGTCGCTTCGTCAATCGGCGCGAGGACCGGGCCTGGATCGAGAGCGACGAATATCATCGTCTGGTGTTGGCTGCCTTCACTGAACTGACAGCAGCAACGGCAGTTGACCTGGTGGTAGTCACCGGGCTGCCGGTGGCGTTCTACTCTGACAAGGTGGCCTTGCGCGACCGGTTCCTGGGCGAGCATCGGGTGACTCGAGAAGGTCGACGCTCCCAACTATTCCGGGTCGTTGATTGCCGAGTAATCCCCCAGCCATTTGGTGCACTATTAGTGGAGGCCCTCGATGATAGGGGACGCACCGTCGACAATAGCCTGGCAACCGGTGCCGTGGGTGTGGTAGATGTGGGTGGCAAGACCACTAACCTGCTGAGCGTGAGCCGATTGGCAGAAATCGCCAGGGAGACGGCGAGCGTGAATGTGGGAGCCTGGGACGTAGTGAGGATGATACGGAGCTATCTGGCCAAACACTGCCCTGACCTGGAACTGCGAGACCATCAAGTTATCGACGCCATAATCGCCCGACAGGTGAAGTACTACGGCGAGCCCGTGGACCTGGGACCGATAGTGGATCTTGCCCTGGAGCCGATGGCCGACCAGGTTGTCGGCCAGGCGACACAAATATGGAACAGCGGGGCTGGTCTCGACGCGATTTTGGTCAGCGGCGGTGGGGCGCTGCTGCTCGGACCCTATATCAAGGGACATTTTCGGCACGCGCGTGTGGTGAGCGATCCCGTCTTTGCCAACGCCCTGGGCTACTGGCGCTTTGCCCAACGGTTGGGCGGATAGTATTACCGGGCAATAATTGCCCGGCAATACTGGAGGTACCTGTGGCCAAGCTAACCGTTTCTTTCACACTGGACAGCGAGCAGGATCGTGATCTGGTGCGCTGGCTGGATAGCCTACCCAAGCGGGGACGCTCAGAAGCGATCCGTGATGCGCTACGCGCTCATTTGGGGCATAGTGGCATCACTTTGAATGACGTCTATGAGGCGATTATGGATCTTAAACGATCTGACTTTGCAGCAGACACCAGTGGCAATACTGTTGCGGCAAATGACGAACCACCTGACGTCGCGGCGGCGTTAGATAACCTTGGACTGTGAGGTGAGCCTATGGATGACATCTTGGCAGCCTTTGCCCTCGGTTTCGCGGTTGCATCGCTGTTGTTTGGCGTGGCATGGCACAGCGCCTGGCAGCGTGCCAGAAAGCTCGAAAGAGTACTCAATAGGTTAGGCGCGTCTCTGAGAGATGTGCTTCGGGAGGATGGCTGAGGCCGATTGTGTGTGACAGATGCGCAGCACTGGAAGCTGAGAATAAGATGCTTGTCGAGCAGGTTATGAAGCTGGAGATCGAGGTTAAGAAGCTCAAGCGCAAGCTGAATGCGATCCGGCGCTATGCTGAGAGGATACGGCAGAAGGCTGGGGCGATCCTTTCCCGACGTTCCGGAGTCCCGCGTGGCAAGTGGAGCTTTGCGAGGGGAGCTGATAAGACGGCCAATGGAGTACTTAAATTGCTGCGTTGACCTTGTCAAAAAATCATTTTTGGCAAGGCCAAAGAATTCTCGACAATCCACAGAATTTATTAGGTTTAGCTTGCCAACAACCCTTGTCAAATATCCTTTGCAAGTATTTTTCGGAGCGTAACGGGGGTGAGTTATGGAATTAGTTGCAAGGGTCAGGTTCTATACAAGGGTGGCTGGCGTACTATACGCCAAAGAGGAGTTGCGCGGACGAGTGATCAAGGCCAATCGAGGCGCGCGGCATCTTTCTCTTGGGATCCGGCTGGCCAACCCACTGCAATTGGACAAGGCCCTCAAGCTGGTCGAGCCCCTGGCCCTGGCCACCAACACGACAGCGGTGATTGCATCGCGGCAGCCCGATCAACCCGGCCTTATCACATACCAATTCCAGCTACAACAAGGCTACTGGCAGAAATACACGCGGGCCGATCTGGAAACGGGGCCCGGTAGGGTTGGCGTGGGCCTCAGCGAGGGACGCCGGCAGATTGACTTCACCTTCGACCTGCCTCACTCTGGCTTCTTCGGCACCACCGGCAGTGGCAAGAGTGAGGCTGTAAAGAGTCTGTTGTGCGGCCTGTTTACCGCCTATTCACCTTATGAATTGCAAGCTGTGATCGTAGATCCGGACGGCGACTACATCGATAGCTTTCGCAACTCCGTCCACCTCGGGGGTGTGCCCATAGCCCGGACAGCGGAAGAAATCAACTGGGTGTTGACCTATGCCAAAGCCGAACTGCTGCGTCGCAAGCGGGCCAACGAACGCAACGGCAAGCGATTGGTAGTTGTCATCGATGAAACAGAGGACGCCCTGGCCAAGCAGGAGCGACTGGCTGTGGCCCAGGCAATCGGCGGCGACGGACGTAAATTCAATATCAACCTGGTGCTGGCCACGCCGGATCCGAACGAAAAAACACTACCCGATCTACTGCCCAAAGTCGTCAACCGCTGGGTGGGCCTGGTGAGCGATGGGCGCATATCGGCATATCTCACCGGACACAAGGGATTGGAGTGTCACAAGCTGACCGGTCAGGGAGACTTTATGCACGTGGCTGGCAATCGGCAGGAGCGCCTGCTCGTGGCCATGGCCACCAGAGCCGACTATGACAACCTGCCACGAGCTGAATTGGCAGCCCCTGACTTTGAAGATGAAGACCTGCCCGATCTAGACGAGTTTGAAGACGACGAAACACGAGGGCCGGGCCGGCCTACGATTCTGCCCAAACCCGTTCCCGTGGCCCGCTACCTATTCTACGGACCCAATCAGATCAGCATTGCGCAGGCGCGCGAGTGGTTAGGCCTGACCCGGACGGGACATTATGCCAATCGCGACTTCGCCCGGGAAGTCAAGGCCGAGCTGCTGCGATTAATCGAGCAGACCAAAAGGGGGTGAGTATGGAAAACAGAACCGTTCTCAGGGTGTTCGTCGAAGTGCTGACCAACGCAATAACGTGGGGCATCTTGGCCGCGGTCGCCGGGATCTTCTTCCTCGCCAGAGGGATACACGAACACAGTGCGGTAGCATACGTCGTCTTGGGCGGGGCGATCTTTATGATCGTGGCCGGCCTGGGCGCTGTCTTCGTGCTGGTCGTGCAAGCCATTGGCGACCGCCGCGTCGAAGCCAGGGAGCGCCGGGAGCAGGAGCGGTTCAGAGATAACGCGCGTGAAAACCTGGCCATTATGCAGATGACGGCCCGCGTGCAATCGGAGCAGAACCGCATGCTTTTGCACCAGGCCAGGGAAACAGCCCGGATGCTCCCTGACAACGACGACGTAATCGACGTCGACGCGCTGGTGGCGGACGATGACGTGTTTGCGGAATTGGAGGGGTAGCGATGCTTATCAGTCTTTTCCTCGCGCTGTTCTTCCCCAACGGATTGCAATGGGAAGGAGCATGCAAGATGACCTTGACCCGCGTGGTGGCCGGAGCCGTCCCTATCGGCCGGCGCCGACTGGTCGGCGTGGTCATCCCGTATCGGTATAACCGCTGTTACATAAGGCTTGCATTAGTGGGGGTGTAAACATGTCAAAACTGAACGCTTTTAAGGTCAACTGGAAGGTACTGCTGGCTCTATTAGTTATCGCCTGGTTGGTCAACACAGTTGCCTTCAATGTCGTCGAAACACTTGACCTGTCATCCGGGGCTCACGCAGTGTTGCTGGTGTTAAACGACGTGAGCCATATCGCCTTCGTTATCCTGCTCCTGGTCGTCGCCAGCGCGGCAGCCCTGGCTGGCATCAAGCTGGTGGCCAAACTCTTTCCGAGCCTATTCGACTTTGGAACCGACCAGCCTGAAGTCATACCCGAGGCGGATAGGGTGTCCGACACACTGGCCGACTTGGGCCGGCGATTGGACGACATAGAGCGCAACCGGGACCAGGCCATCGTCAAATTGCAGGACGCCAACCTGCTGGCCTCCACGCTGGTCAACCTCATCCGGCGCACGGTGGCCAAGTCAAAGAGCCTGATGCGAGAGTGCCAGCTTCTGGAGAATGCCCTGGAAGCGCTGGTGTCGGGCGACCCGCTGCACATCGCGCAGGCGGCCGGCCAGCTTGACGATGACCACATCCGCAATCTGATGCTGGAAACCAACGGCGATGAGAGCTACCGAAACAGCGTGATCCACCTGGTTGCCACCCAAACCGGCGCAACGCGCAGCAGCGCGAACGCCCTCAGCGAGCTGTCAAATGCGTGGATCGAGAGCCTGACCAGCTACCGGGCGCAAACGGCCAGACTATCAGTGGTCATCGACGTGCTGGATGCGGCGCGTCCACTGTCCAGTCTTGACACAAGCCTCAGGGTGGCTCAAAGCTTCCTGATGATGAAGGACAAACCGGAGCTACACCAGGTTACACGCATGCTGCCCGCTTCCACAACCGCTACATCGTCGGTCACGCACGGCTACAAGTAGTCACAGGCGCAGGCAGTACCTTCGGACGCAAAGGGCGGACGATGCGCATGTCGTGTTTGTGCGGCTACATCATCCGCCCTGAACGGGTTGTCCAATATCGGTAGAGATTCAGTCACACCGTAAAAGGAGGCCCAATGATGGCGAGAGGAAAGCGACTTCCTTGTCCCAGAATTGTTGTAACCCACGCCGATCAACCCAAATACGCCAGCCGTGATGAGGCATGGGCTGTAGCCGGCCCGGTCCTGGCGCGTATCCTAGCGCAGACCGTATGTTGCCAATAATTCGTGGGTAAGTTGGTTAAAAGTCAAAGAAGTGTATCGTATTGATAGTCATAAAGTACAGCACCCGAGACATAAGCCTGGTATAATGAGTTTGCAGCCCCAATCCTACAG
>DAOUMD010000088.1:0-21696 GCA_034412795.1 Anaerolineae bacterium
CGTCTGGCCTACACGCTGCATTTGGCCGTGTTTTCGTATCTCAACAGGGTAGTATGGGGGAATGACGCCCACTTCTGGCACCAATTGCCCGATTTCAGAACGTTAGAATATAAATGCGTTTGCCCTAGTCTGCTAATGGGTAAGTTATTAAATCCTTAGTCCTAATCTCTTCGTCCTTCGTCCGAACGAAAATGCCGCCCTGTGGGCCGGGCGGCTCGCTTGTTGCAGACAGGAGAGGGAGGTCAACGATACGCTTGTTGGAAGTGTGACCTATTATCTTGCTGCGCGAGCCGCCTGGGTCGCAGAAAGCTGTGCCATGTCCATTGTATCACAAATATCGTCCGCTTTCAATAAATTACGCCAAGGTGACATCCGTCGCAAAATATGGTAACATAACTCCTGAGGTGGACGAGTCGTGGCCCCCGGGGGGGAACCAGGAAGGATTTTGACGCACGTGATGCGTGAAACGTGAAACGTGATGCGTACTACGTATTGCGTAAGAGGTTTCACGTTTCCCCAATGGGGCTGACGAATTACGGATCACGTTTTACGTTTCACGTTTCACGCATCACGCATCACGTTTCACGTTTCACGAATAAGGAGGCCATCAATGAGTGACATCACTTCGGAAGAACCGCTTGAAAGCGCATCCAACGAGGGTTCGGAGGAAGCTCTGCCCGCTCCAGATGAAGGTGAGGCGAGGCTCCCCGCTGCGCCGCAGGTCACCTTTCGGGGCAACACCTACGATCTTGTATCGCTGGGTTCCCTGGGTACCGCTGCCCTGATCCTCTTCTCGTGCGTGACCTGCAACATGGGCTACTATTGCTTGCCTTTCCTCGCGGTTATCTTGGGTGCCATCGGTGTGCTCAGCGCCCGCCAGGCCGTCGACGAAGAGCGTACCCGGCTGTGGTCCTGGCTGGGCCTCGCGGGAGGTGGATTCATCCTGCTGGCCATGTTGGCTTGCTTCGTCCTCTACATCGGGTTCATTGTCCTCGCCGCCATCTCCGATGGATGGGGTTACTAGCTGGGATGTTTGACAAAGAGCACATCTGGCTCTAAACTCACCTCACATTCCAAATCCCCTGAGGTGAAACATGGCAGACAATCTTACCACCGTCGTCTCGTCCCCGACGCAGACTGTCGAGATCAACCGCGACCGGCCGACGGTCATCATCGGCGAGCGCATCAATCCCACCGGCCGCAAGAAGGTGCTGGCCGCCTTGCAGGAAGGCAATTTCGACATGGTGCGCCAGGACGCGACCAGCCAGGTCGCCGCCGGGGCAACCGTCCTGGACGTGAACGCCGGTGTTCCCGGTGCGGATGAGCTAGCTTTGCTCCAGCAAGTGATGCGCACCGTGCTGGAGGTGACCGACGTGCCGCTGTGCATCGACACGGCCGACCCGGAGGCATTGGGAGCGGCGCTCTCGCTCTACGAAGGCAAGGCTTTGGTCAACTCGGTCAACGGCGAGGAGCGATCGCTGAAGGCGGTATTGCCGCTGGTCAAAGAGCATAACGCAGCCGTCATCGGCTTGTGTATGGACGACGACGGCATCCCGGATACGCCTCAAAAACGACTGGCCGTGGCTGGTAACATCATCGAGCGTGCCGGTAAATTGGGCATCCCACCCGAGGACGTCGTCATCGACCCGCTGGCGCTGACCATGGGCGCCGACAGCAACGCCGGCCGCGTCGCCCTGGAGGCCATTGAGTTGGTGATCGAGGAGTTTGGCGTCAACATCACTATGGGGGCCAGCAACATCTCATTTGGGATGCCCGACCGCAAGTACATCAACGCCGCCTTTATTGCCATGGCCATCCACGCCGGCCTGACCTGTCCCATCACCAACCCTTTGGTGATGGAGGTCAACACCGCCATCCTGGCCGCCGACCTGGCTATGGGCCGCGATGATTACGGCATGCGCTGGATCCAGGGCTATCGCCAACGCAAGAAGGCGGCTGAGTAGTTGCCGTGACTCTAATTTTTCGTCGCCATATGACATTAAGGAGACCCTCATCGAATCACAAGTTACCGACCTCGAAGCAAAATTAAACGACTTTTCCCCCAATGTTCGTGCCCAGGCTCTGAAGGAATTGGTCTCTCTAATGCAGGCTGGCTCCCTTCAAGTGGAGCCGGCGGCGGACGTGGCCAACATGCACTGCCACACCTTTTTCTCCTTCAATGCCTACGGACATTCGCCCTCCTCGCTGGCCTGGTTGGCCAGGCGGCACGGCTTCAAGCTGGTGGGCATTGTCGATTTTGACGTGCTGGATGGTGTAGACGAGTTCCTGGCCGCCTGCGATCTGGTTGGCGTGCGCGGCAGCACCGGGATCGAGACCCGCGTGTTCATCCCCGAGTTTGCCACCCGGGAGATCAATTCGCCCGGCGAGCCGGGCGTCTGCTACCATATGGGGATCGGCTTCACCTCCAGCCGTGCCCCGGGGCACGTGGCTGGAATCTTAGATGATCTGCGCCAGTGGGCCACCCGGCGCAACCAGATCGTCATCGAGCGCATTAACGGCCACCTGGCCCCGGTGACGATCGACTACGAGGCGGACGTGTTGCCGCTGTCACCGGGAGGTACCCCGACCGAGCGACACATTGTGGTCGCCTATGTGCGGGCCGCGGAGCGCGACGTTACTGACCAAGTAGTGTTTTGGGCGGACAGGCTGGGTGTGACACATGAGGAGGTGGCGTCTGCCATCGACGATCCTGCCAGGTTGCAAACCCTGATCCGCGCCAAGTTGATGAAGGGCGGCGGCGTGGGCTACGTCCAGCCTACCCCCGACATGTTCCCCTCCGTTGAGGAGCTTCACGAGTTGACCGTAGGCTGCGAGGCGTTGCCCTGCGCCGCCTGGCTGGATGGCACCTCCGAGGGCGAGGCGGACATGGGGGATTTGCTGGAGTTGCTGATCGGCAAGGGCGTGGTGGCGTTGAACATCGTCCCCGACCGCAATTGGAATATCCCCGACCCGGACGTGCGACGGCTCAAGGTGCAGAATCTGTACGACGTCGTGGATTTGGCGCGAGAGCTGGGGTTGCCGCTCAACATAGGCACCGAGATGAATAGCTTCGGGCAAAAGGTGGTGGATAGTTTTGATGCCCCAGAGTTGGCGCCGGTTCGCCAGGCTTTTATCGATGGTGCCTACTTCATCTACGGGCACACCGTTCTGCAACGAGTCTTGGGACTTGGTTACCAGAGCAAGTGGGCGGCCGCGCACCTCCAGTCCCGGCCTGAACGCAACCAGTTTTACACCCGGGTGGGCTACCGGGTGCCGCCCGGTAAAGCTGGGATGGCCCAACTCAAATTGTTAGATCCAACTATGTCGCCCGCCGATATCTTGTCGAAATTGGGCGAGTGATCGAGAGCTGTGCATCAATGCTTACCTTGAGGAAGGGGCATCCCACAGCGGAGACACGCGCGTACAACAGTGTCTACACCAACGAATACCTGAGCCACGCAGCTTTTCCCCTGGGTGGCATTGGCGCGGGAATGATATGCCTGGAAGGGACCGGTGCGCTTTCTCACGTGTCTTTACGAGGGCATCCCGACATCTTCAATGAACCCCTGATGTTCTCTGCTCTCTGGGTCAAAGCTAATTCTGTCGTGACCAGGGTTCTGGAGGGACCCGTGCCCACATGGAAAGTGTTCTTCCCGTGGGACGAGGGCGCGGGAAATGGAGCCCCTGGCAAGAACTACGGCCTCCCGCGCTGCGCTCACGCGGAGTTTCTGGCGCGGTTCCCATTTGGAAAGGTGAGGTTAGAAGACCCCAGGGTTCCGTTGGAAATGGAGATCACCGGTTGGAGCCCCTTCACTCCTGGAGATGCCGATAGTTCAAGTCTCCCGGTGGCGGCGCTAGAGTATGCTTTCAAGAACGCGACGGACCAGCCGGTTGAGGCCGTGTATTCTTTCCACGCTGCGAACTTCTTGGTCACTGACACACCCGGCGAGATGGTACGGCCAACGCAAGATGGATTTGTGCTATACCAACCTGGCTCCGATGAGAGGCCGTGGGATGAAGGTGCGTTCAGTGCCGGGGTGGACGATCCGGGCGTGAAGGTGAATTGCGCCTGGTTTCGGGGGAGGTGGTTCGACTCGCTAACGATGGTGTGGAAATCGATCTGCGATGGGTCTGCGCGGGAGGCTGGCCCAATCACCGAAGGCGACCCAAGTCCCGGTGCTAGCCTGTACCTACCATTTTGGTTAGGACCTGGTGAGGAAAAGGTGGTCCGGCTACGGCTGGCGTGGTACGTACCTGAAACCAATCTGCGAGTTACCAATGGTCACGAGCCTGATGATGTGCCTTGCTGTGGCAATGGATCTGAGAGTTATCCACCCAAGTACGAACCGTGGTATGCTGGCGTGTTTGATAACATTGAGGCGATCACCGATCACTGGCGCGAGCATTACCATGTGCTGAGGCGAGAGAGCGCCAGATTCTCCAACTGCTTCTACGATACCACTCTGCCACCCGAGGTAGTCGAAGCAGTTGCGGCCAACCTGACTATCCTGAAGTCACCGACAGTGCTCCGGCAGACCGATGGCCGGCTATGGGGCTGGGAGGGGTGTCGCGACGAGGTGGGGTGTTGTGCAGGGTCGTGCACACACGTGTGGAACTATGCTCAGGCGCTGCCGCACCTCTTCCCCACGCTGGAGCGCTCGCTGCGTGAGACAGAGTTCGGCGAGAATCAGAACGAATGTGGGCATCAAGCTTTCCGCGCCAACTTGCCTATCCGTCCCGCAGCACACGACTTCCACGCTGCCGCCGATGGCCAGCTAGGTGGGATTATGAAGGTCTATCGTGAATGGCGCATCAGCGGCGACACCGACTGGTTGCGTGGCCTCTGGCCGAAGGTGAAGCAGAGTCTAAACTATTGCATCGAGACCTGGGATCCCGACCGCAGGGGCGTTCTTGAGGAACCCCATCACAACACATACGACATTGAGTTCTGGGGGCCCGACGGCATGTGTACATCGTTCTATCTCGGTGCACTCCAGGCAGCCGTGGGTATGGCCGAGGCGGTCGGCGAGGATGTGACACCCTATGCCGAGCTTCTCGACAAGGGGCGAGCCTTCATGCAAACCGAGCTTTGGGACGGGGAGTACTTCGTCCAGAGGATTGAGTGGCAGAATCTGCGGGCAGGAGACCCCATAAAGGCTCAAACGCTTTTAGGCAGGACGACTTACTCTGCCGAGGCCCTGGAGCTTTTGGAGCAGGAGGGACCCAAATATCAATATGGTACGGGGTGCCTCTCCGACGGCGTACTCGGCGCGTGGATGGCATTAGTTTGCGGTATGGGCGAATTCCTGGATCGCGAGAAAGTCGAAAGCCACTTAGTGGCTGTACACAGGCATAATTTCAGAGAGGACCTATCCGGTCACGCCAACCCGCAGCGTCCTACCTACGCTCTGGGTGAAGAAGGGGGACTCCTGCTTTGTACCTGGCCGAAGGAGGCGGCACTCACCCTGCCGTTTGTATACTCAAACGAGGTCTGGACTGGCATTGAATATCAGGTCGCTTCGCACCTGATGATGCTGGGCCATGTCGAAGCGGGCCTGGAGATTGTTCGCGCGGCTCGTGACCGCTACGACGGGCGTGTGCGCAATCCGTTCAATGAGTATGAATGCGGTCATTGGTACGCCCGAGCTATGTCTTCGTACGCCCTGCTTCAGGGAATGACAGGTGTCCGATATGACGCCGTGGACGAGAGGCTGACCATCCAGCCGGGTATCCAGGGCGATTTCCGCGCGTTCTTTTGTACTGCCACCGGATACGGCACTGTGGGGGTTCGTGACGGGCAACCCTTTGTCGAAGTCAAGCACGGGACTATTCCTTATTGATTGTCCAGATAAAAGTAATGGTTCAGGGATTTCTCCCGTTGGTCGAAATGACATGCCCGAGCAGAAAGCCAAGAAACCGGGTTTTTTGTCGTCCGACCATAGGTTTTGGCACGTTGCAAGGTGCTTTTTCATAGTTGCGGTTGCACACTGAAGTTCAAAAACCCGGTTTCTTACAAGTTGTCTAAACTCAAGTAAAAAGGGAGTGAAGAAAATTATGTCCGACAAACTAACTGATTACCAACGCGCTCGTGCGCCGTTGCCTGAGGACAACCAGTTGTGGCCCCTGTACGGCGCAGGTTTTGACAATCTGGGGCGCGACGCGCAGCCAATAGAGGTTCCAATGCCCGAATACGGCCCCGATGAATTGTTAATGCGCCACGATGCCTGCGGGCTGTGTTTCTCCGATATCAAAGTACTTCGCTTGGGTGAGGAACATCCCCGCATCTACCACGATATGCAGGCCGATCCGGTCGTGCTCGGCCACGAGGTTGCCATGACCGTCGTTGGCGTGGGCGAGAATCTGCGCGACCAATATAAGGAGGGCGATCGCTTTATCATCCAGGCCGACATCTTCGTGGATGGCGTGGGCTATGCCTATGGATACGAGATCCAGGGTGGGCTGTCGCAATATGCCGTGATCGATCAGCGTGTCCTTAACGGCGACCACGGCAGCTACCTTCTGCCGGTAAAACCCGAGACCGGGTACGCCGAGTCGGCCTTGACCGAGCCCTGGGCCTGCGTCATCGCCGCCTACCAACTGGTGTATCGCACCGGGTTAAAGCCCGGCGGCACGACCTGGATCATCGGAACTCTCCCCTCCCCTGGCAGGGGAGGGGCCGGGGGAGAGGTGGAGGGAGAGGCCTACACCATCAGCGCCGGCTTCGACGCGGCCTCACACCCTGATCGCTTGCTGTTGACGGATGTGCCACCTGACTTTGCCGCCTGGTTGAAGGCGCAGTCCGAGACGCTGGGTGTCGAGGTGATCGAGGTGGAGGACATTAATGCCCCGCCGGTCGAGTCTGTAGATGACATCGTGTTGCTCGGTGCTGACGCCGACGTCATCGAAGCGGTCAGTCCCCGGCTGGCCGACTTTGGCATCGTAGCCATCATCGCCGATAAGCCGCTCCCGCGCAAAGTGGCAGTCGACATCGGGTGTGTGCACTACAATCGCTGGACATACGTCGGTGGCTCTGACCCGGATATCGCCCGTGCCTACAGTGACGTGGCCATTCGCTCGACGCTCAAGCCCGGTGGGCGAGCCTGGTTCGTCGGGGCGGGCGGGCCGATGGGCCGCATGCACGTTCAACGCGCCATCCAGTTGGCCGAAGGTCCTTCCACCATCGTGTGCACCGACGTCAGTGATGTACGCCTGGAAGACCTGTGCGCCAGCTTCGGTGCCGAAGCTGAGGCCAAGGGGGTTGACTGGATATGTCTCAACCCGATGGATAAGGACGCTTACGCGGCAGGGATGGCTCCCTTCAAAGAGAGTGGCTTCGACGACATCATCGTGCTGGCGCCTGTCCCGGCCGTTATCTCTGATGCGGCGACCTATCTCGCCCCCAAAGGCGTGATGAACGTTTTCGCGGGTGTGGCCCGGGGTACGACAGCCGATCTGGATTTGAGCGACGTTTATATGAAAGACGCACGTATCATCGGGCACTCGGCTTCGTCCATTGATGATCTGCGGCTCATGCTGAGCCAGGCGGAGTCAGGCGAGCTGTCTCCCAACCGCTCGGTGGCGGCCGTGGGCTCGCTCGGGGCTGCCCGCGATGGACTCCAGTCCGTGTACGACACTGTTTTCCCCGGTAAGGTGGTCATCTTCCCTAACATCAAGGAAATGCCTCTCACCGCGCTCCCGGACCTGAAGGAAGTGTTACCTACTGTCTACGCCAAGCTGAAGGACGGGCGGGAATGGACCGTGGAGGCCGAGCAAGAGTTCCTGCGCTTGATGCTGCCATAGGAGGACCGGCTCAAACTCCCCGCTGCTGGCGCATCCCCGTGCGCCAGCAGCGGCATCGGAATGCCGCCCTACTACGAATCCGGAACACATTTGCTGAAGGAGGTGTCAGAATGGAAGAGAGGCTGCAAGATAAGGTCGCCCTGGTTACCGGCGGCGGTCAGGGGCTGGGGCAGGCTATTTGCTGGCGGCTGGCGCGCGAAGGCTGCAATGTGGTGGTGGCCGACTTGAACGAGGAGACCGCCGTCGAGACGGCGACCGCCATCACTCAATATCTGCATGATGAAGCCGAGACTGACCGGCGCGCCATCGCCGTCAAAGTGGACGTGACCGATGAGGAGCAGGTGGCGGCGATGGTGGACCGGACCGTCCAGGAATTCGGTCGCCTTGACATTCTGGTATCCAATGCGGGTATCCTCATCTCCGAGGAGATCGGCGAGTTCCCGGCCGAGAAATGGCGAGCAGTGATGAACGTCAACCTCTTCGGCTATTTTCTGTGCTCCAAACATGCCGCCCGCGTGATGAAAGAACAGCAGGCTGGCGTGATCATCCAGATCAACTCCAAGTCGGGCAAGAAGGGGAGCTACAAGAATTCGGCCTACGTCGCCTCCAAGTTCGGCGGCATTGGCTTGACGCAGAGCATCGCTCTTGACCTGGCCGAATATGGTGTGCGCGTCAACGCTGTCTGTCCAGGCAACTTGCTCGACTCACCGCTGTGGGTCGATTCGCTCTACAAGCAATATGCCAGGAAGTGGGGCATCCCCGAGGAGGAGGTACGCCAGAGGTACATCGATCAGGTGCCTATGAAGCGAGGTTGCACCTACGAGGATGTGAGCAACGTGGTTGCCTTCCTGGCCTCAGACCAGACCAGTTATATGACCGGGCAGGCCATCAACGTGACTGGTGGCCAGGAGATGCGCTAGGCGAACGCTTGCCAGTACACCGAGGCGTAAATGGGTCTATAGTTCGTAGTAATGACTTTAGTCGTTTTTGGGCTGGTTAAGCGACTGAAGTCGCTACTACAAACTATTGGCTTACTTACGCCTCAGTGTACTGGGCCTTCAGATCAATTAAAATCTTGTGGATCACCCCTTCACAATTGAATCCCTAATTTGGCTCTTGACATCCTCCTCTAAAAGGGTTATAATGAAAACGATATCATGATATCGTTTTCATTATAACCCTCCAATCTTGTTGTACCCCTTCTTCTATCGTCTAGTGGCTCGAGGAGGAGCGTTTGCCGACGATTAATGATGTTGCCAAGCGGGCAGGTGTGTCCCCGGTCACTGTCTCCCGCGTCATCAATAACGTGAGCAATGTCAGCCCTGCTACCCGCGAAAAGGTAGAGCAAGCTATTCAGGAACTGGGTTACGTCCCCAGCATCGCAGCCCGAAGCTTGCGTTTAAAGCGAACCCGTACGCTGGCTCTGATCCTCCCCGATATCACCAACACCTTCTGGACAACCGTAGCCCGAGGCGTAGAGGATGCCGCTCAGCGGCGCGACTATTCAGTCTTTTTGTGCAACACGGATGAAGACGAGGTCAAGCAACGTCGTTATCTGGACTTTGTCGTTGGTCAACGCGTGGATGGCGTGATCATTGCCCCCCACGACACTGATGCTCAGCACCTGGCTCAGTTGCGGGATCGCAACCTTCCTACGGTGGTCATTGATCGGCATGTCGAGGGTTGGGAGGTTGACTCGGTTCGTGGCGATTCTCTCTCCGGTGCGATGGCTCTGGTCCAGCACTTGATCAGCTTGGGCCACGAACGGATCGCGATGCTGTCTGGCCCTGCCAGTGCCTCAACGGCTGAGGACCGCGTCGCCGGTTACTGTATCGCGTTGGCCGAGGCCGGGATCCCCATTGAGCCCGGTTCGATAAAACGAGGAGAATACCGAATGACGTCCGGCGAGGAGATGACCCATCAATTATTTGATGAGGGCCCTAACCCCACCGCCATCTTCGCCGCCAACAATGCCATCGCTATGGGCGTGATTGACGCCCTGGAGCGGCGCGGGCTACGTATTCCCCAGGATGTCGCCCTGGTCTCCTTTGACGATTTTCCCAATGTCTCGCATCTTTTTCCATTCCTCACCGTTGTCACCCAACCTGCTTACGATATGGGCATAAACGCTGCGCAGTTGCTTCTCAGCCGGCTCGATAGCGAAGTAGATCTTCAACCCCGACACGTAGTGCTGCCGACACGCCTCATTGTACGTCATTCTTGTGGCAGTAGACTGAATGATCAAGAACAATGCATACTCAGTCTGCCGCTCGTTAAGGATGCGCGTAGAGAGCAGAGTAGCATGGTAAAGCCGCTCAGTCCCGAGGAGCGGCGCGCTGCCTCCGCTTTTGTCCCGGGGGTGACTATGACTGTTTCTCCGGGAAAGAGGCAACCATCAGACTGTGATAAATCCGATGCCGGCCGTCTGCTCAAGGTACTCCAGCATCAAGAAGCGGATCGGGTGCCCCATCTTGAATTGTGGGTGACGAGCAAGTCGGTGTACGAATATGTCTTGGAGCACGAACTCAAGTATGACATCGTCGATGCACGGGTTGGTGAGCAATCGATCAGACCCGAGGACGCTGTGGAGTTTGCGCTACGGCTGGGAATGGATGCCGTGGTCTGCAACTTCTCCTGGCGGCCGAATAACGTCTTCAGGTCAGCCACCGGCGGCACCCAACGTTACGTGAATGGCACCGTGAAGAGCTGGGCTGACCTGACGGATCTGGAGCCTCCGCCTTCTCTGGCCGCTCAACTTGGTCACCTCGAACGCTACGTGCGCGCTGCCCAGGGGACGGGCGTGGGGGTCATTGCCAACTTCACCTCCTTCTTCGACAGTGCGCTGCTGGCCGTCGGGGTCTCCGATGCCCTTTACATGTTCCACGATAACCGAGTTTTCCTTGAGAACCTGATGGACATTCTCCTGGAGTATCAAGAGAGGGCCATGCGAGCGGTTTGTGACCGTTTTTCCGGTGACCTGGCTCTTGTGATGGTCAACGACGATGTAGCTCATAATGCCGGACTGATGATCCATCCCGATATGTTTATGGAGATCTTCCCCCATCGTATGAAACGACTGATTGCCCCTGCCCAAGAGCACGGCAAGCTGATACTCATGCATACGGATGGAAAGCTAGATCAGGTTCTCCCGATTCTGTACGAGATCGGATTTAATGCGGTCAACCCTCTACAGCCCGAGTCAAATGACATCTTCGAACTCAGGAAGCAATGGGCAGGCAAGTTAGCTTTTGTGGGAAATATCTCTACCACCTTGTTGGCCTATGCCTCCAGGGAAGAAATCGAAGACAAGGTGCGGGAGTATTGTGTCAGGCTGGCTCCAGGCGGGGGCTACGTACTCAGTTCCTCCACAAGCATCATGGAAGGCATCCCACCTGAGAACTTTGTGACCATGACCCAGGCCGTGCATAAATACGGACGTTACGGGTCCCTGGGTCACGACGTCTAATCTGAAGCAAGGAGAGTTGCAGATGAACCCCCGCGAGAGAATGTTGACCGCATTGGAGGGAGAGGTACCGGATCGCTTGCCGGCGACGATCCACGGCTGGATGGACTATTGGAATAACAAGTACATGAATGGCGCGGATCAATTTGATATCTATCGCTATTTTGACATGGATGCTCAGATCTTCTACTTCGCCTGGCTTGACGAACCAATTGTGTCCGCCATGTACTTCACCGGCGATCTCGTCCCGGGGCCCAATTGGAAAGTAAGCTACACCATCCCCAAGTCCGACAAAGTGTCCACCATTTATAAGTTTACGGTCGAAACGCCCGAGGGTACGCTGACCAAGACTATGGAGAAGAACGACCAAATGGCCTGGGTGACCGAGTATCCCATCAAGGAAAAAGAGCAGATCCACTGGATCAAAAAATATATGCCCCTGCCGAGGCCCGACATCAAGCGTATCAACGAGGCATTTGAGCAAATGGGGGATATGGGTATTTTACGCGCCGGCATTTTTAACCATCAGGGTGGCTGTTGGCAGGACGCCTGCAATTACGTTGGCAGCCAGAAGCTTATTATGGAGACCTTTGACGACCCGGCCTGGGTCCATGAGTTTCTGGGCATCATCCTGGACTATAAGCTGAAATTCATCGAGAGCTTGAAGGGCGCCAGAATCGACATGCTGGAGAACGGCGGCGGAGATGGTTCGATGTCGGTGATATCGCCTGACATTTTTGCCGAGTATGGTGTGCCCTACGACCGGCAGACGACGGCCGCGTTGCACGACATTGGCATCAAGACTGCCTATCACACCTGTGGCAAAATGATGGCCCAGCTTGACCTGGTCAAGCAGACCGGTTGCGATGCCTCAGAAACATTGACCCCGCCGGGCATGGGCGGCGACGCCGATCTGCGGGTGATCAAGGAGACGCTCGGTGACGAGATGGCCCTGATAGGTGGCTTCAATCAGCAAGCTGGCTTCGAGCAGGGCACTCCTGAGATAATCCGCAAGCAAATAGAGATGTGCTGGGAGCAAGCGGGGCCAAACGGTGGATACATCATGGCTGCCTCGGATCACTTCTTCGAAGGATCGCCCGAGAACATCCAGACTTACGTCGAAATCGCTAAGGAGTTCCGTTACTGATCAACGGGAGGAGCTACACTGATGTACATGACGTCCAAAGAGCGGGTTATGGCCGCCTTTGACCACGCTGAGCCTGATCGCGTGCCTGCCTGGCTCGGCGCTTCGCCCGAATTCCGAGATCTGGCCCGAGAGCACCTGGGACTGGAGGACGACGAAAGTCTATCCCTCTACCTGGGGGACGATTTCCGCCGCGTCTTTGCCAGCTACGCTGGCCCGGAAGCGTTCAGCCCCTTTTACAACTTGCAACCCGGCGCGACCTACCGTACCCCTTTTGGCGTGGAACGTCACGGCTATGGCTATGGGATGCCCTTGAACCGCCCCCTGGTCAACGCCACGACACTCGACGAAGTTCATGGATATTCCTGGCCGGACCCTGAGTGGATGGACGTCTCGCACATCCGCGACGAGGTGTCGCGATACGACGGTCAGTATGCCATCCTGGGTGGCGATTGGTCCCCCTTCTGGCACGACGCCCTGGATCTGTTGACCTTTGAGGGGCTTAGCTATAAGATGTACGATGTCCCTCAGTTCGTGGATGCGCTGCTGGAGCATATTGTCGACTACTATTTCGGCGTGAGTCAGCGCATTTTTGACGCAGCCGCGGATGTGATCGACATCTTCTTCATCGGCAACGACTTCGGTGGTCAAACCGGACCGCTCATCGGGGAGGACTTGTTCCGTCGCTTTATGGCGCCGCACCTCAAACGTCTGATAGACCTGGGCCACGATTACGGATTGAAGGTCTTGATGCACTGCTGCGGTGGGTTCGTTCCCCTCATCCCCGTGATGATCGAGATTGGGTTGGATGGGCTACAGTCTTTGCAACCAACCTGTAGCGGTATGAAACCCGAAAAGCTCAAAGACGAATTTGGCGACCAGATCATGTTAATGGGTTGCATCGACACTCAATTGATTATTGAGACCAACCCTGACTTGGTTAGGGCCGAGACGCGCCGGGTCCTCGATATTATGAAGCCAGGCGGCGGGTATGTCGCCTCGCCCAGCCATGACTACGTCCTTCCAGAAACACCGGTTGAGAACGTCCTCGCTGTGTACGAGATCATTCGCGAGTATGGGGGCTACATTGATGCGTCCTGAAGGTAGGGGCGAACCTGAGTGTTCGCCCCTACCCCAAAATAGACATCCACACCATAGACACCCAGCATAGGATAAGAAGGAGACAAACATCGTGAAAAGGTTGGGGCAGATAATTGGAGTCAGGGCAGACAGGTTGGAGGAGTACAAGAAGTACCACGCCGATGTCTGGCCAGAGATTCTGGACATGATCCGGGAGTGCAACATCCAGAATTACTCAATCTTCTACAAGGATGGGCAGTTGTTTGCTTACTTTGAGTACGTTGGCGACGACTTCGACGCAGACATGGCCAAGATGGCCGCCGATCCCAAAACCCAGGAATGGTGGGACATCATGATGCCCATGCAAGAGCCATTGGCAACCCGCGCCGAAGGCGAGTGGTGGGCCAACATGGAAGAAGTTTTTCATATGGATTAGAGAGGATCGTGCGATATGGAAAGAACCGTCAACTGCTTGGCCAAGTTGGACCGAATAAACAAGACCCTGCGCCACGAGGAACCGGATCGCGTCCCGGTCAGCGACTTCTTCTGGGGCAGCTTCCTCGAGCGCTGGCGTCAGGAGAAAGACCTGCCAGACGACACCGACATCTACACCTATTATGATCTCGATTGGATCGTCACCACCCCCAACATGGACCCCCACATCAAGGAGTTCGAGATCCTTAAAGAGACAGATGCCGAAGTGGTGGTGCGCACCGGCTTCGAAGCCGTCATCCGCAAGAAGTTTGCCGACCCCATGCCTGAATTCCTGCGCTTTGAAACCGACACCATCGAGAAGGTAGAGGCATTCGAGTTTGACGATCCGTGGGACGATCGTCGCTATTTTAGCACAGGGGATAATCAAATCGCTGGCGTTGGCGATGGTTTTGCCCGCAATTCCCCGCCCTGGATCGAGACGGTCAAGGATTTGCGCCCCGACTTCCCTGTCTATGGCAGCCAGTGTGAAGCCAACGAATATATGACCCGCCTTGTCGGCCCGGAAAACCTGCTGCTCTGGGTTGGTCTTTACCCTGAGAGATTTGGGCGCTTCGTCGAGCGCACCAACGAATTCGCCCTCGAGTGCTTGAAAGCTCAGATCAAGGCGGCCGATGTCGGCCCGGAAAACCCGGGCTTGATAGACGGCATGGTCATCTGGGGGGATATAGCCTACAGGAAGGATATGTTCTTCTCCCCCGACTACTGGAGAAGGTACTACAAGCCTGGTCTCAAGGCCATGGTCGACGTATGTCACGAGAACGGCCTGCCCGTCATCTACCACGGTTGTGGCAATGTCAGCCGTGTGTTTGAAGACTTTATCGAGATTGGCGTCGACGCCTACAATCCACTTGAGGCTAAAGCTGGCCTGGACGTCGTGGATTTGCGACGTCAATATGGCCACAAAATCGGCTTCTGCGGCAACATGAACGTGATCGAATGGGCTGAATGTGACAAAGAAGAGCTTAAAGCGGTCGTCTTGCGCAAGCTGAACGCGGCCAAAGGGGGCGGCCTGATCTTCCAGTCCGACCATTCGGTGCCCAGCAACGTGTCGGCCGAGAACTACGAATACGTGATCAACCTGGTCCGCGAGTATGGCCAGTACCCGCTCCAACTGGGCGAGTATGACATTCCCGATCTTAATTGAGGCGTGATGCGTAATACGTACTGCGTACTGCGTGATCCATAACTGTTGCGCATCACGTATCACGCATCACGCATCACGCATCACGTTTCACGTCACGAGGTTTGGTTCAGTGTATCTACAGTACCTGTTACCCCACCAACTAAAGCAGTCCATCGACGAAGGCTGGCCACTCCTGGTGTCCACCGGTTGTATTGAATATCACGGTCCGCACATGGCTCTCGGCCTGGATACGATCCTGGTGGAGGAGCTTCTGAGACGCGTGGCGGAGCGCGTGAAGTGTGTCATCGCGCCTTCCTTCTGGTACGGGCCCACCGGCTATGCGGTCACCGGCCCCGACCAGGGCACGCTCGACGTCTCAACCGAACGTTTTGGCCGCCACGTTAAGGACGTCTTGAGCAGCTTCTGGGAGGTGGGCTTTCGGTGGATTATCGTTGGCGTGCACCACCAGCAGATGGATGGACCTGAGTCACTGGCCATCCGCCGGGCGGCCGCCGAGGTGACCTTCGAGAAGACCCTCGCCGAGCGCGGCGATGCCTGGTGGGGAAAGGCCCCCCTTCCGCCGGGCGACAACGTCTTCGAGCGCATTCAGGTCTGGCCCTCGGTACTGCCAGCCGCGGCCGAGCAAGGTGTAGTGATGGCCGATCACGCCGGTTACTACGAGACTTCGCTGTTGATGGCTGCCCGTCCTGACCTGGTAGACATGGAGCGCCTGGGGATTGGGACACCGTGGTACTGCACCACCCCCGAGAGCCGGGCGCGCGAGGCCACGCCCGAAGCAGGCCAGCGTATGTGGGGGGCTATGGTTGACGCCTGGGTGCAAAAACTATCGGGGTTACAACACCCCAAGCGTCCCACACCTGACGATTTGACCGTCCAGGGGATCTTCTAAGTACAAGCGATGCGTAAATTCGCTTCGAGATCGTGCATGTCATTCTGAGGCTGAAGGCCGAAGAATCTCGTCCCACAATAGGGAAATGGGATCCTTAAAACATAAAACGTAAAGCGTAATGATTCTGGGCGAATGCGCCTTGCGAATGTGCCTTTACGCATCACGTTTTACGTTTTACGAGGTTACTTTGCTTGATTTGACCGCTAAGAAGTGTCAACCAAATAGTGAACCATCCCGATAGATTCTAATCCATCGAGGGTAAGATATGGCACAGAATGGAAAGATGACGTCAAGAGAACGGATTCTGACCAGTGTGAGTCATCAGGAGCCGGACTGGGTACCCGTCGATCTGGGAGCCACACCCAGTTCGGGCATCTCGGCCATTGCTTACTACAATCTCAAAGAATATCTGGGTATCACGCCCGGGCATACCCGCGTCTACGACGTGGTTCAGCAACTCGCCCAGCCTGAAGAAACCATTCTCGACCGCTTTGGCGTGGACGTCTTGGATATCGGGCGCGCGTTCAACACGCGCGATGAAGATTGGTACGACATCACTCTTCCCCAGGGCATCCCGGTTCAGTTCCCTGCCTGGTTCCGTCCGGTGCAGGGTCCCGATGGAGTCTGGGACGCCTTTGCGCCCGATGGTACCCGCATCGCCACCATGCCTGTGGGAGCCACTTTCTTTGATCAGACCTACTTCCCCTACCTGGATGGCTACCCTGAGGATTACGGCGATCTTCCCAACGAGATGCCCAAGATCCATTGGGCCGGGCTGGTGCACAGCCCCTGGGACCACGCGGGCGAGCCTGATTTCTGGGGGCAACTAAGGGAGAAAGCCATCGCCTTACGCACTAGCTCGGACCGGGCGCTGATGATCGTCGCCGGTTGCAACCTGTTTGAATGGGGTACCTTCCTGCGACGCCTGGACAACTTTTTGATGGACCTGGTCTTAAACCCGGTCGAAGTGGAGCGTTTGCTCGACGCCTTGATGGAGCAACATCTGGCTACCTTGGAAAAGGTGTGCCAATCCGTCGGTGATGTGGCCGATATCCTGCGTTTCGGGGATGACCTGGGCATGGACACCGGTCCCTTTATGTCGCCGGAGACTTACCGGAAACTCTTCAAGCCTCGCCACACCATCCTGTGCGACTACGTCAAGAAAAACAGCCACATGCATACCTTCTTGCACTCCTGTGGCTCGATCTACAAGCTGTTGCCCGATCTGATCGAGGCCGGTTATGACATCATCAACCCCGTTCAAATCAACACCCGTGACATGCAACCGGAGCGGCTGAAAAAGGAGTTCGGCAAGGATATCACCTTCTGGGGCGGGGGTGCCGATACACGCCACGTGTTAAACCAAGCCAACCCACCAGAGGTGAAGGACCACGTCAAGCGGTTGCTGGAAATCTTCGCGCCGGGAGGCGGATTCGTCTTTAACACCGTTCATAACATCCTACCCGATGTGCCGCCGCAGAATATCGTGGCTATGTTTGAGGCCATCGACGAATTCAACGGCCGTACGGCATAGCCGCCCAAGTCTTGATGACAGGAGATCTCTCGGGAAATGCCGTTCGCATCTCGTTCGCATCTAGGGATGCTCACTCCGCCGCTGAGATAAGGAGCGAAGCATCCCGGGATGCCGAAGCGTCGGCCTCGTTTGGTGGACTTCCCACGAGATCTCGACAGGAGACCTCTCGGGAAATGACTATGGCGCAAGACAACAACGAATTTAGAATAAAACGAATGACTGGGTGAGCGCGAAGAATTCGTTCCTTTCCCAATTCGTTGTTGTGTTGGCTGACTTTCCGCGAGATCTCGACAGGCTAAAGGAGGTGAGACTGGGAATAAACATTGACGTAGAAGGAACGGGTCCAAGCACCACTCTTGAGTCAACGGCGAAAAATAAAAATTAAGGAGGAGTCCCAAATGTCTGAAAAAAAGAACATGACGCGGCGTGAGTTCCTGAAGTTTGCTGGTATAGCAGGTAGTGCGGCTATGGTCTCTTCCGCGGCGGGTTGTGTTGTGCCTGCTACCCCAGCTCCGCCGGCAGCCACCGAAGCCCCGGCAGCGGAGGTGACCGAAGCCCCGGCCGTGGTCGGCAAACCATTTGATGGCAAGACCCTGCGTATGCACGCCATCAGCGGCGCCAATTACGACGAACTCTACAAGGTCATCCCCGCCTGGGAGGAAGAGACCGGCGCGACGGTCGAGATGGTCTTTAAGGGCAATGGCTTCGAGACCGACAAACGCCTGGTCCAGGACTTCGCTGCCGGGACGGTGGACTACGACGTGTGCTGGGACCACAGCAGCTTCTTCTCCCAGTACGTCAAGGCCGACGGCCTGGAACCGCTGGACGACTACTTCAGCGATGAAGACCTGGCCGACTTCATCCCACGCCTGGTTGACGCTACACGGCGTGATGGTAGTCTGTGGGTTATCCCGCGTCACTTCGACATCTCCTGCAACCACTACCGCACGGACTTAGGTATTGAAGCCGCGCCGGAGACCTGGGACGAGTTCAAGCAAATGGCACTGGACATCACCGAAAACAATCCAGGAGTTTTCGGCACCCAGTTTGCAGGCAAAGAGGAGGCGCTCACCGGCCGCTTTTACGAAGTACAGACGGCCGAGGGCGGCGAACTGTTCGACGAGAACTGGGAGCCGACTTTCAATGGCCCGGCTGGCGTCAAGGCTGCCACTATGTTCGCCGAATTGTACCAGGCGGGAGCCATGCCGCCCGACATGACGAATTTCTTGTGGGAGGACGTTGCCACCCAATGGGTGAATGGCATCATCGGCATGTACACCGAGTGGTACGGCTGGTACAGCTTTTTCCAGGATCCTGCAAGCAGCCAGGTAGCGGGCAAGTTCGACCTGGCCCGCCAGCCCATGGGGGATGGCGGAATCTACAGTGGCTGGGCCGGTCACCACGGCTTCTCCATCACCAAGGTCTCCACGGAGAAGGAAATGGCTGCCTCCCTGATCAAGCACCTGACCGGCGTTGAGGGCAACCGCCTGGAGGCCACGCTGGGCATTTTGATTTCGCGCCAGAGCGTTTGGGACGAGATCATCTCCGAGGCGGAAGACTCCGACAATCCACTGGACAAGAAGCGGCTGGAGTTGGCTCTCTTGCAGGCCCAGGAAGACTTCAAGACGCCGCCGCTGATTGCAGAGTGGATACCAATGTCCAACATTCTGTACCCCATTCTACAACAGATCATCTTAGGAGACGTCGATCCTCAATCAGGGCTCGACACCGCCGCCGAGCAGGTTCGGGACATGATGGCCCAGGCTGGCTACTATAGCTAGGTCGTTAACTCAGATTTGAGACAACTCAGATCTGAGAACAGAAAGTACCTGGATGGGTGATCGGGCAGGATCACCCATCCAGAGTGCTGGCCCCGTATCAGGAAAGAGGTGTTATGGCCGTACAATCTCTAAGTCAAGACACTGCATCCGCTGGCAGGCAACGCGGTATCCAACGCAGTGAACGTCGCCTGGCGCTGGCTTTGCTGCTGCCGAGCATAACTATCATCGTGCTGGTCGTTGGATTTCCGATGCTCTATTCGCTGTATCTCAGTTTTACCAACTTCACCTTGACCTCGGCCGGTAATTACCAGTTTGTGGGTCTACAGAACTATATAAACCTGCTGTTCCACGACCCCCTCTTCTGGAAAGCATTTGGACGCACCGTTCTGTTCATCACCCTGGCGGTGAATATCGAGTTCCTGCTTGGCCTCGGCATTGCCCATTTGATGGCCCGGGCTATCCGTGGGCATGGCCTGGCCCGCACCTTGATGATGATGCCCATGATGTTCGCCCCCATTCTGGTTGGCTTCCAATTCAAGTGGTTCTTCAACGCCCAGGTTGGGCTGGTGAACAACATACTTTACACCATCACCGGCGAAGCTCATTTTATACCCTGGCTCATCGACAAGCCTTTGGGATTTATTGCCATCTTGGTAGCAGAAATCTGGATGAGCACCCCGTTTATGGTGGTTATCCTGGAAGCTGGCATCCTGTCGCTGCCCCAAGAACCTTTCGAGGCCGCAGAGGTTGACGGTGCCTCGGGCTGGCAAAAATTCCAACATTTGACGTTCCCCATGCTGATGCCCTTTATCTATACCGCCATGGCCATTCGGTCTCTGGACATCGCTCGCGCCTACGACGTGGTGAGCATCATGACCGGTGGTGGACCGGCCAACCGCACCGAACTGATTTGGACTTACGTAAACCGCCTGGCGTTCTCAGGCCAGCAATTTGCCAAGGGTACCGCCATGTCCTATATTACGGTGCTATTCAGCTTTTTCTTCACCTGGTACCTGTTCCGCAATGTTATCAAGAGCCGCTGGGCAGGAGGTAACGAGTAATGAGTGCTGTGGTCAATGGGAGGAAACGTTCCCGGCGCATCAAACGGGACGACGTCCTCAGTGACGTATTGCTTTGGGTGATCCTCTTAATCTTCTTTATCCCGGCGCTCTGGATCATTCTCACATCAATTCGAATTCGTTCTGAGATCAATGCCCACCCACCGGTCTGGATTCCCACCGGATTCTCGTTTGATTCTTACAAGATCCTGTTCGGGATGCCGACTCCCGAAGGGGCCTTTGGTTTGGGCGGCGAGATCCCCTTGGCAGACTATGCGCGAAACTCTATCGTCATCTCGTTGGTCAGCACGTTCTTCGCCCTCGGCTTTGGTACGTTGGCCGGATACGTATTTTCGCGTTTCAGTTTTAAGGCAAAGAATGGCATTTTCTTGGGCATGATGTTAGCCCGTGCCATTCCGGGCATTGCCCTCAGCCTGCCCTTGTTTATCTTATTTGCCAGGATCGGGTTGTCCGACACCTTGCCGGGTATGATCATAACCTACGTAGCTCTCAACATTCCCTTCACGGCGTGGCTTATGGACGGTTTTTTCCGGGCCATTCCCCAGGAGCTTGACGAGGCCGCTCGCATCGATGGGTGTTCGCACTGGGGGGCCTTCATCCGGGTTGATCTACCTCTGTCGCTGCCCGGCGCAGCGGCCGCTGGCATTTTTGCCTTCCTCACCTCGTGGAATGAGTTTGCCCTGGCCAGCGTTATCACCCGTACCCCGGCCTCCCGTACCTTTCCCCCCGCCTTGTTCGAATTCACCGGGCAATTTGTCTCGGACTGGCGGGGTATGACTGCCATGTCAGTCCTGATGCTGATCCCGGCCATCGTTTTTGTGGCGCTGGTTCAGCGTCAGTTGATGGAAGGGCTCACATCTGGAGCTACGAAGGGTTAGCTGTATCTTCTTAAAATGTAGGGGCGATCCCTTGTGGTCGCCCTGTCGGGCAGGCACAAGGCACTGCCCCTACCCCGAATTATTGAGAAGATACGGTTAGCTTTTAGTGGGGTTTTCAGAACCCAGTACATCGCAGAACAGATAACAGGAATCGATCATTGAAAGGAGCAAAAGTCAACTATGAGTGTCGAAGCCATCTATGAAGCAGTTCTGAAGGGGGATGCGGGCACGACGGAGGCCGAAGTGAAGGCCGACCTGGAGGCCGGTACCCCGCCGGAAGACGTCCTGTACAAAGCCTGTATTCCGGCTATGGAAGAGGTGGGTCGCCTCTTCGAAGAAGGCGAGAAGTTCGTGCCCGAAATGCTCATCTCGGCTCGGGCCATGCAGACTGCTATGGGCCTGTTGAAGC
>DAOUMD010000089.1:0-14294 GCA_034412795.1 Anaerolineae bacterium
CGTCTGGCCTACACGCTGCATTTGGCCGTGTTTTCGTATCTCAACAGGGTAGTATGGGGGAATGACGCCCACTTCTGGCACCAATTGCCCGATTTCAGAACGTTAGAATATAAATGCGTTTGCCCTAAATACTATCTCTATTGCCGATTGGGGGTGGTTGTGGTATCCTGACGAGAGTAAGGTTATAGGAGAGACCAGATTTCATGCGCGCGATATTGCAACGGGTGAAACGAGGCACTGTATCGGTGGATGGTCAAGTGATGGGGACCATCAACGCAGGGCTGGTGGTGCTGGTGGGCACGACTCACGATGATGCCCCGCCTCAGGCTGAGACACTAGCCCGCAAAATGGCAAACTTGCGCATCTTCGAAGACGAGGCGGGCAAGATGAACCTATCGGCGCTGGACGTGGGCGCTGAGGTGCTGGTTATTTCGCAATTCACGCTGTATGCCGATTGCCGACGTGGGAGGAGACCCAGTTTTACCGAGGCCGCCCGGCCTGAAGTCGCCGAGACGCTCATCGAGCACTTTATGCAGGCACTGCAAGCCGAGGGAATCTTACACGTGGCCAGCGGGGTGTTTGGGGCACATATGCTGGTCGAGATTCACAACGATGGGCCGGTGACCATCATTTTGGATACGGCGGAGTTTTGAGGGGGTCCGGAACTCAGGGAATCAGGACTCCGGGACTCAGGAAATCGGGGATCAGGGAACTAGGGACTCGTGGGGAGCCTGCGTACTCCCTGATTCCCCAATCCCTGATTCCCTGAGTCCCGGACCCCCTAATCCTTGGCCATGTCCCTGAGCTGCATGTAGGCGGGACGCATGCGCAGATCGGGGTAGCCGGGATAGATGATGCTCCAGTAGGTCTGCTCATCTTGAGTGCCCCATTGGGAATCGGGCATGTAGATGAGACTCATGGCAGCGATCCAGGGTTGCCAGTTTTCTTTGGCGTATTGGTAAGCACGGACCAGATAGTCGGCCTGCTCCTGGTCGCTGACGGAATGCCAGGTGTAGGGAGAATTGCGCCGATGATCGGTGGTCCATCCAAATTCGAGGAGTACGACACGTTTGTCAGCATCGCCGTTGGCAACCATCACGGCGCGCACGTCTTCGACGTGCCGGAAGCAATAGATGCGCCGTAGCTCCCGAGAGCTAGGATCACCGTTGTTGAGTTCCGGATCGTCGGCGACAACATCGGGATCGGTTTCGGGGGGCGCTTTGTAGCCAGCTCCGTGCGCGCCCAGTAAATCAAAGTAAGGCGCAGCGCCGGCATCGTACATGCCCTGGATGAAAACTGTGTCAGGCATGGCTATCTCGTCCCAGCGAGTGGTCGGGGCCAGCCCGGCACTGATGACGTAAACATCAGGATCCACGGCTTTGATGGTCTGGTAGGCAACTTTGAGCAACTCGGTATATTCAGCCGGGTTGGGCGGCCGGTTTCCCCACTCGCGGGCGAGATTGGGCTCGTTCCAAATCTGATAGGCATCAACGCGACCCCGGTAGCGGGTTGCCAGGGCGTGGAGAAAGTTGGCAAATTCCTGATAATCATCGGGGGGGCCGACTTGTGGATAGGCGCCGCCAGCCCATTCAGGCTGCACCCCCACGCGGGCGATGACGTTGAGCCCAAAGGAATCAATCTGATCCATCACCCGGTCCGTTTTATCCCAATCAAAGACGCCGGGACCAACGCCTTCGATTTCGCGCCAAGCGAACTCTTGCTTCACCCAACGAAACCCAGCCTCTTTTACCAGTTTCAGGTCCCGATCAGCGACTTCTTCTCGCCAAAAGAGGAAAACCTGCATGCCGTAGTCGGGCGAAGCCATCACGGCCGGGCCAGCCCCTTCATCACCCGAAGGATGCCGAGGCGTCGCCGATCGGCTGGTGGGAGCTGGCTCGGTTATGCGCTCCGGGGTAGCCGAAGATGGTGTGGGTGTGGGGGTCTTGGCAGTACAGGCAGATACAAAAAGGAGAAGCAGCAGGCTTATGGCTACGTAAAACGTGAAACGTGAAACGTGAAACGTGAAACGCAAAAAGTAAAACGTGAAACGTGAAACGTGATGCGTATTGTGAAATGAAGTTTTGAAATGCATCACTGTTCTCACGTTTCACACTCAATGCTTGTCGCGTCTTACGTTTACGTTTTACGCCTTACGTTTTACGTTTCACGCGTCACGTTTTCACTTTCGCCTTACTTCGGTGTTCCGGCCAGAGACTGATAGGCGGGCGTGGGACCTTCGGGAGTGAGGATGCTGAAGGCTGCCTGCTCAGAACCGGGGCGGGTGACACCGTAGTTAAGATTCCACAAGAACATGGGACCGACCCATCCCCAATTCTTGGCTTGCTGGTAGGCCTCCACGATCCACTGAGCCTGCTCCTGACGGGTGTTATCGGCAGCGTACTCGTAGCCAGTTTCGGGTGTACTCGATACGGCCCATCCAAATTCGGTAGGCCAGAGACGCTTATTAGCGTCGCCGTTGGCGACCATCACGTCTCGATAGCCTTCCATCGTGCCCCGGAAGCACCAGCTATGGTGGCGGTTGTCGAAAGGTCCGCGGAAGCCAGCCTCAGGGTCGGTGATGGTCTGCCAGTCGCCCGAGGCGGGGCAGTTGTAGCCGCTGGGGTGCACGCCGACGGCATCGGACACGTTTTTCAGTCCAGCGGCATACATGGCGTTCAGATAGCTGATATCGTCAATGGCGGCACCAGCCACGTCACCAGCCGGCGTCGGCGCACCGCTGACGACGATGATGGAAGGATCGGCGGCTTTGATGGCGTTGTAGGCTTCCGATAACAAGGCCACGTACTGCTCAGGCGGCATGGGAGCACCGCCACCTTCACGAGCTAGGTTCTGCTCGTTCCAAACTTCGATGGCCTGTACACCACCTTTGTAGCGCTTAGCCATTTCACCCACGAACACAGCATACGTATTGGGATCGGCGGGCGGGCCTTCCTGACTCAAATCGGTACCGGCCGGACGAGCCCAGTCGGGAGACTTGACGACACTGAGTAGAATCTTGAATCCGCCGTTATGGTAAGCCAATATCAAGCGGTCCCACTCACCCCAATTGCGGATACCCTGCTGCGGCTCTGTTTCTTCCCAGGACATCTGGAACTTAACCCATTCGATTCCCAGGGCATTAAGATGATTCATAATCTCGGCCGGCTCTGCACTGGGGTCTACCTGAACCGCATAGGCAAAGGAAGCCTGAACTGAACCGGCCGGAGGCGGTGTCGGTATGGATGTGGGTGTCGGCGTAGGTTCCGGCGCTTCGGGTGTCTCCTGGTCCGGCGGGACGGGCGTGTCGGTGGGTTGATCGCCCCCTGGTTGCTCGGCGGTTGACCCCTCTTCCGTGGCAGCGTCAGCCACTGCCGGGGTGTCCTGGGGCGCGGGTGGGAGCGGGGTAGCTGTGGATGGCGCTCCACCCGGCGGCGAAGGAGTCGGGGTAACGTAATTGACGACGGCACCACCGGGGGTGGCTTGTGATTGGTTGACATCGGGCACTTCAGGCTGCCAGAAGAAAGCGAATAGGGCAAAGGCAGCGGCACAGGCCACGACCAGAGCCAGTCCGCCCCCCACCGCAATAGGAAGCCAATTTGTGCTCTTGGTAGGACGCGAGTTTACTGGCTTAAAACTGGGTTCACGTTGTTGCATTGATACACCTTGTTGGAGATTGAGATAGAGTGTAGTGATCAGGTTACTTTGGCATGCCGGCCAGGGCGGAATAGGCGGGCAGAGGGCCACCGGGTGTGAGTATGCCGAAGTTGGCCAACTCGGTTCCAGCGGCGGTGACGCCATAGTCCAGATTCCAGAGGAACATGGTCCCCACCCAGCCCCACTGTTTGGCCTGTTGGTAAGCCTCGACGATCCACTGGGCTTGCTCCGCGTGGGTGTTATCGCGGGCGTATTCGTAACCCGCCTGCGGGTTGGACGAAACAGCCCAGCCGAACTCGGTCGGCCAGATGGTCTTGGCGGTGTCGCCGTTAGCGACCATCACGTTGCGGTAGCCTTCCATGGTACCCCGGAAACACCAGCTATGGTGGCGATTGTCGAAGGGTCCCCGGAAGCTGGTAGCGGTCGGGTCGGTGACGGTCTGCCAGTCGGCAGTGGCAGGGCAGTTGTAGCCGCTGGGGTGGGAGCCGATCGCGTCGGACACGTTCTTCAGACCGGCAGCGTACATGCCGTTTAGATAGTCGATATCGTCAATGGCGGCACCGGCCACGCTACCAGCCGGGGTCATAGCACCGCTGACGACGATCATATTCGGGTCAGCAGCCTTGATGGACTGATAGGCGGCCGATAACATGGCCACGTACTGCTCGGGCGGCATGGGCGAGCCACCACCCTCGTACCACAGGTTCTGTTCGTTCCAGACCTCGATAGCCTGCACACGACCCTGGTAGCGGCCTGCAACCTGGCCCAAGAAGCTGGCAAAGGTAGCGTAGTCGGCAGGCGGACCCTCCACGCTTTTATCATCGCCAGCAGGTCGCGCCCAATCCGGCGCCTTGGGAATACTGAGCAAGACGTTGATGCCGGCTCCGTTGTAGGCGCCGATAAGCTCGTCCCACATACCCCACTGGTAGTTGCCGGGGCTGGGTTCTACGTCCTTCCACGGCATCTGGAATTTGACCCAGTTGAAGCCCAGTGCCTGCATATGGCCGATGTTGGCTGCCCGGCTGCCGCGCGGATCAGCCTGGATGCCGTAGCCAAATGGCAAGTTGCCCACCGCGGACGCAACTGGCTGGGACTCTGGGGCAGCCGCCGGGGCAGATGGCTCGGCCGCCTCGGGTGCCGGTTCGGGCGTCGGCGCAGGCGTGGGCGTGGGAGGTACCGGCGTCGGGGTCGGGGTCGGCGGTGGCGTGGGGGTAGGCGTTGGCGTGGGTGTGGCGACCAACACCGACACACTACCTCTGCCGCTGCCAGTAGCGCCTCCATCGGACGAGATGGCGGCGGCTATGATGTATTCGCCTCCCTCTTCCGGCGCCGTCCAGGCATAGCGAGGATTCGTCAATTCCGTGTTTCCTTGATCCAGCACATCGCCTGATGGGCTTTCCACCTGCCACACCACCGAAAACTGGCTCTCCACGGGCGGGATGACCAGGTTCAGGAATTTGCGGATCACCTCCCATATCTGGCTGTCGTTCTCCTCGCCCAGCAGATTCTGCACGGCTACGCCCCGCAGATTGTAGTCGGCCACGTATTGCAGCTTGCGTGCGATGCTGGCCGCGTTCTCCAGCCACACCGTGTGCTGCTGCCCGTCCGGCCCCACGTAGGCAAACCAATAGGTACCGCTGCTCGGATCAAACTGGATACCGGTCGACTGCTCCAAACCAGCCAGGGTGAAGGTCACCTCCTGGCCGGGGATGACGATGCTGCTGCCCCCTTCAACCGCCACCTGCCCAAAGGGGGCCAGCGCCTCGGCATAGGGTATGTCTTTCCGGCCGCTATTGCTATGTTCCGTGCTGCGCGTGGAGAGAAGCAACTGCAGCTTGTAGCGGTTGACTTCGCCCACCGCCCACTGGAGCATAGTGTCCATCTGCCCGCCCGGAACATAGGCGTTGGGGTCGCTGGGAACCGGGATCTTCACCGTGTCCGCCACAGCGCCAACCGCTCGCCAGTCGTACACTCCCGTGTCCCATTGGTCTGCGGCAATTTGCACCGGCAGCTCAAAGCGTACCGACAACTGTTTTCCCTGTTCGTGCAAGGCGCTGGCTAACTGGGTGGCAAACTGGGTGTATTCGTCGCGCAGGTCGGGGTTGACGCCTCGATAATCTATGTCGATGCCGGGGTAGGCGTTGCGCACGACCATCTCCACGATGCGCTGGATGTGCTCTTGGCGCGATGCCTCATCCACCAGCATGTTGTCTATCAGGTCACTGCGCACTGCTTCGCCTTCCCAGTTGCGCAGGGTGGGCATTACCAGATAGGTGGCTGTCTGGTCTGGTTGAAGCAGTGTGCCTGGGTCACCGCGAATGGCACCTTCGGCGTCCAGATACAGCCCTTGCGGGTTGACCTCTACCACCGTGTCTCGCGCCTGGTCGGGTACAGCAGCCGTCTGCGACAGATCGGCCGACACCGAGGGCTGGAGCGGTTTGGTTTGCATGACCACCACCGACTGGGGCAGGTAGTCAAGCTGAGCCTCGATGAAGTCATCACCCGGCGGGATGAAGTGCGGCACCCACTCCCACGTCTCGCCGTTCCAGGTGTACAAGTCCAGGGTGCGCAACGGATCGGCATCGCCAGGCATGGGAATACGTACAATCACCTTGGTCGGCGGCTCCTGGCCGCGAAAGTCGACGTGGTAGTAGGGGCTTTTCATGATGAGCCACAGGGGGATGTTCTCGGCGGCTCTGAGCAGCGAACTGCCGGCAGATCCTTCCAGAAAGCTACTGCGGGGAATGGTGACGAATTTGATCTTGGTCTTGCTTTCGATACCTTCCGGCAGGATCATCAACTGCGCCCCATCCTCAGTGGTCACAAAACCGCCATCCTGGGTGGGGATGTTGGTATAGCCAACACTGAGAATGCGCTCGGCGACAGATATGGGCGGAAGCAAGATGATGGCTACTAATAACAAAGCGATCAAGCCGTAAATGACCAAACCGCCCAGAGGGCTCTCAACCGCCGATTCTATTGGGCGCGTATAGGATTTATTTGCGTTACCCTGCATAGGAGTCTCGCAATCTCCTTTCCCATTTTAATAAAAACATGGACGATAGACTGTAGAAGGGGATTAGGAAAACCAAGCCTCAGGAAATCAGCCACCTGATTTCCCAATACCTGATTTCCCCCTCCCTGATTCTACCGTTCCCTGTCTACCGTCCACCGTTTAACTGGGTGCATGCGGGCGATATTCTATCATATGGCAAGGCCTTTGGCAAGTTACCGTGGATATTGGACAAAAAGCAGTCGATCACGGTTTGCATAGTCTTTGGCAATCTCCCCAGTTGCGCCAGGGAAGTAACGACGAGCCAGCTTGAGAACATCGCATCCCTGGTCAGCGCCAATTTCGACAAGCAACGCACCGCCGGACGCCAACCGATCTGAGGTCATGGCCAGCAATCGACGGATTACGGCCAACCCGTCAGGACCACCATCAAGAGCAGACCGGGGCTCCCAGTGGACCACTTCGGGCGAGGCAGTGGACAACTCGGCATGGCTAAGGTAGGGTGGGTTAGCAACGATGAGGCCCAGAGGCTCGCTTAGCGGCGTCAGCAGATCAGCCTGGAGAGGAAAAACGCGGTTGGCGACGCCATGACGGGCAGCATTGCGTCGGGCAACAACCAGCGCGGCAGGTGAGGTATCGGTGGCGATAACATGGGCCTGAGGCAAGTGCAAAGCCAACGTCACAGCGATAGCGCCGGTGCCCGTTCCTATGTCGGCGATGGTTCCTGATACAGATGAGGTCTTCATCCATTGGATCGCACGTTCGACCAACAGCTCGGTTTCAGGACGGGGGATGAGCACATCGGGTGTGACGTAAAAATCGAGGGCATAGAACTCCTTCTGCCCGGTGAGATAGGCAACCGGCTCGCGCCGGGCGCGGCGGGAGACCAGGGACTGATAAGCACTGGATTGGGTCGGGGAAAGAATGTGCTCGGGATGGGCATAGAGCCAGGCTCGATCTTGACCGAGAGCGTGGGCCAGCAATACCTCGCTGTCCAGGCGAGGCGAATCGCAGCCCGCAGCGGCCAAAATCTGGGACGCGTGTTTCAGGGTTGGAGCCAGCAGATGACGTGAGACATCCTCCGTCACGCGGTCGCCAATTCCTTGAGCCTGGTCGCCTGATCGGCTTCGATGAGGGCCTGGATAAGCTCGTCCAAATCGCCTTCCAGGATAGCCTCAAGCCGGTGAGTGGTGAAGCCGATGCGATGGTCGGTCACCCGGTTCTGGGGAAAATTGTAGGTGCGGATCTTTTCGCTGCGTTCGCCGGTTCCAACCTGCGAACGGCGAGTTGCACCTTGTTCTTCCACCAGGCGTTGCTGTTCTATCTCATATAGACGAGAGCGTAGAATGGACAAGGCGCGTATCCGGTTTTGGAGTTGGGAACGCTCGTCCTGGCAGGTAACGACCATGCCCGTGGGCAAGTGGGTGAGTCTGACGGCCGAGTCGGTGGTATTGACCGACTGCCCGCCAGCCCCCTGGGAGCGGAAGACGTCAATCCGGATATCGTTGGAATCCACCTCCACCTCCACCTCTTCCATCTTGGGCAACACGGCCACGGTGGCGGTAGATGTGTGGATACGCCCGCTGGCCTCCGTCTCGGGCACGCGCTGCACACGATGGACACCGCTCTCAAACTTGAGGTGTGAATAGGCACCGCGTCCCTGGACTTCGAAGATGACTTCCTTGAATCCACCGATGCCGGTGGAGTTGCTGCTCAACACCTGGGTTTTCCAGCGTTGCATTTCGGCATAGCGAACGTACATACGATACAGGTCGGCAGCAAAGAGGCCGGCTTCGTCGCCGCCGGTGCCGGCTCGGATCTCGACGATGACATTCTTTTCGTCGTTAGGATCCCTGGGTAGAAGGAGCCATTGCAACTGGTCGGCCAACTCAGCCTCTTGGCGTTCGAGAGAGGCGATCTCATCTTCTACCAGGGCCAGCATCTCACCATCGAGGCCGTCATCAAACATAGTTCGGGTTTCGGCGAGTTGATCTCGCACGTCTCGAAAGCGGCGGTAGACCTGGACCAGCTCTTCGAGTTCGGCGGTTTCCTGTCCATACTCGCGCAGCAAGTCGGGATTGGTCGCGACTTGGGGGTCGGCCATCAGGTTATTCAGTTCTTCGTAACGGGCCTCTACGGCGGCCAGCTTTTCCAGCATTGGTGTCCCTCGGGTTTGCCGTAGAATGGAATTCAACGGCTCAGTCTGACGAATCTCTTCAGAGGTTTCTCTTAGCTAACTCTGCCAAGTTTTGAACACACCCTCTTGGCAAAGCCCGCCGGTCCGTGAAGGAGGCGGGCTTTAACAGGAATATGATATACGAGGTTGGGAAAGTCGTCAAGAAATAGCATGGACATTTCGCCGCAAAAAGTGTATATTATACGTATTGCGACTGCGTAGTGTGTAGTGTGGAGTTTCGAGTTTGGCGTTGTGAGTTTCGGGTAGGGGGCTCCTTTGGTGATTAGTGTGGAGAGGGAGGTCAATGTTTCAGTTGACCGGGCGCGGGATTGGTTCTTGTCACTGGAAGAGCATCCGGAGCGTTACCGCTTTGCGACTCACGAGGGTATCGAGTTTGCGGGAGGTAACTTTGGCGATGTGGGAGCTCGCTTCAGGACACGAGAGAAGTTCTACTTTTTGAAATTGGAATTGCCCTTTGAGTTGGTCGATGTGGATGAAAGTTCGTTTCGGTTTCGATTGATCAGGCCGGCGTGGATGGATGTGTGGGGTATGTTTTCGATGCAGGAGCCAGGTCCAGGGAAGATTACTTTGCGACTTGAGATCGGCTCTGGCACGCGTCGGGGACAGTGGTGGCTCAAGTTTTCTCCGGTGGCAACTGCGATCCGCCAGCAAATTACGGGGGAAGTGGAGCATATCAAGGAGTCGATGGAAACGACTATAGGGGATGATTATGGATTATAGCTCGGTTCGGGAGGAGAAACAGGTGATTGCGCGAGGACGCTTAGCTTGGATCATGTTAGTGGTATCGCTGCTGGTAATTGCTACGTTCCTGCTGTCACCGCCGTGGACGGTGTTGGGTAAGACAAAGCTGGTAGGATATGCGATTTGCCATCAGATACCGGAACGATCATTCCACATCCACGGGGAGCAACTGCCGCTGTGCGCTCGCTGCACGGGTATTTATATGGGGGCGATGACTGGCTTCACGCTGATGTGGCTGATGGGACGAAAGCGGGCGGCCAGTCCTCCGCCTACGCGAATTACCCTGGTGTTCGTGGGCTTCATCGTGCTGCTGGGCATTGACGGTGTCAATTCGTATCTGACCTTTTTCCCGGGTGCGCCTCATCTGTACGAACCGCAAAACTGGCTGCGACTGACGACGGGCACTCTTGAAGGTCTGGCGCTGAGTGCCTTTGTGTTCCCGGTGTTGAATTATAGCCTGTGGCAGGACGCAGTCCAGACGCCATCGGTGCGAAACTTTAAGGAGCTGGCATTGATGGTGGCCGTTGCAGGGGTGGTTGTCGTCTTGATTGTGCTGGAACTTCCCTTTTTGCTCTATCCCCTGGCGATCTTGAGCACGCTGGGCGTGCTGATTATGCTGGGTTCGATCAACACCATGATTGTGCTGGCACTGACCGGGCGGGAAGGCATGGCGCTCACCTGGCAGCAGGCCATCCTACCGCTCACCGTGGGATTCGCAATGGCGTTTCTGTTGATCGGGGGGATGGATACAGGGAGGTTGATACTGACCCGGTCGTTGGGATTGCCGTTTTGAGGGGTGGGGGAGTTAGTTGGGTGGGTGGTTAGTTGGGTGGGTGGGTGGTTAGTTGGTTAGGTGGTTGGGTGGTTGATTAGTTAGTTAGGTGGTTCGAAGCCCCTTTCCTGTACTGCTTGCAATAGATAGTTGAGGGCTTGCTGGTATAGGGCGGGGTTTTCAATTTGGAGACGGATGTAGCTGGCGTCGAGGCCGCCTACCAGGTAGGAGAGAGCCCCCAGGTGGGTACGCCACTGGGTGTAACTGCCTTTGAGCGTACCGGCGGGATCGTACAGAAAGAAGGGGTGAGTTGGGCTGGCGATGACAAAATGGCCGGGCAGGTCGAAGGTGACGACGCCGAAGTAATGCATCAGCCATTGGGCGTCGTCGTCCGGGTCTGAGACGAGGGACGCCACATCAAAGTCGATTTCATTGAGGACTTCTGGGTAACAGCCAAAGCCCCAACGACGCACGACGCGCACGCAGCCGGGATGTCCCACGGCGACCGGCATACAAGGGGTGCTGAAGCCACGGGGGAGTTGCAGCGTGACCTCCCGTTGATTGAGTTCCCCTTCGGCGGTGACGCTCCAGTAACGGGCGCTCCAGTCTTCGGTGGGGTAGTGGCCGGGGTAGTTGTTGAGGATGGTAGCGTCGTCGGGGGCGGTGCTGCGGCGTAAGGTATTGGAATATTGTTTCATTCGGTCGTACCTTATGGGCGGGTCAATTCGAGCATTTTTGCGCCATAATGTGCGTAAACCCCTTTTTAAGAGCCGATGGACCGGTACCAGTCCAGGGTGCGACGCGCGCCTTCCTCGAACGACACCGGCTGAAAGCCGAGTTCGCGCCTCGCCTTGTCGCTGTCGACGACCCAGTCATCGAATACGTAAGGAGCCAGGTTGAGTGGGTAGAAGGGCTCGCGCCGGGTGAAGAGGGCGATGAATTCGAGCAGCCGGGCGAAGTTCACCATCACAGTGCCCGGGACGTTGAGACGCCAGCGACTCTTGCCCGCCAGGCGGCTGACGATCTGGTTGGCTTCGCGGTGGCTGATGCTTTGGCCAGAGACGTTGTACACCTGGCCGATGCAACCGCAGGTGAGGGCAGCTTCGATGGCCGCTGCGGCATCGTCCACGTAACAAGGGAAGGTGATGTGCCGTCCGCGGTGGACCTGGACTCGCCAGCCACGCAAAAACTCCTTGAAGAAGAGCCGGTTGAAGGCGTAATCTCCCCAGGGACCGTAGAGCGCACCCAGGCGCAGCACGATAACGGGCAGTCCTACCTCAGCATAAGAGATGGCCAGCCGCTCGCCGCCCATCTTGGTGCGGGCATAGTTGTCACCATAATAGGGTCCATAGGGAGTGTCATCGGTGATCACAGCGCCAGGCGGTTGCGGCCCGACGACGATGATGGAGCTGATGTGGATAAACCGCTCTATGTGCAGCTCGTAGGCGGAGGCAAGTACGTTATGGGTGCCCCACAGGTTGATATCCTCGAAGGTTTCGGGGGGGCCCCACAACCGAAAGCGGGCAGCAGCATGGATGACCGCCTCGCAGCCAGCAATGGCGGCCCGCACCGAGGCCCGGTCACGCACGTCCCCGATGGCAATTTCTACGCCCAATTCCTCAAGAAAGAGCGTATCGCTGGTGGAGCGGGCCAGGGCGCGCAGCGAATAGCCCTTGCGCGTCAATCGCTCACACAGATTATGCCCCAGGAAACCGGTGGCGCCGGTGACCAAGATCAACGTGTTTCCCCTCTCAGCTACATGCTATCTTGACATTGTCAAACTACTCAGGATGATTTTCGCCCCACAAATCGCAGGCGATGTCCTCCAAGCCGAGCGCGGCTAGCTTGTCAGGGAAAGGTCGTCCGGTGTCCCAGTCCCAGTGACGGTAATCGTAATATTCGCGCAGCATCCCCTCCCAATCGGGGACCAGGCCCTCGGTGCCACCTTCTTCTAGCGGCTGCGTCCAGAGCCTGGGCAAAACCTCGCCTTGACGCGGATTCAGGCCCAGTTTGAGGTTGAGGGCGCGTTTCAGGTTAAAGATGCGCTCGCCGGCGGTGTATAGCTCCTCAAGCGAGACGTTCTGGCCCCATGCGGCGCTGAACAACTCCGGCAACTCGCGCAGGGGCACGTTGACGAACTGGCAACAACCGCTGGCATCGACCAGGGTGCGGTAATCCTGATGGCGGGCGACGACGGGAGCTTTGCCGACTTCCTGGTGACGATCTTCTGACGTTATGTCAAATTCAGGAAAGTCGTGCCCGGCCTCGACGAAGTAGAAGTCACTTTTGTTGTGACAGGCGCCGCGCGGCGAGGTGAGATAGACGAGGGCCATGCCGTTCATAGCGCGCGGGTCGTGCAAGCCGGGATCGAGGCCGTTGACCTGGACCGCCATGCCGGGAAGGTTGTAATGCCGCTCTATGGCCAGGACACCGTCGGCCAGCAGGTCGCCAAAACCGTCCCGGGTGGCGATCTTGTGGATGAGCCCAACGACGGAGGCGGGGTCACCCCAGGTCAAGGTCAGGCCGTCGGTCTCGTCGGGGGTGAGGTGGCCGTTGTTGAAGAGCCAAAAGGCGAAGCCGATGCTAGCGCCGGTGCTGATGGTGTCCAGACCCAGGCTGTCGCACAGCAGGTCGAAGTAGCAAACGGCGCCCAGGTCATCGATGAGCAATTGCGAGCCGAGGGCGCCCAGGGTCTCGTACTCGGGTCCATCGGTCTTGGGGACGGGATAGGGACCGCCGGGTACCTCGACCTCGAAGCCGCACTGGACGGCGCAACCCCAGCAGCCGGTGTGACCGGTGGCGACGGTCTCGGCGATGAGGCCGCCGTTGAGATTTGCCACGCCCTCGAAGACGCCCTGGGTCCAGTAGCGGGCAGGGACGCTGCCTAGCATATCAAAAAAGTCCATGCCGCCAGCGGTGCCGGTCTCTTTGAGAACCTGCACAGCGAATTCGCCCTGGGTGCGGATGAGGGAGCGGCGGGCGGACTGCTTGAAGCGCTCTTTCTCGGCGATGGGGATGGGAGCCTTGCCGCGGAGGGCAATGGCCTTGAGACGCTTGCTCCCCATCACAGCGCCCATTCCGGTGCGGCCGGCGGCGCGGGCATCGGCGTTGAGGATAGCGGCGTAACGGACCAAATTCTCGCCGGCGGGGCCGACGCAGGCGACGCGGGCGCGCGGTTCGCCGAGCTCCTCGGCGACGCGGGCCTGGGTGGTGTAGGTATCCAGCTCCCACAGGTGGCCGGCGTCGCGCAGTTGGGGCGGCTCCCCTTCTTTGAGCCACAGGTAGACGGGCGCCGGAGACTGGCCGGTGAAGATGATGCCATCGTAGCCGGCGCGGCGCAGTTCGTGACCGGTGAAGCCGCCAACGTTGGCCTCGCCCAGGATGCCGGTCAACGGACTGCGGGCGACGAAGGCGTGGCGGCTGGCGGAGGGAGTACGGGTGCCGGTCAGCGGCCCGGTCATCATGATGAGCGGATTATCGGGGCCGAGAGGGTCGGTATTGGCGTCGATCATGTCATACAGGTAGCGGGCGGCCAGGCCACTATTGCCGATGAAGGCCCGGACGTAGACCGGATTCAGCGGTTCGTCGCGCATAGTGCCGGCAGTGAGATCGACGAATAGAAGTTTTCCGACGTAGCCATTCATGGCCCAGGTTGTCTCCGTGGCGGATTGACTTGAATTGGGGATCGCTGACGCTGTCAGGAATCAGTATAGCACACGGGCATTCTTCCGTCTCAGTCATTGCCATCACCGATCAATCAGGCCTGTTTTCATCTTGTCGAAGAATCGCTGCGGATAAAACTGTCTCGGCTCAGATGCTGGCTGTGGGCCATCAGGTATTCGGCTTCGTCCAGAATGTGCCGCAGATACTCAAGCCACGAGCGGGACATACTCAACCTCTTTCAGAATGTAAGGTCG
>DAOUMD010000090.1:0-70722 GCA_034412795.1 Anaerolineae bacterium
TACTGGAAGAGGGCCATGAACATCAGCACCGTGAACACGGCGTTGAAGACGTCGTGGCGCAGGTGGCGGCTGTAGTGCATCACCGCCGGTGAGATGAGCAGGAAGACGGAGGCCAGGAGCGCCCCCAACCGTCCCAGCCAGGGGCGGAAGCCAACCGGCAGCATCACCAGGATCACGCCGAACAACGCCAGCCCGGCACGGGCGGCGAAGTCGGTGTCACCCAGCAGGAAAAGAGAGAAGGCGGTGATGTGAAAGAGGAATGGTCCGTGCATCAGCGGGTCGTGGACATAGCCGTCGCCGGCGTAGAGCTTGTGTGACCAGAGTGCGTGCTGGGCGCCGTCGTGGCTGAAGGCGCGGGCGTCCAGGGCATAGAAGCGGGTGGCTATCGCCAACAGGAATATCAACCCGTAGAGGACCACTTCCCAATTGAGGGTGATCACGCTCGACAACGGTCGATCTAAATGGCTCGCGGGTTGTGCTGAAGATGCGGTCTGAGAAGAAGATGTCATAACTTTCAACGGGCCTTTCACTTTTGGGCGTGTTCAAAATGGGTTGGTAGGGGCGCCCCTTGCGGGTGCCCCGGGGCGGGTGCAAGACCCACCCCTACCACTCATTTTGAATGCACCCTTCACTTTTCTTCAGAAGGGGTAACATAAGCTGACTCGGCTGTTCGCAGCAGATGCGTCAGTCCAAACTGCTGATTGGGATCCACCAACATGTACAGAACTTCGCCGTCCTCCCATAACAAGACGTTGATAGGTTCGAGGGAGGAGCCTTCGGCACTCCCCACCCGGGTGACTGTGCCATCCAGTTCCTCGTGGATCAGAGCGCTGCGCGCCCCGGCGATAAAGGATGCGGGAACGCCTTGGCCCCATAGCCCGTCACGACCGGCCACGCTGATTGACTCGAGCTGGGCGTCTCCTACTGGCCAGGGTCCGGGTCGTCGTTTCCAAAAAACCTGCACCTCTAGATAGCGGTATTCCTCGTCGCCGTACAGGCTTTCTATCCAGGCACCGTCTTGGGTGTAGGTTATGAAACCAAGGAAAGTCATTCCCTCTCGGTCAAAGGGGAAGTCGGTTGGCCAACGCACGGGGAATTCTGCGGCTGCCTGGACTTCTCTCTCATGGTTGAAAGCGACCGGTGACCTGGTCGGCGTGATCTCTGGGAGGCCGGCTGACCACTGGGGCATAGCTCCCGGTAGGAAGGTTACTCCGAAACGTTGCAGCATCCCTTGAGCCCACGTCCCGGCGGGTGTGAAGGCCAGGCTGATCACCAATACCAGGCTGGCGATGATGCCCGCTCCGGCCAGCGCTCGCCATCGATGTGGTGTACCTACTTGTGGGCGTGTTGAGGCCGGGGCAGCAGCCGGGGCAGTAGCGGTGATCCGCTCAATCTTGGCCATCAAACGTGGGCCAGGCGCCGCTCGTAGCGACAGCAGACGACGGGCCAGGGCCAGGTCGGCCGCATCGTCCGCTGGCAAGATGTCTGGGAGTGTTTCATTGCGTTCCACAGCTTCTAGCCAGGCGTTGAATTCCAGATCGGACAACTCATTCATTCGCGTCAACTCCTTGCATCTCTTTGCGAACTTTGTGCAAGGCTCTCCGCAGCCGTTGCGACACGTTGGCCTCGCTCAATCCCACCATGGTGGCAATCGAACGGTTGGTGTAACCGGCGCCAAAGCGTAAAGCAATAATCTCCTGATCCACCAGCGGCAGATGGGATATTGCGGCCCATACTTGTTCCCACTCCTCCTGCTGGATTACCTCGGAAAAGGGCTCGTCATTGGAAGGTAGGTTGGCGGAGAGCTCAACCTGGGTCAAACGGCGGCGGCGCAGCCGGTCCGTTACCAGGTTGCGTGCGATGGCCCACAGCCAGGTAGATGGAGTCCCCTTGCGGGAGTCATAGCTCTCACGCCGGCTCCACGCACGTACAAAGATGTCTGCCGTGACGTCCTCGGCTTCCTCGGAGCCCAGGCGGTAGCGTACGTAGTTGAAGACGCGATTCAGTTGGCTCTGATAGAGGGCAGTGAAAGCGTCTTCGCTTAGACCCCATTTCCCGGCAAGAAGCTGGCGGACACGTCGCGCAAGCAGTGTGCTCATTTTTGATCGATCTTCAGTGGGGGTTCCATCTTTGACACTAGACTATACGCGAAACGGCTTGAGGTATGACATGAGTCATTCCGTAAATGAACTCACTCTCGGTGTACTGGAAGGGGGAGTGCGGGTCGTGGCTGCACCTTGCTCATCGTTTACGGACTTCCCGCCGTAGCTGGCGCGTGACCCGTTCAATGATCTCGTCGGCGCTGGTTTCGATGGGCTTATCTGTGACATCCACGACGGTGAAGCGTCCTCGCTGAAATACACGCTGAGCGGCTTCCAATTCCTCATAGAGCGCCGTCGGGTCGGTGTAGGCTGAGGGACCAGGTGTGCCCAGCCGACGTTGTCGCTGCTGGCGGTGGATTACAAGCTGGCCGGGATCTATACTCAGCCCGATCACGCGGCGGCGGTCGAGTTGAAACAACTCCGACGGCGGGGACATGCCCTTAACCAACGGTACGTTAGCTACTTTCCAGCCTAATACGGAAAGATACATGCTGAGCGGGGTTTTGCCCACCCGGGACACACCGGTCAACACAATCTCGGCTTGAGGCCAGCCGTCGCGATTCTGGCCATCGTCGTGGGCCATGGTGAATTCGATGGCCGCTACCCGCTCGAAGTAGGCATGGTGCAATTGCCGGTACAGCCCGGGGCGACCGATGGGTTCTTGTTGCAACATCTCGGTCAACCGAGATAACAAATCCCCCATAAGATCGATACACACCACGTCTTGCTCGCGGCCCAGTTGGATCAGGACGTGCCGCAGCCGGGCATCCACCATTGTATGGACGATGGTGCCGCCGGTCGACCTCGCTTTGGCCACCACGTCTTCGATCTGTTCCTTGTGGCGCACGCGGGGCACTGTGATAACCGGTACCTGGCATTCCGGAAACTGGGCCAGCACCGTGTACACCAATTGTTCGCCGCTGGCTCCTGTTCCGCCGGAGACGAGATAGATGGGGGAGAGGTCGGTTCTATCCTCTGTGTCCATGCTTAATACCTCCTGCCACGCTTCAGAAGCAGGGGAAGTGTGGCACAACTAAGGAGCAGCATTCGCGTTGTATGCAGGGTTTCGCTCACAGGCGTTTGGTTATTTCCCGCTCGTACTCGGGGAAGTAGCGGCCGATCACGGTCAAATCAAAGGAGCGCAGGATCGATTCCTTAGATTCTCGTTCCAAAAGGAACCGAAAAGACTCGGTCACCAAAGTCTCTAGGCTCGCCTTGCCGCCGGCCAGTCGTTCGTAGTCGGTCTTGCGGACGGTCACCCGGTGCCGAGTCTCACTCCCTGGCTCGCTCACGGTTACCTGGCACTCGTACGTTTCGCCCTGATCCGTTGCCTGGACTTCGATGTTTGCCATAGGTCTAATCTCCTTTTCAAAACGAAATGCTGGGCAGGAACAACGCCAAAGGATGTAAAATAGAAGAATACCATGCTTTTTCGGCGTATGCAATAGCTGACCAGCTCTGGGTGCGTTCAGATTTGGGGGCGAATTAACTCTGGTCCGAGAGGAGTGAGGCATCCCCGGATGCCGAACGGAGCTGCATCTGGGGATGCTGGCTCCTCGTTTTCCCCGCACCCGCCAGCTCTACAAGATTGTTGATGATGGGCAACTCTAACCAGTTTCATACTGATTTCATGTTACTCTCTAATGAATTGACCATAACCATCAGACGTGAGTTACGGTATAAATGGTATAGATGAAGCATAGCACGAGTTAGTCGCGACTTGGCTGGAGCCAGCAGGCAATATGGGATTTGTATCTTCTCAAAAAGTAGGGGCAAACCCTTGCGGTTGCCCGCTTGGGCAGGCGCAAGACCTGCCCTTACCCCGAGATATTGAGAAGATACTGGGATTTTCCTATCACAGGCATAAAGGCTGCTGGTATCTTGTGGGGACAACCCTAATTCCAACAAAAGTGGTATTTCGGATTAACCAGCTCTGGTTCATATGGATTTCAAATGATTCTCTTATCTTGTTTAAAGTTGCTTCAAACTGGTTTCAAACTATACGGTGATACGCTTATAATGTCCCCTATACATTTCTCAAGGGACTTGCATTCCATCTCTCGGCAACGTTGCTAAGATGTTACTGCAGAGATGTATCAAAGCATTGTTAAGTAGCCGAACTTTAAAACCCTAAGAACACCAAGTTCCAAGCCATCGTTTGCCGAAGAGGCGTTACTATGTGTGGATCCGATTGTTTTCAATCGTTCAACGATAGGGCTCGTTCCTCAAAAGACGTGGCTCACCGGTTGCTGGCTTGGCAGGTGTTCTCTTACGATGAATCCGAGACCTTGATACGTAGTGTCTCGGATCGTCTCCACGTTCGGCCCTTGTCTTTCTTAGATAGCAATGCTGAAGCCCCTTATATCTTCAACCCTGCTTTGTCATTAAACATCACTCGCTCCCCTTACGCCGTTATCGATTTAAATCCCAATCCTAAAGACGTAACGTTCACTGGCACGATGACGCCTGGTCGAAACGGCCAGAGTAGTCAAACTCTTTGCTCGTTCATTGGGGGTCAACATGGTTGACACGTCGAAGCTCTGGCGGTGGCTGAAAATCAAAAAAGAGTCAGGGCAAAGTCTCGTCGAATTCGCACTGGTTCTGATCTTTGTCATCTTGCCGCTTACTATGGTCTTCATCGAAGCAAGCATCATGCTGTATAAGTACGTGGCCTTGACCAACGCGGCTCGCGAGGGTGCCCGGGCTGGATCAATCTACCTCTACGTGGGTGATCCCGGTGGTTCGTCGGCCTCCCCCGACGCCGGGCGCAGTGCCGCAGTTGCCTCAACCGTGGGGGGTACGGTTGGACCTCTTATGCTGCCGCCACCTGATTGCGTTGGCACAAGCTCGACCACGTCCTGCCAGATTTCCTACGGATCTTCTAGCGCACCTATCCCTGATCCCTTACGCTCTACAGACTTAATGACAGTTACGCTTGTTCACACGCACTCTTTTCTATTCGGCGCTTTAGGAAACGATGTCAGTATTCAAGCCCGGTCAAGTATGAGAATCGAGCCCAGTGCCGTCATTTCAGGCACCGGGCCATAAGGCTTAGTTCTAGGAGGATTGATCTGATGATGCAAAGGCGATCAGCTAATGAGCGTGGAAACTCTCTAGTTGAAATAGCGTTGGTGTTACCTGTTTTGTTGGTTCTTTTTTTGGGCATCATTGAAGTGGCTTTCTTGCTCTTTGCTCACGTGCAGGTTGCTAACGCGGCTCGCGAAGGGGCACGCTACGGCTCGTTGTGCCGTCTGAACGGTAATTGCGACAACCTTTCCACTGTTGTACAAGATACCGTGTTCTCTGAAGCCCAATTTCTGAATATGACGGACATTGGCGCTGGGGGCAACACAGCAGTTGTAGTCCAACCATCGACGCTCTCATCCGTTCCTGCCGTAGGTGACCCTATTACGGTCACTGTTACCTATAACTATTCACCCCCATTCATCTCAAATTATGTGCCCATGTTCCCAACGGAAATCCCTGTTGAACATAGCTTGGTTATGCATTTTGACAGGTAATGGCCTGCCTGAGCGGGAAGGATGACCTGCGATGAAGATTCGGATGGAGTTTTGGTCAAAAAATGAAACAGGTCAATCAATCATTGTTGTGGCTTTATTCTTCTTCTTTGCGTTCCTGGTTTTCGCGGCCTTGAGTGTCGACGGCACCATCATTTATTTGCGCCGCCGCCAGTTGCAGAACATGGCCGATGCGGCGGCGCTGGCTGCCGCCGAACAGCTTTCACAGGACAAGAACGAAGCTGCCGCCTACCAAAAGGCAATAGATAGTATTGAAGGAAACGGTGGTTCGGTCGATTGGTATTCCACGAGTGCCACGCCAAATCCAGCAGCCACCAACGTGGGATCGGGTCTGAATCTTGCGAAGGGTATAGAGATCACCGATGGTTGCGATGTGCGGGTGGCTTTGCAATGGAGTGACATGGGCACTTATTTCACCCAATTCTTTGGACGCGAAACGCTCCAGGTGGGGGCCAGGGCACACGCTGGATGCAGTATGGCTGGTGGCTTGCAACCGGTCGCCGTCAAGCGCTTCGGCGATGAACGAGATTGGAATCTTTCGCTGACCAATGTGAATAGTGCCAACGTCTATTGCGATGAATGCAGTACCCAAGAGTTCCTGGCTGGGTCACCACCCCAGGGAAAAGGCAATGCTACCGAATTCCTGCGCCCGCTCACCTCAGACACTATCACTGCGTGGCCGCTAGGTGAAGCGATGTATGGCCCGCCTGCATCTCACGCCGACCTGGCCAGTGGCGCGCCGGGCCGCGAGTATTTTATTCTGGGCAACGGCGTCGGACCCAATGTGGGCACTACGAGCTATTCGGGACTGGTCAACCTGGATATTCGCCACGTATCAGCCCCGCCGGTAGAGTACTATAATGGCGTGGATGCAGGAACCAACTCAAATACCCTCAAGGATCTGGGCGAGTACTATATCCGCCGGGGGTATTGCTGTGATATCCCGAAACCGGGTGACCAGGTAGCAATGTATAATGGCGTAAGCAGTTCCTTTGCCCCTGTGGCGCTTCAAGAAACATATGCGATTGGTGATGTGGTAGCCGTCATCATCTACAATGGTCACGTGTTCAGCACTCCCAGCCTGGCGCTGACGGGGGATGATCCTAACTATTACACGACGCATCCAACCACCACTACGGTTGCCAGCAATGTCTTGACGTATACTCTCACCCTTCAAGCCCAGAATGGGTTCCAATCGGCAGCGGGCGGCCTGACGATGAGCGTCGAAGGTTTGGAAGGTTTTGCCGACTCGAGTCTATCAGATACGTCGCCCGTCTTGGCGCGCGATGGTTACCCTGGCACGAAAACACTCACCTTGACCGTTACCCCCCGGATCACGACTGTCCTCGCGACGACGCACGTCATCACTGGCACACGCATGTTTTACGTTTCGGCCGTTGATAACAAAGAGGGCGGCACACATATCCGTCGTTATTGGGCTGGCATCGTCAGCGTCGGCGATGAAGTCAATAGCGTTCAGCGTGACCTGCCCACTGTCACCTGCACCCCTACAAACCCAGACCAAAACTATCCATTCCTGAGTGTCGTCAAGGGTCAACAGGCCAAGTACCAGATTGATCTGGACGTGTGGGGAGTTGCTAGTGACCAAGACGTGACTGTAAACGCACCTGGTCTGCTACCAACCGGTTTTGAGTGGATTAATACGCCGCCGTGGACGAGGACTGCAAAATGGAACAAGCATCCAGGGACATCTCTACAAATTGGCCTGAAAGTCAATGACGATGCAGTTGCGGGCACAATCCACGAGATCCCGCTTACAGTTTCGGTCACAGGCATGTCGCCTCAGACCTGTAACCTGTATGTTCTCCCCGAAGAGGCAGGTTCGGCTGTCAAGGAATATGTCGAAATCCTGGGCTATGCCGCGCTGGAGATAACTGGCTACTACAATAACGAGAACCCGGTGAATGAACAACCGGCCAACGCAGTCCGTGGTCATATCGTTTCCAAGTTGTGGGACCACCCGAGTGAAATAATCTATGGCCTGCGCGCGCGGCTGATTCCCTGGGACCAGTAGAGAAACCTGGTGCTCAAAGAAAGTCTTAATATCGTGATATTCTCATTTCCAACCTGAGATAGAGGGGATAGAAGATGAGACGAAGACGTGGTGTCCTTTGGCTCTTGGCCGGCTTGGTGCTGGCGATCGTAGCCGCTGGGATAAGTTATTTCGCTTTTCAACAGGCGGTCGCCGAACGTGCCAGCGCGGTTGAGGAAGAGCCAACTCAGACGGTGGTGGTTGCCAAACAACTGATCAACGAGCGAGCCGTGATTCGACTGGCTGACATCAGCACCGAGGAGCGCCCTGTCGAAGAGGTGCCCAGCGGCGCTATTTTCAAAACAGACGATGCCGTCGGCCGTATCGCCACCCGTCCCATACAGCCAGGCCAGGTGCTGCTGACGCAATACCTCATCGAAAGTTTTTCCTCGACCGGCATCGAAGCCGCTGACATCATTACTGAAAGCGTCAACTTCAACGAGGCACTGGGCGAAGACTTGGTAGGCTTTGCATTTCCAGTGACGGACAGACTTTCGGAAGAGGGGATTTTGCTGGCGGGTGATCACGTTGACTTGCTCTTCAGCACGGATGTGGTCGGCCAGCAAGAAGGGGCAGGGGGCAAGGTTTCGATTTATGCGATTCAAGACATCGAAATCCTCCAGGTCATCTACCAGCCGGCGCCCGCCAAAGAGGCTGATGAGCAGAAGGAAGACGAAGCCCAGCCAGAAGCACCCCTGGTACCCAAAACGCTCATCCTGGCCATGGAACCACAGGACGCGGTCGTTCTCAAATATGCCATCGACACCGAAAGTCCACTTGATCTGGTTTTGCGAGCCGGAGACAACGAACGTTACTTCGATGTCGACTCTGTCCATATCAACACCATTTCGGAACGCTATCGCTTCACAGCTCCGAAGCCCTTACCCTGATCGGGTTCTGAAATTTGCGTTCCAAATTGGGGCGCGCTGATCGTTCTTCCTTGGTAGACTTGGGATGAATTGCGTGACAATTGGAGGATATTGTGGAAAGAGCAAATGAAAGGTTACTTAGCATCCTGGTGATCGCCAATCAAGACTCGAACAGTGATTGGATGCGAACCTCTTTGAAAGAGTGGGACTATAAACTGATCGGCATTTTTGACTCGGTTAATCAGGTCGTGCAGATTGTCCAGGAAACCCAAGTGGACATCATCCTGGCTGATAGTTCGGCCCACGGCGTGCTCGAATTCGAGTGGATTCAAGCCCTGACCGTGTACTCCATAGAGACTGTGGTAATTGTGATCGCTGCAAATTCAGAGATGGAGTTTGTTCGGCAGGCTATGCTCGCCGGTGCTCAGGGTTTTTTGTTGAAGCCGTACGATATGACAGAGCTTCACAGGAGTATCCAACAGGTACACCAGCTTTCGCTGAAACGCAAGGCAACCCTCGTCGAAGTAACGGCTACACCTGACGCGATATCTGCTCCTCCTAGCAAGGCATATTCGACAGCAGTTTTTAGCCCTAAAGGGGGAACTGGTGCCACTACACTTGCCGTCAACTTGGCTATTGCTTTAAGGGAAAAGACAGGCTCGCCTGTCCTCTTGATAGACGCGGATCTGCGCACGGCAGATGTAGACATCTTTCTGAGTACTTTAAGTAAGCACTCGATCTATAATCTATTAGATTTTGGGGCAAGAATTGACGAAGAACTATTGGAGCGAGTAGTGGCCAACCACACCTCCGGCATCTCGGTGCTTCGGGGTGAGCCTCAGTTACAGTTTGACATTCCTGTTGAGCCTGGGCAGATGAGCGATCTAATCGAAGGGCTGGGCGCGGTTTGGGAAGGCTACATCATTTTTAATACCAGTGATGGCTTGGATCGCTGGACGGTTGAAGTCCTTGACGGCGTTGATACGGTATTGGTGGTCACTACTCCTGAGCTACCCGCCCTTCGCGCGACGCGGAATTTCCTGGAGCTGGCTGATGCTGCCGCAGATCAAAGCGGGAAGTGGCAACTGATTATGAGTTCTTACCAGGGCAAGAAGGTGTTACCTATCGCTGACATTGAGGCGTCTATTCGTTATCCTGTAAAGGCAACCATCGCCGAAGACATCGCTGCCGTCTCGACTTCCATCAATCGTGGGACACCTCTGGTGGTCTCTCATCGTAAGTCTCCTGTCGCCCGGGATGTTATAGCTCTGGCCAAAGAGCTAGCCCACGCCGGTCGAGAGACTTCTCAGTCGCAATCGGTTGGGGACGGGCAATATGTTGAGGGAGAATTGGCTCAACCCGAGCAGCTCAATAAACGCTCTTCCTTTCGGCACGCCATATCTAACTCGTTTCGTCTTCCAGCAGGATAAAGTAGCTGGAACTAGGTCGAGGTAAAAGGACGATGAATCCTATCGGTATTCTGGTTGCGGCCATGGTAGGGCTGGCTATAATGGCGATCTTTGCTGGTCTGCTCAGTGTGCTTTATCGCGAGAGTATAGCCGAGCGTTTGGACGAGATCGCTCACACGGACGTCCCCGACCTGGGGGGCGCCAAGTATAGCAGCGTGAGCTTGAGGAATCCCCTCAAACAGATAGATCGCCAGCTCCTATCCAAAGGTCTGATGACGGGGATCACCGAGAATTTGGTTCAAGCGGACCTCAAACTGACAGCCACGGAATATTTGGTGGTTGTGCTGGGTGCCACAATGCTGGGTGGGTTGATCGGTTTCGCCATCTCTCGACAACCCATATCGGCCTTCATCGCTGGTGTCCTCAGTTTCTTTGTGCCCGGTATCTTCGTATCCTGGCGGAGGTCTAAACGCCGCCGTGAGTTCGCAGATCAGTTGGCGGACGCGCTTGCCCAGGTAGCTGGTTCGTTGCGGGCTGGCCATGGCCTGGCTCAATCCTTGGATACTGTGGCCAGGCAACTGCCGCCACCGGCTGGCGATGAGTTCTTGCGTGTGGTACGCGAGACTCAACTGGGGCAACCCCTGACTGTGGCCCTGGGGCATCTGGTCGAGCGGATCAAAAACGATGATCTTGTAATGGTTGTTGCCTCGATCAACATTAATCGGCAGATAGGTGGCAATCTGGCCGATATACTTGAAACCACTGCCGAAACCATTCGCGAGCGCGTTCGCATCAAGCGAGAAATTCAGGTTCTTACTGCCCAACAGAGGATTTCGGGCTACGTTTTGGTCGTGTTGCCCATTGCCCTGGCCGCTGTACTGATGATCATCAACCCCAGCTATCAGATGCGACTCTTTACGCCCGGTCCGACTTTGTGCATTCCTATTGGTGCTGGGCTGGGGATAGTGGTCGGCTTCATTATCATGCGGCGCATTGTTGATATTAACGTGTAATAAGCCATCACAAGGATTATAGGTTGGCGGGGGGTAACTACTCAACCTGATGGTTGCAGATATGTATCTGCAACCCATAATCGGCGGATGTATATCCGCAAATACCCATTACGGTTGAATAACCGTAACGATCAGCGACTGGTCTGAGTAGTTACGGCGGGGGTTACACCCGTAAGGGATGAAGCTTATTGAACTTCGTGTTGGTAAAGGAACACTTTGCCTTTCAGGCTTGTTCAATTCTGATGAAAAACGTTCCATTAACAACCCGAAGATCAATAAGTTGTGAACTTAGTCGTGAATACCACAGGAGACCTGGTATGTTGGCAGGCGCCCAAGTCATAATAAGTCTGGTCGTAGGATTAAGTGTGGTGGCCCTAGTTACGGGAGTGCGCGCCATCGTGGCCCCTGGCGAGCCAGTGGATCACCTCCAACAATTTTTGGATTCAAGCTCGGGAGCTTCCCTGACCTTGCGTGATCTTGAAATGCGGGCGTCCTTTTATCAACGGGCCGTGAGACCCGTGTTGGCTGCCATATTGCAGAGGTTGGGGCGATTGGCCCCTCAAAGGAACATCGAGGAGTTGCACCGGAAACTCGGAACGGCAGGGTTGTTGGCAACATTGAATGTTGTCGATTTACTCGGACTAAAAATCCTGTGTGGCGTCTTCCTGGGTGCCTTAGCTGCTGTCGTGATCTATCTCTCTAAGTCGCAATCCCTGATCATAGTTGGTGGACTGGGTGTTTTGATCGGGATACTGGGCTCTATGCTGCCTAATTTTTGGTTAATGACGCGGATCAAGAGTCGTCAAAGAGAGATACTCAGGGCAATGCCCGACGCGCTGGACATGATGTCGATCTGCGTGAACGCCGGCTTGGGACTGCAGGGAGCAATGCAGACCGTCTGTGAGAATTGGGACAATCCATTAGTTGAGGAATTCACCCGCGTGCTCGCCGAGGTCAGGTTGGGTCGAGGCACTATGGAAGCCTTAGAAAGTATGGGACAAAGAACCGGTGTCAAAGAGGTGATGAGCTTTGTTCTGTCCCTCTCTATGGCATACCAACTTGGCGTTAGCATCGCTAAGGTTCTGCCTATCCAAGCTGAACAGATGCGAATTGCCCGTCGACAAAAGGCTGAGGAGACTGCCCGCGAGGCCGCCATTAAGATGTTATTTCCCTTAGTTTTCTTGATCTTTCCGGCAATGTTCGCCGTGATCTTGGGGCCGGCAATTCCCCAGTTGATGGAAACGATGGGATCGTTATAGGACGTAGGGCAATGGCTTACGAATTTGCAGTTTCACCTGAGCTTCCTCCACTTCACGAGCATCCTGTTTACTCGCAGGGGATGGATGAAATAGCTACCGGGCGGTGGCAACAAGCCTTCCAATCGCTGCAGATGTTGAAGGATATCTATCCTGATGACACCGAGGTCAAGGAATTGCTTGAGCAGGTACAGATGCGTGCCGCCTTGGCTCAATTTCAACCCAGGCAAAGCTCAAGGACGATGAAACGTCCCAATACTCGCTTGGTAATGGCAGGTCTCCTGGGAGTAGTCATTATTGCACTCGCAGCCTACGTCGTTTACACGGTATGGATCAATCCCGTCATCGTCCAGGAACTCCGCTTGCGTCAGATCACCAATTTGAGAAACGAGGCTGATGAGGCCTTGGTAGCCGGCGACTATGCCCGGGCACGCCAATCCCTGGAGAAGCTTCAAGCTGTTCTTCCAGAGGACTCGCAAACCACCGATGCGCTGGACATGATAGAGCAGGTGGAGAGATCATCCGTCCTATATAACCAGGCCAAGGACCTGATGGCGGCTGGGAACTGGGATCAAGCAATCGCGACGCTTGCCGAATTGCAGAGTCTGGATGCGGAGTACCGTGACCTTCCTCAATTGTTGCAAACTGCCCAAGAATCACAGGCTATGGATAGACAATTTCAGGCTGCCGATGAGGCCTACAACGGTGAAGATTGGGCTAATGCCATTGCCCGCTATGAAGCTCTCCGCGAAGCCAGTCTCACCTTTAGGTTTGAAGAGATCCAGGCGCGGCTTTTCGAGTCCCATCTCGGGTACGGCGAGGCGATCCTGGAAGAAGCCGGAACCGACGTAGAACAAATCTCTGAGGCAATCTCACATTTCTCAGAGGCCTTGAAGATCCGACCAGTGGATGCTAAGACGCTTGACGAACGTCATCTGGCTGAGAGTTATCTGGCTGCTCTCAACTCCGAAGATCAAGACGAGGTCATTAATCTGCTACAGACGGTCTACAACGAGCGCCCGGATTACGCTGGAAATCAAGTGGCGCAATTGTTATACTCAGCCTTTATCGATCGAGCAGAATCTCTTCTGGATTCTGGCGACGAAGCCGCTGCCATCGCCGATTACCAGGTCGCGGCTCAACTCCTGGTCGATGACGTTTCGGAAGCTCAAGAGATGTTGACCGAACTTGCCGCTGATGCGGCTCCTTAATCAACATGAGGTGGGACGAAAATGATGGATGCTTTAGCCATGAGCGACGTACTTCAACAGACTGCCGATACTTTGCCTCCCCAGCCGACAGATCATCCGCTCTATCAGGAAGTTGAGACCTTTATCAATCAGGGCAACTGGCAAGCCGCGCAGGCTCCCCTGGAAGAGCTCCTGACCCTGTATCCTAATGATACATATCTGCAGGAAATTGCGGCTTCCGTTCACACTCGCAGTGCACTGCTTGTTTCTGGTCCAGTGACCAGGCCCGCTCGGAGTTCCACGCTACCTCGCAGCCTGAAGTTTGTCATTCCCGTCCTCGTCGTTGTGCTAGTAGGCTTAGCTGTTCTGACCTTTTTGGTTCTTCAGTTGTGGGTACTCCCCAGGGTGACAACACAGCGTCAAATAGCCCGGATCAGCCAGATCAGTCAAGATGCCCAGGCTGCTTTAGCTAGCGGTGATTATGACCGTGCCATACTTGCTTACGCTGAGATACTCGAGTTGCATCCAGACGATCTCAAAGCACAAAATGGGCTGGCACAAGCAAGCCAACTGCGGGCTACCGCCTCCCTTTACAGCGAAGCTATCGCGCAGATGGAAGCCCATCATTGGGAGCAAGCTCTTTCACTGCTCCAGCAGATTCAGGCGGAACAACCAGCCTATCGGGATGTTGGGGCGCGCATCGCCTTTGTCCAAGAACAACAAGACTTGTCAGTTCGCTTCAGAGAAGCTGAGGCCGCTTTTGAGCGGGGCTACTATGAGCTGGCTGTTCAGGAATATGAAGCCTTGCAGTCTATAGATCTCAGCTTTCAGCGTAAGACTGTGGAGGATCATCTTTTCTTCAGCTATCTGCAAATAGGCTTGGCCAAGGAAGCCGCTGCCGGGAGCGATCCCGAACAGTTGCAAGCTGCGCTTGTTGAGTTCGAAAAGGCTTTGACCATACGCCCTGAGGACTCGCAGGCCACGGGAGAGAGCCAATTACTAAGATCATATATTTCCGGCCTGAGTGAGATCGAGGCCAACAATTGGTCGCAGGCGGCATCCGATTTGTCCATAGTCTATGAAGCCCGTCCTGATTTCGCCGCTGGTGTGGCAGCTCAACAACTTAACGTGGCCAAGGTATCCTGGGGCGATGAACTCCTGGCGGACGGCCAGGCTGAACTGGCCGTGGTAAAGTATCAGGAAGCACGTATTATCAAGGAAGTTGACATAACTGGCATCGAGCAGAAGATTGCAGCGGCTGAGGCTATGCTGGTGAGTCCCACTCCCAGCCCTGAACCTACTCAGGATGGCTCAACTGCGGCTCCAGCGGTTGCCAATCCTGCACCGACTCCAACTCCCACACCTACCCCCAAGCCTCTGCCCTATACGCTCGCTGGGATGAGTGTGAAGAGTAATTGCGACGGGTATGGCTATATCCACGGTGTTGTCTGGAGCGCATATGACCTGCCTATGACCGGGGTTAGCGTCCAGGCCTTCAACACTACCACCGGTTTTGGGCCACTGGTCTCCATATCCACAAACGAGGATGGCATCTACCAGATCATACTGGAGAAAGACCAGATTGAGGGTCTCTGGGTTGTGCAGGTCATCGAAAATGGACAGCCCGCTTCACAGGCGTGGGGCCAGCACCTGGGAGGGGGATGTGTCAATGGGACCCAAGAACTCAAGGTTGATTGGAAGCGGGCCCGTGAGGCCAACTAGGTGTGAATGCCTAGCACTTGAAATACGGGGGGATGAGAATTGTGAGACAGACTACGAGATACCAAATACGAGTTTTGACGCGATGGGTTTGCGTTTTGGCAGTTATGTGCAGCCAATTTGGCCTATTCACACTCAGGGCTGCGGCGCAGGAGCCCACGACTGAGCCGACGTCCCTCCCCACACCCACACCTGCACCGACGTGGACAGCTACACCAACACCTACCAATACACCCGATCCGGCCGCTGCCCCTACGACTAATCCTACTGCGGCCACACGCATGGTTGATTTCCGAGTGGATGAGGATGAGATTACCGAGGGTGAGTGTGTTATGTTTAGCTGGGTGGTAAGGGGTGACATCGATAGGGTCGAGTTTGATCAAATCGAAGATGGTAAAGTACCCGTTCTGGTGTCGGATATGGACAGCCGTGAGGAGTGCCCGGAAGAGGATACAGAGTACGAACTCGGTGTCACCTGGCTGGATAGTACCCAGACGACGCGCACCATCGAGATTGAGGTTGATGCCGAAGGTACCAGCAGTAGTGGTGATAATGACGCCAGCAGTCAAACACCCACACCGGGCGGGACTGCCGCTTTTGTACTTGTTACCCCCATCCCAGTTGCAACTACGCCGGTAAGTGTTAGCCATAGTACTCCTGTGCAAGTGTCCTCTGGCGGTGCAGTGGTAACACCGGCCGGTGTGTTGGCTTCAGTGCAGGTACTGCCGGAGACAGGATATCTGTCACCTTCTCCCCATGAACAAACGGATAGAACGAAGGACGATTTACCGAACCGAAATCTCCGGTGGGTACTGGCTGGTGGTTTGGTCTTGGCTGTTGTAGTCATATGCTTGGCCTTCGGGATAAGGTCTGTACGTCCGAGCGAGGTTTCGCGATGAAGGCTAAGCTTCTTTCGTTCTCTGTTGTAATCTTGGTCATGGTTGTCCTATTCTTTGCCTTGTCCGGCCTTGCGTCGGGCCAGGGGCCGGTCTTGACCACCCTTCCCACGCCCACTCCTGTCTTCCCGGGATATGATGTTGGAACTCCTTCAGGACCGATTTCCCCGCAGGGCTTACCAGACTTGGTCGTTGACAGCATTGAGACTGATCCGATCACCCCCTTGGTGGGTCAACCCACGGTAATTTCGGTCACCATCAAGAATCAAGGTCTAGAGGCTGTGAGTGAAGGCCACAACTTTTTGACCGATCTCTACATTGACCCGCCCTTTGAGCCTATTGTGAACTATCACCAGATCGTTAGCCATACCCTTGGCTTGCCTTGGGGCGCACAGTGGTTCTTCGTGCCTCCTGGCGGGTCTTACGTGTTTACGAGCACCTGGGTATTCACCGATGTAAAGACGTTTGATATTTGGGCGCAAGTCGATAGCAACGGTGAAAATGAGTTTGATAGCGACGGTAACATCACGGAGGGGAATGAGGACAATAACACCAAAAATATTAATGTCAGCGTTTTGGCTGCTCAGAGCTTCACCCATGACACGCATCAGGACTTTATGACCAACATGGCCTCGACGCTGGACAACAGTGATCCAAATGGTGCGTTGCGTCTGGGACACTTCTCCGAGCCTCCCTTTTATGAGTGGCCCTTTAGCAGTGGCTGTGAAATCACCCCGGGTACAGTGACCATCTCCGATTACAATATGGAGAATCCAGATGACCGGATTAACGATGTTACGACTGGTAAACAAGTCGAGCCGCATCTCATTGCCTATCGTGATGGGATCATCATTGCTGTCTGGCAGGATGGTCGTCACGGTGATATCTATAATCGCGACATCTATTTGCGCTACTCGACGGATGAGGGCCGAACCTGGGAATCTGAGATCAGGGTCAATGATGACCCCATAAGCAATCACGTCAATCAGTTAAATCCGGTTGCTGCTTTAAGCGAAGATGGCAGCTTATTGGTGGCCTGGCAGGATCGTCGTAGCGGGCCTGATTATGATATCTATGCCCAAAGGTTCGTGATAAGCGGCACAGCCGTGATCCCATCAGGGGGCAATATGCTGGTTGGTGGTGCAGGCAGTATTGCCCCTGGTGACCAGGTCAATCCGGATATAGCCGTGGACGAGGCTGGTGGTTTTTACATAACCTGGCAGGACAGCCGGAATAACAACGACGATATCTTTGCCACCACCTATATCCCAGATAATGGTGGATATACGTGGACCCTGGTAAGACAAGTCAATGATGATGATGGCGCACCGCAACAGAATCCGAAGATTCAGGTTTTGGACTGGCTCGAACCTACAGAGGTGACCTATACTGTTGCGCCAACCGCACCATACACGGTCACGGTGACCGGTGTCATCAGCAAACCGGCCAAAATCCTGGTCGTTACCTGGGAAGACTATCGGCAGGGCTACGCCGACATTGCTATGGCAGTCTCCGCCGATGGTGGGGAAACCTTTGGTTTTGATGGTTTCATCACTAATAGTTTAAGTGATGGACACCAGCAGAAGCCGGACGTAACCTTGACCAAAGGCACAAGCAAGATTAACTTCACTTTGCCACTTCATGGTGATACTCAGACCGAAGTTGAGGTGGATGTCCCGGTCAGCAAGATTCACACGGTATGGGAGGGACACAGCGCGCCGGGATCGGATGGAGATATTTACTACAACGCCAGTCAGCTTGCGGTGGAGCAGGTAGGCGATAGCAACGCGTTTCGCTTCATCTTGAACCTTGGGTTCGAAAACCAACAGATCAACCAAAACGACGCTCGGAACTGGCAGTCTGAGCCTCCAGACCAGAGAGACCCGACCCTGGTGGCAGTTCCATGTGGTGAGGATCCTGGTGAAGGGGATTGGAATCTGTTCATCGTCTGGGCGGACGGCAGAAACTACAACAGTTGGAACTACGATATTTACTACACCGTAAAATCGGCATGTGAGGGCATGCCGGATGGACTGGCCGCCAATCAGATGTTGAACGATGGCATCCGGCTGCATCAGTTTGATGCTGCCAATCCCAGCTATGACGATTACGATCCGGGTAGTCCGCCTCCTGGCTATCAAATCAAACCCAGTGTGGCCGCGGACATCAAGACCAACTGGCCGTTCGTGCTGGGTGGGTACCTTTATCTTGTCTGGCAAGATGACCGAGCAGGTGATCATCAGATTAAAAATGACATCTATTTCGCGCGGTCGAACTTGACCTTCTTTAACCAGAATCAACCTTATGGTGCTGGGAGTTATATCTCGGACGTCCTGGACTCAAAAAGCGATGACACAACGTGGTACACGATCAACTGGTCGGCAGCAACCGCTGCCTCAACCTACGTCACCGTTCAGACACGGCTTGGAGATACAATCGGTGAGGTTTTGGCCAGTGACTGGTATCCGCAGCGGTTCCAGTTCCAGCCTCAATTGTGGGACTGTAGCGATGGTATTGAGGGCGACGAGTCAGGGGCACCGATACCGGGTTATGACGCCCCGGGACAGCACATCGAAGATGCTGCTGGGGCCTTATGGCCGCAAGCCCGCTATATCCAGTACCGGGTTAACTTCTTCACACGTGACTCAACAAAAACGCCTGAGTTAAACAATTTGACCATTCACTTCGATCGTAACGCCCACCAATCTGACGATGATGACCAGAGAGCAGGAACAGTCAGTTTTACCTATCTACCTATCGTTCTCAAATAATTGTTAGGAAAATTTAAACCAGTTTCTTGTAGATTTCAAGTCTGACTTTGATATACTTAGCCATAGCATTGTTATTCCCCAAAGGTATACCCCGGACCCGATACCACACGGGTTACGGTGGAATTTTGAAGAAAGGAGGTGACGCCAAATGTTGTTCCTACCGCGTGAGGAAGGCCAGGGATTGGTTGAGTACGCGCTGATCCTGGTGCTCGTGGCCATCGTGGTCATTGCCATCCTGCTGCTTCTGGGCCCGGTTATCGGCAACGTCTTCAGCAATATCGTCCAGAACCTATAATTCTATTTATTCCAGCCGATGATCATCTTTTAGTCGAAGCCCCGCCAGATGGTGGGGCTTCCCCTTGCACCCGGCTCTGACGCTGCCAGTCCAGTGCATCCTGGAACCAACCTTGGATCATATGTAGGCATCATGCGCCAAATCTGCCCCAGAACCCCAATGCAAACGCGGTTGGGGTAAGTTTTGACATGAAATTGACCCTTTGATATACTTTAAGAATGTGACTTGCTCGGCCCCAGGTTTGTACTAAGGATTGAGAATTAAATAACTTCCTCAAATGCAAGTTATTAAATCTTTAGTCCTAATTTGATTGTGATATACTGAGGTATATCATAGGGTCAGCATTATGATGCCATAATTGGCACATCGGACCAAACAAGCGTTGGTCTGTGTGACTACCAGAAAAAAGGAGGTGACGCCAGATGTTGTTCCTACCGCGTGAGGAAGGCCAGGGATTGGTTGAGTACGCACTGATCTTGGTGCTCGTGGCCATCGTGGTCATTGCCATCCTGCTGCTTTTGGGCCCGGTTATTGGCAATGTCTTCAGTAACGTTATCGGTAACCTGTAATTTTATTTGTTCCAGGTGATGATTGTCTTTATTCGAAGCCCCGCCGTACGGCGGGGCTTCCCCTTGTTTGGCGACCAAGAAACTCCACTAGATTGCTAACTCTGATTGACCTGTCCCACACTGATTATATACAGGGCTGCTTCCCCCTGACCGTCCAGTCCTAACAGGTCGTTGAGTTCGTCGTCGAGGAAAGCGCCGACAGCGCACGCCCCCAGCCCCATCGAAGTGGCTGCCAGGTAAAGGTTTTGCCCAATGTGTCCTGCCTCCAGCAGCGCGTAGCGGTAAGTCCGTTCGCGATATCTCCAGCGTAGACGCTGGAAAATGGCTGAGAGGACGAAGCACACCTGGGCCTGGCCTAACATCTCCTGGCCGATCCCCGCTATTGTGATCACCCCCCGCAGGTTCCTGGCCTGAAGCTGTTCCAGTCCATGCTCGAGTATGGCGTAGTGGTAAAGGCCCGGTTCCAGCCCGACCACATCGTGGACCACAACATAGGTTTCAATTGGGTAGAGCGCGCCAGCCGATGGGGCGGCCCGGAAGCCTCGCCGTGGGGCGGTGATGCCTTGGCCGGCGTGTAGCAAGCGCGAGAGTTCCTCTAGCAAAAGCGGTTCGTCCCTGTAATCCCGGATGGAGCGGCGCGTTTCGATTGCTTCCTCCAGGCTCAGTCCCCGGTAGTCGTGAGGATCAGGAAGGGTGATCCGTTGCGCATCGGGGTAGGCTTTATAACGCGCCGGCTGCCCGCCCCAATCAAACAAGACACCGCGAGCCAGGGAGTAACCCGGCTTACTCCACTGGTGATAGAAGTCGCCGGCGTCGCCTTCTATGTAATCTAGCCCGGTCGCTGCTTGCTGGCTTGGAACGAGCCGCCCCAAAGTGAAGCCCCCCACGGCCCCCAAGAAGGAGATAAGCAGTTCACGCCGGCCTGAGGTTGATGCTTGTTCCTTTCGTGCCGGCAGATCCTGGCTTGGCACACGCGTAAACCTTCGCCTCAAGTAGGCCCTGATCCGGCCCCAGTTGAGGACTATGTGCACCATAGCCAGGACAGCCCAGGCGTAGCCCACATAATGATGATAGGCGAACCGGTGAAGACCGAACCAATCCATCACCAATCCGGTGGTTGCCACGTAGAGTCCGCTGAGGAGCATGGCGGTGATGACCAGGTAGTCTATGTCTTTCTTTCTTACCATCTTTGGCCTCCTGGGTATCTTCGGTGCCCGGAAGGTTGGAGGGCTGTAGACTTACTAGCAAAAGTCAAGAGAGATTTGCACAAGTTTAAGGTGCGTCCAAGGAAAGGAGACTGGACAAGCTGTTTAGGCGTCTTCAGGATCAGGCTGGGCAACGCGTGAGGTTTGATAGGACTGGCCGGATTTGAGCAGGGCATAGCTGATGCGCACCAACTTACGAGCGACCGAAAGCACGGATTGCTTGGCCGGCAAGCCCTGACTGACGCGACGATGATGGTAAGCCCGCAGGTGAGGGTCGTACTTGACAGCAACCAGGGCAGCCTGGTAGAAGCTGGTGCGCAGGCGAGCCGAGCCACGGCGAGAGAGGAAGCGGCGCGAGCGGGATTGACCGGATTGATCTTCACTCAAGCCCAGACCACAGTAAGAGACCAGGTGATCTGGGGAAGGGAAACGCTGGACATTGCCGACTTCGGACAGGATCGTGGCAGCCAAGACTGAGCCGATGCCGGGGATGGTGGTCAGGGTCTGGTCTGTCTCGGCCAGGTAGGTTTCGATATGAGTGGTACATTGGTCCACCTGAGCCGACAGGGATTGAAAGCCGGCGATGAAGGCGGGTAGGATGGGCGTATAGGCGCGACCTGCTTCAGGAGAGCCGACCGAGTGATGAGCAGCTTGCTGGATGCGATGGGCCTGATCGGCACTGAAGCGTCCCCGGCTATGTTGGCTGAGGAAGGCGGTCAGTTGAGCTTCGCCCAGAGCAGCCAGGTGGGCTGGGGTAGGATAGTGACTGAGCAAAGTCAGTGAGGTGGTGCCAAAGGGATCGCTGAAGAGGGCTTGCTGCTGATATTCAGGGAAGACCTCGTCCAGGATGGCCCGGATTTGGTTCTTGGCACGGGCGCGAGCCTGGACCAGCAACCCGCGATGGCGTACCATTTGCCTAAGGCTGCGCAGATTGAGCGGCAGCGGGTGGTACGGCTGGCGCTCACCCAGACGCAGTAGATGAGCCAGGGCAATGGCATCTCGTTCGTCGTTCTTGCGCCACTGGACATAGAAGTCGCGGAAGCGGTTGGTCTTGAGCGGATTGAAGACGTGTAGTTCGAAGCCCTGACGCAGCAACCAGTCACGCAAGGCATGGCCGTAGTGGCCGGTGGACTCGATGGCTACCATCAGATGACCAGGTCCGTACTGGCTCAGGCGTTGTTGCAGACGCTGATAGCCTGTGGCGTTGTTGTCAACGCGTAAGGTGTGCAAAACCAGTCCTTCCTCATCAACGATCGCCGCCACGTGGAAGGACTTGGCCACATCAATGCCGACATACAGAGTCATGGTAGGCTCCTTTCCATATTCATCATGTGTTAAGGTACAGGATGTGCTGTCAGGCCACAAAGCCTTGTATGGGCAGTTTGGCCTGCAACTTACTTAAACTTGTTCAGGCTCTGCCAGGCACACCACCTGGACGGGCAGCAGTCTACAGAGCCGGTCCTCAGGCCGGAAGGTTGGGTTGGCTGTCCCGCCCAGGTCGCGCGCCAATGAAATGGGGCGTGGCCCATTCCTTGGACGCACGCCCGCATATTTCAACTTTACACCACTGCGGGCCAGTTGTCCAGTGGCCGCGCCGCGCGTCCATTATCAATCGTGAAAATCAGTCGACTTTATTATACAAGGGTTGGGTACCGCTCTTTGTCGCTATAATTTATCAGAACCAAGTTATCTTATACCTATTTTTACCGTTGTGCAATGGCTCTGATCTTAAGCGCTTTGCGTCAATGATGTGCTTGGTTGTAAAATACTTTGTGGTATGGATACCTTCGCACCGCGCTGCCCCCGCTCGCGGGACTGGCGTGACCAATCTGCGCTCCATAGCTCTTTTCGAGGCATGATTCTGCCCCAGCCTCTCGGGTAGGAGGCAAGCGTATGTCCGCAGTCGAGTATGAATCGGCCGTCAACCTGACAGACTTACGTAGTGAGCTGGCTAATCGCCTGGCGTTGTGGTTGATGGGCTTAAGTTGGATCGGCCTGCTGTATGCGGCGTTCTTTCGGGGACAGGTTGCTACCATCTGTATGCTGGTCTCCCTGCTGATATTGGGGGCAGCGTGCGAATGTTAGCAGGTCCACACCCAAGATTGGCAAGGCACCTGCTGGTCTGGGGCCTTACCACCTTGATGATAGCCTCACTATTTCTTTTCTATGAGCCCTGGCTTCCTTTCATGGGCCTGTTGCTGGTTTTTGGTGCCGCGATGCTGATGTCTGGGGGGAGCATGGTCACAGCAGCCGTGATCGCTTTCGCGGCGACGTGGTTGACCTACAGCCAGGGGCGCACCTATCCTTTGCCCGGTCTGTTAATGGCCCTCGTGTTAGGCGTGGTAGTGACTTGGCTGTTGGTAAGCACCCTGTATACTGCCTTGCAATGGACCTGGAATATGAATCAGCGAGCCAACTGCCTCCTGCGGGTGGTGAGCGACCAGCAAATTGAACTCAAACGCACTGTCAAGTCACTGGAGCAAGTCAACGCGCTCCAGCGCCGCACACAGCAGGAGCTTATCCTGGCGCGCAAGCGAGCGGAAGAGGCGCGGCGCGTTACGGAGCAATTCGCCGCTAATATCAGTCACGAGTTGCGCACGCCACTCAACCTTATTCTGGGTTTCAGCGAGATGATGCAGATTTCGCCTGAAGTATACGGGGAGATGCGCTGGCCACCCAAACTGCGCCAGGCTGTGTACCAAATCTACCGTAGCAGTCGCCATCTGATGGGGCTGATTGACGACATCCTGGACCTGTCCCGCTTTGATATCGGCGGGGAGGCCTTGAACTACGAGCTTACGCCGTTGGGTCCCTTGCTGCGGGGTACGGTGGGAATTGTTGAAGATCTCTTTCAGGGACATCAGGTTCGTCTGGAAATGGACGCCCCAGATAATTTGCCAACATTGAACATAGACCGCACTCGCATTCGCCAGGTGCTGCTCAACTTGCTCAACAACGCGCGGCGCTTCACTGAGGAAGGTGTGGTCCGGCTGGAAGTAAAACAAAGTGATGGTGAGGTAGTAATCGGCGTTAGTGACACTGGCCCTGGCATCCCGGCGGATAAACTGACGGACATCTTTAAGGAGTTTTATCAGGTTGATCGCTCACTGCACCGTAGCCACGGGGGATCTGGTCTGGGCTTGGCGATTTGTAAGCGCTTCGTGGAGGCGCATCAGGGACGCATTTGGGTGGAGAGTCAGGAAGGCCACGGCTCAACGTTTTACTTCACGCTGCCTATTTTGGATGCACACATATCTGTATCACCGCTCCGCGTTCAAGGATCAGTCGAGCCTTCATGGCCCGAGATGCGTCCTCCCATCTTGGTCGTGGACTCCGATCCTGCAGTAGCTGCTTTGGTGGGTCGCCACGTTGGAAAATACAAAGTGATCCGGGTGGAGGGCGCTGACTACTTGACCGAGGAGATCATGCTGCACCATCCGCAGGCCGTAGTGTGTAACGTGCCGCCTGGCAAACGAGATGGTCAGACTGTCGTCAGTTCGGTGCCGGTTCCCTTCATCGAGTGTTCTCTGCCCAGTATGGCATGGGCGGCCGATGACCTGGCAGTAGTGGCTTGTCTGACCAAGCCAGTCACTGCTGAACACCTTCTGTGGGAGATTGACCAGCTAGAAAGTGTCTATGATGTCTTGATTGTAGACGACGAGCAAGGCTTTTGTCAGTTGGTGGAGAGGATACTGGAAACCACCGGGCGGGCTTTTGACATGCGGTACGCGCATAATGGCGAAGATGGTCTCCGCGCTATGCGCACGTGCCGGCCTGATCTCCTGCTTCTGGACTTAATAATGCCAGATATGGACGGATTCCAGGTGCTTGAGGAGATGCGACAGGAGCCATTGCTGGCAGACATCCCGGTGATACTGTTGACGGCTACAAGCTTCGTGGATGAGGCTTTGACGCAGCGTGACAATCGAATCGTGGTCTCTCGTCCTGATGGACTGCAATTACACGAGATCTTGCGATGCCTGCAAGCCGTGATTGATGTGCTGGAGCCGCGTTACGATGAGCGGTCGGTGCCAGAGGAGATGCTGGTGATGCGTAAAACGTAAAGACGTGAAACGTCTTTACGTTTTACGCAGTACGCATTACGTTCTACGCTCTGTTAGGCCACACCTATTTCGTGTAGAGCATTCAGGATATCGTCGCGGCCGATCGGTTTCGACAAGAAAAGAGATGCACCTAGAGAGTAGGCAAGTTCAGGGCTGTCGAGCACGGAGCATATAATTATGGGGATACTGGCCGTCTGCGGGTGATTGCGGAGCCGTTGCAGGACTTCCCAGCCGTCCATTTCCGGTATCATCACATCTAGCACGATGGCATCTGGTCCCTGTTCTTGAGCCAGTCGTAACCCTTCAGGGCCGCTGGCGGCTGAAATAACCTGGCAAGCGTGACCGCTGAGATAGCTATCTAATAACTTGACCAGTCCCTCGTTGTCGTCGATGACCAGCACGGTAGGGCACTGGGTTGTCATAAGCAGCCTGACGGTGCGGGCGTCCCCTGGCCGGTTGTCTTGCTCCACGGTCCAACCCAGTCGATCTGCCAGTTGCCTGACTACATTGCTAATCGTTGGGGTGTGGGTTGACCCTGGCTCTGGCATATAATGCAGCGTAAGAGAAACCTGTTTCTCGTAGATTCTGAGAGCCAGGTGCAAAGTTCCGGCGTGGGCCTGGCGCACAATGTGGCTAAGTGCGTTGATCAGCACCTGCTGTGCCAGCGCCGGATCGGTTGAAATGATCAGTGGTCTCTGCGAACACTCGGTTTCAAAAGCCACAGCTCGCTGTGCGGCCTGCTGTAATACTGCTTCCTGGGCGCGCTCGAGGAGCGCGCATATGTCTGTGGGACAGGACTGGGTGACTAAGCGTGCCATTTCTTCCTGGACCGAAGAGAGTTGGGTGGCTTGGGGCTCTTGCGGAGAGGTGGCGGGACGACGATCCCACAACACAGCGGCCACTCTCTCCTCTCCCTGTCGCAGGTTGCGATGGGCTTGGCGTTGGGAGATACCCATTTCGTGGGCAGCCTCCTGAACAGTCCTTCCCTCCACATAGTGCAATACCAACAAGTTGTAAATACGAGCTTGGGGTGTTTGAGATGAAACGTCCGCCCCTGGATTCAAGGCTTCAATGGCTGCAATGAGATCACGCCGCAGGCGTCGGGCGCCGGCCTCGATTGAATGTTCTGCGCTCAGGTCGCCTTCTTGCGCCAGAGGATGGCGCAGCAGGTAGGGGAAGTCATACAGATTCTCTAGCGCTTCTTTCACTTGTTTAACAAAAGTATCGGGCGGATCCTCCGTCATCCGTATGGAGCGATGACTTGTCATCCTTTTCTCAACCTCACAATGTCACTCCTATGTCACTCCCATGTCTTTTGTTTGACCTAAGCTCATTGATTCTAACCCCTCTTTGATAGTATACTGGGAAAGGATAGCTCGTGCAACGTGTGAGCCCCGCATCCACTGAACGAATTATGCACGCAATCGATCAAGCCAGCAATTTTGTAGTCAATGCAATGGTGTACGTGACAAGATGATTCCTGGGTACTGGAGTGCGGAATCCTGCTCTGGGCTGTTGAGCGGGGCGATTTCTGCACTTCAGCTTGTGCACCACATTGATGGCCGGGGCACGGTGATGTGAAGAAGGAGGTGTGTGTAGCAATCCAATTTGAAACACTTGAGTCATGCGTGAGCCATTTACTAGTGCAAAGCCCAAGAGAAACTCTTGAATCTGAACAGGAGGAGATCTATGCGTAACAAGCTTCTGACTCTAATCGGTCTGCTGGTGGTGGTGTCCATGTTGGCAACTGCCTGTGTGCCACCACCGACCCCTGAGGTCATAGAAAAAGTAGTAGAGAAAGAAGTGGTCATCACTGCCACGCCGGAGCTGGAAGAGGAGCTGGAGCCGATTACCCTCACTATCTGGGACTTTAAGTCTGGTGAAGAGGTCTTCGCGCCTTACACCAGGATCATCGCTGAACGTTTTATGGAAAAGTATCCCCACGTGACGGTGGAGGTTGTACCCCAGCCCCATGATGAGTACTATAACGTTGTCGGGGCGGCGATTGCGGCTGGTGAGGGGCCTGATGTCCTGCTGTTTCATGGTGGGACGCGACTCACCGAACGCCAGGATGTACTGTTGCCCCTTGATGAGTATATTGGCGATGAGGCAGACAGCTTCATCAACTTGCACAATGGTTGGACAAACACGGAGACCGGCGAGATTATCGCTTTGCCCATCACCATTCAAGGGTTCGTTTACTACTACAACAAGCAGATTTACGAGGAAGCCGGTCTTGATCCTGAGAAGCCGCCTATCACCTGGGACGAATTAGTGGCCAACTGCGAGCAGATTATGGCCAATACGGACAAGTCTTGCTTCACCGTGGGTGGTAAAGACGGACATGGCATACGCTTCTACGGCTCGCTGTATGCGGCTTCGATTTTCACACCCGAAGACCACGCCAGGTTCAGGGCTATCGAGATGCCCTATGACGATCCAAAGATGGCGAAGCAATTGGAGCTCTGGTACGAAGCGTCGCAGCGCGGCTGGTGGCAGGAAGGGGCTGCCTCCGAAACTACCTATATGGATAGTCATGACAACTTCAGTGCCGGCAGAGCGGCCCATACCCAGGGGCTGATCTCCGATGTGGCCCACTGGAAAATGTTCAGTGATTATCTAGGCGCCAACAACGTGGGCATGTTCAAAAACGTCGTCATTGATCCTGAGGTTTATGACAACGTGGAGGACATTCCCATTGCGGCTGGTGGTGGCATTGGCTGGAGTGTACCCGAGTGGACTCCTAATCCAGACATGGCGGTTGAATTGGTCAAAGAATTGACTTCCCCCGACGGCCAACTGCTTCTGTTTAACTCGGCTGCGACGATCATCCCGCGCAACGATATCGACCCGGATCTAATCACCAGCCCTCAGGCGAAGCAGGTCAACGAATGGCTCAAGAATGCAGAAATGCCGATCTTCTACATCACGCCCACCGACTTAAACTCTGAGTGGCAGCGCCAGTCGTCCTTATTGCTGCTGGGCGAAATCACCCCAGAAGAGGCTACGCAGGCCATGGTTGAGTTCTATGATGCGAGATAATGGAGCTGGGTGATCGTCCCATCCTGCTTGCCGGGTGGCCGGGCTGACCATAGGCCACATGAAGTGATTGGGAGGGGGAAGATTCCTCCTCCCGATTTCTATCTTGTTGTTGGATCGTCAACTACTGGATCTGGTTCTTGTGGAGGTGACTATGACCCTTAAGCCGTGGGGCCAGAAGTTGGCCAGGCTTACCTACCAGCGCCGAGAGGTCGAGTCTTTTTGGGGACCTTTGTTCGTACTACCCGCCATTCTCTTGCTGGTGGTGTTTCGATTTTACCCACTGTTGCGTGGCATGGGGTATGCGTTGACCGATTGGGATGGCATGCATCCGCCTGAATTCGTTGGGCTGGCCAATTTCGAGCGATTGTTGTTCCGAGATCCACTTTTCCACGATGCCATTGTCAACTTGTTCAAAGTCCTACTCACTCTGCCGATATGGATTCTCTTGCCTCTCATTCTGGCCCTGCTGATCCACCAACGGGTGCCAGGTTGGCGTTTCTTCCGAGCGGCGTTCTTCTTCCCCTACGTGCTTTCGGCGGTGATTGTTGCTGCTATTTTCACTATGGTGCTGAAAGTCGATGGCGCGCTCAATAGCATCCTGCGCTTGGTGGGACTGGGTGCCCTGGCCGTGGATTGGCTGGGGACCCTTGACACGGCGTTGCCAACTGTCATAGGCGTGGCTCTTTGGGATACCTTTGGAGTAGGCGTCATCATCTATCTGGCTGCACTGGCCACAATGGAGCAGGACCTGATGGATGCAGCCACCGTGGATGGGGCTAACTGGTTTCAGAGTCTATGGCACGTTGTTATCCCTTCCATACGTCCTACCATTGAGTTCTATACTGTCCTCACGATAAAGATGATGCTGGCCGGTCTTTTTGCTTACATCTTCATGTTGACCTCTGGCGGGCCGGGTACCGCCACCTATTTGCCTGAGTATCTGATCTGGGAAAACATGGGCAAGTTGAACCGTCTCGGATACGCTACGGCCATCAGTACACTGGTATTCTTCGTGTTTATGATTGTCATTGTGATTCAGGTACGATGGCAGGTGAGACGAGTCTAAAGGAGTAGCCAACCAATGAATAGCCAGTCAGTCCTGAGAAGACGTTACAAGTTTAATTTCCGTAAATGGGCTTTGCTCATACCGCTAGGCCTGTTGGCCTTTTCGACAATATATCCACTTATCTTTACCCTTAATGTCGCTTTGAAGACTCCAAGGGACTATATGGTGAATCGCTTTTCTCTGACAATGCAGCCGACCTGGGAGAATTTCCCTCGGGCCTGGACCTATGCGCGGATAGGGACCTATTTTTGGAATTCGGTAATTACGACAGCGGGCGCCGTGATTTTGCTGGGGCTTGTGTGCTCGATGGCTGCCTATGCGATTGGAACCATGCGCTTCCGTCTGCGAGCACCGTTGTTTTTGATTGTCCTGGCTGGTATGATGATTCCTCCTCAGGTGGTGATGGTGTCCCTTTTTCGCACCGTTATCGATTTACACTTGTTGAACAAGCACATCGGCCTGATCTTGACCTATACTGCATTTGCCATCCCTTTCGGTGTTTACATGCTGACGGCATACTATTCCAACATTCCGCAAGATATCTTTGATGCAGCCAAGATTGATGGTGCATCTACCTGGCAGATCTATACCAGAATCGTCTTGCCTCTTGGGAAACCTGCCTTAGCGACTCAGGCTATCATTAATACGCTTTTCGCCTGGAATGACTTGCTTCTCCCGCTGCTGATCATGCAGAAGCGAGATTTGCGGACAGTTATGGTCGGGGTGGCTACGCTGCGCGGCGAACACTCGGCTGACATGCCGTTGTTGGCTGCGGCGATCATTTTAGGCATTTTACCAGTGCTTGCTGTTTTCTTGCTGTTCCAGTCGCGGCTCACGTCAGGTATGACGATGGGGGCGGTTAAGTAATTGGAAGGAATGAAAGGATAATTTGAGATGAACGTCGTATTGGTTATGTCTGACACGTTTCGTTACGATAATCTCTCATGCTATGGCCCGACGCAGGTCAAGACGCCTCAACTGGATCGCTTTGCAGGGGAGTCATTTGTATTCGACAATGCCTATCTTGGTTCATTTCCCACCGTCCCCAATCGTCTGGATATCGTGAGTGGTCGCTTCAGCTTCATCGATCGCGAATGGCAGCCGCTGCCTAAGGAGACTGTCACACTTCAGCAGGTTCTGAGCGCATCTGGCTTGGTGACGCAGATGATCATCGATAATCCGCATCTCGTCGAGATGGGCTTCAATTATGAGCGTGGCTTCGATGCCTGGGAGTGGATTCGAGGGCAGGAAACTGACCCTTGGAAGACGGCTCCTAAAGAGGTATTGCTGCCGTGTGCTGAAGGCAAACTACGTACTCCGTTCTTCTTCCAAACCTACCTGCGCAACACTGCCTGGTGGAAATCCGAGGAAGATCGCTTTGCGCCTCGTACCATCAATGCAGCCTGCCAGTGGCTGGAGGAAAACCAAGATCAGGATCAGTTTTTCCTTTTCATCGACCTGTTTGATCCCCACGAGCCGTGGGATGCCCCCAAGAAGTACGTTGATATGTACGACCCGGACTATGAGGACGTAGATATCATATATCCCAATTATGGCTTCTGGAAGGAGTTTTTCACCGAATGGGAGCTGAATCATATCCGCGCCCTTTACATGGCTGAAGTGAGTATGGTTGACCATTGGTTCGGGATGCTTCTGGAGAAGATCGATGAACTGGGGTTGACCGAAGACACAGCGGTCATTTTTACCAGTGACCATGGATATCTTTTCGGTGAGCACGACTTGACCGGCAAGTCGCTTTTCCCGGAGGCAAACGGCAAGATCTTTTACGAAGCCATACCTATGTACGACCAGGTTAGGCGGATCCCCTTGATGGTTCGACTTCCGGGTCAAACCGAAAGAGATCACATCAGTGCATTGGTCCAGGCGCCAGACTTAATGCCGACCATCTTAGAGATGGCGGGTTTGGTAGCTACGGAGACGATTGGCGGGCGATCCGAGATACAGGCGCTGCAATGTGGAGTGTTCTACACCGAAGATTGGGAGTTCAAGCCGGAAGCTATTCACGGCAGATCGTTGATGCCCTTGATGCGCGGCGAGACGGATCGACTTCGCGATATTGCTGTCTCCTCCAACACCTTGGTACATCACACACCGATTCTAGCACGCTGTGCTATCGTAACCGACGACGGTTGGTGCTTGCACTATGCAGGCAGCTACGATGAGACCGATGTAGAGGGTGGTCTGTTTACCCTGAATCTAATCAACCCCGAGGGATCTCGTATCCCCCCGGGCCCGGAGCTCTACCGTTTGCCAAGCGATCCCCAGGAATCAAATGACGTCATCCGTGAAAACGAGGCTCTGGCCCAGGACATTCACGAGCGTTACGTCAAATGGCTTGAGGAGGTTGGCACGCCCGAGGAGCACTTGGCGGGCAGGCGTCGTCTGGTCCTATAGGACGGGTTGTCTTAGGTGGCTAGCGCACCACGAGGACGGGCCGGTCGAGCTGAACGATGATCTGGTGGGCCAGGTCGTCGAGCAAAATGCGCCGCCAAGCCTCGCCGCGATGGGCACCAATGACTACCAAATCATAGTCTCCGTCGCGGGCCTCGGCCAGGATTTCGTCCACGACCAGACCGTGGCGAACCTTGGGGCGGGGATGAAGCTTGAGTCCCTCCAGGAGTTGGACATCCTGCTCAAGTAACTCACCCTCAGGCGCCTGATTTTCCATCAGTTCCTCGGCGTCAGCCCGCAATTGCTGTCCCCTTATGCCGGGGCCGGCGCTTATCTGCGACATCACGTGCAGAACAGTTACTTCTTCTTCGCCCTTGATTAGCTCGGCCGATTGGACTATGAAGCGGTTGAGCAGCGAGGGGTCCTCGACGCCGCTGTCGCACAGTAGGATGCGGCTAACTGGGCTGATCTTTCCTTTGGCGATGATGACCGGGCACGGGGCGTGCTCCACGACACGCACTGCCGTCGAGCCCAGCAGAAAGCGTGTGACCAGGTCGTGACGCTGTCTCTCACCTACGATCACCAGGTTGTAGTGTCCTTCTTCAACTTCGCGAATAATCTCCTCAGCCGGATGGCCGATCCGAATCTGGGTCTGAACGCTTGGCACGGCTGGCTTGAGGAGCCGGGCGGCGTGAGCCAGTATCGTGTCAGCCTGGGGGCGTTCTTTCTCGCGCCGAATTACAGTCAGGAGAGTCGGGATCGTGGACATACGGGTTGCAATGTGGGCGCCGAAGCGAAGCGCTGCTTCAGAATGTGGCGAGCCACCAGTTGCCATTAAGATGCGCACGACGGGCTACCTCCAGTTACTAGATCAGCATAAGGATGATGGGCACCACGAAAATGATAATCATGAACAAAGCCAGGTTGCGGTTGTCGGCTGTTACCCACGTTACCAGGTCGAGCATAGCCCGTTCATAGCGACGGTAGCTGGTAAACAAGATAAAACTGGAAACGAGTGTAATGCTAACCATCTGGACCAAAACGATGGTGAAGGCCAACGGCCTGCCCAGCAGCACCGATGCCAATAGGGTGTCAATAAAGGTGGTGATGTTGGCCCCCATGATATACGGAATCACGTTTTCGCGGCGGATGAAGCCCCGATTGCTCAAGGGTACCAGAATGCTGAGAGAAACGCTGACCGACATAGAGATAAGGGTTATGGCCGCACCCAAAAGGAACATCACCCAACGTCGGTAGACCAGGCGCGACATGTGTCCCACTTGACTCTCTTTCACGGTCATCTGCGGCAGGCAGCGGTCGAAGAGGTTAAAACTCAGCATAATAATGCCCAAGCCGACCACAAAGAGGGACCAACCAGGTAGGAAGCTGGTCAGGACATAAACAATTGGGGTAAAGATCAAGTCTATAACTGAAGTCAGTAACATACCCGAGCGCAGTTGGACTTGATTGAGTGCTCCCGTTTGTAACAATACGGTGCCGATCACCAGCCCTGCCAGATAGGTCGTACCGGTGACTGAGAGTGGCAGCAGGCCCATACTCAGACTGGTCGCCCGATCACGGCCACGCAACACGTAGATGAAGCCGATAAAGAGGACGATGAAGCTGGCACCCAAACGACTGCCAGTAATCATAGCAAAGGCGCCCAGCTTGTCAACCACGCCGGCATCGAAGAAAGTCAGTGCTGCGGCCGCCACTGGAGACCCACTCATGATGACGTAAGCAAATAGCCAGCCAAAGCCAAGGCTGTTGGCCATGTTATTGATCGGGAATATGTCGCGCACCAGTGGAACAAGGCCGCGCGCCCCGTCCTTCATAAGCATGATGGCCAGAACGAACAGGAACAAGCTGGCCACAAAGAGTCCTATCTTGCCTAGTTGGACTCGTTCCCACGCTGCGCGTATCACATCCGCGAAGCTCATAGGTTTGGGTGGGGGCAAGAATAGCTCAGAGTTACCGGAGACTGATGCGATTGAATCCAGACCAAGCTCGTCCGGCATCCTATTCTCCTCTCGTATCCAGTAGCCGGGGGGACGGTTCCAGTTCCAGACGTGGTTCAATTTCCATCTGCCACAGGGCTTCCACCAGTTCGCTATAAGCTCGCGACCAGCCGCCTAGTTCTTCTACGGTAAAAGGGTCGACCAGGGGCGGAAACGTGTCGCTTTTTAGATGGGCTGGACGCTGGTGATAGTTGGTAAAAGCCATCTGTCCGGCGTCGCTTAAGAGGTAACGAACAAAAGCCTGAGCCACGGGTCGCTCGGCGGACGTCACATTGGCATCCACAATGACGACCACGTGTTGGGCGACGATGGTGCGGGGTGGCACCACAATCTCAAGCGGGACACCCCGCGTCATGGCCAGGTGGGCATCCTGCTCGTAGGTCACCAATGCATCGCCCGCGTCCAACTCAAACAAGGTCACTGTCGCTCGCGCCGACGGGGCCAGCAACCGGACGTTGTCCCAGATGGCCTTAAGCTGGCTTTGGGCTGTCTCTTGGTTGCCGGATTCGAGCAGAGCGCTGCCGTACTCGGCCAGCACGGCCCAATCGCCGGCGCCCGAAGTTCGTGGGTCGGCGTGGAGCAGTCGCAGGCCGGGGCTTGCCAGGTCATGATAATCAGTGATCCCCGTTGGATTGCCGGGGCGGGTAACGATCACCATTGGGGTCGTACTGACGACGACAGGTTTGGTTTCTTGTCCTACCCGCCGCCCGACCTTTAGCCAGTTCACGTGTTGCTCATTGCTAAGCAGAGCCACGTCGGCCGGGGCGCCCAGGTTGATCTGGCCTGCCAACGTTCCCGAAGGTCCGAAGACAGCCTCTATGGTCAGGTCGCGTCCTGTTTCGGCTTCCCAGGCTTTTTCGAAGGCTGGGAAAATGTGCTGGGTCAGCACCTCTTCCTGGGTGCTGAAGGCGTACACCACCAACCTGACCGGGCCTTGAGCATTGGAAAAGAGCGCTCGCCCTCCGTAGAAGGCCACGAGGATCAACAGCGCCACGCCCAGACCCCAGCTTGCCAGGCGGCGCCAATCCCTGTCGCCGGTGAGACCAAGCATCGCTTAGGTTGCCTCCATTGTAACTTATGATATCAGTACCCGAATCAATGTGTAGCCACCTACGGCCTGGATATGCCGCCGATGATCTTGGAGCGGCCTTAGCCGATGTCACCTGCGAGATAGGCACGGGTGCGTTCATCATTGGGCGCGCCGAATATTTGGGTGGCCGGGCCAGACTCTACCAGCTCTCCCATCCACAGGAAGATAACGTAGTCGGCCAGGCGACGTGCTTGTCGTAACAGATGGGTGACTACCACAATGGTCATCTTCTCCTTGAGGACCTGGAGCTGCGACTCGATGCGTTGTGCCGAAATGGGATCCAGGGCCGATGTAGGCTCGTCACACAGCAAGATCTCGGGTTCCACTGCCAGGGCACGAGCTAAACACAGGCGCTGCTGCTGTCCCGTGGAGAGCCGTGAGGCCGGCGCCCGCAGCCGGTCTTTCACCTCTTCCCACAGGCCTGCGTCTGTTAGATGCCGTTCGACTACCCGATCCAGGTGTGCACCGTTTCGCCGACTGTGAATGCGAGGGCCGTATGCCACATTGTCGTAGATAGACATGGGCAGGGGGAAAGGCTTGGGGGCCAGTAGCCCGACTCGGGTGCGCACCTCGGTCACATCCACGCCAGGGCAGTAGATATCGTCGCCGTCCAGCAAGACGCGTCCCGTCACCCGTACTTGGTCAGTCTCCTCCAGGAGGCGGTTGAGACTCTTTAGCAGAGTCGACTTGCCACATCCTGAGGGACCAATAATGGCCGTGATGCCGAGTGCCGGGACCTCGGCTGCGATGGTTTTCAGGGCGTGATGGGAGTCGTACCAGACGTTCAGATCTTGAATTTGAATGTGAGGTCTCAACATGGTTGCACCTCCTAACGAATGATGTGTTTTGTGAAACGCTTGGTCAGTCCGCGCGAGATGAGACTGAGGCCCAAGACGATGATGGTCAACACTAGCGCCGAAGCGTACGCCCGTTCCTGCACAGCGGGGAAAGGGGTGCCTAGCTGGAAGAAAACGGCCAACGGCAAGGAGGCGGCGGGACCGAAAAGGGAATCAGGCAGGCGATCGGTATAGCCGGCCGTGAAAAGAACTGAAGCTGCGTCGCCGATGCCTCGACCGAAGGCCAGCAGAACGGCTGTTAAAAGCCCCGGCATCGTCTGGCGCACAATAACCTTCAATGCGGTCTCCAGCCGAGTAGCCCCCAGAGCATAAGAGGCTTTCTTCAGTGCCAGGGGCACCATGGCAATGGTTTCGTCCATGCCGCGTACCATAATGGGTAATTCCAGAAGTGCCAGTGCGATAATGCCACCCAGCAGTGAGGCTCGCAGCCCCAGCCACAGCATGATGATGAAGCCAAAGGCCCCGTACACGATACTGGGCACCCCCCACAGTACATCACAGGCCAGGCGAGCCAGCTCAGCCCGGCGGGAGCGGGCTGCATAAATTTGCAGGTTGAGGGCGATGGGCAGGCTTATCACCAGCGACAACACAGTTGCTCCGCCGGCCAGGTAGAGGGAGCCGACGATGGCATTGAGGATGCCCCCCTCTTTGCCCAGATAATATCCTCCTTTGGGGGTTTGGGTCACCATAGCCAGGTTCAGAGCTGGCAGCCCTCGCCAAACCACTGTGGCCAAGATGAGCACCAGGCTGCCCAGCACGACCACCGTGGAACCGATCATCAGCATTTTGAATAGGGTTTCTTCTACCTTTCGTCTTCGCATTCCTGCACCTCCTATTCATTTCGCACCAGGCGCACCAGCACTAGCCGCGAGGCGATGTTGAAAACAAGTACGACTAAGAGCAGGATTAAGGCTGCCCCCAGTAGTGCCGCATCGTAGGAGGGAATGGACATCATCTCTCCATAGTTGTTGGCGATGAGGGCTGTGAGGGGATAGGCGGCGTCGAAGATGGAGCGGGGTACATGGGGCACATTGCCTACTACCATCAGGACAGCCATTGTCTCGCCGAAAGCGCGAGAGAAACCGAGCACCACGGCGGCTACAACCCCTGGCAGGGTGCGAAGCAGCACTACGTGTTTGACCGTCTGCCAGCGGGTAGCACCCAACGCCAGCGATGCCTCTCGTAAGCCCTGGGGTGCGGCGCGGATAACTTCCTCAGCGACCGCGATAATGACGGGAAAGACCATCACGGCCAGTACCACACTTCCGGCCAACACACCATAGCCGGTGGGATTGTCAGTCCGAAACAGGGGGATGAATCCCAACCAACGGCTCAGAGCGGGGGCAACAGTTCTCCCAATGAATGGTACTACGGTCAGCATACCCCACACTCCATAGACCACGGAGGGAATGCCTGCCAGCAAGTCGATGAGTGGTTTGGCCACGGCGCGAACCTGTGGCCGGGCGTACTCGGCCAGGTAGATGGCAGTCAACAAGGAAGGAGGGACCGCAATGACCATAGCTATCGTCGTTACCCACAACGTGCCCATAATAAACGGATAGAAGCCAAAAGCTCCCTCAAGAGGATGCCAGGTTGTAGATAGTAACAGTTCCCCTAGCGGTTTGACGGCCAATATAGGGCGAGCCCGTAGGAAGAGAGCGATAGCCATCAATGGTACCAGCAGACCCGCTATCAGAGTCAGTAGACCCATCGTCCATTTGGCGAGCCGGTCTCTTGCTCGTCGGCTCGGGCCCAGGGAAGGGCCTGGTCGTGCTCTATGCTGCTCACGCCGGATAGTTCCTAAAGTCTGTTCCATACTCCACCGCCTTATCTAGGTAGTGTTGACATTTGCGCATTCCCAGAGGTGCATTTCGTTATTTGTTGCGGGGTTCTCAGGCGCAAAGACTCAAATGTCAACACGGCCTAGTCCAGTTTCTTCAATTCTGCGTTGAGTTGCTCTTGCGCCAGCGGGATGTAACCTACCTCGGAAACGTACGCTTGTCCGTCGGTCAGGACCCAGCGTATGAAGGTCATCGGCAGCCCATTTGGCTTGCCTTTAGTAACCAAGTTGAGGTCGCGGGCTGGCGGTGAGGGGTAGCGCCCCTCGGCAACTGCGTTGATTGCCTGTGCCTTGGTATCGTACGCTTCGCTTGGGTCAACTTGGCCGTTGGTATCAAGATCAAGTGACATCACGCGTGCCCCGGTCACTGGCTCGCCAGTCTCGAAATCGAACACATAGTTCAGATTGTTGAAACCGATGCCCAGGGGATCTTTGATAACTGCTTCTAACACACCAGGGTCGCCGTAAACTCCCACCCCCAGCAAGTCCTCCTGATTCTTGTCCAAATAGGCAGCCCAGGTAGCTGCCGCACCACACGCATCGGAACGAGTAAAGACGTGGATGGGGTCCGTCACCTCTGGACGGTCTACCACCTGCCCCCAGGTCGTGATCTCGCCAGTGATGTAGATACCAATCAGTGACTCGCGGTTTATACCTTGTTGGCGCAAGTCCTCCAAAACAGGGTTCTGCTCGTTAATGGTACAGAAGACAGCGTCTTTGGTGACAGAGACCCAGAAGGCGCCTTTCTCGACTTCTTCCGGGTAGACTTCGCGGGAGACCATGCCGATGTCTACGGCGCCAGCCAGGGCGTCTGCCATCCCTTTGCCTGCCCCGCCAGCCGAGATGTCGAACTTGACATCAGGGTGCAATTTTTGGAACTCCTCGCTCCAACGCACCATCATAGGATAAAGAGCCCAGGCTCCAGAGATGGTGACTGTCCCTTTCAGTTTTCCTGCGCTTTGTGCGGAAGTTGCCGGTTGGCCGCACGCAGAAGTTAGCAATGCCAGGATTACCAGTAGAATGCAAAGTGTGGCAAAGTTATTCCTCTTCATTTCGTTGACCTCTCTTTATCATCGTCCATGGTTTTTCTCATAAAAAAGGACCGCAGACAGCTCTGCGGTTTCCTGGGTAGCAGACCTGTCCCTTCCCTTGGGATGCCTACGGGGTTAGCTGACGGGTTAGGGCGGGAAGGTGCCCCTCTCGCGGAGAGATACACCCCACACACAAATTGGATCCCCCGTTCGATCCGCCGTAACGAAAAAAGTGTAGTACAACAGATCGATTAGGCGACAGATGTTCTCATTTGGTTGTCAGTTCCCTGTTCCTCTGGATTGCGTCAATCTCCACCTCATCTAAGAGATGTCCTGGCAAGACCCGGCCTGACTTCTACTGTGCCAGCATCAGGCACAGTCTCTGGCTCCAGGCTCTGCCGCGGGCGTAAGTAGATGAACCAGTATACCAGGCCCACACATCCGGCGCCGCCGATGATGTTGCCGAATGTGACCGGAATCAAGTTTCTGAAAAAGAATGCACTCCACGTCAGGTTGCTGAAGTCAGTGGCCGTCCGCCCGATTGCTTCCCAGAAGTCAGCCCCTGCAGTACTCTGGATCAATAGACCGATAGGGATAAAGTACATATTGGCGATGCTGTGTTCAAAGCCCGAAGCCACAAATGCGGTAATGGGCCAGATGATTGCCAGAATCTTGTCGGTAGTCGATCCAGCCGAGAAGCAAAGCCACACAGCGAGGCACACCAGCGCATTACACATAATGCCGAGGGCGATAGCCTGAATGAAACCCAACCCGCATTTGCTATTGGCTATCGCCAGGGCATTGGCTCCTACGGCTCCGCCTGCGGACATATATTGCTCGGTTACCAGCATAATCAAGGCTGTCAGGATCGAACCGATGAAGTTGCCCAAGTACACAATCCCCCAATTTCGCAGCAGGGCGCCGGAGCTCACCTTGCTGCTGGCAAAGGCCATGATAATTAAGTTGTTACCGGTAAATAGCTCAGCGCCGGCCACGACGACGGCGACAAGGCCCAGACAAAAGGCCATACCTGTTAACAGCTTGACCAACCCGTAGCCCATTCCGGTGCTTGTCAGGCCGGTTGACACCACCGTGGCAAAGACCGCTCCAGACCCAATAAAGGCCCCTGCCAGGATAGCCAAGGTAAACATTGCCCAAGTATCCAGTTGCGTCTTCTGGACACCGGCTTCCTCCAGCCGGTGGGCCATCTCCATCGGCGGAAAAGCGTCATTGTGGACTTCAATACCCATACCCTGTTCTCCTGTGGGGCTTTGGGGTTGGCGAGCAGCCCAGGCTGAGTAGCAGTAGCAGCGACTTACTCTCAGTCTGCGCTTAACCTTCCTGGAAGCTTAAACGGCGCTCTGACCAGGCATTTGGGCACCCGTTTAGGCCGAATTTTTGCTCAAGTTGTACCGCTCAGAGCTTCCAGGAAGGTCTCTCCGACAAGCTGCTAGAGGACGATTTCAAAAGTTTTTAGGGTATACTATGGCCACCAACTGAAAGGAGGCTTTATAGGTGGCCCGTCCAGTTTACAAATACGAGATAAAGCTCGCAGGCAAGGAGAAACAGGAATTGCGCCAGGCAAAAAAGAAGGGCAAGATAAACGCTCGCTTGGTCATCCGCATTTTCATCATCTTAATGGCCGACGCAGGTAAGACCATCGCTACCACAGCCCAGATCTTGGGTTGCTGTGAACAAACAGTGTTGAACCAGCGCAAACGGTTTCTGGCCCGCCGCTGCGAAGGGGCGGTGGCAGCCTTGATGGACTTGCCGCGCAGTGGCCGACCGGTGACCTATGGCCCCCAAGAACGAGCCCAAATCACGGCGGTGGTGTGTGAGACCCTCTGGAAACGCAAGTTGCCCCTCAGCCGTTTCTCGATTGCTGACTTGCGCCGGGTGGTCGTCCAGGAAGAGGGCTTGGCGCGTCTCAGTCACAGTAGCATGGGGCGTATCCTGCGCCAGGATGCTCTCAAGCCGTGGCGCTACCGCTACTGGCTCTTCCCACGTGACCCTGACTTTGTGAACAAGGCCTGCGTGATTTTGGACCTGTACGCCGGGTTTTGGCAAGGTCAGCGACTTGGACCGGATGAGTATCTGCTCTCGGCGGATGAGAAAAGCATCCAAATCCTGACCCGCTGCCATCCCAGCCTGCCGACCATCCCCGGTTACGAACAGCGTGTCGAGTTTGAGTATGAACGGCAGGGCACGGTAGCCTATCACGCCGCCTGGGATGTCTTCCGGGGCAAGATCTTCGGGCGTGTGGCTCCCAACACCTGCATTGCCACCTTTAATCAACTCATTGACTTGGTCATGCCCCAAGCGCCCTACCAGACGGCGGCGCGGGTTTTCTGGATCGTTGACGGAGGCTGTGCCCATCATCGCAATACCTTTCCGGCACGCTTGCGCGACATGTATGCCAATGCCGTGGCTGTCTCCTTGCCGGTGCATGCCAGTTGGTTGAACCAAATCGAACTCTACTTTTCCATCGTCCAGCGCAAGGTCCTGACGCCTTTGGATGTGGCGGACGAAGCGACTTTGACCCAGCGCTTGTTAGATTTTCAAGACTACTATCAGCAAGTAGCCAAACCTTTCTCTTGGAAGTTTACGGCCGCTGACCTGAAGAGACGTCTTGAGGCTGTCTAAGCCTTTACTCTTCAGCTCGGCTTTACCCTAAAAACTTCTGAAATCCTGGTCTAGTTGCTTCCTTTTCTTCGATCTACCAGATTTCCTGTTGGAGTCGGCACCGCGGCCAGGTGCTCAATCGCTCATCTAACTTTCCAATGTGGGCCTCTATCCAATTGATATCTCCACTAACCAAGGCGGCTTTCTCCTCCAGAGTAAGATTGTAGCCCCGAAGGGCCTTGGAACCCTGATAGGTTAACTGAGCTATGAAGGCAGGATTGTTCGCTGCTCTTTCCAGTATCTTCACTATGGCTTCTTTATGTATTACTTTTTCAGTTTCCCGGGTGTCCGACCCAGAGGCCGTATCTTTCTCTTTGGGTTCCTTGATGGTGCACACCGCGTCCATAGCCATATGTAGGCCTGCCATGGTTGCATCTCCCTTCGGTGCATTTCAAACCTCGCTGACGCAGGAAGATTCTTCTTTCCCTTGTAGCCTCCTATGTATGCAATTGTTGTTTTGCGACCAATACGGGTCTGTCAACCCAGCGCAGCAGGGGGGTGATCAGCTCACCCAACAGCCTTCGCGACCACCAACTAGAAGGGTCAGCGGCAATGATAATCAGGTCGTAATCTCCTTCGACCATCTCACGCTGAATCTGCGACTCAGCCGGTCCCTGTCTGAAGCGTAGGGTGCCCCTGGTTTCCCAACTCACCAGATGTTGGGCTATCTGGCGCATCTGCCGTCCCAGGGTGGTGTCTGTCGCCAGCCATTGGGCGATTCCATGCTGCATTCGGGTCACGTGATCATACGTGGCTGGCATATGAGATACCACGGCCAGGACGGTGACGTTAGCCTGACTGGGCTGGGCCAGGCGCACAGCCCAGTCGACTGCTACGTCGTCGGTCTCTTGCCCACGGACAATCAAGAGTATGTGATTGAGCGCTTCGCGTGGACGGTGGGCTAGCAGAACTGAGGAGGGCATCTGCTCGGCAACTTTCAGATCTGCCGCGCCCAAGAGCAACTGTTGAATCAAGGGCTGGTCTGGCTCCCCGAAGATGACCAGATCATAGCTATGCGCTGCTTTGATCAAATCGTCGAGCGTAGTATCTCCGTCACCTGCTGTCCCAAAGTCACTTAGATGCCCGCCCAACATTTCAGCCAGGTACTGGGCATAAGCCTTCACCTGGTCAGCAATGGAATTGGCCGGACAATGAACCAGCAGGCGCGGGACATGGTGGGTCTCCTCGGGCCATATCTCGGCCAGTAGCTCATCGATGGCCTCAGGATCACCGTGCACTACATATGGCTGTGTTCCCAAGGCGTCTGCGACTGCTGCAAGGGCAATCGCATCGTCTGGGTCGGCCATCGCTACCGTAATGTGATCACTATCTCCTGCCAGCGGCAGCGCTCGATAACGGAAGGCCACAGCCGACGGCAAACGTCGTGCTACTCTTGGATTCAAAACCAGACTGTCAAGGGCCAGGTGCCTGGCCGTACGAGGGACTGAGGCTTTTGTAAACTGGCGATCAGTACAATTCATAAATACCCTCCAGGTAACGGCTGGATCGTTTGGGATGCGTAACCCAGTCGAGAATTACCTGGCACACTAAAGGATCTTCAAATTCCTTTGCCAGGGATTGAAGATACGCGCTGATCAGTCCGTGTTTCTAGAATAATCGGTGAGAATGATAGAGGTCGTGACAGGGCTGTTACAGAGTTGTGACAAAAGAGAGGGTTAGCTGTTGGAGGAGGGGATGATAAGACCATAACCCAAACCGGGGACGGTCTCGATGTAGTCAGGCTGAGTGAGGTCGGATTCGCTCAGGGATCGAATAGCCTTGGTTATCTTACCCCGCAGCCGGTGTACTAATTGACGTAGCATATCGCGGTCTCCGCCGTCGGGGCCCCATACGTGTTCAATGATGGCCTCGGTGGTCAGGACGTGCCCGGCGTTGAGCATCAGGTAGTCGAGCAGCCGGCTTTCCAACGGGGTCAGTGAGACAATCTCTCCGTCGTCAAAGCGTATCTCGCGTCGGCTGGGATCAAGTGTCAGTTCGCCAACCTGGCGGATGGCGGGAGTGGGTATTTTGCCAACCCGGCGTAGAACGGCCTGCGCCCGGGCAACGAGCTGGCGTGGGCTGAAGGGTTTGGTGATATAGTCATCAGCCCCCAGCTCCAGGCCATAGACGATATCGTCCTCTTCGGCTCGAACCGTGAGTAGCAAGATCGGGGTGTTGCCCTGCTCACGGATGCGCTGGCAAACGGCAAAACCATCGAGCTTGGGCAGGTTGACGTCTAGCACAATCAGGTCGGGTCGATTTTCGGCCCAACGTTGCAGGGCGGATTCTCCGTCGAAAGCCTGAATTATTTGGTATCCCGCGCGTCGCATGGTAAAGGCCAGGACGTCGGCCAGCACCCGATCGTCGTCTACGATTAGCACTTTCATGCTTTGCTCTCTACTGATAGACTGAACCAGAAGCTTGACCCGCCTCCTGGGCGGTTTTGAACTCCAACCTGGCCATCTTGGGCTTCAATGATTGCTTTGACGACCGAGAGACCCAGACCGGCACCGTACTGAGTCTTGTCATCACCTGTGGTGGGATACACGAAACGCCGAAACACATCTTTTTGGAATTCTGGCGGAATCCCTGGGCCTCGGTCGGCGATGTTTACCTGGACCCAATCCTCACTTAGGATAGCACTGACCGTGATCTCAGAATCATCGGGTCCATATTTGCTGGCGTTAGATAGCAGGTTGACCAATACTTGGACCGTTCGTCTCCAGTCGGCTCGAACTGTCGGGATCTCGGTTGGCAACTCGACTAGCAAACGCTGGTTATGCTTCTCCAACAGTGGTTGCATCACGCGTATCGCCTCAGCGATGATTCTCCCGAGGTTGGTTGGCCGGGCGTTCACGCGGAAGCGCCCAGCCTCGATGCTTGCGCTTTCAAGTAGGTTATCTACGAGCGTCTGTAGTCCCAGGATACCCAAATGAAGCGAGTTTAGCAACTCCTGTAATTCAGCCGGGCTGAGGTCAGGAGCTTGGTCCAGCAATAGTTCGACGGAAGCGGCCAGGGCAGATAAGGGGGTGCGAAATTCGTGGGCCACATTGGCCAGAAAGTGCCCCATAAGACGGTGGACCGCCTCCTCTTCGCTAACATCTCGGAAGACCAGCACAACCCGGGCACCGCCAATAGTCGGTGGTGTGAGCTCGGCCCCAGTTACGGCCAACGTCGCTTGACGTCCATTCGCGAGTTCTACGACGATTTTGTGTTTCCGGCCAGGGGGCGGGATGGTCTGACTAAAAGGTTCGTCTATCTCTAACGGTCGAAAGACCGCGTCGCAGGAGCGGTTTAATACCTCATCCTGGCTCCATCCGCTTATACGTTCGGCACCTGGACTGAAGAAAGTAATCTGGTTGCGGTGGTCCAAGGTGACAATGCCTTCCACGATGGACTCCAAGAGGACGTCGGTCCACGCTTTTTCCCGGCGCAACTCGGTTAAGGTGCGCCGTAGATCGAGACGGGCGCTTTCCAGGGTTTGGGCTACCAAAGCTACTTCACGTACTTGGGCCTCAACGGCCAGTGACGAGTCGAGATCGCCCTGGCTCAACGTGGTCGCCGCCTGGGTCAAGCGGGCCAGTGGTTGGCTGATACGTCGAGCCAGGAACGTCCCCAAAACAGACCCCAGGGCTGCTACGATCACAATGCTACCGGCCAGAGTCCAGGCCAGACTCCGGCGCGTCGCGACGATGTCGGCCACCGCCAGGGCGACTTCGGCTTCCACTTGCCTGTCTTGGGTAGTGGGCTGGAAGGGTGCAAGCAAGCCCGCTTCGCTCAAGGAGAAGCGACTGCCATAATAGGGACGACCGTCGAGAGTGAAAACAGTATTACGCGCCTCGCCGTCAATCGCTCCAGATTGTATCGTGCGACGAGATAATGGGGTATCATTCAGACTGGTTGCTACCGATTGATTCTCTACCAGTAGGGTGTGTTCCAGTCCAGTTTGCGTGCGCATTTGGGTTGCGAACTCGTGATTTACCTCTATGCCTACGATGACTGTCCCACGAAAGCCAGCAGTTTCAGTGTCAATGGGGTGGGCGGCGAGAAGCCACGCCCGGGGAGCTGTACCTGTCGCAACGATGTGAATGCCAGCACGCGCACCGGCTGTGCATATAGAGTCGGTGCGCGTTTCACCGGCTTGTGCTACCGCTTGTTGTTCCGAGTCGCAGATGAGCACCAGATCAAGGCCCGAACCGGTCTGAAGTGTGTCTAGATAGGTTTGCATCGAAGCCTGATCCCCACGCGCCAGCAACTCGCGTAGCGTGGGGCGCTGGGCTGTCAGAGTGGCAAGATTGATCATCTCGCTTTGTTTGGCCGTATAGAGCGCTTGAGCTGCACGACTTCCTTGTTCCACTTGCGCCCAGGCCTGACGGTCAAGTTGGTTGCGGATCAACCAAATTGCAGGTAGCCCAGCGGCGGCCGCCGTCAGGAGCACCAGTGCCACGAAGCTCAGAATCATCTGTGCCGGCAGGGAACGCAGATCGATCCGAAGATTTTTCATCAATGATCTATTTTACTCCCACTCGCTGAAAACTGGAAGTTCTGAAGGTGGTCAATACTCCTTTTGTAACTACTTTATCACAATCTGATCACAATTTTTGTCATTCACACTTGATATACTGTTGATAGCCTGGCAAAAGATTCAAATGAGGAGGCCGACAATGAAACAAGAATTGGTTAAGGACTGGATGACTCGCGAGGTTGTGACCATTACGCCTGACACAACACTTCCAGAGGCTCACCGCCTGATGACTGAAAAACAGATTCGTCGCCTACCGGTAATGAAAAACGGCCACCTAGTTGGTATCGTCACACGTGGTGACGTGCGGGGGGCAGAGGCCTCAGACGCGACGACGCTGAGCATCTGGGAACTGTATTACCTGATCGGCAAAATCAAGATCGGGGAAATTATGACACGTGACCCGATTACCATCTCTCAGGATGCGACCATTGGTGAGGCTGCTCAGATGATGTTGGACTACAAGATCAGCGGTCTGCCAGCGGTTGATGGACAGGGGAGAATGGTAGGGATCATCACCGAGTCCGACATCTTCCGCATCGTGGTTCAGGATTGGAACGAGTCGTTGAGCCAAGGACAGGCATACAGTCTTCGTCCCGAGACCCTCACTGAAGGTGCGTCGCCAATACTCTGATAAGCATTTTGGGGATGAAGTACCGGCAGCGACATCGGGGTCCTTGGATCGTATAGCGCGTAGTGTCTCGCGAGGAAGCGAGGACGATTATGCCATTAAGAATGAATATTATGACCCCGCAGCGCCGCGTTTACTCCGAAGACGTGGATATGGTTATTGCACCGGGCATTGACGGGCAACTCGGTATTTTACCGCATCACGCACCTATGTTGACCGCCCTAACCTGTGGTGAACTGCGGGTGAAGCGTGGAGACGAAGAGGAAAGCTTCGTCATTGGCGGTGGTTTTTTGGAGGTGCATCCTGGCTGGGTGACAGTTCTAGCTTACGCGCCTGGGCGAGCTGGGGCTGGTCGACGCCAAACCGCCGAACAACTTCGCGCCCGTACCCGGGAAAATGTGGATTTTGCCCGGGCTGAGGCTGTTCTGCGTCGGGCGATGATGCGCGTCAAGGTGGCAAAGCTTCGCCGAAGAAAAGGTAGTCTCCGAGCGGAAGTTAGATAGGTTCATAAGCATAAACCTGGCTGATGCTATACCCATAGCATCAGCCAGGTAGAGTGCTGCAGGTATGGCTATTTCCAGCTCAACATCCGCTCATCCACGTAATCATAGCTGATTTGGAGTTGGTCGTTCACTTCATCTGAAAACATCGGTCGTTGGTTGGAGCCATCAGCGTTCATCACCCAGATTTCCCAGCGTCCGGTTCGGTCGGTGAGGAAGAGGATCTGGGAACCATCAGGGGACCAGGTGGGTGATACGTTGTTCCAGGGTTTTGTCTTGCCCGGCTCTGCGGCGATCCAGAGGGGTGTCTTGGTCAGGGCCACTCGTCCGTTGCCGTCGCTGTTCAGGCGATGAATATCGTAGTGGCCGTTGTTTTTGAAAGCGACGGCAATGTAGCGACCGTCGGGTGAGAAGACCGGGGTATGGTCTTCTCGGCGGTCGCTAAGTGCCCATTGCTCACTTCGGTTCACATCCAACTGCGCCAACCCGTTGAGACCGCTGCTGACGACGCGCCAAGAATTGGCCGGGTCCCACTCAGGACCAAAGGCATAGGTGTCCGAGGGAACATCCTCAAAGCTGCTGCTGGCTACATCTACAACACGCAATCCCCAATGTGGGTCAGGCGGCAGGGTCCAGCAGAGATGGGGGGTGAAATCGACAAGCTTGACTTCTACACTATCAGGATCAACATTCCAGGGTATATTGGGCTCCTCATCTCCGAGTTCAATCAAGTTTTGGCAGGCCTGTTTGGGATCGAGGCGGCCCCCGTGTTGGAAGTTGACCACGATCCGCTGACTGTCGGGCGACCAGGCTGGATGCTTGGCTTGCTTGGTCCCGCCCAGTAGCGGCCGTTCGTTGCTACCATCCACGTCGATGAGCCACAGCGCCCCATCTTCCCCGGTCCAGCGAGTGAAGGCCACTGTGTCCCCATCGGGCGACAGCACGGGATCGATGCCCTGGGTCAGGCGCCGCAGGCCTGTACCATCTGGGTTGATGACCATAATGTCGCCGCCGCTGGAGGTTTGAAAGACGAGTTTGCCTGGGCCGGGTGTGCCGGTCTCGAGGCTGGTTGACGCCCCTTGACTTGCAGAAACCTCCTCAGGTGCTGGTGCCAGGGGTGGTGATGGCGCAACGGGCACATCGGACCAGGAGCCAGTCAGGGTAAGGAAATTGATATGGATCCAGCCTTGCCCTCCGCTCATCACAGGCTGGATCAGTGCCCAGTTCTGGCCTTCGTTAATGCCCAGCACAGCTACCAATGTGTTGATTGCCACCTGGCCAGTCTGCTCATAGAAGAGCCCCGGCCCGCGCAGAACAGCCAGTTCGTTGCTGTCCACCCAGGCGGTAATGAGCTGTGGTGCGTTGGCCAGGGAGCCATCCACACTTAGGTTTTCCAATGGCACCCAACCAGGACTCTCGTTGTCGTCGGCTGGTTTCACCAGCGCCCAATCCTGTCCCTGGTCGAGGCCCAGCACCGAGACCGTATCATCCCCGGTCAGGGAGACGATTGGCTCATAAGTGGTGGCTGGCCCTCGGTACAACTTAACTTCGGGCCGATTGGCACGCGCTGCCGCCGCCGAGGTCCAAGTCAGCACAGGGGCTGCGGTACTGGATGTGCTTGCTGGTTCTACCGGTGCTGGGTTGGCACCGGACTGGGTATTGCCTGTATTCCCGGTCGTGGCGTTGGATTTAGACTCAACCCCCGATGGAGAGAAGATGGGGGCTACTTGTCCGGGCGTCAGGCTTCTATTCGGTGCGGGTGAGATGACCTGGGGAGCGTCGACCAGAGATCCATCGCCCAACAAATAGTCCAGGGAAGCCCAGCCGTATCCCCCGTCGGCCGTTTTAACCAGCGCCCATTCCCTCGTCTTGTTGAGGGCCAGCACGGTTACCTCGTCATCACGGGATAGAGTACCGAGCAGTTCGTAGGCAGCGCCTGGCCCCTGTCGCACGTTTAGAGTATCATTGTCAACGCGTGCTGTGGTGACTGGGTCAAGCTCGTCGAGGTCCAGGGGCTGGATACCTACGGCGCTTGCCGTTGACGGAGCGGTGGGTTCAGATGCGGATGAAGTTTCGGCCTGAGATACACTGGCAGCCATTGGAACTGCTGGCATTACTGGTGCCTCAGCAAGCGAACCGGTAACCCGTACCGAACCAGCCGGCAGCCAGCCGTTTTCACCGGAGATGGTGTACACGTACAGCCAATCACCCGCTGTGTTGATGCCGAACACGCCCGCCAGTTCGCCATGTTCCGCCGTTCCGGACGCCGGGTAAGAAGCGGCTGGCCCCTGGTAAATGGTTGTACCGTTATCGGCCGTGACCAGGGCGACCGCTACCGGCTCTAACTCGGCCAGGGGATTAAACGTGGCGAGAGTAGAGGCCGGTTTGTTGGCCATAGGATCATCTGGTAGCACTGGCGCCTCTGCCAATGAGAGCGTGATCTGCAGCGCTTCGTTGGGAAGCCAACCTTGCAGACCGGAGCGAGTCAACACATACCACCAGTTACCCTCGGCGTTCGTCCCCAGCACGGCTGCCAGTTCTCCCTCTTCTGCCGTGCCTACCGATGCGCTGGAATCAGCCGGTCCCTGGCGAACGGTCCCATTGCTGGTGCTGATCAGCGCGGCGGCTGTCGGTGGAAAGCCGCCACTTAGCTCGGTTACCTGCTCCACCAGGTCTCCGGTATCTCCGGTGAGGGTGAAGCCATCGCCGGAGGGAGCAGTAGGGGGCGACGCACTGATTTCACCAGCGACGGCAGGATGTGGTGTGGGGGTAGCCGTCGGCGCCAGGGTGATCTTAGGGAAGGGAGTTGGCGACGGCTGCGGCACGCTCGGCTGCGGCGTCGGCCAGGCAGCCGGGTCGAGCGGCTGTACCGATTCGGCTTGTTCTGCCTCCGCGCCGGGTAAATTGCATCCAGTTAAGGCTAAGCTTAAGCTTAAACTTAAGGTTGAGGTCAAGATCAGAGCTATGACCAAAGACCGCTTCTGTCTTTTCATGGTTACATCCCAATCTCTATAGGCTAGACTGCATCTGGGTCAGGTTGGGGCGCTGGCGAGCCTAATGACGCGGCCGCGCCGGGCTGGGGCTGTGGTGCTGGCTGAGGGGCCGGAGCCTCGTCTTCGCCCGCCTCGTCCGGGCTTGGCCCGCCCCCCAGTATTTTGCGTAACGTCTTGGAGACCAGGCTACTTCCTCCATCGAAGAAGTTGTAGATGACGGGCACCAGGATCAGCGTCAGCAGCGTTGAGGTGATGTTGCCGCCGATAATCACCGCTGCCAGGGGCGCACGGGTTTCCGCTCCGGCCCCTCTCCCCAACAGGATGGGGAGCATGGCAAAGACAATGGCGGCGGTGGTCATCAGGATGGGCCGCAGGCGCAGGCGGCCTGCCTCTGCCAGGGCCTCCTTGCGATTGTAGCCCTCTTTCTGGCGCAACTCGTTGGTGAAGTCTACCAGCAGGATGGCGTTCTTGGTCACGATACCTGCCAGCAGGATGATGCCCAACATAGACATCATGTTGAGGGTATAACCAGAAAGCCAAAGTCCACCAAAGGCACCCACCAGCGCCACCGGCAGGGAGAACATGATGGCCAAGGGGTGTAGCCAGCTTTGGAACAGGGCCACGAGTAGCATATAGACCAACAGAATGCCCAAGCCGAGGGCAGCGGTCAAATCGGCGAATACCTCGCGCTCTGCCTCTGACACGCCGGCGAGCTGGAAGCTATAACCGGCCGGAAATTCGACGTTGGCCTGGATAGCCGCTTCGACGTCGTCCGCCACGTCACCTGAGGCCCGGCCCGATACGCCGGAGCTGACGCTCAACGTGCGTTGGCGGTCGGTGCGATTGATGGTGGCCGGGGCCAGATCACGCTCGATGCTGGATACTTCGCTCAGCTTGACTGGCTGCCCATTTCGATAACCCACCGGCACGTCCCGCAACTGGTTGAGATTACTCCAAGCCGTCTCGTTCATGCGTAAGACGATGTCAACGTCAGTGGTTCCGGTCTGCTTATATGTGCCCACGTCGGTGCCACTCAGCGCTATGCGTAAGGTGCTTGCCACCTGGCTCGGCGACAGTCCCTGGTCCAGGGCTCGGTCACGGTCTACTATCATTTGAGCCTCAGGCGACTGGGCGGCGTCGGTGTTCAAGATATCGGTCGTGCCGGGCACGGTGCGCATCACGGCTTCTACCTGATTAGCCATGTCAATTAGCACATCAGGGTCTTCGCCGGAAATCTGGATTTCGACACTGCTACCCATTCCTCCGCTGAAGATTGAAGACAGCACCAGTGAAATAGTGGCCTCGGGGATCTTCTTGATCTCCGGTCGTAACTCGTCCACGATCTCGATCGTGCTTCGTTCTCGCTCGTTCTTGTCAACCACCTGCACCTGAATGCTGGCTGTGTTGGCGGTTCCGCCTCCGCCAAAGAGACTGGCGATACTACTACCGCCGGAACCAACCCGGGTCAAGATAGAGACGGTTTCGGGCACCTGCTCCAGGATGATACGTTCTGCCTCTCTCGCCGCCCGATCCGTAGTCTCCAGGTTGGTGCCGGCTGGCATCTCGATGTTAATCGTGAACTTGGCGTCGTCTTCCTGGGGGAATATCTCGGTGCCTACCACACCACTGATGACCATGTAGACTCCCAGGGCCACGGCGACGGCGGCGATCAGCACGGCCAAGGATTGGGTCAGGAAGTTTTTCAGCACAAATCGTATAGTAGCCGCATAGAAACTAGTCAGCAGGCCAAAGCCCCATTCCCACACGGCGACAAACCCTTTCCATACCTTGTCGACTGGCCACAACAGGAAGCCGAAGACCTTCCGTAACCCGCGTGGCTTTGACTCCGGCCGGCTCTCATCTTTCATCCAAAGCGATGCCAACATGGGGGTCAATGTGAAAGAGACAAACAGGGAAAACAGCACGGCGGTAGCGATGGTGATACCGTAAGACATGAAGAATTGGCCGACGATGCCGCTGGTAAAGGCGACCGGCACGTAGATAGCCACGTCCACCAAGGAGATGGTGATGGCCGCCAGCCCGATCTGGGCTCGACCATCCAGGGCCGCCTGTTTGGGTTTCTTTTTCATCTTCAAGTGGCGCTCGATGTTCTCCAGCACCACGACCGAGTCGTCGACCAAGATGCCGATGGTCAGCGTCAAAGCCAGCAAGGTCAGCACATTCAGGCTGAAGCCCATAATCCACATCACCAGGAAGGTGGCAATCAGTGAAGTGGGGATGGCCAATAACACGATGAGGGTGCTGCGAACAGTGTGCAGGAAGACCAGCATCACCAGTCCGGTGACCAAAACGGCCAGGATCAGATCCTCCTGAACCGCGGCCACCGACTCACGAGTGAATTGTGAGTCATCGGCTACGATGGTCATCTCAGCGCCCGGGGGCAATTCCTGCCTCAACTCTTCAATCATCTTGTAAACCGAATCGGCCATCTCGATGGTGTTGGCGTCGCTGGTTTTCACGATGCTGATGTTTACCGCATCCTCGCCGTTATAGCGCAGCACTTGTGACTGATCTTCAAAGCCCTCTTTCACGGTGGCCACGTCGCGCAGGAAAACCATACCGCCGATATCCTGTCCCGACATTAGGGCTGAGCCACTGGCGAGTACTACCACGTTCTCGATTTCCTCCAAGCTGTTGAACTCACCCACCGAGCGAACGGACGTTTTCTGTCGTCCCTCTTCGATCGAGCCGACAGGGAAGGTAAGATTGTTCAAAACCAGGGCTTGCTGGACGAGTTCCAATGGAATGCCATAGGCGGCCAATTTGGCCGGATCGGCCTCCACGTGGATCTCACTTTCCCGCCCGCCTGAGATACTGACTGCTGCCACCCCCCTGATGGTCTGCAGGCGGGGCTTGATTTCGTCCCGGGCCACTTCAGACAGAGCATCCTGACCTTGCGGCCCGCTCAAGATGATCTCCATAATGGCTGTGGCGTTGATGTCGGCCTTGATGACGGATGGATCGGAAGCTTCAGCGGGCAACTGGTCACGCACGGTGGCCACCTGGCGTTCCACCTCGATGGCGGCTTGGTCGCCGTCTACGCCCTCTTCGAAGGCAATTATCACAAAGCCGACGCTCTCCTGAGAGACTGAGGATATCTGGTCAATGCCGGAGATGCCGGCCACGGCATCCTCGATTGGTTTGACCACCGTATCCTCTACGTCTTCCGGCCCGGCGCCGGCAAAAACGGTCACGACACTGACATAGGGAAAGTCCACGGACGGATAGCGGTCCACCGGGAGCTCCGTCAAAGACCGGTAGCCTAACACCACCAGTCCCAGAATGATCATCAGCATGGTTAACGGTCTAGCAATTGACAGTCTGGTAATTCCCATGAATTAGCTCCGTAATCGGTACTGCGTATTGCGTACTGCGTATTGCGTACTGCGTAAAGGGCAAAGCGTACGTCGTAGCTCGATGTCTTTGCTACTTCCTACTTCCTACTCCCTACTTCTTACTCTCTGATCTCGACCTTGGTGCCATTCTGCAGGCTGGCCTGACCGGCGATGACCACTTGCTCGCCGGCGGTCAGCCCGGATAGGATTTCGATCCGGCCGTCTTCCTCCAAGCCGGTGGTCACCGCTCGCTGTTCAACCGTACCATCATCGTTCACGACGTAAACTGTCTCTTGACCGGCTATCTCGGTCAAGGCAGTGCGGGGTACCAACAAGGTCGCTTGTTTTTCCTCGACCAGGAGCGATACATTGGCGTACATGCCGCTGCGTAGCAGGTGATCGTCGTCTATAGGCGTCACCTTAACCGCGAAGGTGTGGCTCAGACTATCGGCGGTGGGGGCTACGTTGGTCACTAGCGCCGGGAAATCTTGGCCGGGATAGGCAGTCACCCGCAGAGCGGCATTCTGGCCCTCGGTCACGTGGCTGATGCGACTCTCTTCGACGTTAAAGGTGACTTCCACGGATTTCGATACAAACAGCGCCGCCGGTGCCTGGGGGGCCGCCATGCTGCCCTCAGTCACATACAGTTCAGCTACTACCCCGTCAAAGGGGGCGCGAATGGCCGTTTCCTCTAATTGTATGCGGGCCGTGTCCACCGCTGCCTCTGCCAGTTTCACCTGGTTGCGCGCCATTTCGAAATCCGTCTCGGTAAAGGGTTGCTTGGCCAGCGCCAACGCCAGCTCAGCCTGGGCCAACTGGGCCATCAGGGGAGACAACTGCGAGTCACTGGGATTAGTCTGCAATTCGTAAGCAGCTTTGGCTGCCTCGTAGGCGATGGTTGCCTGTTCCAACTGCAATGCCTGGGGCAGCATACCTGCCTGGCCGGCCCAAGCGACCTTGTCGTACTCAGACTGGGCCAGGCGTAGCGCCGCCTCAGTCTGGGCCAGGGCGGCTACCGCGGCTGTGCGCTCTTCATCGCTGATGTCCGTCACGTCGTTCACCGAGTTGCGTGCGAATTGGACCGCAGCCTCGGCAGCCGCAATCTGCTCCGGACGTGTGCCCTCCTCCATCTTGGCAATGCTCAGGCGGGCAGCTTCTAGACCGGCTTCGGCCTGCTTCAATTGCGCGGCGTAGATATCACTCTCGACGACTGCAATTGGGTCGCCGGCCTTAAGTTCGTCGCCTACGTCTACCAGCACTGCCTCAATGCGTCCTGCTGTCCCTGGCATCACGTTAACGCTGTCGGTGGCTTCGATATTCCCAGTATATGCGTAAATCACGGAGATGTCACCCGTTTCCACGGCGGCCACCTCCACCGGGGCGGCCGCTTCCTCCTCGGGAACGGCTGCCTGGGCCACAGGCTCGGGTTCACGCATCGGGGGGTTGCAGGCCGTCAACGGAATTAGCGCGGCGAGAAGTAATATGAGCAACAAGTTTACTTTCTTATTCATGGTTCTTTTTAAGTCCTTTCCTTATCCAATAGCGGAGTGCGTTTAACTATTGGGGATACGACCTCTTCCGAACCCGTCGGCTTGCTTTCGCCGATAGGCCTCTTCAAGAAGAGTTGTATCTTCTCGATTTCAGTATCCAAATCGGCGTCACCCAACGAGTGGCGTCGCTTCAGATACACACGCAGGACGTATTCCAATGATTGCTCGAAGATTTCCATTAGCCGATCGATGTCAGCCAGTTCACTACTGTTGGCTATGGTCAGGTAATCATTCACAACACCATCCAGGGCCTGCTCCCTGATTCGACTGAGTAGCCTGGTGCCGGTCGGGGTGATCTGTACCAGAACGACCCGGCGGTCAGTTTCGCTGCGCGTGCGTTGAGCGAGTTTCATTTTGACCAAACGATCCATGATGCCAGTCATAGTTGGTGGGTCCTGGAGAGTGCCTTTCGTGAGCTCACTCATCGTACACGGGTCTCTGTGTGCCGACAAGATGGCCAGGGCTACGAACTGGGGTAGCGTCAAGCCGAATTCTTGTAACTCTTGGGAAAATTGCCGCGCGACTGTCCACACCAACATGAGGAAGGTGTCACGAATCCGCTTTACTCGCTCTTCTCGGGATATGGGCATTACACTCATAGGCCAAAATTCCTTCACGCTTAGAATTTGATTTTTATTTACAACTCGACTTTTGCAGCGGCCCGTAAAGGCAAAGAACGTTAACAACAGCAGATACCAGCCTACTATCTTGCCATCAATGAACGGTGGAGGCGAAATTCATGATGACCGAAACCTGTGAAGAAATTATGAACACATTGCGGAGATGTGATGGAATATCCTAATCAGATACGGTGGCCGCGTCGTCTTAGAGGCCATTTGAAAATTCCTGTTTGGTAGAATAGGAGAAGAATGCCATATTCTTTGTGATACGCATCCTGTGTAAATTGACGGAAATTGTGTCCAGCTTGCAAAAGCTCTGTTACAACAAAAAATCGCCGTCTGGCGATCCGCATCGATGGTGCCTTTGAAGCGCTTAATCTGTCCCGTTCTGAGGTCCAGTGCCATTGACAGGGGCAAAGACTTAGTATAGCTACAAGAATGTTAGTAGGTTTGCACAATAGTTAAACAAATAAATATTTCGTACTGACAAGTAATATACAGCAAGAGTAGTGCTTTGTCAAGTTCAACCGCTAAGAAAAAGGTCCTGTTATCCCCACCTGATGGATGCCTGCTATGTGGATGGCGAACGGGCGCAGGCCCAGGCAGGTGGTTTTTACGGAGGTTGGATCACCAGCGATATTGTGGGGCCTTTCAAAGGGGAGCCAGGGACCCAGGAGTGGTAGCCTCTGACGACTGCCAGAGTTAATACGAAGGCGTGTTAGGCAGCGAAGATTCTTGCTTTAGCTGGTGAAATGGGTACACTTATCCAAGGACGAGCGCGAGAAACCCAGAAGGTATGGTGATGGAAGATGAAGATTGGTATTGTAGGCAGTGGACTGGTGGGTTCAACGGCGGCTTATGCTCTGGTGATGCAGGGCATCGGCCGCAAAATCGTGTTGGTGGACTTAAACAAGGCGCGGGCCCAGGCTGAGGCCGAGGACATCTTCCATGCCGTGCCCTTCTCCAACCCGATGCAGGTGGAAGCGGGTGACTATAGTGACCTGGGTGGCAGCCGCGTCGTCATCATTACGGCCGGTGTCAACCAAAAACCGGGCGAGTCCCGGTTACAACTGCTGGAGCGCAACGCGGCTGTCTTTCGGGAGGTGGTGCCCCAGGTTCTGACCCACGCGCCTCATGCGGTCCTGGTGGTGGCTACCAATCCTGTGGACGTGATGACACATCTGACGGCTCGTTACGCAGCCGAACTCGGGGTTCCTTCACAACGTGTTATTGGGTCGGGGACGACGCTGGACACTGCACGTTTCCGAACTCTATTGGGCACGCACTTTGGCGTGGACCCACATCACGTGCACGGTTATGTGGTGGGCGAGCATGGCGATTCCGAGGTGCTAACCTGGTCTCTGGCGACGATTGGCGGCACGACATTGGACGCTTTCTGTCGTCTGCAGGACATGTGTCTGGATGAGGAAACGAAGGCGGATATTGACCGGCGGGTGCGTCGCGCGGCCTACAACATCATCGCTGGCAAGGGTGCTACCTATTATGGAATCGGGGGGGCTTTGGCCCGCATCGTTAACGTGATTACGCACGATCAGCGGGCGATCCTCACCGTCTGTACGCCCATGCCTGACGTGGCCGGTGTGACTGACGTGACGGTCTCTCTGCCTCGCCTCATCGGGGGAGAAGGCATACTGGCCACTTTGCCCCTCCCCATCAATGAAGAAGAGCAACTTGCCCTGAATGCCAGCGCCCAGACCATACGAGATGTCATCGATGCTTTAGAGGCATCAGAATGAACTCGCCCATCAGACCGAGGATAGTTCAGGCGGCGCTGGTCTGGCGTCTGGTCGACGACGAGGTCGCCGCACCGGATGCAGCCGGTGAAGGGTTACAAGTCTAACAGTCACAGTTGATGAGATGGAAGGAGGAATGTACCATGTTCGTCGTCCACGTGCACGTCCACGTCAAACCCGAATTTGTCGATGCCTTTCGCGAGGCAACGCTGGAGAATGCCCGCAACAGCATCCAGGAGCCTGGCGTCGCCCGCTTCGATGTGATCCAGCAACTGGATGACCCGGCCCGCTTCGTGCTGGTTGAAGTCTACCGGACGCCGGAGGATGCTGCTTTGCACAAAGAGACAGCTCACTATCCGGTCTGGCGCGACACAGTGGCCGAGATGATGGCCGAGCCACGCCACAGCGTCAAATACGCCAACCTCTTTCCCGACGACCCGGGCTGGGGATAAGTCGACTGTACTGTCCGCGGGAATCATAACTCACGGACATATAAGGAACACAGACTTTTGAATTTTCCGTTTTGTCTGTGTTCCTTATATGTCCGTGAGTCAAAAGCCTCGCTTGCTTGCGGCTTGACCGCTTTACACTGTGGCCTCGACTGGGCCGGCTGGGAATGAAGCGATGGCGACCTTCTCGTCGGTGTAAATCTCGAAGAACCGGTCAAAGCCTGCCATCCTCAGCACTCTTTCTACTTTAGGCTGGGGGTTGAGCAGCTTAACGTGATGCTGAAGACCCGCCTCCCGCTCGCGGTCGATGGTCCGTAGGGCACCCCATCCTCCCTGTGGGTCTGGCGGCGTCTCACCCCGCATCAGCAGGGCAATGCTATGAAAGGCTACCAGGCCGGAGCTGCCCATGTAGGGCATTTCGCTCAAGTCGAGGAGGATGTTACGCGTGCCTCCGGCGTAGGCCTCCCTGGCTTTGTCGATGACGATCTGGTAGTTGGATGCATCTAACTCCCCTTTGATATGCAGAACTGTAACGGATACTTCATCTTGAGTTTGAGTTGCGGTGACGTACATTGTTTTTTCTCCTTGAGGGTAACAATTGCAGACGAAGGACGAAAGACGAAGGACCAATGATGGGGCCAGGTCTTTTCGTCGTTCGTCATTCGTCAAGTTGAGAAAGTGCTACCTTATTTCTGAACCATCCTCTTTATGCGATTCCTATTTTTGTCATAATCAACTCATTGCCGCCTTGTGGTGTGGTGCGATGCCTCACTTCGTCCATAAGTTGGCGGATGATGTGAATCCCCATTCCGCCGAGAGGCCGTGCTTCCAGAGGCTGGTTTACATCCGGCGCTGGTATGCTGGTAGGGTCAAACGGCACCGACTGATCACGCACATACATTACTATGGCATTCCCGTTTCGGCGTAACTCGATCTCAATCATGCCAGGCCGGTCCTGATAGCCGTGGACGATGACGTTGGTGACCGCTTCGTCCGTAGCCAGGATAATATCCGCGATCACATCCCGGTCGGCGCCAAGGGCCGCTACCGTTTCCTGGACAAAGCTGCGGATGCGGCTCAGATTCTTGAGTTCGGCTGCGATGCGAAGAGTGGATTCTGGGTCCATAGCACAAAGGTGTATTCTGACTGCTCCGGTATCGATGCCGCTAGCCTCCATTGCATAGTATACCATCATCGACGTTAATAGTCAACAAATTATATCTGTTTTATACAAAAAGTTAAGTTCTGCTTTTGGCTGAGAGGGCTTTGGGGATTATTTTGAGGGCAGGTAGCAGTATGATATACTGCATGCAACCGGTAGACCTCCAGCTCAATCAGTGGGCAGGTCGCCGGTAGGGCGGTGGGTGTGCCTGATTTATTCAATGATCTCCCTGAACTCGCTAATCGCCATTGGAGTGCGCTTGGGCTTGATCTCCATCTCAAGGATCGGCCCTTGCCCTTGCGATACGTCATCGTGCTGGGTGCTGTTCACCTCTTGGGCTTATTGGCGATTGTTCGCCTCAGCCATCAACCTCTCTGGCTGGTCTTGATCCTCGTGCTGCTCATCCAGCCGCTGGCGATTTCTTTGCGACTGAAGAAAGCCTATCCGCTCCCTGAGAGCCTGGCACCGTTCTTTTTCGCATATGCCGTACTCATCCTCCGGTTGCTGATCGCGGTCGTGGCGCGCATCCTGGGGCTCACTTCGGGTTCGCTGGTTGTGCCCCAGCCTTGGGGGGGGGTGCTTAACCTGAATGTCATAACCGGCTTGTGTGCGGTATGGGCATTGATGACCCAGGCGGGTCCGACGACCGAGGCATTTGGAAGGCGCACGCAACGGGTTTGCATCCTGGGATTGGCTTTGGTGGTGCTGACGTTAGTTTGGGCAGCCGTCGTCTATCTGACGGTACGCACCCATGGGGTCACGGGGAGTGATCCGTATGCCTACGTACAGATGGCGGTGGACATCGCGCGCCACGGCACGGCGTTTCATATGTTTCCCCTCGCCCCTCGCGTGGCTGACTGGGGGCTGCCGGTGTGGCCGCTGGTGCCGCTCGGCTATACCCCGCCTGATCCGGGAACGGGCGTGGCTGCTACGGTTTGGCCGCCGGGTTACTCCGCCTTGCTGGCCGTGGGCTATGAGATGGGAGGCGAAGCCGCTCTTTACATCCTTACACCATTGCTGGGGTTGGCCGCATTGGTGGCGCTCTGCTGGTTGTGCCTCGAAGTGTTGCACACTTGGAGAAACAGTTGGCGTTTACTGGCGACGGGCTTCGCCATTTTTGTCCTGGCGACTTCATACGAGCAAGTGGATCGCCTGTCGGTGCCTATGGCCGATATCCCGGCCCAGTTGTTCACTATCTTGACGATGTACTTTGCGCTGCGTGCCACCCGGGGCCAGACTTCCCAAGTTTCGCAAACTTCGGAAGTCTTCCGGCCTGAAATCCCAGACAGGCCCGTCCTATTTGCGGCTTTGACGGGCGTGTGTTTAGGGGCAGCTTTTGCGATGCGCTATACCCAGGTTCTGTTGGGCCTCAGCATCTTATTTCTCTGGGCGCTTTTTTTCTACCAGGGGCGGACTCGTTCGAAGCGGACGATAGTGCTATCCGTGGCATCCTTTGCGGCAACTGCCTGGGTGATGGCGATCCCGGTTTTATGGTATCACAAGCTGGCCTTTGGCGGCCCGTTCCGCGTCGGGGGCACGGCCGAGTTGGCATTGTTCGGCTGGGAGCATATCCCGCGTACACTGATAGCCACAGTGAGGAGCACCCTGATCCCAAAGGAGTTTCTGTACCTGGCCCCCTTTACGATATGGGGCGCGATTCAAGTGTGGCGGCGCGCTCGAATTGCGGCCATCGCCTTGCTGGCCTGGTTGGTGGTTATCGTCTCCTTCCACCTGCCCTATCCTGCGTTGCGCCTGCGCGACTTGCTTTCCGTGCTCCCGGTGCTCGCCATATGGACCGGCGTAGGTGTGGCTGATGTCTTATCACGAGTTTCACGAGTTCAGCATATCGGCCGCCCAGCCTGGCGAAAAGGGGTGCAGATCCTCGTTCTGGGTCTGATAATCGCTGCTCTTTGGGGGCGTTCTCAGGTAGTATTGTGGTTGCCTGTCCACGCCAAGGATTTCAACACCTTCGGCTACCTGCGGGCCGAGCAGCGCGCTGCGTTTGACACTCTGGCTGAACTCACGTCTAAAGAAGGCGGGATCGTGGCTGCTTCGTTAAATGGCGGCGCCGTCACCTTGTACGCAAACCGCGACATCGCCCGCCCTGCCTATTGGTCAGAGGATGAATGGCTGGATTTTGTCGCTCGGGTGCTGGGCACTGGGCGCGAGGTCTATCTGTTGGTGGACGGCGTGGAGATGCAAGAACCGCTTGAAGCCGTTCGATCCCATTACCAACTCCGCCAGGTCTCGTCCTTGCCTATGTCCTATTTTTATCCGGGCGGTAATTCAGAGAATAGGGATGTGCTGTTGTATGAGGTAGTGGAGGCAACAACGAATTGAGACAAAAACGAATTGCCCAATCATTGGCATGGTTCATTTTGCCAAGAGAACTGGTTGACAATTTGGCCTGCTTTGCCAGGCACATCGCTTGATTTGATCGCTAAGAAGTGTCAACCAAATAGTGAACCATCCCCATTCGTTACATTTTAAACGCGTTGTTCACCCAAATTCGTTGTTGTGTCGGTTGGCAGGTGTAAGGTGAACGTACTGCCCTGGCCCGGCACCCCGTCGCTGGCCGTGCTGATTCGCCCGCCGTGGGCCTCGACGATGGCGCGCACGATGGACAGGCCCAGGCCACTGCCGCCGGTGCCTCGACTGCGGGCCGGGTCGGCGCGATAGAAACGATCGAACACGTACGGTTGTTGTTCGAGGGGAATGCCTTCGCCGGTATCACTCACTTCCAGCCATACTTCACGCGCCTCCTTCGCTTCATATCCAGCGCGTAGGGAGATCTGTCCACCTGGCGGGGTATGGCGCAGCGCGTTGCTCAGCAAGTTGTGCAATACCTGGCTCAGCCGGTCGGCGTCAGCGGAGATAGCTGGGAGGCTGGGGGAGATTTCAACTGAGAGGGTTATGTCCTTTTCGGCGGCGACCGGCTCCACGGCGGCAGAGACGCGACTGATCAGGTCGCTCAGGTCGACTGGATGGCGCTCGATGGTCAATTGACCGGCTTCAGCCAGGGCCAACTCCCGCAGATCGGCCACCAGTCGCGAAAGGAGTATCGTCTCGTCGTGGATAGGGGCCAGTTGCTCCGGCGTGAGGGGGAAGACGCCGTCGAGGAGGGCTTCGACCTGCCCTTGGATGACGGTCAGTGGTGTGCGCAACTCGTGGGCAATGTCGGCCATCATGTGACGGCGTAGGTCCTCATCGTGCTCCAGTGCTTGGGCCATCTGGTTGAAGGCGCGGCTTACGTCTCCCACTTCGTCGCGCGAGGTGACCGTTACTCGCTGCGCCAGGTCGCCATCTGCGATGGCGTCGGCCGCCGACTGGAGTCTACGCAGCGGAGCGATGATCTGTCGCACCAAAATCGCAGCCAGCACTATGGCCACCAGCCCGGCGACGACAACTGCCAGCAGTATCCCTCGATTGAGAGCGGTCAGGAATTCACCGGTCAGCGCTGCCGTCGGCCCTGACTCGGGGGCGACCACCAATAAGGTCCCGACATGATCGTCGTTGCTGGTTATAGGTGCCCCCAGCTCCAGGCTGTCTGTGGGGAGTATCTGGCCCACCAACTCGCCCCCAGAATCGAGTATGATGCGGCCGTCGGCGTCGGCCAGCAGAATATGATCCTCTTCCAGACCCATCCCCCCCATCATCCCCTGTCCACCCGGCTCGCCTTGGCCCCGCATCGCCCCCCTCCCACGCTCCTGGCCCATCATGCCAGGTGTCGCAGTGGTTGAAGGCAGAACCGCCAATAGCGTCTCGACGCCCGCCCAATTGCCGGTCTGATCGTAGTAGTCGGCGAAGAGGGGCGCCCAACTCTCGGCGCGCAATTGCCTGCTTCGACTGACGTAGAGTGTGAACTGTTTGGACAGCGTACGGGCGGCCACGACGTAGGTAATGGCCGCCCCGACCAGGATAATCAGGGCAAAGGCGCCGATGAGCTTGACGCCAAGGTTACTACGCATCGGGCCGATGCTACGCATCGGGCGGCTCCGCGAACTTGTACCCCAGCCCGTAGACGGTAAGGATGTAGTGAGGGTGCTTGGGATCTTCCTCGATCTTCTGTCGCAGGTTCTTAACGTGGGCATCTACGGTGCGCTCGTAGCCTTCGTAGGTGTAGCCCTGGATTTTGTCGAGCAGTTGCATGCGGCTGAAGACGCGGCCGGGGTTTTCTACCAGTGTGGCGAGCAGGTCAAACTCGGTGGGGGTTAGCTCGACCGGCCGGCCGCTTATGGTGGCCTGGCGTTTGTCCAGGTCCAGGGCCACGTCACCGGCCGCAAGAACGCGGCTGCTCGGCTCCGCTCCGCCGACGCGGCGCAACACCGCCCGCACCCGGGCGACGACCTCGCGCGGGCTGAAGGGCTTGGTCACGTAGTCATCGGCACCCAGTTCCAGGCCGATGAGCCGGTCGGCCTCGTCCACGCGGGCGGTGAGCATGATGATGGGCACGTCGCTCTCGCGGCGGATGGCCCGAGCCACGTCCAGACCGTCTACTTCAGGCAGCATCAGGTCAAGCACGATGAGGTCGGGTGCCTCGTTGCGAAAGGCGGCCAGGGCTTCGGTCCCGTCGTAGGCGGCGATCACATGGAAGCCCGCTGCCTCCAGGTAGCCTCTGAGGACACGCACAATTTTTGGTTCGTCATCAACGATCAGGATTCTTTTGCTCATTCAGTAGTGATCCGGAAATCAGGGGATCAGGAAATCTGTGAATCTGGGATCAGGGCATTTTGGTATAGAGTAAACGATGTGCAGAGCTTTGTCAACCAAAGGGCGATGTCATAAGGGTGTAATCAAAATGAGTTTATTGTGTCTTTGTACTATGACTAAATCCGGCATTCATCTGATTGACTTGCGTGCTGCCAATTGCAGACGGCGGCCTGGGCGTAGCGGCGGGCAATGCACGTCAACCAGTTCCAGTGTAGGGCCAGGTGGACGGCAAACACAGCAATCATGGCCAGGCCGGCGTACAGGTGCACGTCGTTCCAAGCCTGGCGTATGAGGCCCAGCAAGCTGGCGTTGTAAAACGGATTGCGCCCGCCCTGATAGCCACCGCTGGGCAGCAGCAGCCAAACCACCAAACCGGACAGGCTGGCCAGGAAGAAAGTCACAAAAAGTACGCTGTCTAGCGAGAAGTTGATGCGGGCCTGCCGTGCCAGTTTTTTGAAGAAGCGGTTTGCGACACACGAAATCCACTTCCAGTGCAGGACGATGTGAGTCCCCGCGCCGATCAGCATGGCCAGGCCGGCCCAGTCGTGGATGTCGATCCAGGTGTGGCGAGTCAATCCCAGGAAGATGAAGGATTGACTGCCACGCCCGTGGGGCAGCACCAGCCACAATAGCAGACCGCTGATGGCCGTAATCAGAAAGGCGATTAGGATTGTAATGTCAAACCAGAAGTTGAATCGAGTTTTGCCAGACATTGAGGCTATCTCCTAATTGAATATAGAGATGTTTGTTTTTTCGCCTTTAGTGTAATGCTCAATTTTGAAGAGATTGTGAAGGAATTACATGGATATCTTGAAAGTGAGAAGGGCAGGAGGGTTACTTTATTGTGGCCATAGCATACGCCACCGCCTGTTCCAGTGTCATGGCTTGACCTTCCGCCCACGCGGCTGAAAACGCTTCGTCGCTCAACTTGGCGCGCAGGGCAGTCAGGTTGCGCTCAAATTCGGCCTGGCTGGTAGCTGGGATGCGTTCCTGATGGTCTCGATCGGTAGTCTCCAAATGAATGTTGAGGGATTGTAGAGCCACGTGCGTAGCTCCACACAGCCGGACGGCGCGTTCCGGCCTTCCCTCTGCCCCGGCCAGCTCTGCCAATCCGGCCAAACACCTGGCCATTTCTTGCTTGGCGTCCAATTCTTGATATAGGACAAGACTGTCCGTAAATAGCGTCCTCGCCTGTTGCACGTGCCCTTGACGCAGTGCTACATAGCCCAGGAAATAGAGTGGCCAGGCCACGTCAAGTTTGCTGCCCAGTTCTTGCCATATAGGCTGGCTTTCCTCAACGCGCGACTTAGCCTCCCCATAATCGCCTTGCGTGTAGGCGACGCCTCCCAGCAGATCAAGCATGATGGCAATGCCCGGTTTATCCTCCACCTGGCGCATCAGGCGCAGGCTCTCCTCGAGGAACGACTGGGCGGTGGCATAGTCACCCTCGTGAAAGGCGATCAAGCCTAAGGTGTCGGTCGAACCGGCAATATTACTGATGTTGCCAACTTCCCATCCCAGTTCTATGGCCTCCTGGGCGCTGGCACGCGCGCTAACGAAGTCGCGCTGCCGGTAGGTCACGTGTCCGTGCCAGAAGAGAGCTCTTACCAGGCCCGGTCTGTCATCTAGCTGGCGGAAGAGGGTGATGCTCTCTTCCAGTAGACCCCGCGCTCTGGCGGCGTCGCCCTGTGCATTAACAATCGCGCCCACCCCGCACAAGGCGTGAGCCAGGCCGAGCGGATCGCCCAACGCTCGCCACTTCGTTACGCTTTTTTCAGACCAAGCGATTGCGTGTTCGAGGTCGCCCATGAAGAATGCCAAATAGCCCGCTCGATCCAGGGCTTTTGCCCGGAGACTATCCAAATTCGTTCCCTCGCTCTTCGACTTGGCCAGAGCTTTCGCCAGCCAATCCTGGCCTTCACCGTGATGGCCGCGAAAATGCCAAAAACGTCCCAGTGCCCCAGCCAAACGTAAACCTACATCAATGGCGTGATCGATTGACCATGCCATCGCAACCCGCAGGTTATCGTGTTCCATCTCCAGGCGATTCAACCAGACCACCTGCTCGGTACTGTAAACATTCAGCTCGGCCTCTTCGGCCAACGCCAGGTAAAAGTGTGCATGACGCTGGCGTACCGCATATCCCTCGCCTTTTCCGCGGGTGGCCAACCGCTCCAGTGCATACTCTCGAATTGTATCCAACATGCCGAAGCGCGGCTCACCTCTTACTTCGGATTGTTTGAGCAGGTTATAATCTAGCAACGACTCCACGACTTTCAGCACACCTATTTCACCAGAGACGTCCCCTACTGCCTGGGCTGCCTCCAGGCTGCATCCGCCCGAAAAGACGGACAGCCTCTCCAACAAGGTTTGCTCTTCCGCTTCCAACAGGTCGTAGCTCCAGTTGATTGTGTCACGTAAGGTTCGCTGCCTGGCGGGCCAATCTCTGGCCCCGCCTGTGAGAAATCCCAGACGATTACTCAATTCCGAGAGTATCTTTCCCAGGGGCAGCACTCTGACGTGCACTGCTGCCAGCTCAATCGCCAGCGGCAGCCCATCCACTCTGGCGCAAATCTCGGCCACTGCCGGTGCATTTTCGGCGGTAACTGCGAAATCTGCCCTGACCGCTCTGGCCCTTTCGCTGAACAATTGCACGGCTTCATACTCAACCAGTCGCTCGATGGGGGGCAGGTTATCCAGTTCGGGCAAGCTGAGCGGCGGTACTGGATAGTCCCACTCGCCGTGCAGCCGTAACAAGGCCCGGCTGGTGACCATCGCTTTCAGCTTGGGGGCGGCGGTCAGCAGATCCGTTATCAGCGGTGCGGCTGCTAGCAAATGCTCAAAGTTATCCAGCAACAACAGCAATTTTTTGTCCTTCAAGTATGCTCTCAGGCGTTCCCGTGTGGATCTGTCTCCTGAGTCGCGTACGCCCAACGTTTCGGCGATGACCTCTCCAACTAGCATTGGGTCACGGATTGGGGCAAGAGCGACGAAGAACACGCCATCCGGGAAGTCGTCAAGGATTTCGGCAGCCACTTGCAAACCCAAGCGTGTTTTCCCGGCACCGCCCGGGCCGGTGAGGGTGAGCAACCGCACTTCCGAGCGAGATAATCTGGCCCGCACTGCTGCCAATTCGGCTACCCGCCCAATGAAGGCCGTAGTCTGGGCGGGCAGGTTATTGGGGGGAATGTCAGGAGGGGTAGCGAGTGGGAAGTCGCCGGGCCGTCCCTCCCCCATTTGTGGCCCCCCTATGGAGGTCGCTGGCGTGGACAGGACCTGCCTGGTTTTGATGGCTTGGTAAAGCTCGGTCGTCTCACCCGAAGGGAGTAGCCCCAACTCCTGTTCCAGGAGCCGCACGCACTCTTGATATTGACGCAGCGCGGCAGCCCGTTGGCCGGCCGAAGCGTAAAGCTGCATCAAGATTTGATGTGCCGGCTCGTGCAAAGTATCCAAGGTTAACCAGCGCCGGGCGTAACGGATGGCCAACTCGCGCCCCGCGTCCCCCTGAGCGCTGTGACCGTGCACCAGTCGCCCCAGGGCAGAGGCCAATGTCTGGCGCAGGCTCTCGGTCTGAAAGAACTGCCATTCGTCAAATTCTGGGTTGTCGCTCAGGGTAAACCCGGCCAGGAAATCATCACGATAAAGCGAAACGGCTTCGGTTAGGGGGGGCAGACAGTCGGAGCAAACATCGTGGGGCGGATGGTTGTGCGTTCGGCATTTTGCTAGCAGTTGCTGGAACTGTTCCACGTCAAGCCAGAAACTCGGACCACGTCTTATACCGGCCGTCTCCCGGTCAACAACCATCCACTCCGCGCTCAAGGCTCGGTTAAGTATCGACAGATCGCGGCGCAAGGCGGCACGGGCTCTGCTCTGAGAGCTCTCTGGCCAGAGCAAGGTGGCCAGGGTATCGCGGCGGTGACTCTCGCCGGTTACCGCCAGGTAGACCAGCAGCGCCAAGGTCGTGCGGCGTTGGATTTCAACTGGCTTAGCTTCGTACTCGACTCGGGGCGGGCCAAGCAAGAATAGCTTCAAGCTGGACACGTTAGCACCCCTCCTGGGTCCAAATTATAAGGCCAACAGGGCAAATAATCAATCAGATCGGCTGTGGAACGCTTTTTGTAACGCTTCTTGGTGCGATCTTGTTGCGCTAGCTGCCTATACTGAAAACGAAGGACTCGTTCAAACGATAGGTTTGCATTTTTCCCAGTGTTTTGCCACTCAAATGTGCCAAGTAGCTACTCAGCCGCCCCCCTACCCTCAATCCTGAGGGGGAGGGGGTAGTTTAGGCGCTAATGATCAAAGGAGAGGTGTTTTGATGTTGAAGAAGGTCTCTTCACGCTTGCGTGCTGTCCTGCAGGCTCTCTTTGTCACCTTTCTGTGGGCCACCTCCTGGGTGCTCGTCAAACCAGCCTTGAGGGATATCCCCCCACTTCCCTTTGCCGGTCTGCGGTACAGCATAGCCTTCTTGTGCTTGCTCCCCTTCGCGTTGCGATCAACCCATCCCTACCTCCTCCGCCGCTTATCCAGAGACACATGGGTGCGGTTGCTCGTCCTCGGCTTGCTGTTCTACGCCCTCACCCAGGGGGCAGTATTTCTCAGCCTGTTTTACCTACCGGCCATTACCGTCAACCTGCTACTCAGTTTCTCGACGGTTGTCGTAGCGCTACTGGGAATCTTGGCCCTGGGCGAACGGCCAACCATTCTCCAGTGGGGTGGGCTCTTGCTCTATTTAGGTGGCGTGTTGGTGTACTTCTATCCGGCGTCGCTGCCCCTCAGCCAAGTGTTGGGGGTGATCGTCGCTATCACCGGTGTCCTGGCTAATTCTTTATCTTCCATCTTGGGACGGCATATCAACCGTAGCCGGGAAGTTCCTCCCATAACTGTAACGGTCATCAGCATGGGGGTAGGTTCTATTTCGCTCTTGGTGGGTGGCATCCTGGTGCAGGGATTGCCTCCGCTTAGCCTGACGAATTGGGTGGTTGTTCTCTGGCTGGCGGTGGTGAACAGTGCCTTTGCCTTCACGCTCTGGAATCACACACTGCGTACGCTCTCGGCGATGGAATCCAGCATTATCAACAGCACATTGCTTATACAAATCCCCATTCTGGCTTATGTTTTTCTGGGCGAGCGTTTTACTGGGCGGGAAGGTCTTGGGATGCTAGTAGCCGGTTTGGGTGTTTTGATCGTTCAATTACAACGCCAAGAACGGCAGTAGCGGTTTAAGAGGAAGTCTTGGCTGGAGGTGCTATGATGCGCGTTTGTGATCTCTCAGTCTGCGTCGTTGCCTTACTCCCGGTTGTTTTATTCTCCGTCATGGCAGCACGTGCCGAAGAGAGGCTTTGGAAGAAGTGTAGACGCAAGGCTTCCTGTCTTCGCATGCAGCAGCAGATCACCATGGGCAAGTCACATTGTAGATAGTTAGGCCGCGTCCAAAAATAACTTTGCGCATTTTGAAGGGTTTCACCCGGAATTCTGGCCTGAAAACAGGAAGTTATTCTTGGACGCTTCCTTAGCAGCGATGTTACAGCCTCGAAGCTGACACTTTTTGTCTCCCATGATATAATTGAGGAAGAGTTCACCAGGGCGCTGCCTTATTGTGATACCTTGTACTTGTCCGTAAATAACTTCGCATTTTTGTCGGCAACTCAGGCTAAAACTGACTGCCAAAGTACGTGGTTATTTCTGGACAAGCACCCTGTAGGAGAAGTCCAGCCTATGTCTCTTACCTCGCCTCACTTTCAGGAACTGGTCACCCAATGCATCCACTGTGGGTTGTGCTTGCCAGCCTGTCCCACCTACGATGTCTTCGGCACCGAAATGGATGCCCCGCGTGGGCGCATCGCCATGATGCGGGCTGCGGCCGACGGGCGCATTTCGCTTCGTCAAGATGGTAATCTGAACGATAGTTTTGCTCGTCACATCAACCTGTGCCTGGCCTGCCGCGCCTGCGAGACTGCCTGTCCCTCGGGCGTGAAGTACGGCGAGTTGGTCGAAACGACTCGCATCGCTATCGAGCACGAACGCCAACTGAGCTCTTTTGAGCGCTTGCTGCGCTGGCTGGCTTTGCGTCAACTGCTGCCTCATCGGGGGCGACTGCGCGTGGTGGCATCCTTGCTTTGGATCTACCAGGCCAGCCGTATGCAAAAGCTGGTGCGCGCCCTGAACTTCTTACCCCAACCCTTCAAGACCATGGAGGACATGTTGCCGCAGCTTTCGGCCCGTCGCCCGGGTTATGGCCAACCGGCCCCACCCATCGGCCAGCAGCATGGGCGTGTTGCGCTCTTTTTAGGTTGCGTGCAAGATGCTTTCCTGTCGCCTACCAATCAGGCGACAGTGCGAGTGCTCCAGCGCAACGGCTACGAGGTCCACTTTCCGCTGGATCAGACTTGCTGTGGCGCCGCTCAGCTCCACTTGGGTGAAGAGGACCCGGCGCGCGAACTGGCCCGCCGCAATGTCGATGCCTTTCTCTCGGGCGAGTATGAGGCCGTCGTCGTCAACGCTGGCGGTTGCGGCGCGACTCTGAAGGAATACGGCCATCTGCTGGCCGACGACCCGGACTACGCCGACAAAGCCCGTCGCTTTGTGACGCTGGTTCAGGATGCTAACGAATTCGTCGCCGCTCACTTGCATAATCCGCCTCAGGGCCGTGTCGAGGCGCGTGTCACCTATTCAGACTCCTGTCACTTGCGCCACGCGCAGAAGGTGGTCCAGCAGCCCCGGGAATTGCTGCGCCTCATCCCGGGCCTGGAACTGGCGGAGTTAAAGACGCCTGACCGTTGTTGCGGCAGCGCTGGCGTGTACAACATCGTGGAAAACGAGACGGCTGAGAAAGTCTTGCAGGCCAAGATGGCGGACATCACCGGGGCGCTCGGTCTTGAAAATGGTAAAACGCCTGACGAGGATCTACCCCGCGAGGATCTAGCGCGCGTGATCGTCTCCAGCAATACCGGCTGCCATATGCAACTTATCCACGGGGCGCGTACCGCCGGTCTTGACGTGCCGGTGCAGCACGTGATGGATTTGCTGGATGCGGCGTACGCGGCCGAAGATGTGGAACGGAAAACGTAAAACGTGAGGCGTGAGGCGTGAAGCACCACAGTTATGGATTACGTATTACGCCGTACGCTTTAGGTATTCCGGAGGATGGAGAATGACGACCTTGACCAAGGCTGACTGGGGGACGCTTCAGGCTGGGCTGCCTGAGGGTGGGTTGGTGACGGACCCGATAGAATTGATAACCTACGAGGTGGATGGCGGCCTGGATCGGGGGGCGCCCCAGGCGGTCGCTTTTCCCCAGGACGTAGAGGACGTGGTGGAGCTGGTTCGCTGGGCGGCTGAGCGTGACCTGTCGTTGGTGGCGCGCGGCGCCGGCACCGGGCTCAGCGGCGGAGCGGTGCCCAGCCAGGGTGGGCTGGTCCTGTCCTTCTCGCGTATGAAAGAGGTGCTGGAACTCGACGAGAAGGGGCGCTCGGTCGTGGTTCAACCGG
>DAOUMD010000091.1:0-11887 GCA_034412795.1 Anaerolineae bacterium
GGCTCACGGATGAACACAGATTTACACGGATAGGATAACAATTTGAAATATCTGTGTTCATCCGTGAACATCCGTGAGCCAGGTAGTGTTGACGTTTGCGCATTCCCGGAGGTGCATTTCGTTATTTGTTGCGGGGTTCTCAGGCGCAAAGACTCAAAGTCAACACGGCCTAATTTCTTGTCTCGTTTGTCAGAGATCTGTCTTATGAAGATGTCTAGACGTAATAAGTCGCGTATTTCTCCATAGCGTCCATCAACGCTGCGGCGTTTCCAAGCGGGACACCGGGATACATCCCGTATATCATCATCAGGCCACCCTGCTTACTCCCCAGCTTCTCCACCTCTTCACGCACCAGAGCATCGACATCGGCTGGTGCCCCATAAACCGTGACCTTTTGCCGGTCGATGTCCAGATCGATGCAGATCTTGCCAGCCAAGTTTTCCGCAATCCAGTCGATGCCATTCACCAGGTCCTGCAGATTAATCACGTCGATTCCACAATCCAGGAGATCATCCATCAGGGTACGCAGATCGCCATCGGCGTGGACGTGAATGATACATCCCGCATCGCGCGCCATGCCCATAAGGCGCTGGTAGCTGGGCTTGATGTACTCCCTGAAGTGCCGCGGGGACAGCATAGGCCCCTGTTGCATACCCAAGTCTTCGGCGAAGCCCATCCACTTGGCCGCCCCATGCTTGAGGTAGTTGCGTACCAGACCGGCATTGAACGCCTCAAGCATGTCTAGCAGCTCAAAAAGCTTAGGCTCACCGTCCGTCATATCGAACACCACATTCTCATAACCACGAATATCGATCAGTTTCAGCCAGGTATGGTTATGCCCAATTTCTCCATTGGGAAGACTTTTCTGAGAGATGGCGGGGCCGATGTTCTCCGCTTCCTTCTCCCAATCGATCGGTCCCCAATGCGTGGTGACGTTGGGATCAGGTGGCTGGTAATTCTTAAAAGCGTCCCAGCTTTCCAAGGGATGTTTGACGACGCAGCCCATGATGCCGCTATCCGGGGTCTCCCACACACAGCCCCAGGGATCAACATAGGGCTCCCCGGCCCGGGCGTACGCCGGGTACTCCGGCTCGTACGGATAAGGTTTTCTCTTGAAGTCGGGAAAGAGAAACGGGTGGCTCTCCATCAGATCTTGCAATGCCTCGGATGGATAATGATGCCAGCAGGCATCGTTGATGTGAAACGTCATAGGTATGTAATCGGGCCGCTCAAAGCGCACCACGCGCAAGAGATTCTCGCGGGCATCCATAAATGTGTGATCCTCCTTACTCATCGATCCCACCCCCTTTTGTGAGGGCCGGTCTCTTCACCTGCTGCTATGTATTGAACCACAGTGGGCCGCCAGGCCGCGCCAATGCGCCGATCACCTCCGTCATCACCCGACGAGCGATACGTATCTGCTTCGACAGTCTCCAGAGCGCTGGCCACTCGCCTGGATGCGTCAATGCGTGGAAGAGAAGGTCCCTTCTTGGGGCATAGCCGTGATCATCTGTGGGAAATTCCGTCGGCGGCAACGCCGACTCGAGTGGGTCAAGCACGACGCGCAGATGCACAAAGGGCAAGGACCGGCCAGTAGCCCAGTGAGCCAGCGGCCCGGCCTCCATCTCGACAGCAACGGCACCGGTAACCGCACCGGCCTGTTTCTGCTCCACACTGCTCAGCACGTGATCCGAGGTAAGTACCGGTCCGACGACCATGCACCTTCCCAACTTGTGTGCCAAACGGCGTACCTCCTCAATGAGCGAGCCAGGCGCTGGGTGTGATATCCACGTCTTGGGGTCATCCTCCTGCATAGAAATAGTCGCATCGGCCAGGGCCAAATCGCCGGCTCCCAGTTCTGGCCTCAATCCGCCACACCAGCCAAAGAGCCACACTGACTGGATCTCCAACATCTCGAGACGTGGCAGGACAGCCGCCGCCAGGTCCGGGCCCATGCCCGGTTCAACTATCAGCAAGTCACCCACGTGCCAGGCAGGTACGTCCCATGTCGGATCGGGCGCGGCACCGGGCAACGATCTAAGCGTTGCCTTTGTTTCCCAACGAGTGGGGACAATCAATACAAACATGGTCTATTCAATCAAGGGCATATCTCATGAGGGGTTATGTGGAAACGCTACGAGAAAGCCTACGTTTGGAGGTAAGTATAAGGCAAACGTCCCTCTAAGTCAACGGTCAATTATGGCGTATGGCGCGAAAAAAAGGCTCCAGTTTTCTTTACGCAGAATTTATGGTAATATGGCGAAGCATCTGGTATAATAACATTAAGTAAAAGGTCATGTTGTGGCCTCGCCTGGCAGCAGCCGGTTCGATCGAGCCCACAGTGGCCTCTCTGTCACCGCTACTCCCACTCCGTACACTTCTGCCCCCAGGTGACCATCCCTACCTAATTAAAGGGTGCCCATATGCAGGACGAACGCAAGAGCAAGACGCAACTCATCGCTGAATTGGGAGAGTTACATCAAGAGATCGCCGAGCTGCAAGCGGCCGAAGCCAAATGTCATAAAACACACTCCGCATTGCAGGAGAGCGAAGCGCACTACCGCCAACTTACGGAACTATCTCCCGACGCGATCTTTGTCCATTGCGAAAGCCGCATCGTCTTCATCAACGCGGCGGGGGCCAACATGCTCGGCGCAGCGCATCCCGAAGAACTGATCGGAAGACCGGTGATGGATTTTATTCACCCAGATTACGAGGAGGTTGTCAGGAAACGCATACGCCGGGCTCTGGAAGAGGGAAAATCACGCAACCTACCTATCGTAGAAAAGCTGGTACGCCTCGATGGCCAGGTCATCGACGTCGAAGTCACCTCAACGCGGCTGGTCTATCAAGATCAGCCTGCGCTTCTGGTTGTGGCGCGCGACATCACTAAGCGGGCAGAGGTGGAAGTCCAAAGAAACACTGCGCTACAGGCACTGAAGGACGCTGAGCACGATTTGTCCAACCTGCTCCAGACCATTGTCGAGCGAGCCGTGCGCCTGATGAACGGCTCAGGCGGCGGACTGTATCTATGTGGTTCAGACCGAGAGACGGTCCATTGTGTGGCCAGCCACAACATGCCGCCCGATTTCACCGGGCCGGAGCTCAGGTGCGGCGAAAGTGTGGCCGTCGCCGTGCTCCAGACCGGAGAGCCACTTCTCATCAAAGATTATCGGTCCTGGAGCGGGCGGGCCAAGGTTTACAAGGAAGAGAAACCTTTCACAGCCGTGCTCAGCGTACCGATGCTCTGGCAGGGTCAGGTAACCGGCGTGATCCACGTCCTGGGCGACGGTGAGGGTAGGCGCTTCACCCAAACCGATCTGGAGCTATTAACCACCTTTGCCAACCACGCCGCCATTGCTATCCAGAACGCCGAACTGTACGAGCAAGTTCAGGCCCGCAGTCGCTACCTGGAAACCTTGCAACAGATCAACGCCACGCTGCGCAGCACACTTCCACTGGACAAGGTACTGGAGATCATCGCCCGTGGCACCGGCGAAGCTCTGGGCTATCTAGGCACTATCATCGCCATTCCTGACGCAGAAGGCGAGCGACTGACTCTGGGCGCCGTGTGGAATGACCGATTTATCAAGACAACAATGCAATACACAAGGTTGGAGATAGGGGCTTTCAGCCTGCCGTTGACGGTCGAGGAAAACCCTATGGCCCGGGCCTACCGGACCGGTGAGATTGAGCGCTGGACCGGGTTGCCGGAAGAGATCGTCGCCGGTGTCAAGCCGACTATACCCACGCAAGTAACGCACATAGTCGCACGAGCTATGCGTACCAAACTGGGAGCCTGTGTCCCCTTGTCGGTCGGGGATCGGGTGGTGGGCTTACTGATCGTTTTCTCCCCACGGGACCAGATGGCCGACGAGGAGCAAGCGGCACTGATCGGCCTGGCCGATCAAGCCGGGTTGGCCATCCACAACGCGCAGTTGTACCAAGCGGCTCAGCAGGAATTGGTCGAGCGCAAGCAGGCGGAAGAGGCGCTGCGTTGGGAGCGTGACCGGGCCATGGCTCTTGAGGAAGCGGCCGCCGTAGTGAGCAGCACCCTGGACCCTGATCAAGTACTGGATCGCATCCTGGAAGAGATCACACGCGTTATCCCCTACGATGCTACAAACATAATGCTCGTCGAAGGTCGCCAGGCCCGTATTGTCCGCTGGCGCGGCTACGAGGGATTCGAGGAAGAATATCTACTCTCCACCCTCGTGTTTCAAGTTCCCGAGACACCCATTCTGCGGAAAATGACAGAAACCGGAGAACCGTTGGTCGTCCCCGATACGGGCACCTACCCCGGCTGGGTCCGTATGCCACCAACAGGGTGGATATCCTCCTACGCGAGCGCGCCCATCATCGTGCGGGATGAGGTAATTGGATTTCTCAACGTAGACAGTGCTACCCCCGGCTTCTTCACCCAAGCTGACGCCGACACGCTGCGCGCCTTCGCTGACCACGCCGCCGTCGCCATCCAGAATGCCCGGCTGTACGAGGCCGAACAGGAACGACGCCAGATCGCGGAGACCCTTCGCCGGGCCTCCACTGTCCTCAGTTCGACCCTGGAGCTAAACGAAGTTTTGGACCTGATCCTGGAGCAACTACAACAAGTCATACCCTACGACAGCGCCTCTGTCCAGCAGTTGCAGGACGATAGCCTGAGACTCACCGCCTGCAGGGGATTCGAAGCGCCGGACAAAATCATAGGGCTGGTCTTTCCGCTTGACCCCAAGTTTCCCAACCACCAGGTAGTCACCACCAAGGCACCGCTCACCATCGAGGACATCGCCCAGGATTACCCACATTTTGAGGACGAAGCCGACACCTACGCGTCAGATCACATCCGCTCCTGGCTGGGAGTTCCGCTGATGGTCAAAGATCAGATCATCGGTATGATCGCCTTGGATCGGGCGACCGTACGCCCCTATACTGCCGAGGAGGCGCAACTGGCAATAGCCTTCGCCAACCAGGCGGCCATCGCTATTGAAAACGCGCGCCTTTTCGCAGAGACAGAATACTACCGGGCATTCAACGAAAGTATCGTCCAGACGGTGCCCGGCGCCATTGCGGTTACCGGTGTCGAAGGGAACCTCACGTTTATCAACCCAGCCACGGTCGAGTTACTGGGCTACACCCCCGAGGAGCTCCTGGGCCAGCACTGGTCAGTCGTTTTCCCGCCCGATCAGCAGCCTATCGTAAAGGCCGCCGACGAACGGCGCATGCGGGGCGAATCCGACCGATATGAAGTGGAACTCCTGCGCAAGGACGGCACCCGGGTGCCGACCTTGGTCAGCGGTAGTCCCTGGTTTGACATTCGTATGGGTCACTTCGCCGGTACTCTGGCTGTCATCACCGACATCAGCCAACGGGTGCAGATGGAGCAAGCACTGCGGGAGAGCGAGGAGCGATATCGGCAATCCATAGAGAATTCCTCCAACCCCATCTACTCCGTTAATCGAGAAGGCGCCATCCAGACCTGGAATCGTGCGTGTGAGAGACTCTTTCAGTATAGTTCAGAAGAGATCATCGGCCAGATGTACCATAAGCTGTTATGGAATCCCGAAGACCGGCCCGCCGTCGAGGCTCTGGTGGCCCAGGTGCTCGAAAACCACCCACTGGAAGACGTGGATATCAGCTACCGGTGTAAGGACGGAGTACAGCGTTTCACGGCCTCCCGGCTGTATCCTTTGGTAGATCGTGAAGGCAACATAGAAGGGTGCGTATTTGCGAACACTGATATCACCGGACGGGTGCAGGCAGAGGCAGAGCTTCGTCGACGCAATCGTGGGCTGACACTGCTCAACCAAATCATTGCCGCCTCTGCTTCGGGCATGGAGCTTCAGGCCATACTGGAAACGGCCTGCCGTGAGTTGGCCCGGACCTTTGACCTCCCACGAGTAGCCGCCGCCTTGCTCAACGAGGAAAAAACGGAGGTATCCGTGGCCGCCGAGTATCTGGCCGAAGGCCAACACACAGCTATGGGTGCGACTCTCCCGATTAAGGGAAATCCTTCATACCAATATCTGCTCAGCAATAAAGCGCCACTCGTCATCCGGGATGCTCAGAACGACCCGCGGCTGGAACCGATCCACGATCTGATTCAGCAACTGAGTGTCGTCTCGCTTCTCCTCCTCCCTTTGACCATTGAGGGAGAGTTGATTGGCAGCTTGGGCCTGGTTGCCACTGAGTCGAGTCGCTTCTCGGCCGAGGACGTCAGTCTGGCCTGGAGCGTGGCCGATCAAGTAGCCGGGGCTCTGACCCAAGCACGGCTCAACGAACAACGCCAACGTCTAGAAGAGCAATATCGACAGGCACAGAAGATGGAAGCGGTAGGTCGACTGACGGCTGGCATCGCCCACGATTTCAACAACCTGTTGACGGCTATCAACGGTTTTGCCGAATTGACGCGACTTCAACTGCTGCCGGATGACCCGCTCCACGAAATGGTGGAGAAGATTCTACATTCTGGCCGGCGCGCCGCTGACCTGGTGCGCCAACTGCTGGCTTTCAGTCGCAAGCAAATTATCGAGCCGCAAGTGTTGAATCTCAACGCAGTGGTAGCTGAGATGGAAAAGATGCTGCGGCGTGTCATCGGTGAGGACATTGAGCTGAGAACCAGCCCGGCACCCGATCTGTGGTTGGTGAAAGTGGACCCGACGCAAATTGGACAGGTTCTCGCCAATCTGGCGGTCAATGCCCGAGACGCGATGCCCGAGGGTGGCCAACTGATCATCGAAACGGCCAACGTGGTATTGGATAAAGAAGGCGTAGCCGATCATCTCGACATATCGCCAGGCCAGTACGTGACGTTGAGCGTGAGTGACACAGGCGTTGGTATGAGCGACGAGGTGAAGGGCCACCTCTTTGAGCCCTTTTTCACCACGAAAGAGCCGGGCAAGGGCACCGGTTTGGGCCTGGCTACTGTCTACGGAGTTGTCAAGCAAAGTGGCGGTGACATCCGCGTTTACAGCCAGCAGGATGAGGGCACCACCTTTGAAATCTACCTGCCGCGTGTCGGAGAAATCATCCCGACGCCGGTCCGTCCATGGGGAATGGCAAATGTACCGTCGGGTGACGAGACCATTCTCCTGGTAGAAGACGATGAAAACGTGCGTGACCTGACGTGGCGCGTGTTGGAGGGACAAGGATATACGGTGCTAAAGGCTGACAACGGCCAGGAAGCTATTCAGGTGGCCGCCAGCCATCCCGACCACATCCATCTGTTGGTAACCGACCTGGTTATGCCAGGCATCAGCGGCAAAGTCCTGGCCGAGCAACTTACCCAGGCCCAGCCCGACCTGAAAGTCTTGTTTATGTCAGGCTACACCGACGAGTTGATCGCGGAACACGGCATGCTAGAGCCTAGCGTGACTTTGTTGCAGAAGCCCTTCAGGCCTGTGCAACTGGCCCACAAGGTGCGTCAGATATTGGATATGCCCCAGTCGTCTTATTAGCGCGTGTGCTCCTTGGCAAACGCCACAACGCACTCGTACACGGTATGGGTGGCCCGGGTTGGGTTATAGGCATCCAGGTAGTGAGTGGTGTCTTCGTAAAGGAGCAAGTCGTGGGGGACGCCGGCAGCGGCCATCGCAGCATCCAGGGCGGTGGCCTGATTGTAGGGGATCACCTCATCGGCATAGGTATGAACGATCAAGGTGGGCGGCAGCCGGTCGGCGAAAAAGACAGGTGAGTAGGCGAAGAAGAAGGCCGGGTCTTGATCCGGCCGACCTAAAGCCGCGATGGCGACGTCGTATGGCGGCGGGATGGCCAAGTCTTCTCTATACAGCGAATTCACCGCCAGGAAGGCATCGCTCACGCCCCCCACGTTCACCAGGGCCGGGACTGATTGCAGGTCACGCAGCGCGCGAAACATGACCAGCGAGCTAAAGCTGCCTGACATCATCACCCACCTTTCTCGATCAGCAGGCGATGTCACACTCCCGCCCGGCCGTATTCGACCTTCCTGCCACAACTGAAAGGCGGCCCGCAGATTGCGCACGTGACCTTCGATATCCAGGCCCCGATCCGCATCCGGCCCCACGGCCAGCACGGCAAAGCCATCTCTGGTCAGTGCCACCGAAGTAGCGTCCCAATTGAGCGGCGCCGATGGATAGACAATAAACAAGGTGGGAAGCGGCCCCGAGGCATCCGGCGGCAGGTAGAGGTGCCCGCCGTCCACCGTCAGGCCATCCACATCAAAAGTGAAAGGGAAACGACTGGCAACCAGCGGTGTGGGGAAGTCCGACGCGGCCTCTTCGGGCGCGCCGATGCGCAGATGAGTTGGCACCACGGGCGATGGCCGATAAGGAGCCAGGACGAAGTTCACGTCTCTGGTCAGGCGTCCGGTCGCCACCTGGATCGGCCCGCTGCTCGTCTCCTGGTACCCCCAGGCGGCCGCCAACGGCACGTAACGGCCGGGCGGCACGCCGTCGATCCGGTAGCGACCCCGTCCATCGCTGCGCGCCTGGTACACCTGGCCGCGCACGCTGGCCACCAGGGCGATGGCGTCGGTCAGGGGCTCGTCATTCGTAGCGCATATCACGCCGGATAGGCCACCGGTCCGAGCCGGATCGTATTCCGGCCCGCCTATCAGGGACCACCAGGCGAGGCGCAAGCGATACTCGGCCACGTTCAGGAGCGCGTTCCCTTTGGGAGTATGCGCGAACAAGAAGATCAGCGCCAGGCCCAGCAGGACCAGCACGCCCAAGGCGCTGATCAACCAGCGACGGCGTCTATGACGGACGGGTGTCGGGGTAGTGTTCATAGTATCCATATTATAGCATGGTCTCGAAAAACCCGTTTTCATAAAGAAAACGGGTTTCTGAGGCACTACTGGTAAGATTCGCCCCCCGCGCGTCGTCAATAGGTTAAGGCGCTCAAGCGTCTCCCTCCTTCCTCCTTCTGATAATGGGCCGGTTTGAACGTGGCCGGCCCATTTTCTATTATCAGCCCGTCCGCGCCGGTTTCAAACCCAACCTTGCTATAGCTGCCGCCATAAGATAGATAAAGGCAGTGGCCACGAACGTAGCTCGTAGCCCAAACCAGGCGGCCACGGCCGCCCCCAAGAGCGGAGCTACTGCCCGCGCCGCAGAAGTAATTGAGTGATCCAGGCCATAGGCTGCACCTTCCTCACCCGCCTGTGTGTAGCGCGCCAACAGAGCACTGATGGATGGTATTAACCCCCCCATACAGACACCCACCAGCGCCTGCAACACCAACAACTGCCAACCGGACGTGACCAAGCTCTGGGGCAGATAGAAGAGAGCAGCCAGCACTGCACTGGAAATAAGAATGCGGCGATGGCCGATCCGGTCACTCAAGCGCCCCAGGTAAACGGCGCTGATGGTAGTCATCAATGAAGCGATTCCAACCACCAAGCCAGTAAAGGTATTCACCTTGCCTGCGTCAGGCAGCAGAGACAGGATAAATAACGGCGCAATCGGGAAGATCATCATTCGCCCTAGTTGGCTCATAAAGCTCAGCCCATAGGTGATAGGTATCCCCGACGAGGTCAGCACGTGCCGCCATTCGGCGACGAAGCTCTTGGCATCACCTTTGAGCGCATCAGGCGGATCGAAGTGCTCATCGACTCCCCACCAAACCAGGATTCCGGCGAAAAACAGTAGACCGGCCGTTACGTAGAACGCCGCCGAATAACTGATAGCATCCGCAACGGCCCCACCAACCAGCGGGCCAACGGCCAGCCCAACCCCCATCCCAACTTGCAGCAAGCCCATAGCATAGCCGGTGTGCTCGCGCGGCGTCGCAGCAGCCACCAAGGCATTAGCAGCACCTATGGTGCCGGTGACCAGACCCTGTACTGCCCGCAACAGCACCAACTGCTCCGCCGACCGGGCAAAGCCCATCAAAAGCAGAATCACCGTCCCGCCAAACATGGCCCGCTCAACCATCAGCTTTCGGCCGTAACGATCAGCCAGCGCGCCCCATATTGGCGATGCAATGGCCATAGTGAACGCCTGCGCTGAGTACACCAGGCCCGCCAGAAATTCGGTACTAAGATTAGCACGCGTGCCCAGTTCCTCAACGTAGAGGGGGAGGAAAGGGACAATGGTCATGAAACCGGCCACAGCCATCATTTGGGCAAAAAAGACGATGTATAGAGTACGCTTCCAGTTGGTGGTAGGTAATTCGGTTGAGGGGTGCGAGGTCATTGAGGGGCTTACTCTCCTGAGGTTATCTGTTACGCATTATACCACAGGGAGTAGGAAAAAGGGAGTACGTGGGGGGCGTTCAGATTTGGGGGCGAATTAGTCCGATCCGAGAAGTGAGGCATCCCCAGATGCGGCTCCGTTCGGCATCTGGGGATGCTGGCTCCTCATTTTCCCAAAAAAATGAACGCCCCCCTTTGAAGAGACAACGCTACCGAATCAGGATCTCAGGAACGGCGATGTCGCCGTTGGGGGTGCTCACGACACGGGTCGGCCATTCCCCATCGGACGGCAGTGAGGCAATCTCAATTCCGTCCTCGGTGAGGATCATCAGCTCCTCGAATTTGGCACCGGTGATGGTGATGAAGTAACCGTACGACTGTCGCTCGACGACTCGTGCGTCGGGGTTCTGACAGCGCGTCGGGTCCACTAAGGTGTAGCCGCTGATGCCACCCAGGAAGTGGTAGTTCCATTCGTCGGGATAGCCCAACTCCTTGTATAACCGTTTCTCCTCGGCCAAGATGTCCGCGAAGCGTACGCCCGGCGCCAGCATCTTGGCCACGTGTGCACCGACGGTCGTCACCGCCCGGTGCGCAGCCCGGATCTCCTCGGGTGGCTCGCCGAAGTGAACCAGGCGTGTGACGTTGGCGTGCACCCCCCAGCGTCGCGCCGCCGGGTGGAGAAAGGCATAACGCTCGATGGCTTTGTCACCCGCCAACGGGTGCCGGTAGCGCGTAATCCGCTCGTCGGCGCCGACCATCAGCGCGTCGAGGAACATACCACGCAGAGTGTATTCGTAGGCAAAACGAGCGGCGACCTCGTTCTCGGTCATGCCCGGCCTCAACTCCTGCGCGACCTGGGTGATAATCCCGTTGCTCGTCCGCCCCACCCAGCGCAAGCGCTTGAGATCCAGGTCGGTGAAGGGATAATGCAAATCCACGATCTCCGAGGCATATTGTCGCGCCCCCGCCAAGGCGAAATCCGCCCCGACGCGCATGCCGGCCGTGAGCTCGCCTATCTTATCCGCTGGAGAGCCCTGGTGCCAGTACAGTGTCACCAGTTCATAGCCCTGATCCGGAGCCTGTTCCTCGACGAAACGGCGGCCGTCCATATGGTGAGCAACCAGCCACTTGTGATCCTTGGTGATGACTACGAAGCCTTCGCCCATATCAGTGTTATTGATCACCCGGTTATCACCACCGGCAGTGATCCAGGCGAAATTGTCCTGGCGGCCCAGCACTAGGGCGTCTAGCCCTTCCCTGCCAAGGAAGGCGCGCACTCTCTCCTCTTTGATCTTTACGTCGGCCAGAACCTCCTGCAGCGTTCCAACTCGCTCCATTGCACGATCTCCTTTTCTATTGGTAGAGTGGCAAATTGGTATATTGGTAGATTGGTGGATTGGTAGGGTGGTAAAACAGCTCACGAATCTACGAATCTACCAATCTACCAATTTACCAGTTTACCAATTTACCAATTTACCATCAGAACACAACCCCCGACACAAGAATCACGGTCGCATGCGGCGTGAAGTCGCCAGTGCGGACGATAGCCTTGGAGGCGAATATCAACTCGATGCATCGAGTGCTTTCGGAAAGAAGGGATACGATTTGCACGTCACGACGAGGTCGATGGTCTTGATCTGATATGGCAAAGCTGGGGGACATTGCGCATCATATCACACATAGGAGTGCAAGTCAAGCGCAATACGGGTGGAAGAT
>DAOUMD010000092.1:0-3813 GCA_034412795.1 Anaerolineae bacterium
AGCCGAGCGTTTTGCCGATCTGGCACCCGGAAGCTTATGCGTCGTCAACGCGGCCAGCTATCGCGATGTAGAGGTCTTCGTGAGAGGCCTGTTGACCGCCGAGGCACGGGGTCAGCGATTCTTGTACCGCACGGCAGCGTCGTTTGTTCGAGCGCGGGCCGGCTTATCCGGGCGCCCCCTGCTGACAAAAGCGGATTTCGACCTGTCGGACTCAGGCGCCGGGCTGTTCGTCGTTGGTTCGCACGTGCCCCGAACGACCAGCCAAGTCAGCGCATTATTCGCCCATCCAGGGATGGTCAGCATCGAGATTAACGTTGAAGCGTTGCTGGATGAGAGCCGCCGGGAAAGAGAGATCGAGCGTGTGGGCAGGCAGGCAGACCTAGTATTGGGCCGCAATCAGGATGTGGTGGTTTATACCAGTCGCCACCTCATCAGCGGAGAGGATGCTGAAACCAGCCTATCCATCGGTCAGCAGGTCTCAGAAGGCCTGGTGGCCATCGTGCAGGCGATCTCGACCAAGCCACGCTATCTGGTCGCCAAGGGCGGTATTACCTCAAGCGACGTGGCGACCAAAGGGCTGGGCATAAAGCGAGCCATGGTGCCCGGCCAGATATTGCCTGGGGTGCCTGTGTGGCAGTTAGGCCCGGAGAGTCGCTATCCAGGCATGCCATACATCGTATTCCCCGGCAACGTTGGCGGCCCGGAAGCGCTGATTGAGATTGTCAAGGCGTTTCGAAAGGAGTGATATCCGATGCTTGCCCCGACCATTGAACTTCTGAACAGGGCCCAGGAGGGCGGCTACGCCATTGGAGCGTTCAACGTCTACAATCTGGAAGGCGTCCGTGCTGTGGTAACTGCCGCCGAGGCCGGCCGCAGCCCGGCTATGCTCCAAATCCTTCCCACTGCTCTGAAGCACGGCGGGCCGCCGCTGGTTGCCCTGTGTCTCACGGCTGCCCGGGAGGCGTCGGTCCCGATGGCGGTGCACTTGGACCACAGCACATCGGCCGACGACATTCGAGCCGCGCTGGACGCGGGGCTGACCTCGGTCATGGCCGACGGCTCGCACCTGCCCTACCCCGACAACGTCGCTTTTACGTGCCAGATGGCAGACCTGGTCCACGAGCAGGGTGGCACAGTCGAAGCTGAATTGGGCCGGTTGACGGGTAGCGAGGATGGCCTGACGGTTCCCGAATACGAGGCAAGACTCACCAGTCCGGGTGAGGCAGCAGACTTTGTGGCGCAGACGAATATTGATGCGTTGGCCGTGTGCATTGGAAACGTCCACGGCCGTTATCCCGGCGAGCCACGCCTCGACTTTGAGCGCCTGGACGCTATCAGGAACACAGTGTCCGTCCCGCTTGTCCTCCACGGCGCCTCCGGGCTGCCTGAGGCCATGGTGCGCCGCTCAATTGAACTGGGTGTAACCAAGTTTAACGTCAACACTGAGGTACGTGCCGCCTACGTAGGCGCGTTGCGGGAGCGAATCGACGCGCCCGATTCTCCGGATCTGCTGGAGCTGATGCAGAGTGCCATAACCGCCATGCAACCTGTGGTCTCGGCCAAGCTCCGGCTTTTCGGCTCGGTTGGCAAGGCAATGAATAACAGTACTTGACACTCCTGGAAAGTTGAAGTATTATGCATCCTGGTCATATGGTATGCCACATACCTTCTTCATCGGGACTCTCCTCCCCTGGTGCTTTTTGGGAAACATGACAAAGAACCAAGATGCATCTGAGCAGCGTGACCTATTCCAAACGATTGAGCGGGGTACGACCCTGGCCAATCGGGTCACGCACCAAATTGAAGAGTTGATCATCGAGGGACACCTTCAGCCGGGCGATCGCCTCCCTCCTGAGCGTGAACTTGCCCGTCAGTTTGGAGTCAGCCGGACGGTGATCAGGGAAGCGGTTCGGGCACTGGTCGCTAAGAGCTTGCTGGAAGTCCAACCTGGCAGCGGGACTGTCGTATGCAGCCCAACACCCAAATCGGTCGCTCAATCGATGACCATGTTGTTACGCGCTGCACAGACCGAGATCGACTACGACAATGTCCACGAGGTCCGACGCTTGCTGGAGATCGAAATCGCCGGGATGGCAGCGGTACGGCGAACCGCCGAAGACCTGGCAAAATTGGAAGCCATTCTTCGTGAAGGCGCTGAAACTCAGGACAATCCAGATTGCTTCCCAGAATGTGACGTGGCTTTCCACGCCGCCCTGGCTCACGCCACCCACAACGAGTTGTTTCCCCTGTTACTCGACTCAATGGCAGATATCATGGTCAAGGTACGCCAAATGGGCTTCCAAGTGCCGGGTATGCCGGCCCGTGCCCTCAAGCATCACCACGAAGTCTTCGAGCAGGTCAAAGCGGGTGACGTTGAAGGAGCGCGCCAGGCGATGCGCGAGCATTTGATCGAGTCCGAAGACACGATGCGCCAGGCGTTGGCCCTATACACCAGCCAAACTCACACCAGCGGTGACCAGGAAGAATCTTCCCCATAAACCCGTTTTCTGAGAAAAAAAACCGGTTCATGGGGACGTTTCAGGCACTCTTGTTCGTGGGGAAAGCGAGGAGGCTAAACCATGACTTTGCGATTTGCGATCTTCGGAACCGGTTTCTGGTCGCGCTTTCAACTTGCCGCGTGGCAGGAATTGGAAGGCGTGGAATGCGTGGCTTTCTACAATCGCACCCGATCCAAAGCCGAAGCGTTGGCCCGTGAATTTGGTGTGCCGGCCGTTTACGACGATCCCGAGGAATTGCTACGCCACGAACAAATCGACTTCATAGACATCATCACCCACGTCGATTTACACAGCGACCTGGTTCACCTCGCGGCCAAGCACAAAACCCCGGTAATCTGCCAGAAACCTATGGCTCCCGATCTGGAGACGGCCCGTCAAATGGTCCAGGTCTGCCAGGAAGCAGATACCCCCTTCATGGTCCACGAAAATTGGCGCTACCAGTACCCTATTCGACAGGTTAAGAAGGCACTGCAGGAAGGAAAAGTGGGCAAACCGTTTCGGGGACACATTGTCTTTGCCAACAGCGCGCCCGTTTTTGAAAATCACCCGTACTTGAAAGAGCTCGATCAGTTCATTATTGCCGATATAGGCAGCCATGTTCTGGACACGGCCCGTTTTCTATTTGGCGAAGCCAAAACTCTCTACTGCCGGACCAGGCAGGTCACCCCAGGAATCAAGGGCGAAGACGTAGCCACCGTGATGATGGAAATGGGCGATGGTGTGACCGTCACTTGTTCATTGAGCTACGCCAGTCGGGTGGAACACGATCGTTGGAATGAAACCTACATGATGATCGAGTGTGACAATGGCTCCGTGGAATTGGGGCCTGACTATTGGGTGAGGGTGACGACCGAGAAGGGCACCCTTGCCACGCGATGTGTTCCCCCTAATTACGATTGGATCGATCATGATTATTACGTTGTCCAGTCGAGTATTGTCCCATGCAACGCCGATTTGTTACGCGCACTGCAAACCGGGCGGGCGACCCCAACATCCGGCCAGGACAATTTTGAGACTATGCGGTTGGTCTTTGCCGCTTATGATTCGGCCCGAACAGGGCAAGTCATAACTTTTGTATAAGTACCTTATCCAAACTTAGTAACTACTCAGACCAGTCGCTGATCGTTACGGTTATTCAACCGTAATTGTATCCTTTACCTACTTCGACACCCAGACTCTTTACAGACATCGTAGCCAACCAGATAAATCGGTTTTCCAGTTAGGGGTGCGGTTAGTCCAAGCATCCTCCCACTCAGATGATATTTGGGGCTGTATATCCTACATCTTATGGCTT
>DAOUMD010000093.1:0-29974 GCA_034412795.1 Anaerolineae bacterium
CAACTCGTTCTGGTGAAAGTACTTCAATAGCCAGGCCGCGCTTAGATCGTCGTCAAATAGCTCTACGATTGGAAAGTCCATGCTGAGGATTATATCACTCTCTCAGCACTTGTTCTAGACATGAGCCGCTTTTTCTTGGTCGGCTACCGAGAGGGTCAGCCATGCCCGACGTGTGGTACAACGATTGAGAAGATCAAGACAGGAAGCACCAGCAGCTACATTTGCCCGACTTGCCAGCCTCTAGAATCGACGTAGTGACCAGAGCAATTGGATTCTCGCTCACTCCAGATCACTTTAGCGTGAACTCCCTACGCCCAAACGACTTCCCATTGATCTGAACCTCGACCGCGTGTTGGCCCGGATAATACTTTCGCGTTGTGACCGGCTGGAAACTGTGCCGCTTGGTGATTTGCAGCCTTTCACCGGGAGCAATGGTTTTCTTCGTGAGCTTAAATACTTTCGGCGTCCGCTTGCCTTTGGCCCTTACCAGGTACATGACGTAATCGATCATCAAATTCTGGGATACCTCGCCGGTGGACTCAATCTCAAACGAAAACGTGATTTTATCGCCAATCGCGATCGAGTCTGGCTCGACGACCAGGTTCCTGGCCAAGATTGCCGGTTGGCTCGGGTACCCAAGCAAATCGAGCGCATCGGGGTCCCCCGCCTTGACTAGCGTGCGTAAGGCGTGATTGGTGATCCATCGCGCCTCATCGGCGTCGTGAGTTTGCCAGCGCCGTAGGAGGTTAATGACCACCCGCGGATTGTCCTTTGAGATGTCGTTCAGGTTATTGGCCACACTACGTCGTACCGATTCTGACACGTCAGATTTGAGCTTTTCAAGGATGGGCAGGATCGGAGATGGATCGGCTTTGAGAGGAGGCAGTGCCATCGCCCACGGCAGACGTGGGCGGCAGCCTTCGCTGGCCAGGCGGCGCACGTCATGGCTCTCGTGTCCTGCCCACTCCAACATTTGGGCCATCATACGCTCTTGGTCTTTCAAGATGAAGGGGCGCACGGCAAACTCGGCGCTGGCTTGCTGCGTGAACTGCTCTAACGCAGGGAGCGAAACGTCCCAGTCTTCCAGCCCATGTACTTCCACAAAATCCGGGAAGATCATCTTCTCGAAGCCATAACTGTCCAGTGCCGGGGCCACCTGGCGCAGAAGGCCAAGCGCGGCACGGTAGTCCTGCGGCAACAGGTCACCCAACGTGACCGTGGTGTGGCGCACCCGCTCTTTGAGCTCGCGGCCTTCCCAACTCTCATCGTAGATGCAAGCCAGAAAGGTCTCGGCCTCGAACGACGGGTAAACACTCCTGCAAGCAGCAGCCAGATCCTCAAAGAATTCTCGTTTGAAAAACATTTCTTTCAGCGGCTCAGCCATGGAAACCTCCTTGAGTAAGAATACGTCGTGAGCACGGCGTTGTGCTAGGCAGCATGTGTTCCAATCTTAATTAGAACACATGTTCCCTATTCTTGCAAATCAAGAAGGCGCCTCAGAGTCTGTCATCAGATACACGGGGGCAAGGAGCAGATTTGCACAGAATAATGGGGCGCGGTAGAATTGAGCACCAATCGGGGCGGGTTTCTCTGTAATGTCCAGACCATCGAAACACTACCGTTGGAGATATACCACTATGCCAATTCGTGCCGTGATTTTTGACTTCGGAGATGTCCTGATCCGCACAGAAGCCCCCAGCGGGCAACGTAAGTGGGAGAAACGCCTCGGCCTGCCGGAGGGTGGACTGGCCAAAGGCGTTTTCGAATCGGAAGTGGCGGACCGCTCGATGGTCGGACGGGCGACCGAGGCCGAGGTATGGGAGTATGTAGCCGTTAACTTCGGCCTGGACGACGAACAATTGGCCGAACTTCAGCGTGATTTCTGGTCCGGCTGGCGGCTCGACACCGAACTGGTAAGCTTCCTTGGCAATTTGCGCCCACACTACAAAACAGCTATTCTCAGCAACGCCTGGCCCGGCACACGCGAGATGTTCACAGAAATACTTAAGCTGGACCAAGCGGTGAACGAGATGATCATCTCGGCCGAGGAGGGGGTGGCTAAACCAGACCACCGCATCTACCAGATCGCCGTCGGCCGATTGGGGGTTCAGCCTGACGAAGCAGTCTTTGTAGACGATCTGATAGAGAATGTTCAAGCGGCACAAGCATTCGGTATGTGGGGCATCCAGTTCAAGAGCACCCAACAGGCCATTGCTGAGGTGCAAGAATATCTTGATGGGAGGTGACCGAGGCAATTCATCGAGACGAATAGCACAGAGAAGACTACAGCAACTAAGGAAGTTCCAGAATTTAAATCATCCCAAAAATCACGAGTATGACGGTGAAATCAATGAAACTTGCGACAACTATTTTTCTGGAACGGCCTAACGCATAGGTAAACAATCAAACATCATAACGGGAGGCAGAAATGGTACCTAAAGTAGAACAGCAAGCCCCGGATTTCACCTTGAAGAGCCACGATGGTCGGGAGATTCACCTGAGCGACTATCGTGGGCAGAAAAATGTCGTCCTGGCCTTCTTTCCTCTAGCCTGGACACCGGTTTGAACCAATCAGATCCCTTCGTACCAGGCCGCACTCGACCGGTTCGAGGGATTGAATACCCAGGTACTGGGTATCAGCGTAGACAGTGTTCCCTGCCTGGCGGCATGGGCCGAAAGTCTGGGGAGTATAACTTACCCGCTGTTGAGCGACTTCTACCCACATGGCGAAGTCGCCCAACGCTACGACGTTCTACGTGAGAACGGCCGTAGCGAACGCGCTCTTTTCATCATCGACAAGGAAGGCATCATTCAGTACGTCGACGTACACGACATCGACGATCAGCCCGACAACTGGGAACTGTTCCGTGTCCTGACCGAGCTGGAGCCGGAAGCTGCGGCAGACTGGGAAGCCGCCCAACCCAAGGCCGAGCCCGTGCCAACCGCCGATGTAGTCATGTATTGCACATCGTGGTGCCCAGCTTGCAGGCGGGCGCGTGCTTACCTGGAAGAGCATAACATTGAGTACGTTGAGGTAAACATCTCCACCGACCGGGCTTCCGCCGAACGTGTACGCGGTTGGGCAAACGGCAATGAAACCACACCCACCTTTGACATCAAAGGCACAATCATCGTCAATTTTGATCGGGCCAAGCTTGATCAAGCACTGGGCGTTGCCTGAGAGACCCAGAAAGTAATTGAGAACGCCAAGGGGTTGTTAGAAAACAACTTCCCGATTTGATGTCGAGCGAAAAACGATGACCAAAGAAAAGAACAGACAAGCGACGGATCACAAACTCCGGCCGCAGCTTATACACCCTTCCACCCGTGCCTTCCTCCGAGAGGCACGGCGCATCCCAGGCTACTCATTTTTTGACTGGCTACACGGATATGTTTATGGACGTTGGCCCTACCTTTACATCGGAATCGGTACTGGCGAGCATCCGTTGACCCGGGTATTGGAAAAGCCGGGACGGTGGCTGCTGCGTCTGTTCTCTCACCAAGATAGCGATGCTCGTTCGTCTTTCGGCGTCTCCTTTGCCGACACCTATCACGGCAAGGTGGTACCGCTAGAGGCAGCCAGACGTCTGGTCACGATTCAGAAGGAGATCAGCCTCACCAACTTGGAGCAAGTGATCCCCTACACCCTGGCCCGTGATATCATCTTGCACAACCCAGATCACATCGTAGCCCTGGAATGCCCGTGTCGGAGCTCACGTCCACAACCCTGCCAGCCATTGGACGTCTGCCTCATCGTCGGCGAGCCGTTCGCCAGCTTTGTGGTCGAGCACCATCCCCACCGCTCCCGGTGGATTACCTCTAGTGAAGCAGAGGAGATCCTACAAGCCGAGCACGAACGGGGTCACGTACACCACGCTTTTTTTAAGGATGCGATGCTAGGCCGCTTCTACGCCATATGTAATTGCTGTGCCTGCTGCTGCGGAGCAATGCATGCCTGGCGCAACGACGTCCCGATGCTTGCCTCCTCAGGCTACGTCAGTCAGGTGGCTGTTGAGGGATGTACCGGCTGCGGCACGTGCGCTGACTTCTGCCAGTTCGGGGCGATGTCGGTGAGTAAAGGCTCGGCCGTTGTGAACGTTGATCTGTGTATGGGTTGTGGCGTATGCGCATCGAAGTGTCCGTCGGAGGCGATCATACTGGTGCGCGACCCGGGCAAGAGCGAACCTTTGGAGATTCACGAACTCATGGGTAATTAAACGTGGCGAGGGGAGCTCCGAGGGAGGGTCAGGCAGCATTGGCTTGCATGTAGTCGCGTCTTGACGTAGAATTCGATACAAAGCAACATATCCATACTTACACTTGCTACCCCCATTTCCCAATCTCTTCAGATGGGGGTCGCCCCTGGCTCTTTTTACAGGAGAGAAATAAGATGGCCACTAGAAGTTGCCGGGTGGGCCTTCATGGTCGCAATCATGAGTTCTACGAAGAAGTGGATTTTCAGATCGTTGGAGAGGCCCGCATCGAAACCTTGAAGATGATGAGCCAGACACATCCCGATGTCTTCAAACGCATCAGGGAGAAGAACCCAGACATCGAGTTCATCGTCCGCCTCTGGGATGACCGGATGGGCGTCGACCACCATCCTACTCCCCAACAATTCGTGGAGCGTATGGCACCCATTATGGAAGGGCTACGTCCCTACGCCACCAAATTTGAGATTCACAATGAGCCCAATCATTTACACCGTTACGAGGGCTGGGGACAAGAGGACTCTGACGCGCGCGACTTTAACGAATGGTATCAAAGCGTCTTCAAGCTGCTTAAGCAGCGTTGTCCATGGGCATCCCTTGGCTTTCCGGGCCTGGCCATTCCCCACCGTGACCTGGAATGGGTTGAGATCTGCCGACCGTCGGTAGAGATGTCGGACTTCCTGGGCGTGCATTGCTACTGGCAGACAACATCTGATCAGCCCAAAAACCATCTAGTTGACTTTTGGGGATTGCGCTTCAAGTATTATCACGATAAATTCCCCAGCAAGATCATTGATCTGCTGGAAGTGGGTAACTCCAACGCTCAGAGCGGACTGCCGATCAACGACGAAGAAATTGCCAGTCAATATGTAGAATACTTCCAGGAACTTTTTAAGTACCCCTATATCAACTCCGCTTCTCCCTTCATTATGTCTTCACAGGACCCAACCTGGGATTCTTTTGCGTGGCGCAAGGTAAGCGGGGAGGTCAAACCGGTGGTGGCTGCCATACGCGATATGACCCGCCCTGCTCTCAAGTCGGCAGTCGTCAAACCATTGGTGCGCGAGCGCTTCTTCCAGCCTACGCAACAGACTGTCAGCGGAGCATTCCTGGACTTCTTCGACAAGTACGGACTGGACATTTGCGGTTATCCGATCACAGCCGTCTTGGAAGAAGATGGCCTACCGGTACAGTATTTCCAGCGGGTCGTTCCCGAGGAGTTCCAAACGGGCCAGGTTCGTCTCCGGCTGGCAGGTACCCAGGTGCTCGAATTGCGTCAGCGGGTTCTGGAACTGCAAAACGAATTGGACCAGGCGAAGACCGGCGAGACAGTCCCCCCCGTAGCTGTCAAAGCCCCTGACATCACTGACATCAGCAACACGCTGGCCCAGCACGCCACAAAGCGTTATCCCAGCCGCGACGCAGCGCAGATTGATACCATCGTCATCCACCACACTGCTATGTCCCCGGATATCGGGCCAGAGCGCATCGCCAGCGTGCTGGTCCGCGATCGCGACATGGCCGGCATCGCCTATCATTATTTCATCTCGGCGGATGGCACCATTTATAGCACTCAACCCGTGACAACACGCACTAGCCAAGCCTACCAGTTTAGTGATAACAGCGTAGGGGTTGCCTTTGCCGGCAACTTCACGAATACCATTCCCACGGCCAAGCAACTGGAGGCTGGAGGTCACTTGTGCGCTTATTTGATGCTACAGCTAGACGTCCAGCGCGACAACATCAAAGGCCTCAAGGAGCTAGTTGCCCACCAGTCGCCAGGTCAACAGTGGCTGGAAGGCCAGACGTGGAAAGACATGCTGATGGACCAGGTAGACCAGGTGTTGGCCAGCGTTCCGGCCACACCCAGCCCGGCCAATGGCCAATTGGCAGCCTTGCAAGCTCGCATCACAGAACTGGAACAGCAGCTCGCAGCCGCCCAGGCGGATGGGGAATTGGCCGCCCTACAGGCGCGCATTGCTGAATTGGAGCAGCAATTGGCCGACGCGCAGGCCGCCCCCAGCCCCGCGACGGGCGTTGTGCCTCAACCCACCATCGAGATCGTAATCGACGAGCTACCCATACATGCCACCGATCGCTATCCGACACGCGAACACTCTCAGATTAACAGCATCGTGCTACACCATAGCGGCGTGTCCGCCAGCGTAGGGGCTGCCCGAATCGCCAAGTACCAGGTAGAGAGGGAAGGCTGGCCAGGTGTTGGCTTCCACTACTTCGTCTACGACGACGGCCGTATCGAGCAAACACAAGCACTGGAAACCATCTCCAAGCACGCCGGCGGCGTCAACGCCACCAGCATCGGAATCTGCCTGGCTGGCAATTTCACCGACCAACCGCCTACCGATGCCCAATTACTATCCACAGGCCAACTTACGGCCTGGCTACTTCAAGAACTCGATCTACCCATCGAAGCTATTCACCCCCACAAAGACTACGTGGCCACCGCCTGCCCTGGCGACCAGTGGGATGGTGACGCCAAGTGGGGGGAACAACTCCGGCGCCAGGTGCAGGATGCATTGGCTGGCGCCGGCCCAGTGGCTACCACGCCAGCCGGCAAGCCAATGGGACATTACGTTCTCCTGTGGCAGACGCCCGACGATTGGGCAGAAGAGGACTATCTAGGTATCCAGAACTACATCGGCCGCTTCCGGGTCACCATCGGCTTTTCAATAGACGACGCGATGCAGGCACAGTACGTCACCATCGTCGGCGGACCTTTGGGCGTATCGTCCGAAGCCGAAGCGTTGCTGCGCGCGGCCGGCTGTAAGGTCGAGCGAGTCGCTGGCGACACGTTTGAGGAAACCAAAGCACTTCTGGACAAAATGGCCGAAGAAGGCAAACGATTTTTGACGCTTTGAGAACAGACTTTTTAGAATCTATGTCAGACACCTCACAGCTCCCGGATGCGATAGAACAGAACGAAGATCACGATACGCAAAGCTATCAGGTTCAGCTCTCAATGTACGAGGGTCCGATGGATCTTCTTCTGCATCTCATCGAACGGGAGGAGCTGGATATCACCAAGGTAGCATTGGCCCAAGTCACTGATCAATACCTGGCTTACCTGGCTATCCTGAAGCAAGTCGAAGCCGAGTTCCTGACCGATTTTCTGGTGATGGCTGCCAAGTTGTTGCTTATCAAATCACAAGCGCTGCTACCAAAACCGCCTCCCAGTCTGGAAGATGAGGAAGAGGAAGATGTCGGCGATCAACTTGCGCGCCAATTGCGAGTTTACAAGCAGTTCAAAACGGTGGCAGAAATGCTCCGTCAACGGGAAACGGACGGTCTGAGGAATTACATTCGTGTGGCTCTGCCCCCCAAACTTGAGCCCAAGCTAACCTTGGGGGATGTTACCCTGGATGACCTAATCGCTGCTGTGCGACAGGCGTTGGAAGTACGCCCTCCCGATCCGGCCGTAAGCGAAGTCGTATCTCCTATGACGGTCACCATTGGAGAGCAGATGACGCTCATCCGTACCGAGCTAACTCGGCGCAGTCAGATAAATTTCCAAGGCCTGCTAAGTCGAGCGGCCAATCGAGTTGAGATCATTGTCACCTTCCTGGCGGTGCTCGAACTGATCAAACAGTATGTCGTAGAAGTACAACAAGACAGTCTGTTCGGTGACATCATCATCTCGCAGCACAAGACCGATCTCCAGAGCAGGCTTCCGGATGACGACCTCGAAGATGCTGAGAGCGGAGCGAACGGCTCCTCAATGACAGGCCAGGTCCTGTCCCAAGGGCAATGAGTATCTTCTCAATAATTCGGGGGAGGGGCAGTGCCTTGTGCCTGCCCGACAGGGCGACCACAAGGGTCGCCCCTACATTTTGAGAAAAAACGGTAATGAAGGGGGCACAAAATGGGACTCGACGTGAAAGCGTATAACCAACAATTCCTGGAAAAGGTGAAGCACAAAGAACCGGTTTACAACGACGCGTCAGCCAAATACAAGGTTGACATCAAGTTTTTATCTGAAATTGACGTGCCTGACGACGCCACACAGTACTGGCGGATCATTGGCATACACCATTTGACAGGCGGGGAGAATATGGGCAATCATCACATCTATTGTGATGTACTCGACGAAGAGGGAAAGCGTATCGATAGAGCACGGTTGGTTCTGCGTCAAGCAGATGCGGACCCCTCTTTTGCCACGGTGGACAAGCCAGCCCACGAAGCCGGCACCAATTTCCCTCTATGGAAAGCCGATAAGGCAAACGTGACCGTAATCTGGCCCGAGGATAATCCACTTCCCAGCGAACAAGCGGTGGACTTCAGCACTGGTCATCCCGACGAGGAAGTGGGCAACACTCTGTTTCACCATTCCTTCTATGTCGTCTTCCAGCGGACGAATATCCAGAAAGATGGCGAAGGGAGCGACGAGCACGGCGGCAGCAGTTCCCAACTAGCGCTAGAGGAGACCATCACCTTGGTCGGACAGTCGATGATCATCCCATTGAATCCCGATGCAATGTTTTACAAATTCGCTAAGGAAAAGGGACTGGGAGAGCGACTGACCCGAGAATACGATGTGGCACACGAAGGCAAGATGTACCGTGCCCAGATCTACGAAAAAGGCACCGTCTACGCGCCGGTAGGCGAGTGGCACAAGACGGACGTGATCCCGCGCACTAATTGACCCTAAACGCTCTACTGTAACTTTTCGCGCTGAGGTGCATCTAATTTATTGAAAGGAATGTTAGCTTTGATAGGTGCCACCGTCGGCAACGCTTCGCTCTACGTTGATGGTTATCGCTGCCACATATGTCGGCGTTGCTTAGCTCAACAAGTGTGTAAGACCAAAGCCATTGTTCGCATCGACTGCGATGAACCTCCCTTCATAGATGTGCACCGCTGTCGTGGCTGCAAGATATGCACGGCCGAGTGCCCCTTCGACGCAATAATCACAGAATAAGGAAACACCCAGCATTGTACGGAAGAATCTGACGCAAGCAGAAGATATAAACCAAGAACCATCCAAACAAGAAGCCCGGAGCAAAACGCTCCGGGCCTTGTTTTTAGCGAGTCAGATCAGCGGGCAAGCGTAAATATACAACAGAATCCCGCCAGTAATGAGGCTAAGGCAGCGCGATCTGACTCTCACAGTGACTGGGCTGAGTGAGCAGACTACAAAATATAATGTTTTTGAGCTACGACGAACTAGAGTGACTTCTGCTCTGAGACGAGGACTTGAGTGGAACACCCGGCCACGCCGACTGCAAAGGGGACAATCACAGAAGTTTGTGACTACAATTACAAACTCATTCTACCAGAAAAGGAAGGATTTGTCAAGGCGCTACCAATCAATTCGTTTACGCTCATCGAAGACTCGTTGATATACCGCGATCGTCCGGGCGGCAATTGTGTCCCAATTGAATTCGCAACGCGCCATCTGCTGGGCTTCCCTGGCACGCGCAGCGGCACGTGTCGGGTCGCGCAAGATGCTCAATATCCCCCAGGCCACTGATTGAGCGTTGTCGGGATAGACGGTGATCCCAGTTTTCCCATGACGCACAACCTCGCGCAGGCCGCCGACGTCGGCTGCGACTACGGGGCAGCCAGCCACCATTGCCTCCAAAGCCACGATTCCGAAAGGTTCGTAAAGACTGGGAAAGACAGCACAGTCTGCCATGTGATACAGACAGTCACGTTCTTCATCGCTAATGAAGCCGAGAAAGTGAACGTGGTCAGCAACACCCAGGCTCACAGCTTGTTGCGTCAGATTTTGAGCTTCGGGTCCTCGTCCGGCGATAATGAATTGGGTATCGGGAAATTCGGGCAAAATATGGGGAATCGCTTCAATCAGCAGGTGAAAGCCCTTCTCATAGACCAATCTTCCGACAGCAAAGACAACCTGACAATCCGAGACCGCATAACGAAACCGGCAATCCACCAAGTCGGATTGGGTCCAGTGACCATTCCGATAAGGGTCGATACCATTGGGCACAACATCAATCTTCTCTGGTGGGATACGGAAAAAGGTCTGAACCTCGGAGGCCATGTGATGGCTGCACGTGATCAGTCGCCACGCCTCATACGCCAGCCACCATTCCGCACCGTGGATGTTGCGTTGCAGATCGGTGTGAAGACTCGTCCCTCGGACGCGGCCTCGCTCGGTGGCGTGGATAGTAGCTATAAGAGGAAGTCGAAATTGGTGCTTCAACGCCTGCGCGGCGTACACTACCAGCCAGTCGTGCGCATGGATGATATCGAAGCGGCCACCATCGGTCACTAAAGTGTGGCCCCGATCTTGCATTAACTGATTGGTCTTGCGCGCCTGCTCGTAAACATCGCACGCGTCCTTGACCAGAGATACACGATGGACCACTACTCCCTCTTCCGTCACCTCCCATTTTCGGTCCTCTGCAAGTACATCCATAGAGACCGAATAACCGGCAGGATGAGGCGTAATCAGGTGAACTTCGATCCCGGCGCGGACCAAGGCCGGAGCCAGCCCGGCCATATGAGCACCCAGCCCTCCCATTATATTCGGCGGATATTCCCACGAAAGCATAAGAATCCGCAAGATGAGACCTCCGTACAACGCCCGGAAGCAAACTACTCACTCCGGGTGCATCCGAGATTTAAGTAGGACGGCATCCCAATGCTGTCGCTGGCACACCCCTGCCCCGCCGTCAGGTGCGAGTCGGGATGTCCCAGCTACTCAGAATATTGGACAGAGGACAGACCCACTCACTCCTCACTTGTTGTGAGCCGGGTAGACAGCAGCCCACCGGGATAATAATTATCCACAATGTTATAGAGCCATGCGGGGGCGTCTATGCGACGCCCAGCCGCATCAAAAGCGATTTCACCAGTCAAGCCGTATCGCCGGACTTTTGGAAGGACGGCTATTATTCCTTGTCTGCTTGGGTATCCGTCCTTTTGAATAGCAAGTTCTATCGCATCTAACAAAACGTTCGTAGTATCATAGGCCAGCACGCCGCGCGGTCCCAATCCTTTTATGCCCTGTGCTGAATTGTTTTCTGCTGGTAATAGATCGTGTCCCGCCGGCGCTGGGCTGACATAGGCCAGCCCATCAGCCACATTACCCGCTACGTCCACCAGATGAACGCTACCCGTTTCAGTCCCGGCGAAGGTCGCTCCATTCCAGCCATTGATGGCCAAAGTCAGCAACACTTCGCCAGCCAGGGCACCGTCGGTTGTCACGATCAGCGCGTCGGGGGGCTGTTCCCGGGCAGAAACAAGACGAGTGGCCCATTCTTGGGTTACCTCCCCATCCAATGCGTCAGGGGGGGAGATTACCGGCACCTCCATTCCCAGAGCATCCACCGACTCCACGTAAAATGTAGCAGATGGCCCATCTGCTACTACAGCAAGTCGACTCGGACTGGCGGCAGCAACAGCCTCGGCCAATACCCCGGCGGCTCGCTGCTCATCGACGGCCACCAACACCACCCCAGACACTGGATCAGCCAATTCGGGATGTACGCTCCAGGGCACCGCCACGGCCAGGCCAGCCTGCTGATAAACTGGCAGCGAGGCGCGTGCTGTCTCTTCAGTCCAACCAGTGACCACGCCCAAGACAGCCAAGTCGGCAGCGAACTCGCCAGCCTGCAAGCGTGCCTCATCCGGTTCGTTAAAGTCATTCAGAGCAACAAGTTCGACATTGTAACCACCAACGCCACCCGTTGCATTTCGTTCGGCCAACGCTAGCTTCACACCAGCCAGCGCTTCGTAGCCCAAAGGGCGGTTAAGGCCCTCAAAGGGAGCCGCCAAGCCAATCTTTACCAATGGCTGGGTCCCACCCAACGGGGACAATTCCAAAGGGCGAGACACACACCCGGTCAACACCAGCAAGCACATGATTGTTACTTTGGTTATCACATATTGCGCTGCTGAAAAGCGGGTAGTGCGAACTCGCCATCCGCTCACCTGCCAACGAGGTAACTTACTCAATCGTTCAATAGGCTCCCAGCTCGCGCAGCCGCTCGTCGGATATACCGAAGTGGTGCGCCAATTCGTGTAGAACGGTACGACGAACTACCTGTCTAACTTGCTCGTCGGACTGACAGTGAACTTCAATAGGTTGGCGGAAGATGGTGATTTTGTCAGGCAAGACCATATTATAGCCCGAGGTTCGGCCGGTGTGGGGGATGCCCTCGTAGAGGCCAAACAAGGAGCGCCCTGGCCCCAGCCCCAGACGCTGCAACTGAGCCGGCGAAGGGCGCCGCTCAACGACAACCTCCACGTTCTCCAACCTAGCTTGGATATCAGGCGGTAAGCCATCAAGGGCCTCAGCCACCAGCGCTTCAAAGCTCTTGGGCCTACGTGACCGGCGCAGTCCAGGTATCACACACCTCCTACTCTACCAACACTTCATAGTCGGGCGGCACAACCTCGATCCACGAACTCCCCCGCTTTAGGGGGATTTGCTCTCCGTTGGGAAAGACAAACTCCGGCGTTTGGGCACCGTCGGAGCGCCAAAGCCCCTCGACGACTACGCCGTCGCGGAAAACTTGCGCCCGCCCTTCACCGTTGACGATGATGCGGATCGAGGTGGCACCGTTGCTGTCCTCCACGATTTCCGTCGGTAAATGCTCAGCGTAATAGATGATGACATTGGCAGCAGAGATTTGCTGATCGCTAGCAAAGTCAACCAACGCCTCACCACTTACCCACCGTAAATAGCGACCACTGCCTGGATCGTAGCGCCACTCGGTCTGGCTGGTTCGCTGAGGATAAGGGATGGAGATAGTCTGTGCAGGGTTTCCTCCCATCGGTTCATCGGAGAAAACGAAACCTCGCAACGGTACCGTGGCCGCCATTCCCTCACGATCCATCAACTGATGGGCAGCAATTAGATTGACTGCCAATCGCGTCTGCCAGCCCTGGTTCTCTCGATAGAAATATGGCTGTGGCCAAAAATACTCATCCAGATTGACGATGGGCTGCTGAGATAGCTCCCAGCGCACGCCGTCGGAGCCACCCGAATTGACCAAGGCTGCATCGTATTGCTGGGTGAGTTGCGTGTTGATGAGCCGTGCGCTGCGGATGGGGGCCACCATCTCCGGAGCACGGCCCAGATAGATCGCCGTGAAGCGGGTGACCCACCATTCGACAACCTCCTCATATACCAGATCGGCATCGTTGAGACCCACCTGGGGACGAGCACCCGGATCGTTTCCGACACGGACGTGCACCGGGCGACGCTGCAACATCGCAGGGTCGTCCACCTGTAAGCCGGTCAGCGGATTCTCGTTTTCAGGCCGAGGCGGAAGAGTTGGAGCTGGCGTTGGGGTTGGCGGAACAGGAACCGGGGTACTGGTAGGAGGCAAAGGTACGGGAGTGGGAGAAAGAGTTGCCACTACCGGTAATGCCGTGGGAGTCGCTGCGACGGTGGCAAATGACACTACCTGAGGTTCTGGCGTATGCGTAGGATCTACCCTGGCAGCGGCGCGTTGACGGCCACGAAGGCCACAGCCAGAAATCATCAGAGCTACCATTGTCAGAACAAGCAACCCGATTATCCAGCTTCTGGTATGCCGGCTTGGCATCATCTCCTCAATCCCTCCATATCCGTGGTCATCAAATGAAAGCCATTTGTACCCATTCATATGATGAACACATTGGGCAAAATGGCCTTAACAGCAGCACGGATTTTACGTCAGGACACAGACTAGCGCAAACCGGCGGCGATTTTTTGCCAGGCAACTGATAGGCTTTTCCAAGAATCTAATTGCGCAAACGTCCCGCTAACACTCTTTGAAACAAAGCCAGACAAACTGATTTTGAACACACCCAAATGAAAAAAGGGGCGACTGATCGCCCCTAAACTCTCGCAAAAAACGTTAGGCGTGGTTTATGCCACGAAATCTAATGTGCTCCCTTGCCGGCCACAACCGAAATCGCGGTATCCCACAATATCCTCAGATCCATCTTCAAACTCCGGTTCTCAATATACACAATATCGTACCGGACGATCTTATCGAACGTATTGCTACTGCGTCCGTTGATCTGGGCCAGGCCAGTGATGCCCGGCAGCACCTCCAGACGTTCCTTGTGCCAACCTCGGTATTCTTCGACTTCCCAGGGAACGTTGGGCCGAGGGCCCACCAAGCTCATCTCCCCTCTGATCACATTGATGAGCTGAGGCAACTCGTCGAGGCTCGTCTTGCGCAGTACGCGACCTACCCGCGTGAGTTGCTGATCACTAAATGGTTTGTAGACCCCCTTGCCATTTACCTTACCATCCATTTTGCCGTTTACAAATGCCTTCATAAAAGCACGATGACCAGTAGTATCGCAATTGTGACGCATCGTGCGGAACTTATATAGTTTAAATCGCCGCCCGCCTTTGCCGATTCGGTTTTGAACAAAAAAGACAGGGCCGGGAGAATCCAGGGCAATTGCCGCAGCACAAATAAGAAAGACCGGTAATGCGACCGGCAGGATCAACAAGCTAAGTGTCAAATCAATCAATCGCTTCGTGATCTGATATCCCTTCCTACGCAAGATCACTCGAGGGCGATGAACAACAACCAATTCCATATATATCCTCCTCCCAAATACCTTGCTCTACTGTGAAGCAACTTGCCCCTGGACTGATGTCGCTCTGGGCGTTGCCGATTCTTCGGGCTTGACCCGAGGTTTCTTCATCTCGGCGTATGCTGTTTCTACTAGTTCGTCGAATGTCTCGACTTCAGGTAGAGTAGCGGTTCCAATCCGTAAATCCAACCCCATAGACTCCTGCACTTGCCCGCGAACTTGGGAAATAAGCCTTGGGATATCTGCTCTGGATGCCTCAGGCAACAGCACCAGGAATCTGTCATCATCTTGGGCAATAACACTATAAGGCCCAAGCTGACCTTCAAGTTCTTTGGCCAGCGCGGCAAGGACGTATTGCTTCATCGTCGCCTGCTGCACTTCTTCCACCATCTTCTCTGTAGCAACTTCGAACGAATTGCTACCCGGTTCTATAGTCATCAGAGCTAGAGGGCGATTGAAGGCCCTTGCTCGGCGCACTTCCTGATACATCTCCCCCTGCTCAATGTCGAAGGCTTTGGTCTGGCGCCCTACGTGCTTGATTGTGAAATTAACGATGGAATTTTCGAATTCCGAGATAGCGCCAACTACCTGCCGCGTCAAAAGACCTGTAACGAGAATTGCGCATATCTCGGTAACAGTCACAGCCAGGGCCTCTTCCCACAGTGGATAGCCAAGCCAGGATTTCAAAACCAGGAATAGAATGACTCCCACTGTACTTAACAGCCACAGCGGCAGCCGATGCAATACCGGTAGGGCCAAAGTAATTAACGCGGACAGTGCCACAAATATGTAAGCGTAGCGAGTCACAAACTGGATCTGCCCTGCACCTACTAACCAACGGACGCGCTCGATGTTGTAGAAAAACACCAACCAAGCTACTATTAACAGGGCGCGATAGTGCATTGTTCTCATTGAAGCCGTCTCTGATCCATACCAAGAATTAGAATTACAAGTTTATAATGCACACCAGGTGCAACTGACTAGCTGCCCCTCCAGTTGCACTCGCATAAACGAAAACCTGGTTTTGAAGACCTCATCTGTGCCCTTTCAACGGCACGTCGGCGAATTGGGAACCTCTCCTCGGAGTAGCTACATCTTACTACGAATGTCTTGGGATTTAACAGGAACTTCATAAGAAAATGGTTAGAATCTGCGGGAACCATCGGGGACCAAAAAAAGGCGACATCGAGCTTTCGCTCGATGTCGCCAATAGTATCCTGCCTATTTAGAGGAAAATTTGCTCAGAAAATCGCTGCATAAACTTGCGCCGACTCAGTCGCCAGGCGGATAAATGGCTCGGCGAAGATGGCAATGGCCAACACCATGACCACACTGAAGCCTACCACCAGCCCCATCGAAGTGCTCACCCGGATGGGCTCGGCGCCGTCAGCCTGGCCGAACAATATAGGCCGCATAATCTTGTAATAATAATACACCGAAATGACACTGTTGAGAACACCTATCACCGCCAGAATAATCATCTGACGCTGGACGGCGGCACCAAAGACGAATAGTTTCCCCATAAAACCGCCGGTCGGAGGGATGCCGATGAGAGACAACAAGAAAACGAACATCGCCACCGCCAGGAAAGGTGACCGCCGGCCCAGGCCGGAAAAATCAGGCAGGTTGACCGATCCAGTCCGATCTTCGACGGCAATGACGACGGCAAAGGCTCCCAGATTGGTGAAGAGATAAGCAAACAGATAAAGGAGCAAACCATTGAGCCCGGTGGTCCAGCTCTCTGCCATCGGTGCCACCGCCGCCAGACCGATGAGCATGTAGCCCGCCTGCGCAATGCTGGAATAAGCCAACAGTCGCTTGACGTTAGTCTGCCACAGCGCTACCAAGTTACCCAGGGACATGGTGAGAATGGCTACTCCAGCCAGCACTGCCGACCAGTTCACCTGGAACGCCGGCAACGCGACGACCAGAAAGCGGATCAACACCGCAAAACCAGCCGCCTTGGGTCCAACAGAGAGAAACGCCGTCACGGGCGTGGGCGCACCTTCATAAGCATCAGGCGACCACTGGTGGAAAGGAACCAGTGCGATCTTGAAGCCCAGTCCAGCCAGGACCATGACGAGCGCCGGGAAGATCAGCCAACGCAGTGTCACCGAGCCGCTTGCCAACGCAGTCGCAATCTCAACCAGGCCAGTAGCACCCGTGGCGCCATAAAGCAGCGAAAAACCATACAACATCACCGCCGAGGCGGCTGCCCCATAGATGAAATATTTGATGGCCCCCTCGGTTGAACGCGCATCATTGCGCAAGTAGCCAGTTAAAATATAACTGGTGATGCTCAGAAACTCGATCGACAGGTAGATCATCACCAAGTTGGTCGCGGCCGAGGCCAGCATAATCGAAAGCCCAGCCAACAACATTAACGCGTAAAACTCGCCGCGGAAGGGAGTATGCTCCCTGATGTACTCACCTGCCGAGAGTATGATGATGGCCAACACCAACACGGTGAGAAGCTTGAAGAAAAGCGCCAAGTCATCCAGGACCACCATCGGAACGGCATCCCCTCCAAAACCCAGCCCAAGGTCCAATGCCACCGGTATAGGACCGGCACCCGCCAGCGGCCAGATCAAGATCGTCGCCACCAGCGTGAGCATCGCGCCCAGGAACGCAAACCACCGCAGCCGACGTCCCCGTACTTCGTCGCCACCAGAGATCATGTCAAGAATAAAGACCAAAAACGCGACGACGGTCAAGGTTATTTCCGGTAGCAGCAATATAAGAAAGTTATTTTGCGTCAAGGCAAACCTCCACCAAGCAGGCCGCTCAAGAGCGCCGTAGACGCCGCATTAATCGTGCTGAGAATCGGCCCCGGGTAGATTCCCACCAGAAGCATAAAGAAGATCAAAGGCACCATGGTGATTACCTCAAAGCGGGCCATATCCACCGAAAAATGCCAGTGCTCTGGATCGAAGATGGCGCTCCACTTCTCTATACTGAACTCTCCCAGGAAGACATACTGGATAATCTTCCACAGGATGTAGGCCGCCCCCAACACAATGGCGATGATGCCGATGATGGCGTAAGTCGGCATAATGGCGAACGTGCCCCGGAAGACCATAAACTCGCTGATGAAGCCAGCCAGTCCCGGCAAGCCGAGCGAAGCCAGGCCAGTCAACAACATCACGCCATAAAAAACTGGCAGCTTGGCGCTCAGCCCGCCGAAGGCCTTAAGATCGCGGGTATGAGTCCGTTCGTAGATCACGCCAACCAAGAAGAACAACCCGCCAGTGATAATGCCGTGGTTGAACATCTGCAGCACCGCTCCGTCCAACGCAATCGCCCGGCTGGTCAGTACCGGCTCAGTGGTAATGAGAGTGGCAGAAGCCGCCACCAATCCCAGCGTAAAATATCCCATATGGCTGACCGATGAGTAGGCAATCAGGCGCTTTAGATCCCACTGGGCCATGCTGACCAACGCCCCGTAGATCATACTGATCAGGGCCATTATCCCGATGAAGGGGGCAAACTGCTTGAACAGAACTGGAAAGAAGGGGAGCAGAATGCGAATAAACCCGTAGCCACCCAGCTTAAGCAGTACACCGGCCAGGATCACCGAGCCGGCTGTTGGCGCTGCCGTGTGAGCATCGGGCAACCAGGTATGGAAAGGCCACATAGGAACCTTGATGGCAAAGGCCAAAAAGATGCCCCAGAAGGCAGCCACAGCCAAGGTCGGGAAATCCGCCAGCGGCCCGACCAGGGGAATCTCGAGGATGTTCCAGGTGCCAGTGGTGAGATAGACGCCGATGAAGGCCAGCAACATAGCCACCGAGCCAACCAAGGTGTAGAGGAAGAACTTGATAGCCGAGTATTGTGGCCGGTCCTTGGGCTGGCCCCAGATGCCAATCAGCAAGAACATGGGTACCAGACCGATCTCCCAGAAGACATAAAAGAGCACCAAGTCCAGCGCCACGAAGACACCGATCATCCCCATTTCCAGTAGCAGGAAAAGGATAAAGAATTCCTTGACCCGATTCTTGATAGTGTAAGATGAGTAGAAGAGTGACAGAGTGGTCAGCATTGTCGTCAGGAAAACCAACGGCACACTGATTCCATCCACCCCAACTCGGTAATAGACATCCAGGGTGGGAATCCACATCGCCTCTTCCACAAACTGTATCCCGTCGCCATTCTGGAAAAACACCCACATCACAATGGACAACACCAGTGGGACCAGGCTGAGGATCACCGCAAACCATTTAATCTCACGCTCACGGTCCTTGGGGATAAGCGCCACGATCACCACTCCCACCAGCGGGATGAAGGTAATGAGTGTCAGGAAAGGAAAATTCATAAGTACGATGCCTCCTTCGAGTTCTGGATCAAAAAGTCAATGGGGTAACAGTTACAATCCGTTGTGATACTTTTACACATACAGATACAACCCCAACAGCAACAAGACTGTCACTGCGATGACTAGTACGTAGTTCTGCACCCGTCCAGTCTGTGTATGGCGCAGCCAGCCGCCAAAGGAATTGGTTACTTTGCCGGTGCCGTCCACCAGGGTCGAGTCGATGACCTTCTCATCGAAGACCCCGCTGATATCCGCAACCACACGAGCGACCTTTCCTACCAGGTTGACAAAGTAATCTATTACGCCTTTATCAAACTTAAAGGACAGGTCGGCCAGCCAGACGACAGGGCGGATGAAAACGGCCCGATATAATTCATCCACGTAATATTTGTTTTTCAACAAGGTGAAAACAGGCCCGAGCCAACGCTGGAAGGGCTCCACTTCGCCGACTCGGTAGTTGCGATAGACGGCCCAGCCGAACAACAGACCGCCCACAGCCAGGACGGTAGAAAGACCAGCTACAGTGAAGTCAAGAGGCAGCGACTCCGAATGAACCACCTCGCTTGCTTCGTGAACTTCCCCGATGAAGTGATGAAGCTCGCCTCCCACCAAGGGCACATTGGAAGGCAAATTGGCAAGGCCGCCAATCGCGGCAAATATGGCCAAGACTATGAGCGGTGTCGTCATAGAGTGGGGCGATTCATGGGCATGATCGGCCGCTTCGTGACGCGGCTCGCCCCAAAAGACAAGGCCAATCTGGCGTCCCATGTACAGGGCAGTGATCAACGCACCCAACGTTCCTGCCAGCCACACCCAGAGAGGCAGACTGAACGTACCACCTTGGCGCCAGAGGTGAAACGCCTCGGCCAGTATCTCGTCCTTGCTCCAGAATCCAGCAAAAGGAAACCAGCCCACCAAGGCCAGTGTGCCGATTATGTAGGGCCAGAAGGTACGCGGCATCTTGTGTCGCAAGCCGCCCATGGTCTTCATATCGTTCGGATTAAAATCGTCATCCCCGTGGTGATCGCTGTGGTGAGCCACTTCGTGGTGTCCGTGCTCCACGCCATGGATGACTGAACCTGAGCCAAGGAAGAGGAGCGCCTTGAAGAAAGCGTGGGCCAACAGGTGGAAGACGGCCGCCACTAAGCCGCCCAGACCCAGCGCCATCATCATGTAGCCCAACTGACTAATGGTGGAATAGGCCAGCACGCGCTTGATATCGTCTTGCGCCAAGCCAATCGTCGCGCCAAAGAAAGCGGTGATGGCCCCAATAACGGCCACCACGGCCAGCACTGACCCACCTCCCGCTTCAGAACCAGCGACGAAGAGAGGATAGGTGCGTGCCACCAAGTACACACCAGCCGCTACCATAGTTGCAGCGTGGATGAGAGCCGAGACAGGGGTTGGACCCTCCATCGCGTCCGGGAGCCAGATGTGGAGCGGGAACTGAGCACTTTTACCCACCGCGCCGCCGAACACCAGCAACGCAATAACTGTTGCCGACGGCACCCCCCACACCGTGGTTTCTGCTAGACGTTCCAAGACCTCGGGCTGAAAGATCTCGCTGAAGGTCAGCGTGCCGGTATAAGCCCAGAGCAGCACCATTCCAGAAAAGAGAAGCACATCACCGATGCGGGTTGTGAGGAAGGCCTTGAGACCCGCCGCCCGGGCCCGCTTCACCTGCGCCTCGTCGATGTGATCTTCAGTGTCACGATCCCGGAAAGACCAGAAACCGATGAGCAGATACGAACAAAGTCCCATAATCTCCCAAAAGATGAAGAGGAGCACCATGCTGCCAGAAAGCACCAATCCGACCATACCAGCCGCGAAAAGGGACATATAGGCGAAAAAACGGGCGTAGCGCGGATCCTGGTTCAGCTTACCCAGGTTCATATACCCCTGGGAATAAATAAAAATCAACATGCATACAAAGGGAACCATAAAGAGCATGGCCGCCGTGAGGCTATCCACCTCGAGCCCGATCTCCAACACAGATATTCCAGCCGGCAGCCAAGGGATTGACATCTGCCAGGCTTCTTCCCATACACGCTCTCCCGACAGTATTGTCGCCAGCACTATCCCCCAGGAGATCACTGTGGAGATGGCAATCCCGCCGATGGCAAGACCGGAACTGACCCGATTGTTCGGATTCGTAAAGAGAATGATCACTGCAAACATCAGCAGAGGAATGAGTATGGCGAAAGGAGCCAAGTTGAAGAAGAAATTCATAAGCTACCTCGTTATGTCAACATCCAGATGTCAGTAGCCGGGCCGTCAAACACCAGACTCAATACGCTTCACAACGACCACTGCATCTGACTACCCCTGCCCCCGCCGCGGGTGCGGGCTGGGTAATGATTACCAACGCATAATGTCCAACTTCTCCACGTCAACCGTACCGTGCTTCCGGTAGACGGAGATGAAGATTGCCAGGCCAACAGCCGCCTCAGCGGCTGCCACCGTGATGACAAAGATAGCGAAAACCTGACCGGTCAGCGCCTGAGGCGTAATATAGCGCCAAAAAGCAACCAGGTTTAGGTTCACCGCATTGAGCATCAACTCGACGCCCATCAATATTGCGATAGCGTTTTTTCGTGAAAGGACAGCATACAGACCTATACAAAACAGAGCAGCAGCTACGATGAGCCACCAATAGAGTGGGATCATATCCTCCCTCCCCCAGGAAATCAACAAACCAATATATCAGCAAATCGTCAGATCAGCAAAAAGGATAGCAGCCTCAAGATTTGCCGATTAACTCTCTGTCTCTCGGGCCAGGATAACAGCCCCTATCAGCGCCACCAGCAGTAGCACCGACGCCACTTCAAAGGGAACCACGTAGGTACCGAGCAATTCCTGCCCCAACTGACTCCCATCCCCACTGATGGCCACGCTCGGTGATGCCAGGGCCTGCTCGCTGGCAACGGGCCAATCTACCTGCCACAGCACCACAGCCAGTACGATGAAAGTCAAGAGGGCCACCAAAGCCGCAATCAACCATTGCTGATTACTCTGACTCTGGCGCTTGGCCATCAGCCCTCGGGTGAGCATTACGGCAAATAGGATCAGTATAGCAATGGCCCCAATGTAGATCAATAGCTGGACGGCAGCCAGGAAACCGGCGTCAAGCAACACATAGTAGCCAACGACGCCAGCAAAGGATAACACCAGGAACAGAGCGCTGTGGAAGAGGTTGCGGCCCAAGACAACGCCCAGCGCCCCTCCCAGGGTCATCACAGTTAGAAACAGAAAGACGATGGCATGCACAATCTGATAAACAGGCATAAGCGACCTTCCATACCTAATGACAAATGAGAGACATCGTATTCAACATCACGAATATCAAACGGATTGACATTTCGTGATTGATCAACGGTCCGCGCCCGCGACTCCACGCAAGGCAACCGAACGACTGCGACGGGCAGCCATCGAAACCGCCGCTAGCGAGACGATGATGACAACGATGTTCGCCGCCAACAATCCCACCCACTTGAGACCCGAACTGCTCAGGAAGGGGAGCTTCAATACCAGGGCCACCGCTATCAGCCCTAGCAACCCAACCGGTACCAGGAATTTCCAGCCGAAGTCCAATAGGTGGTCAATGCGAAAGCGAGGCAATGTTCCCCGGACCCACATCATCAGAAAGATAACGAAGACAGTTTTGATCAGGAAATACACAAATCCAAGCAGCATACCCAAAATAGGAATTTCACTCAGAACTACACCCAAAAATGGGCCGCGCCAGCCACCCAGAAAGAGGGTTGTGACTAAGCCCGCCCCTACAAAGAGATGCATGTATTCGCCAATGAAGAAAAAAGCAAACTTCATGCCACTGTATTCCACGTGGAAGCCGGCGACAATCTCACTTTCGGCCTCCAGCAGATCAAATGGAGAACGTCCAATCTCAGCGATGGTAGCCACAAAGAAAATGAAAAAGGCCAGGGGCAATGTAAAGAGGAACGGCACGTCCTGAGCATCGATGATTTCCCCCATCTGCATCGAGCCAGCCGCCAGCACGACTATCAGGAGAGCGATGATCACCGGGACCTCGTATGAAATCATCTGGGCCACCACACGAAAGGCACTCAACAAAGAATATTTGTTGTCACTGCTCCAACCAGCCATCAGAGCCGCCATAGTGCCAATTCCGCCCACTGCCACTACATACAGAACACCAACGTTTAGGTCAGCGCCAACCACCCCCGGCGCGAAGGGAAGCACCGCGTAAATCAGGATCACGCCAATGACCGCCAGCCCTGGCGCCAGATTATAGACAATCCGATCGGCCTCCGCGGGGGTGATGTCCTCCTTGGTTAGCATTTTGACAGCGTCGGCAAATCCCTGCAGCACACCCAGTGGCCCAGCCCGGTTAGGGCCAACTCGGTCCTGGATACGCGCTATCACTTTGCGTTCCATATACGTAAATGCAACCACTACCACGACAGGTGCGACAAATGACAGAACCGCCGCATACACCAGGTAAACAATTAAACGCGCCACCGGCTCCGTCATCTGAGGGATCAAGTTTGTGAGCCACAAGACAATTACGTCCATACACTCCGTCCTCAAAAATGAAATGAGAGCTAAGTCAACAATGCCTACCTATGACCAACGCAGCGCACCCTTACGCCAGGCATAAGCTAGTGCCAGCACCAGAATGAGAATAAAGAGAACGGCCTCTAGCAGCGCGTACAACGGAAGTTGGTTATACGCCACAGCCCAGGGCAATAAGAACACCGCTTCGATATCAAACACAACAAAAACCAAAGCATAGATGTAATACTGAGCCCTAAACTGAACCCAGGCGTCGCCAATGGCTTCAATACCACATTCATACGTAGACTGCTTAACAGGATTAGGCTTTTTGGGCCGGATGAGGCTGGCAATACCAAGGCCAACAATGGGGAGCAAAGAGGCAACTACCACAAGAATACCCACAAAAGCAAACTCAGAGAGCACCATCGACCTCCTTCAAGGATTTTTTCTTAGTGGAGGGAAATAACGGTTCAGAGACGCGGAGAATTATATCACACCTCGGTACCAATGGAAAGTCCAGCTTGTGGAGAGAAAAAGGCAGACGCCATTGTAGCATATCACCACAAAAAAGGAAAATCTATTTGCGAGAATCGTCACACGAACCGTTGTCTTGTATCTTCTCTATCTGAAACGAGGTAGTTTTGGTCTTTCGTTGAGGCGGGTATTATAATAGTGCCACGATTCCCCCACCCGAAATCAGAGATGCTTCTTGATTAGAGGAGCCCGAGGTGCGGATACAACTATCCACCGATACTCAGACTATAGTCACTCGCAGAACGTGGGACACGTACGTTGCCAACCACCCATCAGGGCATTTGCTCCAGAGTTGGGTCTGGGGTGAATTGAAAGCACGATTCGGCTGGCGAGTTGTACGTCTGGCATTGGTTGAAGACGGAAAAATCCTATCAGGTGCCCAGGTCCTTTTTCGACCAGTTCCTCCTCTATTTAGCCTGGCCTACGTCCCAAAAGGCCCTTTGGTAGATTGGGTAGATGACGTCCAGGTCGATACGCTGCTGGCGGGACTGCGTCGCCTGTGCCATTCACAGCGGAGTGTCTTTCTAAAGATTGAACCCAACGCCTCAGACGATGCCGTCCTACGAGACGCCATTAGCCAGAAAGACTGTGTCGTCTCTCAGTTCACCGTGCAGCCTCCACGTACCATTGTTGTGGACGTCACGCCCGCAGAAGAAGCCATCCTGGCCGCTATGAAACAGAAAACCCGTTACAATATACGGGTCGCTTTACGTAAGGGAGTTACTGTCCGTACCGGGATCGGCGACGACTTGCCGACCTTTTTTCGCTTGATGCAGACAACTGGCCAACGCGATCACTTTGGCATCCACAGTCTGGACTACTTTCGCACCATGTTCGAGCTCTTCGCTCCTGAACGGGCTGCACTGCTGCTGGCTGAAGTACAAGAGGAGCCAGTTGCGGGCCTGATGGTCTTGGCTCATCCCCCCACGGCCTATTACCTATTTGGCGCGTCAAGTAATGCCCATCGGGAGAAAATGCCCTCCTACCTCTTACAATGGGAGGCAATGCAATGGGCCAGATCAAAGAGCTGTCAGAACTATGATTTATGGGGTATCCCTGACGCAGACGAAGAGACGCTAGAGGCCAAGTTCGTCGCCCACAGCCAGGACCCATCAGGCCTATGGGGAGTGTATCGCTTCAAGCGTGGCTTTGGCGGTCGGGTAACACGCGCCATAGGAGCCTTTGATTTCGTCTACAATCGTCCCCTTTATTGGATTTACCAACAGTGGACGGCCCGCCGCCAAAGAGGGACGCTGACGTGACTATCAGCACCAGACAGATCACAGACCGATCTACGTGGGACACGGCACTAGCGTCTCTACCCAATCCTCATGTATTGCAGACCTGGGATTGGGGCGATTTTAAGAGCCGATGGGGCTGGCAGCCCACGCGGTTGCTATTCGAGGAAGATCACCGTCCCATAGCCGCCACGCAGATTCTCCGGCGTCCGCTTCCGCCGACCCCTCTCTCCGTGACCTATGTGCCAAAAGGCCCGGCGATGGACCATGATAACACGCTACTCCTGGCCGAAGTCCTTGCAGCTTTGGAGAAACAGGCCAGTCAACAGCGCAGCCTGTTCATAAAAATAGACCCTGACGTGTGGCTGGGCCATGGCATCGAAGACACGTCCGTGCTGCCAGAAGCTATGACCGTGCTTGAAACACTTGCCCAACGCGGCTGGCGACAATCAGCGGAGCAGATTCAATTCAGGAACACGCTTATAATAGATCTGACAGCGGACGAGGATGAGCTATTGGCCAACATGAAATCTAAGACACGCTACAACGTCCGTCTGACCAAACGCCGCGGAGTGTGTATCCGTCGCGGGGGCGAGGGTGATCTTAAAAACTTCTATGAGCTTTACAATGAAACATCTCAACGTGATGGGTTCCCTATCCGCCCGGTGACCTATTACCTGGACGTGTGGGAACAATTTTTGCACGTCGGCCGAGCCCATTTGTTGCTGGCAGAACTAGAAGGGGATCCCATCGCAGGGCTGATTCTGTTCTATTTCAAACAGACTGCGTGGTATATGTACGGTGCTTCGAGCAACCGGCACCGAAATTTAATGCCCAATTACCTGCTGCAGTGGGAAGCAGTTCGGCTGGCGAAGAGTCTGGGATGCACACGCTACGATATGTGGGGTGCGCCCGACCGCTTCGACGACCGCGATCCAATGTGGGGCGTGTACCGCTTCAAAACCGGGTTTGGGGGTGAGACGATGCGAGGCTTGGGCGCCTTTGACTACCCGCCATCTCCCTGGCTTTATTGGATTTATACGGTGGCGATGCCTCGCGCGCTCGCCTTGATGCGTCGCAGGCACCGACCAATGCTGTGAAATACAGAAGCGCCCCCATCCTGGAAATAGGACACAAGGTGGGTTGACTATATTGCCAATTACACTTAAAATAGTTGAAGAGACGTTCTTCCGCCCATCCACTAAAACACCGTCTATACAAAGGTACTAGCGTGGCAGAAAGAATTCTGGCAATTGACGACGATCACCTCCTGCTACAACTTATTCAGCGTAGCCTAGAATCGGCTGGCTACGAAGTCAGCATCTCTTGCGACGGGCATAAAGGGCTGCAGCAGTTCCACGAAATCCAGCCCCACCTGGTCATCCTGGATGTGATGATGCCCCACATGGATGGATGGGAAACCTGCCGCCGCATCCGGGATATTTCCACAGTGCCAATCATCATGCTCACTGCGCTTGGGTCGCACCAAGATATCGTCAAGGGCTTGAAGACGGGTGCTGACGATTACTTAGTGAAACCTTTTCACCCTGAAGAGTTACAAGCTCGCGTAGATGCGGTACTTCGTCGGTTGAGAATGCCCCCTCCTGCCTCCGATTCCTCACCGCTCCGATTCGGGAGCGGAAATCTTATTATTGACCCATCCAACCGCCAGGTGATGGTCAATAGCCAAGTGATAGACCTCACGCCGACAGAATATGATCTCCTCCTTTTTATGGCCAGGCGGGCGGGTCGTATCCTATCCACCGACGTCATTTTCGACAACGTATGGTCCTACGACGCTGACGCCAGTCCAGATAGTGTCAAATGGTACATCTGGCGACTCCGCAAGAAGATAGAGGCCAATCCACGTAACCCTCGCTATATTCTCACCGAAAGAGGCCTCGGTTACCGGTTTGCCACCCTATAACCAAAAGGCACAAAAATAACATCGGGGTAAATACCGATGCTATATACTCATACGTCTTCAAGTTAGACAAAGACGAAGTGTTAAGCCAGGGAACTTCTGGGAGTCACCTGCTGAGATTTTTTTCTCTGATATGGGCGAACGCGCGTAATAGAGTAGATGATCGTGTGCAGACAACGTTTTGTTCGGTCATTATCAATGGCATTGCGGCATACGAGTGAGTTTTGATCACTGACCTTCCCGGAATCCAGCAGTTCGGCAACCCTATCCCCTATCTGAAATCCACCGTCGTGGCAGTCAGGATTGCTACAGGGCAATATCTCCGGGTAGTCATATGGCGTGCATACCAGACGTCCCTCGCGCCAAAGCCGGCTGCCGGGAGTCTCTAGGGGCCCCTGTTCTTGCCATTCCACAGTAATGTAAACCGGTCCTTTAGCCGTCATACAATTCTCCTTTAAGACTTAAGCTGGGGTGACAAGATAATACCTTCCATAGTTGTTAGACATGGGTTGATAACTTGTGGCCTTGTATCCGAGTCGTCTAACGAGCCCCGAAACTACCACTCTATTTGCGAGCTGTCACGCAGTAAGCTTAAGATCTCGTACAGAAGTTCATCTTCCGTAAAAGGTTTGGCAAGGAAATGCCGGATACCCAGTTGCGAGGCTTTTTCAAGGTGCCGCTCGTCAGCCCAGGCAGTGATAATCAAGACCGGAATATCGGCTGTCTCAGGTTGTTCTTGTAGCTTTGTATAAATCTCAAAGCCATTCATTTCCGGCAACAGAATATCCAAGACGACAAAATCAATGGAGCGTTCTTGAAGCTTCTCAAACGCAATTAACCCATTCGTCGCCGTCGTTACTTCAAAACCAACGTCGTCTAGGATCTCTGCTACCATTTGCCCCATTATTTTATCATCTTCAATCACCAAGACGTTTTTGTTGGCCTCAAAGTACTTTCTGGCCTGTTTGGGAATTAGGGGAACGTCACCCTGTGAATTTGAATAACTTTCCATAAGCACTCTTCCTCCCGCCACGTTAGTTGATCCCGAGCCCGGACAGTTTGCCCTTACTGTCCCAGCCTAATGAAGCACACTCACGATAAGTGATCAATCCGCGTCTGGCGATGATCAAAGAGGGCGCGGTCGTGAGCTTTACGTCTCCCCCACGGGACGGCCCTCCTACCACGAACCAATAAGTAGGAGACACCCAACCAGGCAAGAGGAACAAGTGTACTAACATTCACAGTGGTCTCATCGGTAGCAAGACCACCATCACCGTCATCCACCTGGAGGGTCACGGTATAGATTCCAGTCGTCGTCCAGACGTAAGTTAGCACCTGGCCTGTCCCATCGTCAAAGGCACCATCGTCGTCCAGGTCCCAGTCATAGGTCAACGGGTCAGCGGGCACATCGGTAGCTGTCGCGACCAATGTAAGGGTGATGCCCACCGTGACGGTGTACGGGCCGCCCGCGCTAATGACCGGAGTCATATTCTCGACTGTCACGATGGCGTCATCAGTGGCCACACCGCCCCGCCCATCGTCAATGCGGAGAGCCACCGTATAAACACCATTGTCAGGCCAGGTGTTCGTAACCACCTGACCAGGCGTTTCAAAAACAGTGTCATAATCAAGGTCCCACGTATACGTCAACGGGTCACCGTCAGGGTCAACGCCACTTCCACTGAGCACAATCGATTCGCCTTCGTATCCTGTGTAAGGACCACCTGCCTCTGCAACCGGCGGCGCGTTGCTGACCACGGTGACCTGAGCCGTATCGAGGCCAGTGTCTCCGTCGTCGTCCGTGACGCGTAGGGCCACAACATAAGTGGCTGGACCAGTGGCGTAAGACGTGGTAACCGACTGACCGGTGTCGTCCACGTTGAAGACCACGCCATCGTAGTCGAAGTCCCACTCGAAGATCAAGGTGTCGTCGCCGGGGTCGGTGGCAGTGCCGTTGAAGGTAATCGGCTCCCCGGCATCAACCAGTTGGTCGTCCCCGGCTGCAGCTCTAGGAGCTACGTTTTCGACAGCCACCTCCAGCGTATCGATCGTCTCCCCGGCTTCGCCCCCGCCATCAGGCGGATATGGGTAATCGTCATCTCGCACCCGAAACGCCACCACGTATCGCGCCGGACCATCCGCATAGCTCCGATCTACCGTGCTTGTCCCAACCACATCCTCGTCAAAATGGCTCCCATCATAGTCCAGGTCCCAGGCCAGGTTCAGCTCATCCCCCCACCCAGGATCGCTCGCCGTTCCCGTCAAACTCAGGCTGTCCCCCTCATCCACCCTCCGGTCTTCACCCACCTCCGCCACCGGATTCGCGTTCACGATGCTCGCTGCCACCACATCCGTGCTCGCCGCCCCACTGTCATCCCGCACCGTCAGCGTCACACTGTACACCCCGTTGTCTCCGTACGCGTGCGCCAGCACCTCCCCACTCCCCACCGGACTGCCGTCTCCAAAGTCCCACTCATAACTCAACACGTCGTTGCGCCCCGGATCACTCGACCCACTCCCGTCAAACGTCACCGCCGTCCCCTCTTGCTGCACCATCGGCAAGCCCGCCACCGCCGTCGGCGCCACGTTGTAGGCCGACACCACCGTCGTGCTGTACACCTGTCCCCCATCTCCATCCTCGGCCCGTATCCCAACCGGGTACTCACCTTGATTGTACCAGATGTGCGAT
>DAOUMD010000094.1:0-36217 GCA_034412795.1 Anaerolineae bacterium
CTTACCGGTCAAATCAAAAAAAGTAACCTCGTAAAACGTAAAACGTGATGCGTAAAGGCACATTTGCAAGGCGCATTCGCCCAGAATCATTACGCTTTACGCCTTACGTTTTACGAATTTGTCTGGCAAAGCAGACCAAATTGTCAACCAGTTCTCTTGGCAAAATGAGCCATGCCCAAATTCAGCCTAAATAGGTCTCCGGATCGGTACACGAACGTTACCAATCTGGACCCAGCCTTCCTGGGTATCTTGCTCAATGCCCCCAATCGCGTTTCCAGGCTCAGAGGGACGCAGCATTGCGGGCAGATTGATCAATCCAAACCCCCACTTGGGACCAAAAGTACCCGCCGGTTGATCCGAACCAGGGATCAGGCTGTGCTGACGCAGAAAAGCTTTCGCCTGTTGGGGGTCAAGCGCCCTATTGTCCTGAAGGAGTAGCGCCACGACGCCGGCGACAAATGGAGCCGCCATACTGGTGCCCCCATTGACCCGATAGTCGGGAGCCACCAAGTAACTTCTCGAAACCGAGGAGTCGGCAGAAAGCGGCGCCGCAATCATGGCGCCGGGCGCCGCCACGTCAGGTTTCTGGACACCGTTGCGCAGCGGACCCTCACTGCTGAATTCGGAAACCGCGTCCAGGTCCCATCCAACCTCTTGCAGGATACCATCAACATCTGTCCAGCGCGCTTTGGTGGTGTAGGAGGCAACGGTAATCGCGCTAGCGGCCGCACCTGGAGAACCGATTTTGTGTGAATCGGCCACACTCCTACCGCTGAAAACCACGTCGAGGCCCTGGCCAGTGCCCAAGGCCCATACGTCTACCCGGCCATCCACAACGGATGTCCCACGCAGCCGCAATCGCCAGATCCCAGGCGTAACTGGCAGTAAGGGGTCACTGGGATGGAAGATCTCAATCCAGAAGTTGTGATCACCGTTGGACAGGTCTGGGCCTGGAGTAACGATACGAACGTGACAATCAGACAGATGGTGATTTTTCCACGGCGGGCCATCGGTGATAACATCCTGGAAAGGGGTTTGGAACCCGCCAGGTGACTGAATAGCCACCTTGATCCGGTCGCTGCCCGAGTACCATCCGTTCAAGATGGCCATACGAATGGCATCAGAGCCTGAGGAACCGGGCACCCGGAAACGGATGGTGCGCTGGCCTCCATGACGCACCACGGTTTGGGCGTGGATGTTATCGTCCCCTTCGTTCCCCGCAGCACAGCAGACAATGCGCCCCGGTCCCGACTCGCCGTCAATAATCTGTGATAACGAGTCACTGCCATCGTGAGCATCGTCGTGTCCACCCAGGCTGAGGTTGACCACAGCCGGACGCTCCATTTCACGTGCCACCCGGAAGATGTAACGCACCGCGTCGGCTACGTGGGCGTCCTGCAAGTCGGTCTTGACAATGACCAACTCTGCCTGAGGCGCTACACCACCAAATCTGGCGTCCGCCCCGGCCGCAATACCGGCGACGTGAGTGCCATGCCCGTGAGTGTCCCGGGAAACGGTGAGCAAGGATGCGCTCAATTCAACCCCATAATCGCCTTCCACCACGCCCGGTCCAGGCAGCACCTGATCCCAGATGCGCAGGATGCGACCCGCGAAGGCAGGGTGGTTCGGGTCAATGCCGGTGTCCACCACACCGACGATAACGCCATTGCCATTCAACCCGCTGCTGGCCCGAAACGTCGGAAGATTCACCCTGTCTGGCGCAACATCCATAAGCAGCCGCATATAACGCGATGGAACGATGCGCTGGACGGCTGGCTCCTCCGACAATGGCTCCAGGCTTTCGACAGGCAGAAATGCTGTCCGAACTCTGCCCGCAGGTTGGTTCACCCGGATGCGATAATCAGCCAGATGCTGGAGGTCTGCCTGCGAATCACAATGGATGAAGACCACAGCCCGAGGCGGCTTAGGACTGTCCTCGGCGGAGAGCACACCTAGAGACCGCGTGTGCCGGCTCAAACCCGGCCGTCCTTCGCGCTGGTAATCCTCGAAAGCGGCCATCAGTCCAGGAGCGAACTTCTCGAATTTCATGATGCTATCCCCCCTTGACCATATGTGACTCGACCTGATACCTGGTATTATAAGTTGAAGAGGACTTCCCGTCCAGTCCCAATAGTTGCCAGGCGATTGGAGTATCTGTCAACGAATTGTGCGCGACGTGCCGGAGCTTACGGGTGCCGGGATTGCTGTATATCCTGTAACTATCTTGAGTCGTTGTGGTTTTGACTTTGGAACGCGTTGGATCACGCCCCTGGCTTCAAGATCGAGTTTAACGCTAGTGACGTACCAGGAAATCGAACCGTCGAACTTCCCCTCCAGCCGTTCATTTGCAGCTTCCACCAGTTCTGTGAACGTCATAAACGTCATCTCACCATTAGTCCGCAAAAGGTCCAGGATCGTTTCTCGGATCATGTCGTATTTGGCCCTGCTGATGCTAACCCCCTGCTTGCCCGGATCAGGGTGTTTGGTCAGAATCTTCTCATCCATTTGTGCCCTCCAAGAAGCGTGCACATACGTCGTTCCCAATCACAAGGGCGGCTTCGCCACCCGACATCTTTCGGCAGAAAAGCCGCCCCGGTCTATTGTCCATCCGATCATCTTTCCCCTCAAGTGGCAGGGTTACCATCCAACACCCGGAGAGGATCACTTGGCGTCCGGATCGGATGCCATCAGACCAAACAGGTTGCCCTCCGTATCCTTACAGTAAGCCAGCCAGCCCACGCCGGGAACGGCCATTTTAGGCACCGCCACACTTCCGCCTCCCTGAGTGATCTTTTCGACATACTCATCAACCGAGGGTACTTCGACGGTACACACATAGGCAATCACGGCCTGGCCATCAATCTCCCCCTGGCGCCGCATCACAGCGCCGTTAATGCCCGGTTCATCATCGGGGCCCGTGGTGATCAGCCAATAATCCTGCGGGCCATCCCACTTTATGATTTCCCAGCCAAATACGCCGCTGTAGAACTGGACGGCTCTTTCCGGATTCTCGGCGTGGATTTCAAAATGAACTACACGAAGCATCGGAATTCTCCTTTTTTGTCCAGGGCGTTCCTATAATGCTAATCGATAAGTCCAGGCCGGGCGACAAATCTGGTCTGGTCGTGGTGGAAGTGCCCGTCGTAACAGGTGAAGAAGAAATTAGAGCAAGAGGATTGTTTTTATCGCCCAATCAAATCTTATCACGGTTTTCATCGCCTGTCAACTAATCGCGGCACCGGGCGGGTACATACGCACCCCATAGCACTATAGACTCGGTGGGCTAGGTATGATATAATAGCTACAGACCTTCCAACGTCGCCCCGCTTTGTCCTACTTGAGCCTTCAATGCATCTCCATAGCTGTGTTTTGCAGAGGGATTAGGTAAGGATGAATAACAAACGTATTATCAGTCGACGTAAGTTTTTGGTCGGATCGGTGACAGCCATGAGCGGCGCCTTGCTGGGCTGGATGCACCACCTGCTGAGGACACCGATTACTCGCGCCCAGGACCCCACCCTCACCCCCCAGGCCTACCTGCCCCTCGTGTTCGGTTCCGGCGAGCCCCCACCCAAACCGCGCGTCGTCCATGTGCGTGATCCGCGCGCGACCGACTGGGATGGGGTCGAACTGTTTTACGACGCCGTGGACCAGGGCGTGGTGATCAACATGGTCCAGGCCGGCTTGCAGCTTCTCACCGGCCAGTCTTCCTGGGCTGACATCTGGAACGCACTCTTCGGCCAGGTTAATCCGGACGGGTATTCGGCCGGGCAGAAGATCGCCATCAAGGTCAATCTGAATATGAGCCAGGACTGCGACAGCCACGGCAACATAATCGACGCGCTCCCGCAGCCTGTCCTGGGCCTGATCTCCGGTATGGTGGCAGCCGGCGTCCAGCCCGCCGATATCACCGTCTATGACTCGATCCGGGTCCCCTCCCATTACCTGCGCGCCCCGATTTGGGACGAGTATCACGACGTGAAATTCATGGGCACCGGGTCGTGTCCGGACGTCATCGCCCCCAGCCACGGGATGGACCCCAGCCTCACCATCTCTTTCAACGATCCTTACGGCTACGTCAACGACCGCCAACTGGCCGACGTGTTATACGAGGCGACCTATGTGATCAACATGCCCATCATCAAGGCCCACAGCGGTCAGGACAGAAACCCGGTCACGCTCGGGTTCAAGAACCACTTTGGCAGCATAGACAGCATCAGAGGAAACGACGGCAACGACGACTTGCACAATTATATCTATAACAGCGATCCCCTGTATCGGGCCACGTATAGCCCCTTCGTAGATATCTACCTCAACCCCAACATCCAGGACAAAACGGTTCTCGTCTTGGGCGATGGGCTGTACGGCGGCACCACGTGTTGCAGCGACCCCATCCGGGCATGGAGAATCTTCGGCGACGCCGGATGCAACAGCCTCTTCTTCGGAGTCGATCCGGTGGCCACCGACTGCATGATGGCCGACCTGATCGTAGCCGAGGAGATGGTCAGCCGGGTGCATACCTACGATTACCTCTTCTGCGCCCAGGAGGCGGGGCTGGGCACCTGCGAGGGGACGCGGGAGGAGCCGGGGGGTGATCCGCTGTTGATGCCTTATGGCAGTGGGTATGAGAACATTGAGTACGTGCGGATGGACCTGGGCAGCGGATGAGTAGCGGATAAGCGGATAAGCGGATAAAGCACACATAAGCCACGTACTACGGAAGATAAGTCCCACTGCACCGATAGCAGAAAGCCCGATCTCGTGGGAGACCGGGCTTGTTGCGTGGATCAGGACGTGTTCTTGACGAAAGGTAAGCGTGCAAGTGGCTGGCGTCGGCGCAGGTTATGACCACCACCTGACACAACGATCGACAGCTCTCTGATGAGGCTCGGGGAACAACACAGGCAATGCAAGGACTACGAAGATCCCAATCATTATCAACGCTACAGCCCCAGATGCCGCCGTATCTACGAGCCCACCGCTGCTCCCACTGAGCCCCCCGTTTATGGGCAGGGAGGTGCCCAAGGCCAGGGCAACGGTCCAGCCAGCAACCGTCATTAGCAGCCACTTAATCCTTCCCTCTGTTTCGGAGCGCAGAGCTGGCCATTGAGCCAGACCCCATACAAAGCCGCCCAAGACACCGCCAATCAGCCCGCCCGGGGCTGGTTCCACCATACGGACCACGGAGCTGGTGACGATCAAGCCAGCGGTCCAACCGATCACCGTGGCTAACGTCCAAAAACCGACACCCCGCACGTCGGGGCGCAAGACCGCCCATTGGGCAAGCCCAATCAGTGCGCCAACCACGACTCCGCCCAACAGCAAACTCACCTGGCTCGATAGAGCCGGGCTCACGGCTTGGGCGAGCACCAAGGCTACGACCAAAGCGACGGACCAGCTAATGCCCGTCACGAAACTCCACAGGAAGCACAACTCCAACCAATCAGACAGGGTGCGAAGCGTTCTCATAGAGCCACCTCCCTTTGCCAAGAAAAATGGTCGACAATTTGGCCTGCTTTGCCAGACACATCCGTAAAACGTAAGGCGTAAAGCGTAAAGCGGCCAAGCCGCAAGCAAGCGAAGTTTGCGACTCACGGACGGAACAGAACACAAACAAAACAGAAAAGTGTAAAAGTCCGTGTTCCCTTCTGTCTGTGAGTCATAATTCTCGCGGACGGCGCAAATGTTGCCGGGTAACTATGTAATGATTCTGGGCGAATGCGCCCTGCAAATGTGCCTTTACGCATCACGTTTTACGTTTTACGTTCTACGAGGTTACTTTGCTTAATTTGACCGCTAAGAAGTGTCAACCAAATAGCGAACCACCCCCTCCTAATACCAGTATATAATGCTTCCTAACCGGTGTCAATCATATTTTTGTTGTATTTCTGGAGCAGGCGATTCAGTGTCGTGGTATAATCCAAGAGTCGGCCAACCCGGAGCACATTCAAGGAATCGCTGAAGATGGCCCTCACCCCCCGGCCCCCTCTCCCAAAGTTGGGAGAGGGGGTGTCCAAAGCTGAGTGGAATGTAGGGGCGAGAGCCTGTCATCGACGAACCTGACATTGCAAAAGCTAGAAAGGATCAACATGGAACTTTATCGTGTAGAACCAGGCACTCGTGTAGACTTGAGCCAATGGGACCCGAATGACAAAAGCGCTTTCCCGGTGAAGAAGAAGGAGGGCCGCCAACAGTTGCTGGAACTCAACCGGAGATTGGAGGCACTGCAAGAGCTGCTCTACGCCGAGGACAAACACAAAGTGCTGATCGTTCTCCAAGGCCTGGACACGGCCGGCAAGGACGGCACCATCCGGCACGTCTTTGAGGGCGTCAACCCGCAGGGGGTGCGGGTGGCCAGCTTCAAGAAGCCGACGCCACAGGAATTAGACCACGACTTTCTGTGGCGGGTGCACAAGCAGACACCTGGCCGGGGCGAGATCACCATCTTCAATCGCAGTCACTATGAGGACGTTCTGGCTGTACGGGTGCATAACCTGGCACCCGAGGAAGTGTGGTCAAAGCGCTACGAGCACATCAACGACTTCGAGCGCCTGCTGGTGGATGAGGGCACCACCATCCTCAAGTTCTTCCTGCACATCGACCTGGACGAGCAGAAGAAACGCTTCCAAGCCCGGTTGGATGAGCCAACCAAGCACTGGAAGTTCAATCCCGCGGATTTGGAAGAACGCAAATTATGGCCGGATTACGCTAGAGCTTACGAGGATGCGCTCAGCAAGACCAGCACCGAGTGGGCGCCCTGGACCATCGCCCCGGCCAACCGCAAATGGTATCGCAACCTGGTGGTGGGCACGCTCATCGTGGAGACGTTGGAGGCTTTGGACATGCACTATCCGGAGCCGGATTTTGATCCGGAAGGGGTGATCATCGAGTGAATACTTGGGTGGTGAAGTCCTGATACACGAAAGGCGCTAGAAACACGAAAGACACGAAAATACGAAAAGCACGAAAGGAATGCCCGGATTAGGGTCAGTCGCCACTTTCGTGTCCCCTTCGACCTTTCGTGTTTCGCCACCCTATCACCCCAACCGCCACCGCCGCTCCGGCCGCGTCAATCACCACGTCCAGGAGGCCTGGGCGCCGACCGGGGACGAAGCTTTGGTGAAACTCGTCCGACATGCCATATATCACCGCGATGGCAAAGGCCAGCCCCAGTGCTGCCCGGTCAGCCATCCCGCCGCGCGATAGCGCCCGGTACCACAAAAAGGCGAGCATCGCGTAGACTACAAAATGTCCACTTTTTTTGAGCAGCGCATCAAATAAATATCCCGGCGGGCCAGGCAGATCGGGCTGGGCCGATGAAAAGAAAATCACCCCCATCCAGGCCAGGGGTGGTAGCCAATACCAGGCCAGATCCCGGATCGTGACCCGTCCGGTGGTTCCCAGATCGCTCATCGATAGGCTCTTTCAACCTCCTCCACCAGGTTCTCCCAGGTGAAATGCTCTCGCATGCGGCGCGCAGCGGCGTCTCCGAGTCGCGCCCGCAGACCAGGGTCGGCCAGCAGGCGCACAATGGCATCGGCGAAAGCGACGTCATCTCCAGGCGTCACCAATAGCCCCGATTCACCGTCCACGATGTACTCGGTGTTCTGTCCCACTGCGTCGGCCACCACCGGCAGGCCAAAGGCCAGCAAGTCGATCAGTTTAACCGAGCACTTGGTGCGGTTGATCAGGGTATCGTCGTAGGGGAACATGGCCACGTCGCAGGTGGCGAAATAGTCAGGCAGACGATGGGTTTCAACCCAACCGGTGAAGACGGCATGGTCAGACAGCCCGGCGGCACCCAGCATATCGTCCAGGTCTGACTCCTCGCCAAAGAGACCCTCGCCCACTACGAACAGTCTCGCACGGGGCTCACCGGCCACCACCCGGCGCAGAACCTCAACAACCCGTTCCAGCCTGAATTCGAAGAAACGGGTGTATAGCAGGACGACCAGGGAATCATCCAGCTCCCAGAGCATGCGCACGACCTCCGAAGCATCCTCTGAGGATGGTACTTGATCCGCTTCCGCAGCCAGCGAGGGACGAATCCCATTGGGCACATAGAAGATTCGACTGAGGGGCACGCCCAGTTCCTGAACCAAGTCCATCAATGCTCGGCTGGCGACCACGACGCTATCGGCGTGGGTCAACCCCCAACGCTCCTGCCAACCGAAAACGCGCTTTTGGGCCGACGAATAAGTCTCAATCGCGTTCCACGCCTGCTCCCAATCATCTTCGTCCACCACAAACCGAACGTCACGAAGAAGTTTCCCCCCGGAAAACCGTAGGCGCCTCAGCCACCACAGGAGGTAATGGGCCAGGCCGGTGTAAGCTTTCGGTTTGAAGCAGTGAATTACGTCGGGGCGCGACGCCAGCGCGCGTCGAACGAGTCGGAGAGTTAGCAACAAGTGAAAAAGCAGCGGCAGCTTAGGCGGAAGGGGCAAGTTGACGACGCGCACACCGTCTGCCTCCCACTCGCGTCCGGCGTCAGAAGGATGGTCCCATGGGGGAATCAGCAGGGTAACCGAATGTCCACGCGTTACCAAGGCCTTGGCCATAGGCAACGCGCGGACACTGAGAGTACCTTTCGGTTGCAGGCCAAAAGGTCCGATCATTACAATGTTCATAGTCAGGTAGCAGGTAGCAAGTGGCAGGTAACAGGTGACAGGTAGCAAGTATCAAGTAATAGGTAATGAGAACAGGTGAAAGGTAAAAACCCTCAGGGCTTGAGGCTGGCAACGCGTTACCTGCTACCTGCTACTTGTTACCTGCTACTTGTTACTGGCTACTGGCTCCAATAAGCGTCTGGAACGCCGCGGTGGATCGCTGCTTGACCTCAGAATGGAGGCTCGCGCCGTGACTATCCATGGTCACCACCGCCGGGAAATCCTCGACGCGAATGACCCAGAAGGCTTCGGGCACGCCCAACTCATCCTTTTGATACACATCTACCACTTCTTTCACCGAGTGGGCGATGAGTGAGGCGGCGCCGCCAATGGCGTGCAGGTAAACCGCCTTGTGATCCTGGCAGGCCTGGCTAGTTTTGGGTCCCATCCCCCCCTTGCCGATGACCGCTCGCAGGCCAAAGTGCTCGATGACCTCGGCCTCGTAGGGCTCTTCGCGGATACTGGTGGTTGGTCCGGCCGCCACGAAGTGCCACCGACCCTGGTCATCCTGGCTGACCACCGGTCCACAATGATAAATCACGCCACCGGCCAATAACTCCTTGAGGCGAGCGTAGAGATCGGTCTGCTCCAAGATTTGGGGAACCCGGATGAACTTTTCAATCATCAGTTTGTGGGCCGCGTCACGAGCGGTGACGATAAGGCCTGAAAGGTGGACCTGATCGCCCACTTGCAGTGCAACAATCGCTTCCTCGCTGATGGGAACGGTGAGCTTGTGCAACATAATGCGCTCCTTACAGGTAGCAAGTAGCAGGTAGCACACCTGGCGGCTGATACCTGCTACCTGTTACCTGCTACTATTCAAATGTGATTTCGCCGTCGCGAAAAACCATGGTGCGCCGCCGGTCGGCCCAACACATGTACGAAGCGGTGACGAAATAGCTGGCCGGCAGACGGTGCAAAGTATCCACTTTCACGCCCAAGACTGTCGTCTTACCACCAAACCCCATGGGGCCGATACCCAACTGATTGGCTTCCTGGGTGAGCCGATTTTCCAACTCGGCCAACTCAGGCACATCGTTCTGATCATCCAGGGGACGGAAGAACTGTTCCTTAGACCGAATGTAGCTGGCGCCCCGGTCGCCGCCAACCGCAACACCAATGATGCCGGGGGCACACCCCAACCCCTGAGCCTGGTTGACAGCGTCCAGCACGACACGGCGCACGCCGCCCAAATCACGACCGGCGCCCAGGGTGACGTTGGGCAGTTTGTACTGGGCGCCCACGTTCTCGCATCCGCCCCCCTTGAGCATCAAGTCCACCTTCAAATATGGCTCTTCCCACTCGTGGAAGTGAAGGGAAGGGAATTCGTCACCTAAGTTGTTCCCGCTGTTACGCCCGGTCAGAGAGTCGACGGCATTGGGTCGCAGATAGGCTCTGGCAGTCGCGGTAGCTGTCGCCTCACACACCTGACGGCGCAGTTCAAGCGTGGACCAACCGGTGGGGTAATAGATGTAAAAGATCGGGGTGCCGGTATCCTGGCAAATAGGGGTTGAATTAGCCCGGGCCAGACGGATGTTTTCCAGGATTGTGTCGAGGGCAGCCTGGGCTGCGGATCCTTCTTCTTCCCGGTCCCGGGCAGCGTGTAAGACATCTTCAACATCAGATCGCAGGTCAGTTGATGCCAGACGAAATAACTCCACGAATTGATCGGTCAAGTCGGGTTGTTCCATAGTAGTATCCACCCTCCCTGTGAATATGATTTTCATGTATCTTCTCAAAAAGTAAGGGGGACCCAGGGTGTTCGCCCTTGGGCCTACCCCGAATTATTGAGAAGATACATTTCCACACATCGTCAACGGATCTTCAAGCGATGAAAGGCCTCGCGATATACGGATCGACCATATTCGTCAACCGCCTCGGCCCGCTGGTACACTCGCTCGATAGTACTCTGTGGATCAGGCAACTGGCTGGCGTGGGACTGGATGGCCTGCACTTTTACATCCATCACGTCCGTGATGTCTACCCAACGATTGGGTTGGGTTGAACCTGCCAGATATATCTCGCGGACTGCGTGGGGCATCAGCCCCTCGTCAAGCAACTCGGGGTGATACATCACGTTGCGAGCTGCCGGAAAGATGGCTTCCAACGCCACGTGGCCTGCCGCCCGATGGTCGGGGTGATTTATGTAGGTGTCCCCAAAATAAAAGACAGATGGATCGGGGCAGATGATGACATCAGGCCGATGGCGACGGATCTCTCGCACTACTTGTTGTCGCAATTGGAGCGTGACCTGAAGTTCGCCGTCCGGCTCATCAAGGAATACGACGGTCTTCACCCCCAACAAACCGGCAGCGGTTCTCTGTTCTTCCTGACGTAACCTGGTAAGCTGTTCCGGCGTCATTTTAGGGTCGTCGCTGCCCTTGTTGCCATTGGTGAGGATCAGGTAGATAATCTCTACCCCTACCCGCGCCCAGAGCGCGATCGTGCCGCCGGTGAAAAACTCAGGATCGTCTGGGTGGGCCATAATGACCATCACCCGTTTGGGATCGGTGTGTGTCAAGGAAGAAATACCTCCTCAAGGCTGAGTAGCTACGTGACAGGGAAAAGGGCGGGGACGCCGTAAAACGTGACGCCACCCGCCCAATTACAACATTATCGGCGCTGGAGAAGTAGTTTGGTACCACCTCCAAGCGAGGGTCAGCTCGCCTCGCACTGTTTCTAGCGAGCCCTATTAGGCCGTGTTGACATTTGAGTCTTTACGCCTGAGAACGCCGCAACAAATAACGAAATGCACCTCTGGGAATGCACAAATGTCAACACTACCTAGCGTTCGACCCTTTCCTCCTCCAAATCGAAGTCCCAATAGCCAGGTCCACTCTCAAAGTAATCGTAGTTCATCTTGATGTCAGCCTCATACTCGCTCGGCACGTCCTCCTCGGGGAAGATCGCCTCCGGTGGGCAGACGGGGACACAGGCACCGCAGTCAATGCAGGTGTCGGGGTCGATGTAGAAATATTTGCCCCAATCAGCATCATCCTTGGCTCCCGGAACAATGCAGTCAACCGGGCAAACTTCTACGCAGTCGCCCTGACGGGTACAAAGAGTCGTGATAATGTGCGTCATACGATTATCCCTCCTGATGTTCTAATTTTGTTCGATTTTTGAACCAGGACTCGCCCAATGGCGAACACAACACCGCCATTGACTTCGACCACTGTCCGCATTGTACTACAAAACCTGGCGTATGACAAGGTTTTTCGGCACCCTTAAAGATACACTACCTATAACTACCTCAGATTTGCCTGCGTTGTGTACAAGACCAATCTATGGTAAACTTATGGCATTACGTTCAGGAAGCGAAACTTAAATTGACCTACAAACGGTGATGGTGTGGAACCGATCGGAGACCGAGAAGATCTAGGTATCAACGACGCGGCCCCTTCAAGACCGGGGAGCTACGTGCTAATCATGCGCCTGGCCCACCCCACGACGATCACCATCGGCAAGCTAGGGACCTTTGAATTCCCGGCGGGTTGGTATGCCTATGCTGGCAGCGCCCTGGGACGGGGGGGGCTGGCGGCTCGTCTCGCCTACCACCGACGGCCCAACAAGAGCTATCATTGGCATATTGACTATCTAGTGACCCAAGCAGAATTAGTCGAAATCTGGTGGGCCGAGGAGAACAAGCGTAAGGAATGTGTGTGGGCCTCGGCACTGCGGGCTATTCCCGGCGCGCGGGTGCCAGTGGCCAACTTCGGCGCGTCTGACTGTCGCTGTCTGGCCCATCTGGTCCATTTCCGCCAACAGCCCGCTTTCGCTCACTTTTCGCGTGCTCTGTCCGACCTGGGGTTCTGAGCCTGAGATCAACCATTTGATGGGCTGAACGGCCTAGACGATAAAGATGGCAAAGCCAGCGCAATTGAATTGACGGATACCCGTGAATTCGCTCCAGAGCAATGACGCAACACCCCTTTGTAGCTATTCCTTAAATGATTTGCGATAGAGCGCCCGGCAATGTATACTTGCCGAGTCTAACCACGCGAGTGAGCAACTAGCGGAGGCGAGATCCACACAGCGCTCGGGGTCATGCGACGCCGTCGGGAGGAATTGTTTGGTGCGATACAAACTTTTGGAGCCACATCACGCAAGTCAGGCTGCCCAGATCCATATCGAAGGCCAGCCCGGCACCTTGCTTACCAACCTGGGTAAGTCGTTTCTGACCACGCTGTATGCAGAAATTTGCTCCTCGGAATGGGGGTTCGGCGTGGCCGCCCTGGATAATGACGTGGTCGCTGGTGTAGCAATCTTGAGTACCAGCACCGGTCAGCTATTCCGTGACCTGAAACGCCGCCGTGCGGTGCAATTGCTGCTCTCGATTATTCCCCGCTTGCTAACTCACCCGCACCTTATGCTTGACGTGTATCAATCGTGGCGCTACCCGGCCAAAATGGGAGTCGGGCACAAGCATTCGACGTCCGACAACGGCGCCAACGACCAGCAACAACAAAATGATACAACCCAGGTCTCCAAGAAAAAAGACGCTGAATTCCTTTTCCTGGGTGTGCGCAAGGAATACCGAGGGCAAAAAGTTGGCTCAGGTTTATTCGATACTTCAGTTGTCTTCTGTCGAGAGCGAGAGATTGACCACCTGATCGCTGTGGTTGAACATACCAACTGGCGGCTGCACCAGACGGCCAGCACACACGTGGCACGCTATGGCTGGCGGCGCATCCGCCAGATGGAACTCAACGGACGGCTGATGGACGTGATCGAGATGGACCTGACCCGCGAGTTGCCCCCGGAAGAGTGGGGAGCCGGCACTCTAGACCCGGACACGCTGCCCAACAAAAAGTAGCCAGACCATATCCAAGATGGGGCAGACATGACAAACGCTGCACATACCGGGGTTACATACGCTAGACGAGGAATGCAAGACGGAGGTGATCAAAAGACTGGGAAACAGGTTGCCCAAAGACCTGGTTCCTATCCCTCGTCTATGCTCAACCAGCCGCAGTTGCAGGCTGTCTATCTTCTACTTATTGCCTTAGTTGTCGTTGTCTCCATCGTATGGCGGGCCGGAAACCTGAATGCTTTCAGCCTTTCCAATGACGAAGGCGCTTACCTGATGTGGGCCTGGCTAGTGCACAGCGGCCATCCCCTGTATAGCGAGACGGTGTCTGTCTCAACCCCCTTTTTCATTGTAGCGCTGGGCTGGGCTTTTGAACTGGCAGGGGTCAGTTTGGCCACCGGGCGAGCTCTGGTATTAGCGTTTATGGGCTTGGCGCTCATCAGTCTGGCGTGGGCAGGCAAGCTGTTGCACAGTTGGCTGGCTGGACTGCTGGCTGCTGTGATTTTTAGCCTGGCCCCTTCGGCCTTTCTTCTATCCCGCATGGCGATAGGGGAAATCCCATCCGTGGCCCTGAGCAGTCTTGCAGTAGCCTTAGCCCTGACCTACTGGCGGCATGGTGGCAAGAAGTGGTTAGCCTTATCCGGTCTGGCGTTGAGCCTAAGCTTACTGATAAAGGCTATGAACCCACTGGTTGCGGTAGCCATCTTGTGGCTCATCGTGGCCCGGCATTGGCATAGTCCAAGAAGATGGTCTGCAATCGCAACAGCGGCGGCCGTGTGGGGGTTGGCTGGCCTGCTGCCCGTCCTTTTATCCTTGCTGATGTATGATCCAGCGGCGTTTTATGACCAAGCGGTTGCCTTTCGCTTTGATCTACGGGTGGCTTTCCCCTGGCACCTGACCGACAATGTGACCCAGCTTGGGCTGTTTTTTAAACAACACTGGGGCATTATTGGATTGGCTTTGACCGGAGTTGCGTTGTTGATACATAAAACACGGGGGGAAACGCTGGTCCCTCTCGGGTTATGGCTGGCCGTGAATATCCTTAGCGTGTTGTTCCATTCACCTCTTTTCTTCCATCATATAGTCATTTTGCTGCCGCCGCTGGCACTGTTGGCCGGCATCGGCTTTGCTGAGACAGCGTCGTTGTTACGGGAACGACACTGGGCATGGGGTACGTTGGGACTGATTGGCGTGGTGGTTTTTCTGTTGGCTCTACCCGGCGCAATTCAGGCCAACCAAACCGCACGGGCGGCGAGTTTTGGACGCGAAGCTGATGCGATTGCATTTCTGGAACGGGTCACTTATCCCACCGACAACATTATCAGCGATAACTTGCTCTTGCCTTTTATGGCCGGACGGCAAACCCCGCCCCCATTGGGAGATGTAGCTCAGGTAGCTATTAACAGTGGTCGACAAACCAGCGAAAGGTTAATTGCCATATCAGAAGCCTACCCCGTGGAAGCAGTGGCAAATTGGGCTTTGCGTTTGCCCTATTTGGACGAATATATGGCTTGGGTCGAAAGCAATTATTTGGTAAAGCAAGTGTGGGACGATCACCATGTTATTTATATAGGGCGGCGGACGTCAGAAGACCAGGTCCCGAACCGCATTGATGCCCAGGTGGGCGACTCGATAGATCTGCTTGGCTACGCTATAGAGGGCAGCAAGCCTGAAGAAAGAGACAAGTTGCACCCCAGAGCAGACAAAGCGCAGGAACTGGGCGTGACTCTGTTTTGGCAGGCAGACTCGCCGGTGAACGAGAACTATCACGTTTTTGTACAACTGCTCGACCCAGAGGGACGCCTGGTTACCCAGCACGACGGTCAGCCCTTACACGGCTACTTGCCAACTGGTGATTGGTCACCCGACGACGTGATCCCTGACCGCCACCGTCTGCCGCTGCCGGACGACCTGCCCTATGGACACTATCAGCTCATCGCCGGGATGTACCTGCCGGAAACGATGGAACGGTTGCCAGTGTACACAGATCATCTGCAAGGTACCAATGACAACGTGACGTTGACCCAATTGGAAATTGGACACTATACGGATTTCGCTAAGTGACGACAGACATACCGCTGGACGAGGAGATAACCAAATATCCAAAAAGTAGTGATGCGGCATCTGGCACCTTTTCCGCAGAACACTCCCGGAGCCATGCCGGTGTGCAGCGCCGCTGGCTGATTTGGGCAATTCCGTTGGGCGTTTTCCTGCTGGCCCTGATACCACGCCTGCTGAGCTTGAATGTGTTCCTCACCGCTGACGAAGATGACCAACTCCGCTTTGCAGCCGGATTTCTCATCGCTGTGCTGAACGGAAACTGGAAGCAGGCGGTTCTCCTTGGTTATCCCGGTGTGCCCACCATGGCTCTCGGAGGTCTGGGGCTGTGGCTACGCTATTTGCTGCACGAGTGGGGATGGGCTCCCCTACCGGCGGCCGGACCAGACCTGGCCTCGACGCTGCGCCACGTCACAGATTACCCGCTTGCCTATATCAAGGCTGCCCGACTGCCGATGGTTGCGGTAGCATCATTGGCGATATTAGGGATATACCTGCTAATGCGCCGCCTTGTAGACAGGCGGATCGCTCTGGTCGCCGCTCTCTTGATCGCCTTTGAACCCTTCTTCATGGCAAACTCTCGCATCATACATGTGGATGCGCCCCTAACGTATTTTATGTTCCTGTCCTTTTTAGCATTCCTCCTTTATCTAAAGGAAGCACACTGGGGTTGGCTAATACTCTCGGGGCTGACCGGTGCACTGGCGACACTCAGCAAAACACCAGGGGCCATTCTTGGTCCCATCCTGCTCATCACCGGGTTGATCTACGCCCTACACCCCGCAGACAATACGCTAATGGGATCAGACGGCGACAGCGCTCGGCCAAACGGGCTCAAAGCGTCTGCACGGTGGCGCCGATTCCTGATAGCGTCAGGTATATGGGCGGTCGTGGCGGTCGCGGCCTTTTACGCGCTATGGCCTTCTATGTGGGTAAACCCTGGCCGCGCCCTACGCTTGATCACCAACAACGTTCGCGTCGCCATCAACACAACCCATCCATCCAGCGGCGTGTTCTGGGGACCCACCAATTCTGACAAGAATCCTCTGTACTATCTCATCAGCATACCCTTCCACCTCACGCCACTGACGACGATTGGCATACTGGTAGGTATCGTTGCCACCTGGCGACTGCGGCGCCATCGCGTGTTGCTGCTTGCCCTTTGGGCTTATGCGATCGCCTTCATCGCCCCGGTCTCTATTGTTGGGCGACGTGGCGACCGTTATGCTTTGCCCGTCTACTTAGCCCTCGACTTGTTGGCAGCAATTGCCCTGGTTTGGGTTACCAGCCGATTGGCATCCACTAATTGGACGCGGCTCAAAGGAAGATGGAAGTGGGTTCTAGGCGTAGCTTTGGGAGTGCAGATTCTATTTGTGTCGCTCTACCACCCTTACTATTTTGACTATTTCAACCCCTTGCTAGGTAACGGACGTACTGCACCTTACTTGATTAACGTCGGCTGGGGAGAAGGATTAGATCAAGCAGCAGCGTACCTTAATCAGTTGCCCGGCGCATCACAGGAAACAGTCGCCTCCTGGTATAGCTTCCAATTCGCACCCTTCTTCAAAGGCAACACCGTAGATCTTTCCAACAACGAGCCAGCCCTGAGAGCTGATCACACAGTTTTTTACGTCAACCAAGTACAGCGAGGGTTTCCCAGCCAGGAATTGCTTTCGTATTTTGAAGATCGCGAACCGTTGCACACCGTTCGGCTAGGGGGCGTGGATTATGCCTGGATTTACCCAGGCCCCGTGGTCAGCACTGAACCGCCAGCGGAGGTGAAGTACCCAGTCGGGACAGTGCTAGGTGGTGCGCTACGTCTGGTTGGGTTTGATATGCCAGACGAGAGTATTCGCGCCGATGACGAGCTGTCTGTCACACTCTATTGGGAGACCCTGTCACCCATTCGCAATGATTACAACGTATACGTCCGACTGGTAGATGAGATGGGCAACGTGTGGGGCCAGGTAGACCGATTGCCCATAGGGGGCATGTGGCGTACCAATCAATGGCAACCGGGCACCTATGTCCGAGACGAATATCGGCTGGCCCTCCGACCAGGCACACCACCCGGTGTGTACAATCTGGAAGTAGCGATGTACTCGTTTGACACCAGTGAGACTTTTGGCGTTGCACGCAATATAGGACAAGTGAGCATAACGCCCGCTCACCAAATGCCGCGTCCAAAAGAGATCACTATGCAACACACCTTGCGAATGTCGGCGGCACCCGGCCTGGAGCTTATGGGCTACGATCTGGGTACCGAGAAGGTAGGACCTGGCGAGCGATTGCCGGTAACACTCTACTGGCGAGCTACCCGTCCCATAGATGCGGATTACAAAGTCAACCTTGATGCCAAGAGTGTGGCTGGAAACGAAGGGGGTGGCTGGTCAGACCGCTTGGCTTCCGAGGAATATCCTACCAGCCAGTGGCGGCAGGGAGAAGTGTTGGTCGACGTACACCAGTTGCAAATGCCACCCGCCGCGCGCTCTGGATTTTACCTGCTGAGCATGCGTCTGGTGGACTCGACAACGAATGAGTATGTCTCTGACCGGGTGATTTTGGGCAAGCTGGAATTTGTGGAGCGCACACGTCGCTTTGACACACCGCAGGTACAACATCCGGTTGGGGTAGATTTAGGCAGCTTGGTTAATCTCATCGGCTACGACCTGCCGCAGGAAAGCGTGGCACCCGGCGAAGCTTTCCCGCTAACCCTTTATTGGCGCGCGCTGGACGAGATGGATATCTCATACACAGTTTTCGTACACGTCGTTGGCCCAGACGGCATCATCCGAGGGCAGTGGGACAGCGTGCCAGGCGACGGCACATTGCCAACCACAGGCTGGGTCAAAGACGAGATCATTACCGACGAATATCTGGTGCCTATAGACGAAGACGTACCGCCTTGGCAATATACAATATTGGTGGGAATGTATGATCCGAGGACTGATGAACGGCTGCGCACTACATCAGGCAATGTGCAGGCCACTGATTCCATCCCCCTACGTTCCATCGGAGTTAAACCATGAGGCGACAGCTTCCGATCGACATTGGAACACTGATCGTCGCTTTTTTAGCATTCATCTTTGCTGTTGTCTTCGGCCTGATCTCAGTGCGGTTACTATCTTCGTTCAGCATGAACGGCTATGACCTGACTAACATGTGTCAGGCGATGTGGAACACCGCTCACGGCAAACCCCTTGTTTTTACCTACGCCTATCCTGTCACTCATCGTCTGGGGATTCATATTGAGCCAATCTTTTTTCTGATAGCCCCACTTTATCGGGTTTTTCCACGGCCTGAAACACTGCTGTGGCTTCAGGCGATCACTGTCGCATCCGGGGCTCTCCCTACTTACTGGCTGGCGCGCACTCATCTACAAAGCACCACAGCCGGTGTTATTTTCGCCATTGCTTATTTGCTCTTCCCTGCCTTGCAATCAGGCGTTCTATATGAGTTTCATCCAAGCGTATTGGCCGCTGCCTTTTGGTTGTTCGCCCTTTACTTCTTGGACCAAGATCGTCTTGGTCTCTTCGCTGTCTTTTCACTCCTGGCTTTGAGCACAAAAGAGGAAATGGGGCTAATACTTGCATTCGTCGGCGGCTATGCGATTCTTAGAAAACGTCGTTGGAGAATTGGGTTAGCTTTTGCTACCCTGGGACTGGCTTGGTTCTTCGCCGGTGTTTTCTGGGTGCAACCACTATTTAGCCCTATCGGTGAAAATATACAGTTCTTTCGCTACGCATGGTTAGGAAACACCCCTGTCGAGATGATGAACACACTTATAACAGGTTCTGGTGAAATATTGCCTCAGGTTTGGGAGTACGCCCAGGCAGGCGATTACGCGCTGAGGTTGTTAGTTCCGCTCGGCTTCACGAGTCTACTCGCCCCCCTCACATTGATACTTGCCGCGCCATCACTTGCTGTGAATCTGCTGAGCAACCGCCTTAGCCAGACACGCGCTGAAGAATTTCACTACGCCGCCCCCATTGTACCGTTTATGATTGTTGCTGCTGTGTACGGAGTTGAAAGATTGGGACGCTGGCTGAAAGTTATGTTAAGTCGATGGCATTTCTTTTCGAACGAATCGTTGTATAGGCATGTCACCCTGACGCTGTCCCTCATTATCTTAGGGTTCTCGTGCACGTATCATTACTATCGTGGGTTTTCTCCCTTGTCTCGATCCTTCTCACCACCAGAAGTTACTGCTCATCACCGGCGGGTACGAGATCTAATGCAGTTGGTGCCAGCGGATGCCCCATTGTTGGTTCAACCCAATATCGCTCCTTTCTTCAGCGACCGCCCTGAGATCTACGGATTTCCAAGCCACATCCCGCTCGTCAATTATATACTGGTTGACGTGTCTTCACTGATTGAATTACCTAACCTAAATGAGCAGTTGAAATCCCTGGTGGGACCTGAGTCTGCTTTTGGGGTGCTAGCTGCTACGGACGGATACTTGGTACTGTCTCGCCATGAGATGCCCGGTTTGCCACTGCCAGATACTTTTTTTGATTTTGCGCGAGCCGATATCTCAGATTTCCAATATCATACGCAAGTGATCTTTGGCAGCGATCTAGAATTCCTGGGATACAATTTGATAACTGATCGCGAAAGCGAAGTAGAGGTAGATCTGTTCTTTCGTCCACGTCGCCAGATCGAATCAAATTATCTGATCACATTATACTTACTTGATGAGAAGGGCCAGTTGATGGGGGCCACGCTACAGGAACCAGCGACGACAGTTTGGTATCCCACCAGTCGTTGGCGGCCAGATGAAGTAGTTCGCGTTCACGTCGAGGCTGTTCCATGGAATACGCGCCCCTTACCTGCCTACCAACTGGCAGTTGGGGTACTAACCCATCCCGACCCTTGGGACACACACACCCGGCTGCGTCCTGCGATTGTAGATTCTATGTGGCAAGGCTGGCTTCCCGCCGATGGCACGCTACTTGGTATTGCGCAAGTAGAGAAAGTGTGGGGTATCGCTGAGGGTGGTCCAAAACAGCGACAATTCAAAGTACCAGCTTCAGCACAATCCGTCGAGGCGCATTTTGCGGATGGCATTTCTCTTGGGGGTACGCAATTAACGAAATCTTCCTTGAACCCAGGCGCAGAACTAAGGACAACTCTCTTCTGGCAATCCACCCAGGCAGTCGAACCGTCATACACAGCCTTTGTTCATTTGGTTGACTCGGCCGGTCAGTTACGCGCCCAGTCGGACCACATACCTAACGGCGATTTGCCCACTTATGCCTGGAGCCCTGGCGAAGTTGTGCCCGACCTCCACGTGATCCACTTAGATGAATCGATCCCCACAGATGAATACATCCTGGTAGCCGGTATGTATGACTCATCGACACAGAAAAGATTGCCCCTTCTCAGATCATCTGGCGCTTTCGAAAGGGATAACGTTGTGTTCATCGGAAAGGTTTCAATCAAGTGAGAATCTGGATACGACAGTCTCACTGGAATCTGATCGGGCTACTGTTGGTGCTAACCACGGCTGCTCTATTTCGCATCTATGGTGGTCTGGAGGAAGTCCCTCCTGCCTTTTTCCCCGATGAAGCAAATATGGCTCTTGATGCTGAATCGATCCTGGGAGGGCAATTCTATCTTATCACACCTCATGAAGGAGGTGAGGGGGCCCTTTACGCCTATTTAATGGCTCTCACATTCGGCCTGTTCGGCCCAGGCATCTTGCAAGCGCGCATGCTTACAGCATTGCTCAGTGTAATCAGTGCCGCCGTAGCTCTTGAGTTTATATACTACTTGTTTCTTTCCCGTCTGGGACAATGGCCCACGCTAGCGGTTAGCACCTTTACCGGACTGGGAATAGCCATCGCCAGTTGGTACGTCACTGTCAGTCGCCAAGCTTTTCCCCAACCACTTGCCGTCTTGGTGCAAACAGCCTGCCTGGCAGCGGTTTGGTGGTCACTACATTCCTCCAATTCACTTTCTATCCTGATAAGCGGAACGCTTCTAGGCTTGACGGCATATACCTACGTGCCCGGCAAACTAACACCTTTCCTATTGCTTGTCTATTTTTTGCTTGATTGGGCCGCCCGTGGTCAAAGATCGTTTCTGAGACAACATTTCCGACGGTTGATCACCATTGCCTTGATTGGCGGTATATTCTACACCCCCTTGCTTGTCACACTTGCTTCCCGAGCCGGTGAAGTGGGAAGCCGGGCTGGGCAATTTACCTTTCTCAGCCCAGCTATCAATCGTGGGGACCCTTGGGGGACCTTATTCAGAAGTATTCTGGGCAACATAGCTGGTTTTCTACCTCACATAAATTATGTAGGGACCCATCGCATCGTTAAGGCGATGGATGACTTAACCGCACTGCTCTTCTTAATAGGACTGATCCTGGCACTGTGGCGCTGGCGCCAGCCCGAATTCCTGCTGTTGCCCGTGTGGTGGGCGGCAATGCTTGTACCAAGCATCATCGCTCCTGAGGGAGCTGTGCCTCACCTGCGACGAGCTATCGGCACAGCAATACCGACTTTTGCATTGGCCGGATTAGGATTGGTAATACCTTTGATGGCGATAGCCAAAGACCAGGTCGCTTGGCGGCGCTTGGTCGCGGTAGCCAGTGTATTGATCATCGCATTCTCATCAATAGCTATCCGAGCACGACATACCTATGTGACCTATTATCTGCGTACTTTGAACAATGAAGCCGCGGCACTCGCCAACCACATACATGATTTTGTACTGGCCGATGTTATGGCTGTCGAAGGAGATGAAGAGACCGGCTATGTTCTGCCGATAGATTCCGCGTCGGGCGCCCTCTTTCCCGAGAGTTCCACCCTGGCCTTCCTGTATCAAGGTCAGGCTGCCTACGCCTATATCTGGGACGACGAAGCCACGCTGTTCGATGATTTACAGCAATTGGCCAACGGAAAGACGCGCATTGGCGTGATACGCTGGAAGGTCAGCAAACACACAGGAGCTGATCCCAAGCACGTATTTGACTACGCTCTCCAGAAATGGGGAACGCGTGGCGGCCGCACGCAGCATCAATACTTCGACGTGGACTACTTCGATTTGAAGGCCAAGGGGTTCATGACCGGTCCTGCTCCTATGGACGCCCTCAATGTGCCTTTCGAGAATAATCTTGTCCTGGTAGGCACAGCAATGGACCAAGATGTCGCCGCGGATGACTTGCTTTGGGTGGAACTGGCCTGGCATAAGGCAGCCGACTTCCCTGAGGACTATCAGGTGGCCCTGTGGATTGAAGATAGGACCGGTCATAGGGCAGGCCAGGTTGACAAGCCATTGATGAACAATCTCTGGCACCAGGCGACAGGAGCGTGGTCAGTTGGCACGACGGAACGAGACTACTATCTGGTGCCGATTGATCCGACCACGCTGCCTGGAACTTACCGGCTGAAGACAATCCTCTACGCTGCTAGAAGCGACGGTCGGAGGCTAGCCCCCGCATTATCCGGGATTGGTGCGGACCTGGCAGTGACGCTGGGAGAGGTAACGGTGAAGCCACCCTCAACGCCACCTGACCCGGCAACATTGCCCATCCTGGAACGACTTGACCATGAGCTTGGGGATGGTATGTGGTTGCTCGGCTTTGATCCAGGCTTCACCGGCCCACTGCGCCCCGGTGACCAGACCACTCTTAACCTGTGGTGGCAGGCGAAGGAGCCACCTTCTAGAAACCTGGCGGTTATCGTTGGGATGGGACAAGGGGAACAGACTTGGTCACTGAGCGAGTTACAACCACTTGGTGGTGCGAATTATCCAACCCGCGACTGGCCGGCCGGGGCGGTGGTGCGCACTCCCGTAGATCTAAATGTGCCTCCCGATGTGGAAACAGGCGATTATAACTTGGGAATGCGTCTACTAGATGCGGGAAGCGACACAATCCTGGGGGATTGGGTCTTGGGGCAGATACAGGTAATGGGGCGCAAACGTTACTTCGAGGTACCACCAATCATGCACCAAGTGGGGGCCAACTACGGCAGGCAGGTGACGCTGCTAGGTTACGATCTAGATCAATCACGTGTTGGGGGGGGCGACCTGGTGCGATTGAACCTCTACTGGCAAGCACAGAGCGAGATAGATACGGCCTACAAGGTTTTTGTGCATCTGCTGGACGAGTCACAGCAAATCGTAACCCAGGTAGATCAGGAACCACAGAGAGGCGAAGCACCCACAGCCGGCTGGTTGCCTGGCGAGGTAGTAACGGACGAAATCAAGATTCCGGTGTCAGAGGAGATGATCGGCGTACGTTCGATTGCTGTTGGCCTGTACGACCAGTCTACCGGAAAGCGTGTGCCGGTCCTCAATGTAGAAGGTGCCACGATTGGTGACCACGTAATGCTGCCCGTCCACTGAGATGCGTGTCACCGTCTGTGAGTTACATCTTAGCTCATGTTCAGAACAAGTGCGAACGTACGAAAGCAGAAGCAAATTCGGGAAAGTCTATTCATCGTATCTCACCATACTGTCACTTGTTCTGAACATGAGCCTACATCTTTGCTGTGAGGGGCTGAGGCATAGTGATGAGTTGCTGCACTGCAAGATTTATATCCCGGCAATGCGTTGGCTTCCTTGCAGAAAGCTGCTATAATTGCGTTACTTTAGCATCATCCCTAACGGATATTAAGTCCCGACGGAGAATATCACGGATGGGTCGTGCAGGGAGGCGCAGATCACGTGTCAGGCAAACTCAAGATCGTGGTAAGCGATTTCCACTTGGGGGCAGGCCCTCCAGACATCACCCAGAACCCTCTCGAAGACTTTATCGCTGACAAAACCTTCGCCCAGTTTCTGGAGGCTATTCGCGCTGAAAGTGACAGGGACTGCAAAGAAGTCGAGTTGATCATCAATGGCGACTTTTTTGAGTTTCTTCAAGTTCCGGCCGTAGACCAATTTGACCCCCATCGCACGTACCCGCCCGAAGCCTACCACGATTCCTCGCAGGAAAGCTCGATTAAGCGCCTCGACCTCATCACCGCCGGTCACCCGACTGTCTTCGACGCATTGTCGGACTTCATTCAGGTGGAAGCGCCCCGCCGTCGGATGACCCTCATCAAGGGCAACCACGACGTAAATCTCTACTGGCCAGGCGTTAAACAGAGACTACGAGAAGTGCTAGGGGCAACTGGTCAGCGTGCTTCGATGCTGCTCTTCGCCGAGAGGTACGTGAGCCGAGAAGGTATCTTCGTCGAGCACGGCCATCAATATACTGAGCAACTAAACCGCTGGGAGAACTTCGACGACCCGCGAGATCAAGACGACACCGACCAATTGGAATACCCACCCGGCTCGCAGTTTGTCATTGAGTTTTTTAACGCCATCGAGCGAGAGCGAATATGGGCCGATAGCCTTAAGCCATTGACTTCGTTGGCCTGGTATGGCCTTCAATGGGACTTCTCATTTGCCGCCGAAATGCTTCTGAAGTTGGCCAACTGTGTTCCGGGATCGGGAACGAATGAGAAGAGCGCAGCTAGCGATTCACTCGACACGCTGTTTCGCCAATTGGGCAATGCTACTGCTTGCCAGGACCTATCAAGGCGTTATCGCACTTCCCTTGACTTCCGGCGTGAGTTCCACACGCGTGCCGGACAACTACTCGTACCTGCCGTCAGCCCTCCCGGCATTTTTGCATGGCCTGTGCCACCTGCGGATGAGTCAGCGATAGAGATCGCGCGGGCGGAAATTGAGGAGATTCAAGCATCAATGCGCCGAGTTGCGACTCGGGTTGCCGCTGCTGAAGGAGCGCACGTCATTGTCTTTGGCCATACGCACCGTCCCTGCCTGGAGACGTTGGAAGATGGCACCACGCTGGTCAATTGCGGCACTTGGGGGTGGCTAGGTGGATGTGATCCCACCGAAGCGAACGTCTGGCAAGAGCTTTTTGCCCGCCACGACCAGATTATACCACGTCACCATCTGACGTATGCGCGCATTGACTACGACGAGCAAGACAAACCGCGTGCGCATCTGTTGGACTTCGCCAAACGGCAGCCGGGGATTGTAAATGGGGATCAAGGTGCACTGGGGCGTATGGCACGCCACCTACGAAAGGTCTTCGGGCGGTGGTGATATTTCGAGATGAAGTAGCTTCTCGCAGCCTACTGCAGGCCAGTACCTGGACCTATCTCACAGGCTGATCAACGGGCTCGCAAACCAAAGGAAGCGCTATTGAGAAGATGCTACCCTGATTGGCTTGACTCTCTGCCCACACGCGCCCACTGTGTCGCTCAGCGATAGACCTGACAATAGCCAGCCCTAGACCTGTACCGGTATGGTCTTGGTGCTCACGCGCTCGAAAGAATTTCTCAAACACCCGAGGCAAGTCTTGCTCTGAGATGCCAGGGCCATTGTCAGCGACGCTTACGATCACCTCGCCCTGTTGGCAACTAGCACTCACCGTTACCCGTCCTCCGGGGGACGTGTATTTGATGGCGTTTTCCACCAGATTGTCAAGAGCACGAGCAAGCAAAGATGGATTTCCTTCAACCATCATCTGTTGACTGCATGGCTCAAGGAAGAGTTCAATCGTGTTAACCTCGGCCAAGGCATGAAACGAGGCGACTGTCGATTCAATGATGTCGCCCAAAACCAACGTTTCAGTGCGTAAGTCTTCGATAGCTTCAATTTGGCCCAGCTCCAACAAGTCCTCAATGATGGCCTTCATCTGATCGGCGGCCTCAGTAATGCCTTTCAAGTCGTGCACTTGCTGCTTGTTGAGAGGGCCATCCATCTTGATCAACTCGACGTAGCCCTTGACAACGGCCAAAGGAGCACCCAGGTCATGGGTGAAGGTGGTGATAATCTCGGATTTGGCTTGGTCCAGAGCTTTGAACTGACTGATGTCACGCAAAACTGCTACCCGGCCTACGCTGGGCACTTCAGTGACACTAGCCCATAGGGTGCGTTTATCTTTTAGCGGTATCTCTCCTACCATAGGCGGAGAGGGAGTCCACAGATCCACCAATGATTGATTGTCAATCACTTCGGATAGTGATCGATTGGCCCAATCATCGTCTTCGATTTCAAATGCATCTTTGGCCGCAGGATTTAAAAGTAGCAACCGGTCGGAGGGGTTAGTAGCTACGACCGCATCCTGGGTACTATTCAGGATGGTCCACAAACGGGCCCGCTCCGCTTCGGTTTGCTTAAAGAGTTGTGCGTTTTCCAGGGCGATGGCAGACTGACCAGCAATAGCCATGAGCAGTGAGAGGTGTTCGCTTTGGAAGAAGTTGGGATCGGGGTGAACCAGTGTCAATACGCCTACCACTCGCTCGCGTCGGCGCAGCGGACAGGCCATAGCTGAGCGATAATCGTAGGGCTGATCGGGAAACGTGATCCAGCGAGAGTCCTCATTGGTGTCATGGATGATGCCTCCCTGCTTGTGAGTGACTACCCAGCCGGCAAATCCCTCGGAAAGCACACGCCCAACGACCCGATTCTCACCGGCCTCTGTGAGGTCACGACGCATCAGGATATGATTGGTCACCCTCTGTTGCTCATCGAAAAGGAGGATGCTTCCTTGTGCTGCCCCCAGGTGCTTCACGGTCAGATTTAGAACCCGCTGCAGCATATTGTCCAGATCCAGGTCGCTATTTAATTCGTCAGAGATGCGATTGAGAAGGCCTAGTTGATCTTGCATACCTGTCTCTGCAATCCTCCTCGAGCTATCGGCAGTACTCGAGGTCTATGTTGCATTTGGGATTATACCACGGAATTGAGATTGTACAACATCAAGCTGACTTGGTCAGATCGAACTCCAGCCCCAGCGATTTGGGACCGAGCGTGTCCTCATAATGTGACGAGTGTCAATTGCGGGAAGCTTATTTATTAGATATAATGCATTTGTGAAGACTTACCCAATCTGCCTAATCGGCTTAGAGCGAAAACAGGCCATCGTGGTGGGCGGAGGCAACGTCGCCACACGTAAAGTGGAAGAGTTGTTGGAAGCAGGCGCGCACGTGACGGTCATCAGCCCAGCGCTTACGACTGAATTGGAGGCACTGGCCAAGGCCGGACGCATAACCATCATCGGGCGCCCCTACCACGGCGGTGACCTGTCCGACGCATTTCTTGCGTTTGCCGCCACTGATGACGCCGATGTCAATCAGACTATTTGGCAGGAAGCGGAACGGCACGGCTGCCTGGTGAACGTGGTAGACGACCCAGCGCACTGCCATTTCATTATGCCGGCCGTCATACGGCGTGGGGATGTGACTGTAACAGTCTCCACCGGTGGCACGAGTCCAGCGTTGGCCAGGCGGCTGCGTGAGCGACTGGAGACTCTGGTAGGCCCCGAATATGGCGAGTTGGCGGCCTTGCTGGCCGAACTGCGACCAGAGCTGCGATCACGCTACACACAGGAAAAAGATCGTCAGGAAGCTGCATTCCGATTGGTAGACTCAGAATTGATCAGCATCATCAAGGCGGAAGGGATAGAAGAGGCCAAAGTGCGAGCCTGGCAATTGTTGACCGAGGATAGTAAATGAAAAGCGGGATCGTCTACTTGGTAGGAGCAGGGCCAGGTGACCCCGGCCTTATCACGTTGCGTGGACTTGAGTGCCTAAAGCAGGCCAATGTGGTCATCTACGACCGTCTGGTCAACCGCTCGCTGCTGGCCTACGCCAGGCGCGCTGAACTCATTGACGTGGGCAAACAGCCCAATTGCCATGCCACGCCCCAGTCCGAGATCAACGCCTTACTGATAAAAAAAGCGCGGGCGGGCAATATCGTAGTGCGGCTTAAAGGGGGAGATCCCATAATATTTGGGCGGGGAGGTGAAGAGGCGGTGGCGTTGGCCAAGGCTGGCCTGCCCTTTGAGATTGTCCCCGGTGTGACCAGTGCCATAGCTGCGCCGGCCTACGCAGGCATCCCTGTCACCCATCGCAAAATGGCATGCAGCGTAGCCTTTGCCACTGGACACCGCGCCGATTTCGTCGAAGACCCAACCTGCGATTGGCGTCGTCTTGCCAACAGCACGGACACACTCGTGTTTCTAATGGGCGTCCATAACCTGCCCCTTATCATCAAGCAACTAACCGCTCATGGACGCCCATCCGATACACCAGTAGCGATCGTGGAACGGGCGACGCTCACCAATCAAAAAACCGTAGTCGGCACCCTGGCCAACATCGTCGAGCGGGCTGCTGACGTCCGCCCGCCAGCAGCCATCATCGTTGGTGAAGTCGTGCGCTTGCGCGAGACATTGCGCTGGTTCGATCTGCCCAACCGGCGCCCCCTGTTGGGGCTGCGCGTCTTGAACACACAGCCATCGTCCGAGGCAGGTACACTCAGTTGGCGGTTGTTGGCCTTAGGTGCCGAACCGTTGGAACTGCCTGCTACTGAAGTCGTGCCGGTGACCGACTCAAGCCCCCTTGATGCTGCCATCAGCAGACTCTGCCCCAAAGAGCTATCAGACCCCCAGAATAATAATAAAGCCTACGATTGGATCATCTTAACCAGCCCCTATAGTGCTTCCTTCTTTATCAACCGGCTCTTTGCGCTAGGCCACGACGTGCGAGCCTTGGCCAGGGCCAAATTGGCCGTTGTGGACCACAACACGGCGGAAAGCCTGTTGGAGTATGGCCTGGTAGCCGACTTCATCCCTATTATCGACGCCATTCGGGACATAGCTGCCAAAATGTGTGAGACACCTGGTCAGCGTGTACTTCTGCTCTGCTCTGACACTGTATCATTCGCCGCTTCGGCCACGACAGAGCTGACAGATGCCTTGTGCGCCCAGGGCACATCGGTGGAAACCGTGGCCTCCTATGCCATTCAACCTGCTAACCCCGACCCGGTGGCTTTGTCAGCCTTGCTTGACGGGAGTGCCAATGTGGCAACTTTCGTAGATCCTCTCAGCCTTAGCTCGCTAGCCGAGACGCTCAACCATCGATCTATGGCCGAAATCCTGTCACCGTTAACGGTAGCTTGTGTCGATCCGAATACAGCCGAAGCCGCTTCCGCACTGGGGGTTCGCGTAGACTTGGTCGCCGAGACACACACAGTCGAGGGATTAACTGACACCTTGGTGAAATGGCGTGCTAAAGAGGAACCATAATGCCGCGTGTGTTTACCTCGGGTTAAACAGTACTTTACGTTGACAGAACGGGGCTTAAGCCGCGTCCCAAAATAACTTTGCGCATTTTGAAGGGCTTCACCCAGAATTTTGGCCTGAAAACAGGAAGTTATTCTTGGACGCTTCCTTAGAAGAGCGGAGAAAAGCAACTGTTTGTGGCAGGCGAACCGATATGATACGCGATGTGACCGAGGAAAAGAAGATAGAGGAATCGCTTGTTCGGCGCAATGAAGAACTCTCTATCCTGAACGCCCTGGCTACTACCGTCAACCAGTCGTTGGACCTGGAAGACATCCTGGGACAGGCTCTGGATGAAGTCTTGCGTTTGACCGGCATCGACGCCGGGGCGATTTTCCTGCATGAAGAAATGTTGGGCGATCTGGAATTGTTGGCCCATTGTGGGCTCTCGGAGGAGGCTGCCCGTCTGGCCTCACGGCTGGGGCTGCTTGACGGGGCATGTGGTGGGGTATTGGAATTTGGGCAATTGGTCGTGGTACCCGACATATCGCGCTACCGAGGCCGGCGAGCCGAGTCGCTTAAGCGCGAGAAGCTGAGTTCACTAGTACACGTACCGCTGACAGCCAAGGGATCCACACTGGGAAGCATGTGCGTGGGCACCCGTCGTCAACGTGAATTCGACGAAGAGGAACAAGAACTGCTCACCGCCATCGGAAGCCAGATAGCGGTGGCGGTTGAGAACGCACGTCTCTATGCCGAAGTTCAGCACAAAGAGCAATTGCGTGGCGAGCTTCTCAAGAAAGCTATAACGGCCCAGGAAGAAGAGCGTAAGCGCATCGCCCGCGAGTTGCATGACGACACCAGTCAAGCGCTCACCGCGCTCCTGTACGCCGCCGAAGAGGGGATGGAGATGAGTGACCTCGCAGAGGTGAAGGAGATGCTAACCAGTATGCGAGAGTTGGTCGTGCATACCCTGGATGGGGTCCATAAGCTCATCTTCGATCTACGCCCCACCATGCTCGACCACCTGGGTCTGGTGCCCGCCTTACGCTGGTTCGCCCAATCGCGCCTGGAGCCAACAGGTATTCGCGTAACGATACAGGAGAAGTCACCCCCACGCCGATTGCCTACCGAGGTAGAAACGGCCCTTTTCCGAGTAGTGCAAGAAACGATCAATAACATCGCCCGCCATGCCGCGGCACGCAACGCCCAGATCTCATTTGACTTTGGCAATGAGGCTGTCACGGTCGAGGTAGAGGATGATGGCATAGGCTTCGATATGATCGAGCTGGTGCTGTCCCCCGACAGTGGACGAGGCCTGGGGTTGATGGGAATGCAAGAACGGATTGAGGTGTTAGATGGCGAGATAGAGATCATCTCGGCGCTTGGCTATGGCACTCGCGTGCACATCCGCGTACCCATTGTTGAAAGGACAGACGTCTGTGTCTGATATTCGGGTGTTGATCGTAGATGACCACGCCATTCTACGGGATGGCATCCGCTCATTGCTGGAACGACAAGATGGGATCACAGTAGTAGGTGAGGCCAGCAATGGCCGTGAAGCATTGGTCGGCGTAGAAGAACTTACGCCCGACATCGTCCTGATGGACATAGCTATGCCGGTGATGGATGGTCTGGAAGCCACCTGTCGTCTCAAGGAAACGCATCCAGAAGTCAGGGTGCTGATCCTGACTCAACACGACAGTCAGGAATACGTGACACCGTTGCTCCAGGCAGGCGCCTCGGGCTACGTGCTCAAACGATCGGGGGGGCGCGAGGTGGTAATGGCCATCCGCCACGTCTACGAGGAGGGAGCGTTTCTGGAACCCGGTGTAGCACGCCACCTGTTGCGTGACTACGCCGCGTCGGAAGATGAGAAGTCAGATAGGCCCAGCCTCACTGAGCGTGAGCACCAAGTGTTAGAATTGGTGGTCGAGGGTAAAAGCAACAAGGAAATCGCCCGCGCACTGGTCATCAGCCCCAAAACGGTATCAGTACACCGCAGCAACATTATGGGTAAATTAAGCGTCCACAATAGCGCCGAGTTGGTGCGCTACGTCATAGAACACAATCTGCTGGATTTGAATGCCAGAGCCTAAGCGGATCAGGCATCATTCAGCTAGTAAGCGGAAGCCGCCTCGCTGATGTCAGCACAAGCCCAGGCCACCAGTCCTTCGGCCCAGCCAGGCGAACCGGAGGCATGCAGGTGTGTATATGAAGCAAGAACGTTTCGGTAGACCAAACCGTCACGCCCTCCGCCCAGGCCATTACCGCGAAGCAGCCGATAGGTGGTGGACAGATCCTCCTGCGAATTGACGATGCGCGAATTGTGAAACTCGTGTCCACGAATAATGGTTCCAGCCGATAGAAACGGATGACCGTCTGCCGCCTCAGCGATCACGTAGCCATGCCCTTGAGGCCGGTCAGCCACTTCAATGTCGCAGGGCAACACGCCAACCATCTCAGCCGACCGCCCTTTCCACACGATGCGCCGTGCCAGATACATCAGCCCACCACACTCGGCGTAGATGGGCAGCCCGCTTCTGGCCGCAGATCGGATATCCAGACGCAGGCGTCGGTTGTCCGACAGTTCCTCCATAAACATTTCCGGGAATCCGCCGCCGATATAAAGGGCATCCACACAGGGTAAGCCAGTATCACCCAGTGCGTCAACGAAGACCAATTCCGCGCCGGCATCCACCAGGGCCTCCAGGTTCTCGGGATAATAAAAGGTGAAGGCCCGATCGCGGATGACGCCAATGCGGACAAGCGCCGGGCGTGGCACATGACCGGGGGACTGAACGGTTGCCTCCCCAGCCGAATTTTCTCCGTGGTGGAGAGGGGATGCGGCTCGGGCGATTTTCAGCACAGCGTCGAGGTTCACGTGTCGCTCGGCGGCACCTTGGCAGGCCCCGATGGCCGAGACGAGCGCATCATCCTCGGCGCGGGGTACCAAGCCCAGATGGCGATCGGGAATCGCGAGCAGGTCGCTGCGGGGAATAGCACCGACAACCGGTATACGGCAGTGACGCTCGATGGCAGTACGCAGCTTGCGCTCGTGACGGCTGGGTGTCCCAAGCGAGATGCCGGGGGCAACGTTGTTTAAGATGACAGCAGCTATGCGAGTGTCAGGCTCAAAAGCCTGATAGCCTGACACCAACGCCGCAACGCTGCGCGACATACGCGCCGCGTTGACCACCAAAACGACAGGGGCACCTAACCAGCGAGCCACAGCCGCCGTGCTGCCGGTTCCCTCGTCATCAAGACTGTCATATAACCCGTGATTGCCCTCAATCAGGCTGACATCAGCCCCAACCACGCCTCGTAGAAAGGCACGTTGCACCCCCTCCTGAGAGACAAGGAAAAACGGATCGAGGGTTCGACAGTCGCGTCCGGCAGCTTCAGTCAGCCAAGAAGGGTCGATATAATCAGGGCCTTTCTTGAAAGGCTGAACGACCAGCCCACGCGCTGCAAGAGCCGCACACAGCCCCAAGGTTAGCGTGGTCTTTCCACTACGCCCCTGGGGCGCGGCAATGACCAAACGAGGTAGAGAAGTATTCTCGTTGGAGATTGGAAGTTCGGAGGATTGGAAGATTGGAGAATTGGACTCTGCCCCGGATGATTTACTCATCGAGACATTTTCCATCCTTCCATCCTTCCGGCTTCCATACTGCGCTTTACATTTCGGTGATAGTGACAGCACCCTCTTCGCAGACTTCTTCACAGGAGTAACAGCCCAGACAGTCATCGGGTTCTCCCGAGTACATAGCATACTTCTTGCCGTTCTCTTCGGCCATTGTTATCGCTTCGCTGGGACACGTGTCCACGCAATCGCCACAAGCCTCACACTTCTCAATATCAATGGTAACGATGTACATAGTTTACCTCCGGTAAAATAATAATTTCTGACATCAGGATGTCCCATCTTTGTCGACCGATAATTTTGTCTCTATCTGTCGGGTGAAACATACCTGTCAGCAAACGTTCTAAAAGTTCAACACCAGATCTGCCCCAAGCCCTTTCGTGATCAAGAAATTCGGGCCTACCAGGTTATCTACTTCCTCAATCAGTTCATCCGGGGACATGTCATTCATCTTGAGAGCAGCATCACAAACGTGGAACTCGACCCCGGCTTCGAGAGCCTTCGCGATAAAATCGATAATGGGGCGCCCGCCTTCCTTGGCATAGGTATTTTCGGCGACACCCTGCTTAAGCAACAATGCAGAGTGCAGGATAAAGCATATGCCAACATTGGCCCCCATAGCTGCTGCCTTTTGAGCAAAAAAGAAGGGAGCCGCACATCGATCAGGGGTCTCAGGCCCACAAGTGGCTACAATCAAAACACTGGCATCTTTGACATTCAAGGGCTGTTCTCCTGTGATGTTGGGCCGTAGACGAGAACCTTTAGTGCCCCTCCTCCGTTACCGGGGAAGGCTTGCGGGACCAGACGACGGCATCCGCCACCAACTCGCTCAGATTTTGGATCTTTACCTTCAATTTGTAATGACGCTTGATTTCATCCAATTGATCGAGACAGTTGTGGCAAGAAGTGGCCACGATTTCGGCACCAGTGGCGCTTATCTGATCAGCCTTGACTTTGCCGGCAGCAATGCGGTCTTTTGCAAACTCGGACATAGAAAGCATACCACCACCGCCCCCACAGCAGTAGTTCTCCACACCGTGAGGTTCCATCTCCACGAAGTCCATGACTGTGTGCCTGAGAATGTAACGTGGCTCCTCGATGATACCGCCGTTTCGGACCTGATTGCAGGGATCATGGTACGTAACACGCCTGGTGTTAACCGCTGGATCCAGCTTGATGCGACCTTCCTTGATATACCGCGCCTGGAGCTCCACGAAACTCATCACCGGGAAGGGATAAGAATGTCCTACCCAGTTTTCGCCTTCCCAACGCTGAGAGCGATAGCCGTGACCGCACTCAGCCATCACCAAGACATCAGCCCCCAGATGATTGACCGCCAGTTCCAAGTTACGAGCAATAGTGCGCGCTGCCTCGTCATCACCGGAAAAGAGGCCATAGTTAGTGGCATCCCAACTCTCAGTGCTCATCGTCCAATCCTCGCCGGCTGCGTTGAAGATTTTGGCAGCAGCCTGAATGAGGTAAGGAAAGTATTTCACTTCGCGTGGGTTAAGGGTATACACCACACGAGCGTTCTTCTTGTTAAGTGGGATCTTTACTGTAGGATCATCCAGTTCGGCCTGAAGCTCTTCCTCCATCCATTCCAGGGTCTCGACATAGTCCTCTTCACCCACCCCCATATTGTTGCCCGCTTCCAGATGAACGTTCACGGTGGCCTTGAGACCCTCGGGTGTCATATCAACGGCGGTCAACATAGCGCGGGCGGTGCGGATAATATGGCGCGTATCCACGCCCATAGGGCAGTTGAGCACGCACCGACCGCACATGGTGCACGTGCCAAAGGCAGCGTACATCAGCTTATCGACCATCTCCTGGTCGAGTTCAGCAGCGCCGACCCACCCTGGCGCCACTTTGGCAACGGGATCGAAAAGTCCCCGATAAATCTTACGCAATTGCTCGGCGCGATAGGCCGGGACGTGTTCCGGCCTGGGATTGGCGACATAGTAATGGCACGAATCGCCGCAAATGCCGCAGCGCACACACACTTCCAAGGAAGCTTCTAATTGCCGATTGAGGCGCTGACGGAGGACTTCACGCGCCAGCTCCGACTTTTCGTCAGTCAGCTTAAAGCGCTCGTCGGTGAACTTTTCTTCAGACATATCCCCCCTCAGTCGGCATACTCACTACCAGGCTGTCCGATCACTCCCCGGCGACCGAAGCTGGACCCAAAGAAGAATTTGGAATAGAAGAAATACACACAATGCCGGATTTTGCTGAACGGGACGTACACCAACATTACAGCGGCAACCAAATAAAAGACTGGTAGTACTGGTGGAACAAGCAGGGTCAGAAAGGCCAGAGCCACGAACGAAGAACTCAGGAAGACCGAGAAATAATCGTCAGGCACGCTTAGAACGCGTGTGTCCTTTTCAGTCAAGCGCATTACTATGCCGGCAAAACCAAATATTGCGCCAATAAGGGTCATAAACATAGCCAGCCATAGGATAAACTGCGGAATGATGGACAGCCACGGGCAGACGAACAGGACGGCCAGGGCCGTAAAGATTCCCAGGTGATAAAAGATGCCCCGGAAGTAGGTGATCCAATGTCGGCGGGTGCTCTCTTTCTCCCAGGGAGCCATACCGAGCGTGAACGCGTAAAGCACCCCACGTCGGATGTCGCCCCGCGCCCTGGAATGGACCTGTTTAAAAGGCCGGTTCATAATGTCGCGAATCTTGAGCGCCAATCCCAGAACACACAACACCAAGCCAATTATGGCAAGTATGCGAGTTACCTCAACAATATCCACAAGCACGTCTTCTCCAAGAGGCAGCTATGACGAATGGAGAGCGCTCAACCTCGCTCTCATACTAAGGCCGCGTCCAAGAATAACCTTGTGCATTTTGAAAGATTTCACTCAGAGGTAGGACTGCATTGAACCGTGGCTGTCAAAAAATAGCAGCGTTATCAGACGAACGTCCCTATATGTAGGGCAGGCTCGTAGCCTGCCGCCCCCAAATGGCGGGTTACGAACCCGCCCTACATAC
>DAOUMD010000095.1:0-2859 GCA_034412795.1 Anaerolineae bacterium
CATTTTCCCCCCTGACTGGTCAGCTACGATGTCTGTCCAGAGTCAGGGTCACGATGTAGGTAAAGAATACATCTGGGGATGCCTCACTCCTCGGATCAGAGTAATTCGCCCCCAAATCCGAACGCACGGGCATGCCGCCAATAGATGCAATGATTATTCAAGTGTGGTATACTGGTATCAGAAAGAGCCCCACAAGACGTCCCTTCCTACGTTGCCGGTGGTCGAACGCCTGCCCCGTCCTGAGTTAACACATGTACTGGCTGACTTTGAAGCGAAAGATAAACCTATCACTGAAGAGGAATGTCGATAATCGAAATTTGAATCCAAGCAACCATTGGACGCTTTGAAGATTCTCAACTGCTTAAAGGGGGCACGCTCAGGTATGGATCTCGTACAGTTCCGTGTAATAATTGTCAACATGTTTGAACAGGGCTTCTTGTTCGCCTTCTTGGCCTTCGGGGTGTTGTTGACCTTTCGTTTCTTCCGCTTCCCAGACTTGACCGCCGAGGGCAGCTATCCTCTGGGAGGCGCCGTAGTCGCCACGCTTTTGGTGACCGGTCTCAACCCGTTTGTAGCTACTGGGGTGGCCATCGCTGCCGGCTCAGTGGCCGGTATTGTAACGGCCTTGATACACACCAAGTTAAAGATCAATCCCATTATAGCAGGCATCATCACCATGACTGCCAATTACTCCGTGATGCTGAGGATTATGGGACGGGCGAATACCCCCCTGCTCAACGTGGAAACCGTCTTTGACGTGGTCTTGGCGCCCGTCGAAACCGCCTTGGGGCATCCCTTGATCTTGCTGCAGAAGTCTATCGCGATCATCACGTTTCTGGCCATCCTGGTAGCCATAGTTTCCGTGTTGTATTGGTGGTTCTTGCGCACTGACCTCGGTCTGGCCGTGCGGGCAACCGGAGAAAATGAGACGATGATCAGAAGCCTGGGCGTGAACATCGACAACACAAAAATCATTGGAGTGTCCATCTCAAACGGTCTCATCGCTCTGTCAGGAGCTTTGGTAGCGCAGAACCACGGGTTTGCTGACGTGGGAATGGGGATCGGCGTGTTAGTGGCTGGCGCCGCAGCCGTCCTGATCGGCGAGAGCATTTTTGGAGACAGAAGCGTGGGCTGGTGGATCATCGCTTCCATTGTGGGGATGTTGATCTACCGCCTGCTGGTGGCCCTGGCACTGCGGGTCGGATTCAGGCCCACCGACTTAAAACTCATTACTGCCGTCTTGCTCCTGCTAGCTCTCTCCATGCCCAAGCTGAGAACCCAGCTCAACAGATGAGGGACTCGATATGCTTAACCTAAAGAATGTGACCAAGGTCTTCCTGAAAAACACGCCGGACGAAGTCACCGCTTTGTCGGACATCAACCTAACGATTGCGGAAGGCAATTTTGTGACCATTATTGGCAGCAACGGCGCCGGTAAGTCGACGCTTCTGAGCGCGATTACGGGGTTTATTTCCATTGACAGGGGCGCCATTGAACTCATAGGAGAAGACGTTACCAGGACCGCCCCACACCAAAGAGCCAGGTACATAGGCAAAATAGCCCAGAACACTGGGGCAAGTGTGTGTGGGGTGATGACCATCGAGGAGAATCTGGCCATGGCAGCCCTACGCGGCCAGAGGCGTGGCCTGCGTGTCGCGGTGACCTCCAGGAACAGACCCCTCTTCAAAGAGGTCTTGCGTGATCTTGGGCTCGGTCTGGAGACACGCCTAACAGCCAGGGTAGAGACGCTGTCTGGAGGCCAGAGGCAGGCGCTGGCACTGCTCATGGCAACGGTTGCCAGGCCAAAGCTGCTTCTGTTAGACGAGCACATCGCTTCTCTGGACCCGAAGACGGCTGAACAAGTCATGCAACTCACTTATGATCTCGTTACCAAGCACAACCTGACCACTCTGATGGTAACTCACAACATGGCAGAGGCCATCCGTTGGGGAGAGCGCTTGATCATGATGCACGAGGGGAGGGTCATCCTGGACATCTCTGGGCAGGAGAAACAAAGCCTCAAGGTCTCTGATTTGACGGCTAAATTCCAAGAGGTGTCTCACGAAGAGTTCGCTGTAGACCGGATGCTTCTCTCTATGTGACCTGCCGAAGCTTTCTCAAAAAGTTGGCCAATCAGGTATTTTCCAAGAAGGCCCGCTGCCGAAAGGAGGATGCACTGGCTGCCGAAGAAGTTCAAGAAACTGAGGGTGACATACCGACTTCTGACGCCTGCGGACGGAGTACGTGAATGACATATTACGTTTTCCAATGGGCTATCCGTTTGCGGGCTGGCAGATGGGAGACTGGCTATCTCTCGGTAATTTTTGGTCACCTTACACTATCAAAGTACGGATCCATAACCTGACGAGAAGAACTCACTTAGGAGGAGAAACGTTATGCGTAGCAAATTAGCGACGGTCGCACTAGTATTTCTGGTCATCAGCGCGCTTGTGGTCGGTTGTGCGCAGACTCCGGCTCCGACTCAAGCGCCTGCGCCTGCTACCGAAGCACCACCCACCGAGGCGCCCACTGCTGCGCCGGCAGCCACCGAGGAGGCTCCACCTGAAGAGGAGGCCCCACCTGAGGAGGAAGCCAAGGTATACCACGTCGGCTACTCGGTGATCGTGGCCCACCCGGCCCTGGAGATGGGTATGCAAGGTATCCTGGCCGGATTGGAGGAAGCCGGTTTCGTCGAAGGTGAAAACCTGGTCTTCGAAGTCCAGAACGCCCAGGGTGAAGTCACCAACGCCCGCAACATCGCCGAGAAGTTCGTCGCCGACCAGGTCGACCTCATCATCGGCCACACCACACCCAACGCCCAGGCCGTGGTCCAGGTCGCCGAGGGCACCGACATCCCCG
>DAOUMD010000096.1:0-34460 GCA_034412795.1 Anaerolineae bacterium
ACTTCGGAAGTTTACAACAGCGCCTTTGCCAGCATAGTTGCCTGGATTATTCAGTCGATTTAGCGGCAAAATCATCTTCCAAAACTTCCGAAGTCTGGCGAAATCGTTCTCTCCGACAGACTGCTAGATACTAAAAATGGTTAAAAAAACCCGGCTTTTGAAAGGCCGGGTTTCAAACAGTATGACCTGGTGTGCATCTGCACCTTTGCTAAAGAGATAAAAAGCGGGCGATGGGATTCGAACCCACGACCTTCTCCTTGGCAAGGAGACGTTCTACCACTGAACTACACCCGCGTTATACATGTACTTAGAAACACTGGCAGGGGCGGCCGGACTTGAACCGACAACCTACGGTTTTGGAGACCGTTGCTCTGCCAAATTGAGCTACGCCCCTATAGCCAAGGTAGCGGGGGCAGGATTCGAACCTGCGACCTTTGGGTTATGAGCCCAACGAGCTACCTCTGCTCCACCCCGCATCGTTTTCTGGCGTGTTGCGGTCAAACAAGGTTCGTACCCCCGATTCTGTTCAAACCGTCATCTGTCTCAAATCAGGTCTGGCCTGATCTGGCCGCGCCTGGCCATGTTGGGTGTTACCCAACCTCGCCGTTGCCGCTGCGATGAGACCGAACATACCGCCCGGCCCACTCACCTTGCTCCCAGTTGCACGCTCGCCCAGCCGGCCGCGTTACCGCATGCCGCTGGTGGGCTCTTACCCCACCGTTTCACCCCTTACCGGCATTCCCGTTCGGGATCGCTGGCGGGTCTGCTCTCTGTTGCGGTTGTAGTCACGCTGCGTACAACGTGCCCTCACTTACTGTTTCGTGAGGCAACCTTGCCCACCCAACTTGGTGGGCTGGGAGTCGGGAAGTTCCTCTGCCCAGTTGAGCTGGGCAGCGACGGATCCCCTCGTTTACCGATAACACACCGCTTCTTAAAGTGCTGCACCCTTCCGGGTGCCAGGCGTCCCCGGCAGGATTCGAACCTGCGGCCTCAGCGTCCGCAGCGCTGCGCTCTATCCCCTGAGCTACGAGGACTCATTGCCAAGGACGTATCCCTTGCGCACAGGGGATTATAGCACATTTCGCCGTCTCTGTCAATGTCGATTCACGGTGTTGGGTGCGATCCGGGTTTTGGGATAAATCATAATGCCAAATGCATTACCCTCATAGCCAAGAACGAACTCAAATCGCCCTTGACAAATGCTTGAAAAAGTGATATATTATTCTTAATGGAAAATCATTCTTAACAAAGAAACGTTACCCTGTGAGGCAAATGGAAGATCCACAGGCCAGGTTGGAAGAGCTAGTCGAGAAGCTAAGAGAGCGGGAGTACCGCATCACCCCTCAGCGTCTCGTTATTCTCAGAATCCTGTCTGTCAGCGATGGTCATCCCAGTGCTGAGCATATATTCGATCGAATTAAGGTGGAGTTCCCCACCACCAGCCTGTCCACGGTCTACAAAACAATTGCCAGGCTCAAAGAAAAGGTGCTGGTTAACGCCGAACGCTGCGCGGTCAAAGGCTACACTGAAATCTGCAATATGACTGCCGGTAAGGACCATCGCACCTACGAACTGGCGTTGGCTATCCTGAACGAGGAAGTCGAGCACGAGTCGTGGTTCGCCGAGTTCCTGGGTGAGGGTCCTTCGGGACATGGCGGCGTGCGCCGGGAGGGTGGATATTCACCGCACGTTTCCAAGTTTATGACGTAACGACGGGAATGTGCTTGATCTGATCCATGGTGAAGGGCAGAGCGGTCAATGGCAAACGCCATTGACCGCTTTGTTTTCCGCTTTCTTCTGACCCTTGCGAAGGATTTTGGATCCTTCGCAAGGGTTCGCGCCTCACATTTGAATTACGGCTGTTTGACGTAGCATCTGTGCCGGATTAAAATGCCTCTCCGATGAGCAATATGTTTTTCCGAAGGCATGCCCCGGTTTACGAAGCACGAGCTGCCAGGCCGAGCGACGCCGAATCTGTGCAACGGTTGATTGAACGCGCCTGGCGTGTACACCTGCGCATTCCTCCAGAGCAGGTGCCGCTTCGCCTAAAGCCTGGAATGGGTTGGGTGGCAGGCGAGGGTAACGCCGTCAATGGGGTCATGCTGGCCGAAATTCAGCCGTTTCTGATTGTCCTTATCACGGCGGCTGCCCTCAGCGACGACTGGCGTGTCTCCGACTACCTGAATACATTTTTGCCGGCGCTAGAGGAAACAACCCGCCGGGAAGGCGCGACCGCCTTGGTCCAGATTGGATACGCACCTTGGCTCACTGCGGTTCTCGACAAGCATGGTTTCGTGAGCCGGGACTGGGTGGTGACCTATGAGTGGTATTATCAGCCGGTGACCGTCAGCGGTAACCAATCCGTAACTATCCGCTTGGCTCACCTACGTGATCTGCCCACGCTCCTAATGCTGGACAAGCAGATCTTTGGTCCAATCTGGCATAAGCCAATCAGCAGCTTTGAAGAAGCCCTGGCGCGGGCTTTTATCTTCTCCGTCGCCGAGCAAGATGGTGAGATCGTTGGCTATCAGTGGTGTGAGAACCATGAAAGGCATGGGCACATCACCCGTCTGGCTGTGCGAGCGGATTGGGAGGGCCAGGGCGTTGGCACCCGCCTGCTGACCGAAGCCCTGGTAAGTATGGTCAAAGCTGGCGTGAACTGGGTCACGCTTAACACCCAGGAGAGCAACCTGCGCTCGCAAACCCTCTACGAGCGCCACGGTTTTCATCCTACCGGTGACCGGGTAGCTGTGTTGTGGAAGGACTTATAAAACTTACCGGCACGACCAAAGCGAATGCCGGCCAGCGCGGCCTGACCTGCTTTCACCAGCCGTGCGCTTCCTTTGTCGATCTCGCTGCTTTCCCGGTCGATGTAGCTGGGGTAGATGAAGAACTTGCAGCAGGAGGCGCGCCAGGCCTCCTCATAGTGGACCCAAAACTCACCGTGATAGGTAAGAGGATGCAAATCATCCACGTCGTGCTTGGCGTTGGCGGGCACAACGCCGTAGCACCAGCGGGACTTCCAGCTTTCTCTGGGCAGGCGTCCCCGGTGGTAGGTGGACCAGGTTTCGGCTGCGCCGCTTAGCTTCCACCAGGTTTGACCATCTACCTCAACCTGGGTTTTCTTAAAGTCCTGTGTGGGCCGCACCAGTCGCCCGTCGTCAAACGTCAGGGGGATGCCCACGTTTTCGTAGACCAGCCGTTGATCGGCTTCCAGGGCGTCCAGCGCATCCTGTACGCTGGCGTCCCCATCCGCCTCAAAGCCGAAGCGTTGGCGGTGCTCGTTGTCGAAAACAATATACGCGCCGTACCAGCACTGATAGCTGGGGCTGTGGGGGTTCAAAAAATCGGAGAATCGGCGGTCGAGGTTGAAGCCGCCGAAGCGTGAGAAGGCCACTGCTTCCACAGGATGCCCCACGATCTCCGGCAACGTGTGGCTCATAAAGCCGGTCAGCGTGACGCGCAGCCAGCCGGGGATGCCCGGTCCCAGGTCGACCCAGATCCCACGTGCCTTGGCCGGGTTGTCCAGCCAGCGGGCCAGGGTGCGCACGGCCAGGCTTTTGAGCTGTGCCTGGTATAGGGTCGTTCCCACGAACCCCAGCGGAAAGCCGATTGCAAAGCCGAGTGGCCAGCGTCGAAGGCGGTCACCCTTTCCCATAGGTACACCTCTCTTTTCGCATCCCCTGGTAAACGCATCATATCATCACCTCATACACAAGTCAAGGGTAAAGGAAATTGCTTACTTCCACATATGAGAATTCGGCGGAATTGATTGCTAACGCGCGAATGTGGTATACTGATCTAGAAGATGTAGAGTGACTGTGTTGGGCAAACCACGTATCAATTGGCCGTACGGCTCACGTGCAATGACTGATCTGAAAACCGACGAGTTCGACTACTATCTCCCTCCCGACCTGATCGCCCAGACGCCGATAGAGCCGCGTGATGCGTCGCGGCTGATGGTGGTGGAGCGGGCGGGCGACGAGATCGCCCACCGCCGCTTCCGGGACTTGCTCGACTATCTGCGTCCGGGTGATATCTTGGTGGCCAACGACAGCCGCGTCATCCCGGGCCGCCTGTTGGGACGCAAGACGAGCGGCGGGCGCGTCGAGGTTCTGTTGCTCAAGCCGTTGGAGGAGCGCCGTTGGGAGGTGTTGGTTGGTGGCAAGCGGGTACGGAGAGGGATCGAACTTCATCTGGAGAGAGGTGGGATCCAGATCGGCGCGCGGGTGGTGGAGGATCTGGGCGAAGCCCGGCGCGTTTTGGAATTTGAGCGACCCATTACACCGCTGCTCAACGAGCTGGGAGAAGTTCCCCTCCCCCCCTACATCCACGAACCCCTGCGCGATCCAGAACGGTATCAAACCGTTTTCAGCCGGGTGGACGGCTCGGCAGCGGCTTCCACCGCCGGGCTGCATTTCACACCGGAGATGCTGCTGGCCTTGCGCGAGCGGGAGATAAGCCTGGCCTTTGTCACCTTGCACATCGGGCTGGATACCTTCAAGCCGGTGGCAACTGAGTACGTGACCGACCACGCCATCCACTCCGAATGGGCCAGCCTGACGCCGGAGGTCGCGGAACAGATTAACCGGGCCAAACTGGCCGGTGGCCGGTTGGTGGCCGTCGGTACCACCGCTGTCCGTACCCTGGAGACGGCCGCCTTGCGCAGCGCGGGCGTCTCCGGCTCTTTGCAGGAGGCCAGCCGGCTCCAGGTGGGTCTGTGTCCCTGGCGGCCGGTGGCTGCCTTCGAGGGCCCTACCGATTTGTTTATCTACCCCAGTTACCACTTCCGAGTTGTAGACGTCTTGCTGACCAACTTCCACCTGCCCAAATCGAGCCTGCTGATGCTGGTCAGCGCCTTCGGTGGGCGTGAATTGATCCAGCGCGCTTATCAGGCTGCCATCGCGGAACGGTATCGCTTCTACTCGTTCGGCGATGCTATGTTGATTATTTGATCTCCAACCTAAGAAGCGTTCACCTGTTCAGTGACACCTCGATGGTTCCCGTCTCCCCTGTCGAGTTTGGCAGGTAGAAGGTCTCGCTTTCCGCCAGCCGGTCGCCGTCTGGACTCTGGTAGATGGCCCAGCGGAATGGCCCCTTGCCGAAGTCGGTCCAAGCGACCCACCATACTCTCCTGCCTCCCTCGTCAAGGGTGCCTTGCCAGCCTTTGACGTCGTGCCATATGCCGGCGCTATCTTGCCACTGGACCACCGTCCACACTCCAGAAGGAGCACTCTGAACCTGCAACTCGATATACGCGTCGACGGGCTCATCATCCTCGTCAGCGGGCGGAGGAACCGGCGTTGACCGGGGTGGCAGAGGAGATATTAGTGCGGCTTGCGTCATCGAGGGTGGCAATGCACCGGCTAAAAAGGTACATATGAGGCCGGCCAAGATGCCAGCAACGAGGACATAGCCCATTCCTTCACTGCGATTTCTGTTCATCTTTATAGCTCCTACTTCTATCTGAAGTGCCAGGCACTTCTCAAGTGCCTGGCATCTGCTATATTGGGGACTGGGTGGTAGGAGTAACATGTGAGGCCAGATGTACTAGCGTAATCGTACTACGTCTTCATTAGAGAAGGGCTTAACATTCATATGAGATTTGTTAGAAAGTAGAGCATCCGGGGGTGCGAAGTGGAGAACAATAGGAGAACAATTTTCTGGACGCTTGCTCAGTTGGATGATCAAGCAGTCTGGGCGTTTGCTTCGCTGAGGGCCAACTCTAGCGGGTCACCATAGCGCACCACGTAGGTTGGAATTTGACTGGCAACCAAGTCGGTGACGATACGACGGGTAACGCGTTCGTAGCGGCCTGTGGATGATTCTTGGAGGAAGCTGGCCGGGTCGACGACCACGGCGACACATCGCACACCCCGGGTGACGAGATGCCGAGCTGCCACCACCCATTCGGGGTCGGTGGAAGAGGTCACTATTAAGGCCGTGGTGTCACGCGTGAAATGGATAGTCTCGGCCGCCAGCACCTGCCCCAGGGGGATGTTCCCTTCGGCGCGGGCGACAGCCAACATCTCCAAAATGCGCGCCAGTTGACGCTCACCTCGGTCGGTTTGGGCAAACTCTCGCTGTTCTCTGTGTGCATAGGTGATCATGCCCACCGAACGGCTGCGGTCCAAGAAATGCTTGGCCAGCGAGGCAGTGATGGCGATGGCGTATTCTACTGTGCTGGGGTCGAGTTCCATGTCGCTGGCATCGTCCCGCAACACACGCAAAAACGACGGCAAGGTCAGATCTTGCAGCGTTGGGTCTTTGGCACTACCCACCTGCACGCGCTTCTCCAAGTCGAGGAAAAGCCAGATGTCGGCCATGGGATCGAGTTCAAACTCTTTAACGATCAGCCGGCCAGTGCGGGCCGTAGAGCGCCAGTGGATGCGGTTGAAACTGTCGCCCGGTACATAGTCACGCACGCCGGCCACGTTTGTGGTTATGTAGTGGGTACGACGGCGCAGCGCGTCACCACCAGACACCTGACCAATGGGGGGTGAGAAGCCGGGCAGATCAAAAGTGGGCGGATAGATCACAATATGGTTTGCCAGATGAATGTCACGTTTCAATAAGAAAAGACCAAACGGGTCGCCGGAGTAAAGGGTGATTGGTCCCAGCATGAAACGTCCCCGCCGGTAACATGTGGTTTTCACCGCCCAGCTTCGCCGGCGATGCGCGGGCAAGGAGTTGAGGACCCGGCTCACCAGGTGACCGGGCAATTCCGAGTGGTCGCGCATTTCCAGCCACAATTTGGGCAGCGGCCCAGTGTTCTCAATGACGAAGTGCTCTTCGGCGTATTTACCTACTTGGGAGCGGCGCGAGCGGGTCCGCCGGGTGATTCTGGTCCAATGCAAGTTGAGCCAGGCCCACAGAAACGAGAACACCAGCAGCCCGCCAAAGAGATAGGTTAGCGTGAAGAAGATATCACTTTGGGGGGGATTCACCGCCAGAGCCAATGTGAGCGAGACCAACCACAAGAGGATGACGATCCAACTGCGCTCAAGAATCTTCACGGCAAAATCTCAGCGTCGATCGTTATCTACATCCTTACCCGCGTACCCGGCACCGGCACAGAGTCCAGCAACTCTTGTACTACCTCGCGCGGATCTACGTTCTTGATGCGGGCAGCCGGACTGATTATCAGCCGGTGCGCCAGCGTGGCTTCGGCCAGGACCTTCACATCGTCGGGAATCACATAATCACGACCGGCGATTGCCGCGTTGGCCTTAGCCGTTTTGTAGAGAGCCAAGCTACCACGGGGACTGGCGCCCAGGTACACGTCGGGATGATGGCGGCTGGCATCTACCAGCGAAACGATGTATTCCTTCACCAAATCATCAACGTAAACGGATTTGACTTTCTCCTGGGCCTCTAGGAGTTCTTCCTCAGTCACCACCTGGGTGATTTCTTGTACTGGGTGAACCATTCGCTGCGCTTCCAAGATCGACGCTTCGTCGCTCTTGGATGGGTATCCCAGGTTGATGCGCAACATGAAGCGGTCGAGTTGAGCTTCGGGCAAGGGGAAGGTGCCTTCGTACTCGATGGGGTTTTGTGTGGCCAGCACAAGGAACGGCTGGCTTAAGGCATGGGTCGTGCCATCAACCGTGATTTGATGTTCTGCCATCGCTTCAAGCAACGCACTTTGTGTCTTGGGAGTGGCCCGGTTGATCTCGTCCGTCAGCACGATTTGGGCAAAAACCGGGCCTTCGCGAAACTCGAATTCACGTGTCTTCTGATTGAACACGCTCACGCCGGTCACGTCGGAGGGGAGCATGTCGGGGGTGAACTGGAGACGACTGAACGTGCAACCAATAGATTTGGCGATGGCCCGGGCCAACATAGTCTTACCGACGCCGGGCACATCCTCGATTAACAGATGTCCCTGGCAAAGCAGTGCCAGCACCGTCATCTGCACCGGATTGTGTTTTCCGATGATTACTTTTTCCACATTCGTGATGATCTTTTCTGCGCAGTCTTTTATTCTCTCCATATTCCAAGGTGCTCCTTGCTTTGGTTAGACTTCAAATGACATTTCTAACCGAAAAACAATCTCTGGGGGTGATTATACCAGGGTTAGATCAAAAAATGCAACACCACTGAGAACTGCCAGTCCTGGCGAAAAGTCGATTTTGGACAATCACTTACTGCATGCCAGTTTTTCTAAAACGTGGTATGATAGGGTCCAATCTTACCTCTGAAAGGGCTCACCGGGAGGTGTATTTTTAACACTGACTTGTCGCTGCGTGATGCCCGCGTTGCAATCGTGGGGCTGGGATTGATGGGGGGCTCGCTGGCAAAGGCGCTGCTAGAGCGTTCGCTTTGCCGGGAAGTCGTCGGCGTAGCTCGCCGGACTGAAACGGTCCATGAGGCAATGGCCTGGGGCGTTGTCCACCGCGCTACCATCAATCTGGCTGAGGGAGTGGCCGGTGCCGATGTGATTGTCCTCGCCACACCTGTGCGCACCATCTTACGCCAAATTCGTCAACTGGCTGCGATGCGGTTGGATCCATGTGTGCTACTCGACCTGGGCAGCACCAAAAACGACATCGTGGCCGCGATGGAAGAACTTCCATCCCACGTACAGCCAGTTGGGGCCCATCCTATGTGTGGCAAAGAAATGGCTGGCTTGGCTGCAGCCGAGCCGACGCTTTATGAAGGCGCGCTGTGGGTGTTGGTGCCTATGCCACGCACGTCGCCCCAATCGCTAGCTTTGGCCCGTGAACTGGGTGTAGCTGTTGGCGGGCGTCCCATTGTGGTAGATGCCGACCGCCACGACCGGCTGGTTGCTGCCGTTAGCCACCTACCTTACTCGCTGGCCGTAGCGCTCATGTTGACAGTTGTGGAAATCGGTGCTGAAGATGAACTGGTGTGGAAACTGGCTGCCTCGGGTTTCCGCGATACCTCCCGGCTGGCAGCCTCCGACGTGAGGATGATGGTGGATATCCTGCTTACCAATCGGGCCGCCGTCAGCGACGTGTTGCGCCAGGCGCGTGCTCATTTGGACCATCTGGCTGACCTGCTCGCTGCTGGGGACGAAGACAATCTTCGCGCCCTGCTGGTTGCCGCTCACGACCAACGGACACCGATGTTCCAATCAGACAACCGGGGGTAACTGGCCATGTTAAGAGCCGTTGTCTTTGATCTTGGAGGGACGCTCCTCCATTACGAATCAGCCACAGCCGATCTTCGCGAATTAAACAAACGAGGGATCGTTGCGCTCTATCGCTATCTTTCGGCGAACGGCCGGACGGCTTTGCCGGAGGCTACCGTCTTGAACGCCATCATGTCCCATCTGATGGAGGGGTGGCGGGTGGCGCTAGCCTCATTGCGAGGCAGCAGCGTTGAAGCACCCGTGAGGGCCGCTCTGGCCGAATTGGGCATAACCTTTTCCGATGATGAGTGGCATGTGGCACGGCGAGCGTTTTACGCCCCAATTCAGCAAGCTGTTGAGCCACGCCAGGAAGTGCGACACACTCTACAGGCCCTGAAAGAACAAGGTATAGCGATCGGTCTGCTGTCAAACACGTTTTGGGCGGGCGATATCCACGATGAGGATCTGGCACGCTTCGACCTGTTGGACTTCCTTCCAACCCGGCTCTATTCCTGCGAAATCGGACGGCTCAAACCCCACCCAGAAGCATTTCAGATGGCACTCGCCGCGCTGGGGGTGGAACCCAACCAGGCGATTTACGTAGGCGATCGTTTAAAAACCGACATAGAGCCGGCGCGAAAGGTCGGGCTTTGGGGGGTTCTCATCAAGACTCCTTTCCGCGAGGAGCCATTGGAAGACGTTATGCCCGACGCCGTGATCTCCGATTTATCGGAACTCGTCAAATTGCTGGAGCGTCGAAGATGAGATTACGCGTTCAACGTTGTCCGACCTTGCGTGGTTCTGTCACTGTGCCTGGCGACAAATCGATCACGCATCGCGCATTGCTACTGGGCGCCATCGCCCAGGGAGTCAGCACAGTTCGCAACTGGTTGCCTTCCGCCGACTGCCAGGCCACGCTCGATGCTCTCGGAGCCTTAGGGGTGAGGGTGGAGCAAATCTCACCCTCTGAGTTGCTCGTCCACGGGGTGGGCTTGCGTGGTTTGAAACCGCCAGTCGCTCCCATTGATTGCCAGGGGTCTGGTACGACTATACGTCTGCTGTCTGGCATCTTGGCTGGCCAGCCTTTCACCAGCACCCTCGACGGGCATGCTGGGCTGCGACGACGTCCTATGGAACGGGTGGCCGTCCCGTTGCGGGAGATGGGGGCCGATATCAAAACCCAAGATGGTTGCCCGCCGCTGACCATCACCGGAGGGAATCTGAGTGGGATTGATTACCACCTCCCGGTTGCCAGTGCTCAGGTGAAGAGCGCTGTCTTGCTGGCCGGATTGTACGCCGACGGTCAAACTACCGTTCGCCAGCCCGGTCCATCCCGAGACCATACCGAGCGCATGCTCCGGGCACAAGGCGTTCCCATTGAATCGAGGGATGATACGATCACACTGACTTCCGATACGCGCGCGTTGGCTCCCATCTCTCTCCCTATTCCTGCTGATTTCTCCTCAGCCGCCTTTCCTCTCGTTGCTGCCTTGCTTGTTGGCGAGGCTGACGTTAGGGTGGAAGGGGTCGGCGTCAATTCCACTCGCACGGGGCTGCTGGATGTCCTGGGTGAAATGGGTGCCGAAATCATCTGGTTGAACCGGACGGAGCAGGGCGGCGAACCGGTGGCTGACCTGGTGGTTCGATCCAGTGGGTTACGAGGCGTTGAGGTGTGCGGTGAGACTGTGGTGCGCATGATCGACGAATTCCCTATCCTGGCCGTCACTGCCACTCAGGCCCAGGGTGAGACGTTGGTGCGCGATGCCCGCGAGTTGCGTGTCAAGGAGACCGATCGCATTGCCTCTGTCGTGGCTGAGTTGCGGGCACTGGGTGCGCCCATCGAGGAGCGGGACGACGGTTTTGTGGTAGCGGGTCCGACCCGTCTGCGCGGCGCACAGGTTCGGAGCCACGGCGACCATCGCCTGGCGATGGCCCTGGTCGTCGCCGGTCTCATTGCCGAGGGGGAGACGATCGTCGAGGGAGCGGACGTCATCGCCGACAGCTTCCCCGGCTTCGTAGACTTAATGCGGAGATTGGGCGCTGAAATTGAATAGGGAGCTGATCAGTCACCACGTTCGCTTCAAAATCGGTGAGGGCTTTAAAGCATGAACTTAGAACAGAAGGACATTCGCGTCTTGATCGTTGAAGACAGTCCCACTTTCAGCCGGGCGATTGAGGAGATGTTGAAAGAAATGGGATACATCGTTGTCGGCAAAGCCACGGATGGCCAGAATGCTATTGAGATGACCCAATCTCTGCATCCGGATGTCGTTTTGATGGATGTGGGTCTGCCCCATATGGATGGGATCCAGTCTACTCAGCATATTCAGGCCCGTTGCCCTACACCAGTCGTGGTGCTGACCGCTCACGAACTGCCGGAAATAATAGAAAGAGCCAGCAAGGCCGGCGTCGGAGCCTACCTGCTCAAACCACCCAAGGCCGCGGAAATAGAACGGGCCATTACCATCGCGATGGCACGTTTTGCGGATATGATGGAATTGCGCCGATTGAATGCCGAACTACAAATACGTAACCAGAAACTACAGGAGGCCCTGATCAAGGTCAAAACTTTGCGAGGCCTGCTGCCCATTTGTGCCTCCTGCAAAAAGATCCGTGACGATCAGGGCTATTGGCAGCAAGTGGAAGTCTACGTTCGAGCCCATTCTGATGTGGAATTCAGTCACGGTCTTTGCCCGGATTGCGCCAAGAAGCTCTACCCGGACTTCTTTGGAGATGAATAGCGAGTAAACGAGTGATGAGCGACGAAGGTGCGCAGTATGTAATACCCAATACGCAATATGCCATCACCGGTGACACCACTCTCGTTGGCGTCATCGGCTGGCCGGTGAAGCATAGTCTGAGCCCGGTCATGCACAACGCGGCATTCGCTGAGTTGGGACTGGATTGGGTTTACGTGCCGTTGCCCGTCTACCCTGACCACGTAGGCGAGGCGGTTCGCGGGGTGCGGGCCTTGGGATTCGCCGGGGCCAACGTGACGGTGCCGCACAAGCAGGCAGTGCTGGCTCACCTGGACGAAGTGAGCCGCGCTGCCCAGGTCATCGGTGCGGTCAACACCATCGTCGTGCACGACGGAGCTCTGCACGGGGACAACACCGACGCGGCCGGCTTTATCGCCTCGCTGCGTGAGACGGGTTTTGATCCGGCCGGTACTTACTGCGCGCTGTTGGGGGCTGGTGGCGCGGCGCGGGCGGTGGCCCACGCCCTGGCCGATGCCGGTGCCTTGCAAGTGTGCATCTACAACCGCAATTTCAGTCGCGCCCGCGACCTGTGCCGCGACATGGCCAAGTTTCACTCCGATGTGCGTTTTGAACCTGCTTCCCTCAGCGACGTAGCGGGCATTGGTGACGACATTGACCTGGTTGTTAACACTACATCCGTGGGGATGTGGCCTCACACTGAAGCGTCCCCCTGGCCGCACGAATTACGCCTTCCCGCTCAGCTCACCGTTTGCGACCTGGTGTATAACCCTCAAGATACGCTCTTCTTGACACAGGCGCGAGCCGTCGGCGTGGAGACGGTTGATGGGCTGGGGATGCTGGTCTATCAGGGCGCGGCTGCCTTCGAGATGTGGACCGGCCGCCCGGCCCCGGTGGGGACGATGAGGAAGGCGTGTCTGGAAGCGCTGAGGGACAGGTCTGCTTGAGGTGTCGAGATTGGGTAGATTGGTAGACAGGATAGTTCTGTGCTACGATTTCTGACTGCTGGTGAATCTCACGGCCCTTCGCTAACTGCCATCTTAGAGGGGATGCCATCCGGTCTGCCTTTGACCCCGGATGATCTTCAAGGCGATATGCAGCGCCGCCAGAAAGCGTATGGTGCCGGCGGGCGAATGAAAATCGAAAAGGACCGGGTGCGTTTTACCGGCGGCGTGATGGGGGGTCAAACGACTGGTGGCCCAATTGCGCTGCACGTCGAGAACCGCGATTGGGCAAGCTGGCGCGACAAAGACATCGCCCCTATGACCATTCCCCGTCCCGGCCACGCCGACCTGACTGGGGCCATCAAATACGGCTACCGTGACTTGCGCCTGGCGCTGGAGCGGGCCAGCGCCCGCGAAACGGCGGCCCGGGTGGCCGCCGGTGCCGTCTGCCGGCGATTCCTGGCCGAGTTCGATGTCGTGATTGGCAGCTACGTAGTGTCGGTTGGCGATGTGATCGCTCCCTTGAAATCCACCGCAGGGCAGGCAGCGCACCAGGAGTATCTGGCTCGCTTTGAGGCCGCCGAGGCGAATGAAGTCCGCTGTCCACATCCGGAGGCCGCCGAACGTATGCGGCGGACGATCTTCGAAGCCATGCAGGCCAAGGACACGCTGGGCGGCGTCTTCGAGGTGGTGGCCCTGGGCGTGCCCCCGGGCCTGGGCTCCCACGTGCACTGGGACCGTCGCCTTGATGCCCGCCTGATGTGGGCCGTGGGGAGCATTCAGGCGGTGAAAGGCGTGGAGATCGGACCTGCCTTTGAAAACGCGCGGCTGCGCGGCACCCAGGTCCACGACGAGATCTTCGTCGAGGATGGCAAGGATGCCGCTACCCTCACCCGGCAGACCAACCGCGCGGGTGGCTTTGAGGGGGGCATCACTACCGGGCAGCCCATCGTCCTACGAGGTGCTATGAAGCCCATCTCCACCACGCTCACCCCTTTGCGCTCTGTGGACCTGGCCAGCGGCGAGCCAGCCGCCACCCAGTACGAGCGCTCCGATTTTTGCGCTGTGCCTCGTGCGGCCGTGGTGGCGGAGGCGATGGTTGCCTTTGGGTTGGCTGATGCCCTGATCGAAAAGTTGGGGGGCGACAGCCTGGCTGAGATGCGCCCCCGCTTCGACGCCCTGCGCCAGGGCCGGCTGGATGACTTGCCGATGGATGGTGAGGTGTGGGGGTTTGGAGGAGTGTGACCCTATGAGAGATAATGATCAAAACCTGGTAATCACCGGTTTTATGGGCACCGGCAAATCGGCGGTGGGGCGGATGATTGCCGACCGGATGGGACGTGATCTCGTGGATAGTGATGAGCTTATCGAGGCGCGGGCGGGGTGCAGCATCCCGGAGATTTTTGAGCGGGATGGCGAGGCTCGCTTCCGGGCGTTGGAGGCTGACGTCTGCCGCGAGTTGAGCGTCGGGCGGGGATGGGTGGTCGCCACCGGCGGCTGGACGCTGGGACTGCCCGCCAACCGGGCCGCCGTCGAGGAGGGTGGTCTGGTTGTCTGCCTCCATGCCGATGTGCCAACCCTTATTGAGCGGCTGGGAGGTGCCGAGGGACGCCCTATGCTCCAGGGTGCGGCTGAGTCCATCGAGGCCTGGCAGACGCGACTCGAGACTTTGCTGGGTCAACGCCAGCCGACGTACCGGAGCTTTCCGTTGCTGGTGGATACCTCGCACTTGACGAAAGATCAGACTGTCGACCGGGTGCTGGCTTTGTGGGAGTCCTTCGCCGGGGAACCTGTGCCTGATGCCCTTCCGGTGATGTCGCCCGGTGAGGATTACGCGCGTGGTGGGGATTACGCGCGTGGTGGGGATTACGCGCGTGGTGGGGATTACGCGGTCCTCATCGGCGAGGGACTGCTCGATCGGCTGGGCCCGCTGGTGGATGGGCTGGGTCGCTGGACGACGGTGGCCCTGGTCAGCGATGACGTGGTGGGTCCGCTCTATGCCGACCGGGTGGCGGCCAGCCTGGAAAGCGCGGGATTGAAGGTGGCTCGCTGCACCATGCCCGCCGGTGAGGCGCACAAAACCCTGGATACGGTCTCCGACCTGTACGCCCAGTTCCTGGCGGCCGGTCTAGACCGGAGCGGGCTGGTGGTGGCCCTGGGCGGCGGTGTGGTGGGAGACGTGGTTGGCTTTGCGGCGGCGACGTACATGCGTGGCCTGCCGCTGGCCCAAATCCCGACCACCCTGCTGGCCATGGTGGACTCCAGCGTCGGCGGCAAGACCGGGGTGGACCTGCCAGCCGGCAAGAACCTGGTCGGCGCTTTCAAGCAGCCAAAGCTGGTGGTGATTGATCCAGCGACCCTGTCTACGCTGCCGCCCGCTGATTTTCGCGCCGGGCTGGCCGAGGTTGCCAAGGCGGGGGTCATCGGCTCGCCCGAACTCTTCGCGCGGCTCGAGGATGGCCAGGGCGATCTATCCTGGATTATTCGTGAGGCGGTGGCGGTTAAGGTGGACGTAGTTGAGGCCGATCCCTACGAAAGAGGGCGGCGGGCGGTGCTCAACTTGGGGCATACCTTTGCCCACGCCTTTGAGCGACTGTCAGATTATCAGTTGCGCCACGGCGAGGCGGTAGCCATGGGAACGGTGGCTGCGGGGCGACTGGCGGTGGCATTGGGTCACTGCCCGACCGCCGTTAACCAGCGCATTTTTACCTTGCTCGATCACCTGGGCCTGCCGACCACTCCCCCCGATTACGATCCCGAGGCGGTGTGGGATGCCATGACCTCGGACAAGAAGAAGCAAGGCAGACACCTGCGTTTTGTGCTCCCCCTCGACATCGGCCAGGTGGATGTCTTTGACGATGTGCTGCGCGATACAGTGTTAGCTGTGCTAAAAAGCTGAAGCGTCCAATTAACTGTCACTCGCTAATCTCTTAAGCTCCATTTGTTCGGGGGCGGCTTGCGTCAGATCGGGGGTGGCTCGGGTCGCGAACAGCGATGCCTCTTGCCGGATCAGGGCATACGGGACACGAACCGCTTTCAGGGAGGGTATTGCCATGTTGGTTACCTCCACATCGTAAAAGGGGGTGAAGGTCTCCTTGGTAACTTCCAGGTATTGCTCCAAGGTCGAATGGGTGGACATACGCATAAACCCGTCGAATCGGAAGAATCCGAGTATCGCACTGACCGGTTCCATCTTGCGGTGTGGCTCGTTGGGGTCATAGTCGGGAGGGTCGCTTGCCGGAGGCAGCAAGTGAAAGGCCAACGTTTGCGAGGTAGGTAGGTTCAACCCTGAAAAGGCCAGTGACTGTCCCCTATCGCCTCCGGTCAGCGCTAAAAAGCGGGCCTCATAGAGAGGTAGGTAAACGGGTGCCATATCCGTACGCAGCCAGGTGCTAACCCGTACCTGCTCTTTGGTGATCAGCTTCCCGACGGCCAGACCGGTCAGCGTATAGACCGCGACCGGCGTGACCTTTTCATCGTGAGCCAGCGCGTTTAATTTGCCTGCTTCGGTGCCAGTCATAGAGTCCTCCGTGTGAAACTTCTATCACTACTATAACACATTCTGTACCAGTTGGCGGTTACAAATCGGTTACGACCAGCGCGTTTCACATCCGAATGCTCGATCCGGGCGACAGTCCGGCGGATGACAATCCGCCAGGAGCAATTTTCCAAGATGAAGTTTCCTACTCGCTATTTCTGCCGCAGCAGGCGGGATGAATTGGCCAGGATTCCCAGGTCGGGCAGGGACTGGGCGGCGGCGGCCAGTATGGGGGGCAGGATACCCAATGCGGCCAGTGTCAAGCCAACCAGGTTGTAGGCTGTAGTGAAGGCGATGTTCAGCTTCACCACCCGCATGGTGCGCCGGGCGATGCGGAAGACCTCGGGCACCAACGCCCAATCCTCGCGCATCAGTGCCACATGCGCTGCCTCCACGGCCACGTCGCTCCCGGCCGCCCCCATAGCGATGCCTACATCCGCCTGCGCCAGCGCCGGAGCGTCGTTTACCCCGTCCCCCACCATGACCACCGTGTGGCCTTGGGCCTGGTATGCTTTGACAATGGCAATTTTGTCTTCGGGCAGCAGATCCGCCCGATAGGGTAGGTCGGATAGGGGCGTGTGTCCACACATCTCCTCTACCAGGGCGGCTGCTGCTCGTTCGTTGTCCCCCGTCAGCAACTCGATGTGTCTCACGCCCATTCGGCGGACGGCGTCCAGAGCGGCGGGAACCTCGGGACGCGGTGTGTCGGCTGCAGCCAGTGCCCCGATCAGCTCGCCATCCCGAGCCACGAACAGGGGTGTTTTGCCCTGGGTTTCAAGCTTGTCGGCGGCGGACAACGAAGAGGCGGCCGGGATCAGGCGCCGGTTGCCCACCGTGATGAGCGTTCCGTCGACCCGTGCTCGCACGCCCCGGCCAGGGATCGCTTCAAAATTCTCCGGCGCGGCCAGCGGTAGCTGGCGCGCTTGTGCAGCGGCGCGCACTGCCTCGGCCAGAGGGTGTTCCGAGTAACGTTCGGCGGAGGCGACCAGGCCGAGCAGATCTTCCTCTGATACACCATTCAGAGGTAGGATGTCGGTGATTTGTGGGCGGCCCAGGGTTATGGTGCCTGTTTTGTCGATCAGCAACACGTCCGCCTGGGCCAGGGACTCCAGGTATTTGCCGCCTTTGATGAGCAGTCCCCGCTTGGCGCCCGCGCCGATGGAAGCCAGCATGGCGATCGGGGTGGCCAGGGCGAAGGCACACGAGCAGGCCACCACCAGCACCGCTGCTGTGGCCGATGGGTCGCGGCGGACCAGCAAGGTCAGCGCGGCGATGCCTGATACCACCGGCAGGTAGTAGGCCGAGAACTTGTCGGCCAAACGCTGTACGTGCCCCCGGTGTGCTTCGGCCTCCTCGACCATCTTGACCACCCGGCCAAAGGTGGTGTCAGTGCCCACGTGGGTGGCACGCACTTTTAGTCCTCCCTGGTGGGCCAGCGTGGCCGCGTACACCCGGGCACCCGGCCCGACCTCAACGGGCATAGACTCGCCGGTGATGGCTGCCTGGTCCACCCACGCCTGCCCGCCGAAAACCTCGCCGTCCACCGGGATATTCTCGCCGGGTCGCACGATCACTGTCTCACCCACGTCTACCTCGGCGACCGGAACTTCGTATTCATGACCGTCGCGCTCCACCCGCGCCGTCTGAGGCGCCATTGCCGCTAAGTCCTTCACCGCGCGGCGGGCACGCCCGGTGGTGAAGCTCTCGGCGTGATCGCCGACGCGCATAAAGAACACTACCACAGCCGCTGTGGCCCATTCGCCTACGGCTATGGCTGCCAGTACACCCAACGTCATCAAGGTGTGTGAGATGATCTGCCCCTTAAGTGTGGCACGCACTACCTTGCGGAATACCGGGTGTCCGCCAATCAGTATGACCGCCAGCCAAATGGGCCACGGTATACCCTGGGTGAGGATTTCGAAAAGTCCTAACCACTCGCCGATCACCACGATAAACAACACGGCGCCGAAGACAAGCCCGAACAGGGCCAAGACGCGACGAGTGAAATCGCCGAGGGGCTGCCTGGGAGACTGATCCGCGGTAGGGGTAGGGACAGAGTAGCCTGCGCCCGCCACAGCCTGGCTGATGGAAGATATGTCTACCTGCGCTGGATCAAGCTGGACCACCGCTTTCTCCGAGGCCAGAAAAACGTTGACCGATTCAACGCCGGGCAGGCCGGCGATGGCACGCCGGACGTGCAACGTGCACTCGGCACAGTCCATCCCCTGGATGGGGACTTCCACGGTTTGAGAATTAGTCATCTACCTGTCATGTCCGATCCCCCCACTTTAGGGTGCTAAGGCCGCGTCCAACAATAACTTTGTGCATTTTGAAATATTTCACTCAGAATTTCGGCCTGAAAATAGAAAGTTATTTCTGGACGCTTCCTAAGAACCATCCAAACAAATAATATAAGAATAGTAAAAATTCGTCAATAGTGCAGCACGACAGTTCCTTCGGTGTGGCGGGCTTCCGGTTTTGTGGTAGAATTGGGGCGTATGGAAAAGGAACCCCCGGAGCAATCATTAATGTTGTCTCGTATCCGCCAGCGCCCTGCCCTGACCCTGATTGCCGTCGGCCTCGTCAGCGAGGCGGTCTATCTGGCCTACGTCCTCCTCTTTCCGCTCACGGTATATGGTTATGCGTCTCGTCCCTATGACATGGAGCAGATTGCCCGTGACCGTCATTGGATGGGAGCAGTGTGGGTGGTGGGGCTGCTTTTCCTCTTTGCCGGGTACCTGGTCGCCATACGGGTGATTGAGCGGAACTCTGTCTCATTGTGGCTGATTCTCTCCTTCAGTCTGGTCTTTGGCGTGACGCTGATCTGGCTTTATCCGGTCACTGCCACCGATCTTTTTCAGTACGTGATGCGTGCCCGGGTTCAGGTGGTCTATGACGCCAATCCGATGACCGTCCCGCCCAGCCGCTTTCCGGATGACCCTCTATTGCCTTTCCTCGGCGAATGGAAGAACATCCTCTCCCCATATGGGCCGGCCTGGGAGTTGCTGGCGGGTGCGGTTGCCTCGCTGGGCTTCACCGGCGCGGTGTCGGGAGCGCTGGCGTACAAGGTTGTGGCGTTGTTGGCGTACGTGGTCTGTATGGCAGCCTTGTTCAGGGGCAGGGGGGGAGACCTGAGCGCGCTTCTCTTCTTCGCCTGGAATCCGCTGGTGCTGCTGCAAGGCCTGGGCAATGGCCACAACGATCTGCTGATGTTGGCCTGGCTATTGCTGGCTCTTGTCTTCTGGCATCATCGTGGCAATTGGTTCCTGGCGACAATCGCTTTGTCATTGGCAGTGTTGACCAAAGCCTCGGCGGCGGTGATGGCCCCCTTGCTGCTGGTGGCTGTTCTGCGCGCCCAGCCGACTTGGCGGCGGCGGGGGGTGGTTTTCGTCGGTATGGCAGCCGCCGGCCTTGGATTGACGTTATTGGCCTATTTGCTCTTCTGGCCACCGTGGGAGAGCATCGCTGGCGTGCTGGATGAGATGTCCACGCGATATACTTACACCATTGCCGCTACGTTGCGTATGGGATTGCGTGAGCTGATATCGCCTCGGGTAGCCTGGAACGTCCCGCGCTCCACCGGGCAGCTTCTCTTCCTGGCGATCTTTGGCTGGTCGCTGATCCAGGTCTGGCGACGTCGGTTGGACTTGGTCTCGGCTGGTTTTCTTGTCTACTTCACCTATCTGGTGGCCGGGGCCAGCTATCGCATCTGGTATCCGATATGGCTGGTGCCTTTGGCAGCGCTGAGACTGGTGCCTGCCACCCGTTCGCGAACCTATCTGTTCTGCCTTACGTCCGAACTCTCCATTGTCTTTTTCTACTACGTCTGGCGCTGGTATTGGCCGGCCGCAAGTTGGCTTCAGATCCACTTGATTACCGTTATCTGGCAATTCGGCCTTCCGCTGCTGTTGCCCATATGGCTCCGGCAGCGGATGAAGAGCGGATAAGCGGATGGGCTGGGCAGACTTTGTGGATCACGCGGATGAATTGATTTGGCGGTCGGACTCATCATCGAATTGCACTGCAAAGCGAGCCGGCCCATCCGCTTATCCGTTCATCATCCGTTGCTTGCGTTGAGGCTAATTGACGTTTATGGTATAATTTCTGGCAAATGACCCAACATAAGTTCGCGGAAATTCTCAAAAACCTGCCCACCAAACCGGGCGTTTATCTATACAAGAACGCGGCTGGCAAAGTGATCTATGTCGGCAAGGCGGTCAACCTGCGCGCTCGGGTGCGGTCTTATTTCCACCAGTCTGCGCAGCATATGCCCAAAATCCGGCAGTTGGTTGAGGAGATCAACGACATAGAATTTATCGTTGCCGGCAGTGAGCTAGAGGCGCTTCTGCTGGAGAACAACCTCATCAAGAAACACCAGCCGCGCTATAATGTGCGTCTCAAGGACGATAAACGTTACCCCTATATCAAGGTTCACTGGCAAGATACTTTCCCGCGCGTGACCACCACCCGTCACATCTTGGATGACGGCGCGCGCTACTTCGGCCCTTACACCGCGGCCTCGGCTGCCTACCAAACCCTGGATCTGGTGCGCAAGATTTTCCCCTACCTTACCTGTACCCGCACGATTACCGGGGAGGATGAGCGCGCCTGTCTGTATTATCACATTGGACGCTGCGCTGCCCCCTGTATCGGAGTGGTGAATCAAGAGGAATACCGGGCTATAATCCAGGGGCTGTGTGACTTCTTATCGGGGCGCACGGAGGCAGTGGTGGCCGATTTGCAACGTCAGATGCAGGAAGCGGCCGAGGCGCTTGATTTTGAGAAAGCGGCCCTCGTTCGCGACCAGATCCAGGCCATTGAACACGTGGTCGAGAAGCAAAAGGTCATGAGTCCCATGATGGCCGACCACGATGTAATCGCTTTCGCTCGCGAAAACTCCGACACGTGTGTGCAGGTCTTCTTTATCCGCGCCGGACGACTCATCGGGCGTGAGTACTTCCTGCTAGACGGGACCGTCGAGGAAGATGATCGAGCGATTGTGACCAGTTTTATCAAACAGTTCTACGATCAGGTAAGTACGGTACCGCCCGAAATACTGCTCCCCGAAGAAGTAGACGAGGTGATGATTATCCGCGACTGGTTGCGCAGCAAACGGGGCGCCAATGTGATGCTCAAAGTGCCGCGCCGGGGCCAAAAACGTGAGTTGGTGCAAATGGCTGCCGAAAACGCCGCGGAGACTCTGACCCATTTGCGCGCTCAGTGGCAGGCCGACGAGAGCAAACAGAGTGAGGCGCTGTCGGACCTGCAACAGTATCTCAATTTGGCCGAGCCCCCGGTGCGCATCGAATGCTACGATGTGAGCACACTGCAGGGCACGAATACGGTAGCCAGTATGGTTGTCTTTGTGAAGGGGGTACCGAGAAAGAGCGATTATCGACGCTTCAAGATGCGGCAGGTGAAAGGTCAGGATGACTTCGCCAGTATGCAAGAGACCTTGCGCAGGCGATTCAAGCGTATGAAGGACGCCGGCTACCAACTCAAGGAGAGCCCCGGCAAGAAAGATGAGTACAATGCCTGGAGTTTGCTTCCCGATCTGGTGATCGTGGATGGCGGTAAGGGACAGCTCAACGCCGTGCTTGAGGTGTTGGATGAATTTGATCTGCGCGACGCTGTCCCCATCGTCGGGCTGGCCAAGCGTGAGGAAGAGCTTTTTATTCCTGGCCAGTCCGAATCGGTGCTTCTGCCCCGCAATTCGCAGGGCCTATACTTGGTGCAGCGTATCCGCGATGAGGCGCATCGTTTCGCCGTTGAATATCACCGCAAGCTGCGCAGCAAGCGGGGTATCGCCTCTCAGTTGGACCAAATCCCTGGCATTGGGCCCCGGCGCCGCCAGAGGCTGCTCAAGACGTTTGGCTCCATCGAGGCCATCCGCCAGGCTTCCGTTGACGAGTTGGCCGCCGTGCCGGGTATGACGCAGGGCGCGGCTGAGCAAGTTAAGTCATCCCTATAGCCTCAGTAGCTCCGATTTTCGAGGAGTGGGCATGCTCACGTGCCGAACAGAGCCGCACCTGGGGGCGCTGGCTTCTCAAATCCGGGGAACTCCTGAGGTCGGTTCTGTGTGAGAGTGATTGACGATGAAGATAGACTATATGACGCCTGAAGATTACGAGGAGTTGGTCGAGGCCTTACGCACCTGCCGGCAGCCCCTTCCCTTGGACGACGACCAGATAAGCGACTTCGCGCACCGTGCCCGTGTCCGAGAGGTTCTGCGTGGCGAGACCGTGTTGAAACAGGGCGAAGAACCGGATTTATTCTACTTCATCATTTCCGGGCAGTTGCGTTCGGCCGATACCAGTGGCGACCGGCCGAACTTGCTCAACTTCCACGCCGCCAAAACCTTCGTCGGCGAGCAAGGGATGCTGTACAACCAGCCTCGTGCTGCCACGGTAGACGCTATCTCCGACGCCAAACTGGCCGCTTGGGACAAGTCTGCGTTTGATTGGCTGCTGGGCCAAGACGATCGATGTTGGTCTTACTTCGAGGACTTGTACCGGCACCGGGAGAGACGTGCGCGTCGGCCTTTCCAGGGCAAACAGTGGGACGAAGTAACGCTGGTCCGCACAGGTAAGCACATTATGATGTTGATCGTTGCCCTGTTCGGACCGGTCTTTCTCTTTCTCTTCAGCCTGGGTGTGCTAATCTTCTTTCTGGTGCTTGATTTGGATCTGCCCATCCTAACAGGAGTGATTGTTGGAGTGCCTTTGCTTTTCTCGCTGGTGTGGGGCGTGTTCAATTACATCGACTGGAGGGACGACGAATACATCGTCACCAGCAAGCGGGTCATCCACATCGAGCGTTTCGTCATTTATGGCGAAAAGCGGGACGAGGCACCCCTCATTCGCATTCAGGACGTCACCGTAGTCGCAAGCAACTTTTGGGAACGACTCCTGGATTTCGATGACCTGACCATCCAGACAGCGGGCGCCGGAACTATTGTGTTTGCTGGCATGCGAGATGCTGAAAGAACTATGGAAGTCATCTTTCAGGAACGGGCCAAAGCCCTTGAGCGCCGTGAAGCGGCCGACGTCGCACACATTCGCAAAGCACTGGGTGACAGAATTCATAGAACCGTTGGGGATGTGACCCTGCCAGTTGATACTCTGGAACCTACATCCGGCTACTATGCCGAAAGAAAAAGGTGGCGATTGCCTCCCCTGATAAACTATCTCTGGCCGCGTATGTGGGTGGCGGAGGGGGATACCATCACCTGGCGCAAGCATTGGTTCATCTGGTTGAAGAAAACCTGGCTGGCGTTGCTGGTGTTCCTGGCACTGTTGACCTTGACGATTCTTGCTCTGCTGGGCTGGCCGCCTTTTGATGCGTTTGAGGGAAGTTCCCTGGTGCTGGTGTTGGTTTTGGTCTTGGCGACCGTTGCTGCCTTCTTGTGGTATATCTATCTCTACGATGACTGGCACAGAGACGTCTACATTGTCACCAAGGATCGCATCATAGACGTGCAGAGTAGCTCCTTCCGCCTGCAAGGTGAAGAGCGCCGCGAAGGGACCTTCGACGTCGTTCAAAATATCACCTATGTCGTCCCTGGCTTCTTTAACAACTTGCTTAGCCTGGGTAATGTTACCATTGAGACAGCCGGCACCGCCGAAACCTTCACGTTCGATGAAGTATTTAACCCGAGTCTTGTTCAGCAGGAGATCGTCAACCGCATGGTCGCCTTTCAGGAAGAACGGCGCCGCCAGGAGCGGATACGGGAAGACACCAAGTTGGCCGAATGGTTCGGTGAATATCAGTATCTTCACATGGGAGGTGACCACTCTCCCGACCAGGCAACCAGCTAACCTCATAGTTTGGCGAGTATCACTTATAAGGAAACGGGGTTCATTCGGACCCCGTTTCCTTATCGATTAATGTGTCTCTGCTTCACCGCGTAACTCATCTACCAGCCGAAGCTGAGACGATTGATGAGACGGGAGGGAAAGCCAAGCTCCTGCATCTTCTCTTGCGCCTCGGCGATGGGGTAGGGGATGCGGCGGTATTCAAACTCAAGGTTGTCCACGTCGAGAATCCCGTAGCTGGCACGAGGGTCACCGTCGCGAGGTTGGCCGACACTGCCCGGGTTGAGGATCAGTCGCCGATTATCCAATGGTTCCGGGCTGTTGTTAGCCGGGGGAACATAGGCTTCGCATATCCCGTCCGGGTTATCGGGGGCGTAGAAGATGACCGGACTATGGGTGTGCCCCACCAGACAGTAATGGGTGGAGAAATGCTCGAAGTTAAGCTGTGCCACGGCAGGGTAAAGGATGTACTCCCAGATCGGATGGCGTGGGCTGCCATGTACGAGCGTAAATTGTTCCTCCTGGATCAGGGCAACCGGTAATTCCTTTAGAAACTCGTGGTTGCTCTCGGTCAGTTCGTTTCGCGTCCATAAAGACACGTTTCGCGCATCAGGGTTGAAATCGTCGACATCTAGCTTGCCCAAAACCGCCCAGTCGTGATTCCCGGCGATTCCGAGGTGATCCAGGCTGGCTAGCAACTCGATACACTCATTGGGGTGGGGACCGTAGCCCACTACGTCACCCAGACACCAAACTTTGTCGTATTTGCCTTCAGCATCGTTGAGGACCGCCTTGAATGCAGCCAAATTGGCATGGATGTCAGAGATTATGAGATAACGCATAAAAGTTCCCTTCGTGATGGAGTACGTGTTCGAAGGTGAAAGAGCCCACAAGCCACGTCACGTGGAGCGTAATATACCATAGAAATGCCTTTTCTGCCAAGCAGCTTGTAGCTTCATGCGGTTATCATCGCCCTTTTGGTGGAGTTTTGTTTTGTGCCAGCCGGGTATCTGTTGAGATATTTACGCTATATTTATCTACATTTGCCTGAATGTCAGGTATAATAGCTTCAAGGGCAAAATTTCCGGTAACCGCCGCTTGAGGTAGAGGTTTTCCTTTAATATGAATTCTGTGTATGCTATTCATTGGCGACTGCGCCTGCCGAGATATCGGTTGGTTGGCTCGCTTTGCGAACGCTGTGGACAGCCCGTTTTCCCCTCGCGTCGGCTGTGTCCGCATTGCCCCGAACTGGTTTGGGATAAGCTCCCCTTGGGTCAGCAGGAAGAAGCGATGGTGATTCTGATGCCCTTAGAGTCGGGCAGTTACTCCGACAGGTGAAGCGCGGTTGTGCTTCTTCTTGCGGTTGATTCATTCAGGAAAGGTGACGGATTGTTTATAATGGGATCATTGGTATTGATTGCTGAGGACGAACGAGACATACGTGAATTTTTGGTGGTTGCTCTCCAGGTGAGTGGCTTCAACGTGATCGAGGCACGCAATGGAGAAGAGGCTGTAGCCCTGTGCAATAGCCACAAGCCGGATTTGATCTTGTTGGATGTTCGGATGCCAAGAGTAACCGGCTTTGAGGCGTGTGAAATCTTGAAATCCAACCCCGATACCAAAGATATTCCTATCGTCTTTCTGTCGGCCTATGCGAACAAAGATGAGATAAGGCAAGGGCTAGCATTAGGTGCAGACGAATACCTGACGAAGCCTATTGCGCCAGATGTCTTGACCGAACGGGTGAGTTGCATTCTAGAGCAGTTTCAAACTGAAAGAACTGGGATTGGGTCGCCTGCATTTGTCTGACTCGACGCCCAAATCGGCTTGAAAAATGAGCGGAGCCACCAGCAAATCGCTGGTGGTTTTTAGTTTGCGAGTAGGACAAGACCCCAAGGGTTTCCAAAGGCCCTTGGGGTCTATCAAAATCGCGGCACCTTGTCTTTTGGGTGGGCGCAAGGTATAATCCTTCAAATTGGGCAAGCACTTAGGAGGCGCGGGTGGCTTCGATTTTTGACCAACACACCCTTGATTTTATCAGCCATAGCGAGGCTCAGACACGCCGCCTGGGAGCACGACTGGGAGAATTGCTCGAAGGTGGAGAGACAATCGCGCTGCAGGGTGAGTTGGGCACAGGCAAGACCCGTTGGGTACAAGGTGTGGGACAGGGATTGCACGTGGGCCAAAACGTCACCAGCCCTACCTTTACGTTGGTGAACGAATATCCCGGTCGCTTGATCCTCTATCACATAGACTTATATCGCATCAACCAGGCCGCCGAGGCGTTGTCTTTTGGCCTGGAGGATTATCTCTACGGCGACGGTGTATGCCTGATCGAGTGGGCCGAGAGGGCTGCCGAGGTCTTGCCCCCTGATCGCCTGTGGATCACCTTTCACTATCTGGATGATACCAAACGTCGCATCACCATGCAGGCTGATGGTGGTCGCTATCAAAAACAGCTCGAGGATTTTAAGCGCGTTGCGTTTGGGGCGAGGAGTAGGGAGTAAGGAGTAGGGAGCACACGATATTGAAGTTGCCCACGACTTGCTGTTTGCTAATTGATGCCGGTTACTTGCCACTTGTCACCTGCTACTTGCTACCTGTTACCTATTACCTGATTCCTGTTACCTGTCACTTATGCTACTAGCAATAGACACAGCAACTCATGTGGCCGGCCTCGTCCTTTATGGCCAGGGTCGAGTGTGGGCCGAAGAAATCTGGCATTCGGCGATGACCCACACCGTGGAGTTGATGCCTCGTATTCAACGTATGTTGAGTACCTACCAGGTGGCAGTTGAGTCGCTTGTGGGCATCGGCGTGTCGCTGGGGCCCGGCTCATTTACCGGGCTGCGCATCGGGTTGGCGGCAGCCAAAGGCATGGCGTTGCCCTATCGCCTACCCCTCATCGGGGTGCCGACCCTGGACGTGGAGGCTTATCCGTTTCAGGCGGCCGGTCAACCGGTGTGGGGCATTATCCACGCCGGACGGGGTCGCATCGCCGTTGCTTGCTATGACGATGTGGAGGGAATGTGGTCACAAACAACTCCTCCCACCCTCACCACCTTTGAAGGGTTGTGCGAACTGGTGGCGGAACCGGCGGTCTTTACCGGTGAAATCGATGAACAGGGGGCCAGTTTGCTGCGTGAGCGGCTTGGCCAGGCAGCGATTATCCCCTCACCGGCAATACGACTGCGCCGCCCGGCTTGCCTGGCCGAGTTGGCCGCCATGCGTCTGAGCCGCGATGACGTAGATGATTTGGCAACCCTGGCCCCTATTTACCTCCAACACCCGGCGGTAGGCAGGTGAGAATAACCGCTATGGGAGTGAAGACTACCAATCAATTTAGTCTTGACAGATTGCTGGCGGCCCTTCCCCTGGTGGTAGAACTTATGCAGCCCGCCCACATATCGGCGGTTATGGATATCGAGCGTGAGGCTTTCTCTCTCCCTTGGCCCGAACGAGCCTACCGCCACGAGTTGACGCAGAACGATTTCGCGCACTATTACGTGCTTTTTCCCCGATCTGTTACTCAGCTACCGGTACCCCTGTCCGCCTGGCAACGGTTGCGGCGGGTGGTACGCCGTCGGCCAAACGGCGGTACTGATCTCATGCTAGGCTACGGTGGTTTTTGGCTGATGTATGATGAAGCACACATCAGCACCCTTGCTGTCCGCGCTGAATGTCGACGACACGGGCTGGGCGAACTGTTGCTGGTTGTGTTGCTTGAGGAGGCGCATCGATTGGGCGCCCTAAGTGCGACCCTCGAAGTGCGTGTCTCAAACGTGGCAGCCCAGTCGCTGTACGCCAAGTACGGTTTTGAGCAGGTCGGTCGCCGAAAAGCTTATTACAACGACAACCGAGAGGATGCTCTCATCTTGACAACGCCGGATTTTGTCTCGCTTGCCTATCAAGACCTGGTGGAGAACCGTCGGCGTGACCTCTTGCGACGGCTCGACCAGGGCATTCCCAAAATCGAGGAGTGAGCATTCCTAGACATTTACCTGCGCGCCCGTGCTGTCACAGGACAGTGCAGTGCAGGTGTGTGAACGGCACTCCTCCTTAAGATTTTCCAGGCGAAACACTTCTTTGGAAGAGACCTGACGTCTTACCCAACCTTGCTAGACAAAATCCTGCAAATGCACTAAAATCGTGACATGCCTTGCTTGCTCAATGCTGCTTCAGAGGAGACACTATATGACCGAGTTCATTGAATTCACCGACAATTATCGTGATCTGAGCACCGAGCGGGGATATCAATGGGAGTTCTATTGCGAGCGGTGTGCTAACGGCTATCGCTCCAAGTTTCGGCCTTCGGCCACGGGATTGGCGTCGGAGGCGCTGGACGTAGCCGGCGGGATACTGGGCGGCGTCTTCGGCACCGCCGCCCGTGTGGGGGATCGGGTTCACTCCGCTGCCTGGGAGCTTGCCCACGACGAGGCTTTCCACAAAGCCTCGGACGAGGTCAAAAGCTATTTTGTCCAATGTCCTCGTTGTAACAACTGGATCTGCCGCGAGCGATGCTGGAACGAAAGTCGTGGACTTTGCTTTGAATGCGCCCCCGATGTAGTCATCGAAGCAGCCTCAGCTCAGGCTGAAGCCGTTAGCAAGCAGGCGGTGGAAGAGGTGCGGTCTCGTAAATACGACGTAGAGGACCACGTGGCTGGGGACGACCTACGCGCGGCCTGCCCTAACTGTGGCACATCGGTCCCGGCCGGCGCCAATTTCTGTACTGAATGCGGCGAGCCCCTCGAGGAAAGAGATCACTTTTGCGCTGAGTGTGGCAGCCCTATCGAGGCTGGTGCCAAGTTCTGCCCGAAGTGCGGCACCGAGCAAAGCTAGTGCGTATCTTCTCAAAATGTAGGAGCGAACCCTTGTGGTCGTCCTGTTGGGCAGGTACGAGGCACTGCCCCTATCCCGAATTGCTAAGAAGATACGCATAATCCATAATCATAGACAAGTGACAATAGGAGCGAACTGTGACCGACATCAGCCAGATGACGCTTGAGCAACTTGAGGAAGCTGTCCACTCGTGTACCTTATGCTCGCTCCACCAGGGGCGGACCCAGGCAGTACCCGGTGAAGGTCCCCTTAGTGCTGATATTATGTTTATCGGTGAGGGGCCTGGCTTCCACGAAGATCGCCAGGGCCGGCCCTTTGTCGGCGCAGCCGGCAAGTTTTTGGAGGAGTTGCTGGCCAGCATCGGCATGACGCGCGAGCAGGTGTTCATCGCCAACGTGGTAAAGTGCCGTCCCCCTGGCAACCGGGATCCCTTGCCTGATGAGCTGTCGGCCTGCGAGCCTTATCTGGAGCGCCAAATTCAGCTTATCAAACCCAGGGTCATCGTCACTCTGGGACGCTTCTCTATGTATCGCTACTTTCCTGGTGCTTCGATTAGCAAAATCCACGGCCAACCGAAACGGGTGGGCAACACACTGGTAGTCCCGATGTTTCATCCGGCGGCGGCGTTGCATCAGCCCAAATGGCGACCGTTGGTCGAAGCCGATTTCAAAAAGTTACCAGGCCTCATCACCGAGGCGGAGAATTATGGTGATGAGGCGCCACCGCCCCAGGCCCAACAATTGAGCCTTTTCTGATTCCAATCGACAAGTCTGCACATCTGCAATTGCTGCGTTGATTTGCTGATTTGCCGATTTGCTGATTTGCTGCCTGATTTGCAGATTTGGAGAAAGACACTATGACCGACACATTACGCATCATTCCACTCGGTGGCGCGGGGGAAGTGGGTAAGAATATGACCGTGTTGGAGTTTGAGGAGACGGCCATTGCCATCGATTGTGGCTTGATGTTCCCCCAAAGTGATATGCTGGGCATAGACTTGGTCGTGCCTGATATCAGCTATTTGATGGAAGCGCCTGATTACTTGAAAGGCATTTTTCTTACCCACGGTCACGAGGACCACATCGGCGCTTTGCCTTACGTATTGCGCCAGCTTGAAGCGCCGCTGTATGCCACCCGGCTCACGCGTGGCCTTATCGAAGTCAAGCTGCGCGAAGCCGGGCTTCTTGACACAACGGAGATCCACACCATGGCGCCTGGCGACCGGGTGCAGGTGGGGCCCTTCACGGTAGAGTCATTTCACGTCTGCCACAGCATCCCCGACTCGGTGGGCCTGGCCATAGACACCCCTTATGGGCTGGTAGTTCACACCGGGGAGTATAAGTTTGACTACACGCCTGTCCACGGGCGGCTGACTGATTACGCCGCGCTGGCCGGATATGGGCAGCGCGGCGTGCTGGCCTTGATGTCCGACAGCACCAACGCAGAACGTCATGGTTATACGCCTTCGGAGCGCCTGGTGAGCGAGACCTTTGAAAGAGTCTTCAGCCAGGCCAAAGGGCGTATCATCGTCTCTACCTTTGCCTCAAATATCTCCCGGGTTCAGCAGGTGATTGATTGTGCCCTCCGGCATGATCGTCGCCTGGGTGTGGTGGGGCGTAGTATGGTCGAGAACGTGCGCATGGCGCGCAACCTGGGCTATTTGACAGTTCCCGATGATATGTTCCTGCGTTCTGAAGATTTGGAGACATTTCCTCCATCACGGGTGGCGATTGTGTGCACCGGCACCCAGGGCGAACCGACCAGTGCCTTGGTACGTATGGCTAACCAGGAACACCGGCAGGTGAACATCCAGCAGGGTGACACAGTGATCCTTTCGGCCACACCCATCCCCGGCAACGAAGAACTGGTACATCGCACCCTTGACAATCTGTTCCGGCTGGGGGCCACGGTTTATTACCATCGCTTGTTGCCGGTTCACGTCTCCGGCCACGCCAGCCAGGAAGAACAAAAGATGATGGTCAGCCTCACCCGTCCGCGCTATTTTATCCCTGCTGGCGGCGAGTACCGGCACCTGGTGTTGCATGCCCAGTTGGCCAAGGAACTGGGCATCCCGGAAGAGAACATCTTTGTGGTTGAAAATGGCCAGGTGATCGAATTCGATGATGAGGGGGCCCGGCTGGGCGAGCGAGTGAGCGGCGGACACGTGCTCATTGACGGATTGGGTATCGGTGACGTGGGCGAGGTGGTGCTGCGCGACCGACACCTGCTATCGCGCGATGGGTTTGTAGTGGTTGTCGTCGCGCTCGACGAAGGCACTGGTGAGATTATCGAAGGCCCCGACGTCATATCGCGTGGCTTCGTTTATATGCGTGACGCCGAAGACCTTATTGAGGAAGCCAAGAGTTTGGTCGTCGAAGCGCTGTCCAACGGCCATCGCGATACGGCCAGTACTCTCATCCGCGATACGCTGGCCGAATTCCTATATCGACGGACCCGGCGGCGTCCGATGATCTTCCCGGTCGTGCTCGAAGTGTAAGTTAGCGGTATCTGACCTTGTCCCTCCATACGCTTCTGAGCGACTGGCGGGTTGACCCCGATATTGCCTCGAACATCGTTGACTGGCGGACCACCCCCGCGTGCCCAGCGCAGTTTACGCCGTTTCCAAACGACTTGCACCCGGCGCTGTCGGACTCCCTGCGCGATCAGGGCATCAGTGCCTTGTATACTCATCAAGCGAGCGCGTGGGAGCATGTGAGCGCCGGACACAATCCAGTCGTTGTCACCGGCACGGCCAGCGGCAAGACGCTCTGTTACAATCTACCTGTTCTCGACCGCCTGCTGCGCGACCCGGCGGCACGCGCCCTGTATCTCTTTCCTACCAAAGCCCTGGCCCAAGATCAGAAAAATGTTCTGGACCAACTCGCCTCCACCTTGGTGGATGCGCCTCCAGCCTCCCCCAGCCCGCGCGGAGGAGCCGGGACAGGCAGCTCCCAGTCCCTAGCCTCCAGCCCACGGCGACCGGCCATCCCTATCGCTACCTATGATGGCGACACGCCGGCCAACGCACGCCGAACCATTCGCGCCGCGGCGCGTCTGGTCATTAGCAACCCGGATATGTTACACACTGGAGTGTTGCCGCATCACACCCTGTGGGTTGAATTCTTTCGGCACTTGCGATTTGTGGTGATCGACGAAATGCACGCCTATCGGGGTGTGTTCGGCTCGCACGTGGCCAACGTGCTGCGTCGGCTAAAGCGGATCGCTCATTTCTACGGCACGTCACCCCAGTTCATTTTGACCTCGGCGACCATTGCCAATCCGGTTGAGTTGGCCGAGCGGCTGATTGAAGAGCCGGTGGCCCTGGTAGATGACGACGGTGCAGCCCGGGGTGCTAAACATTTCTTGATCTACAATCCCCCCATCGTGAATCGCGACCTGGGCCTGCGGCGAAGCGTGCTGCTGGAGAGCGTCCGCCTGGCGGGGGACCTCTTGGCGCACGACATACAGACGATCGTTTTTGCACGCGCCCGCAAGAGCGTCGAGTTGATCCTCCGTTACCTGCGGCACAATCTGCCCTCTCTCCCTGATCAGGGTGAGGTGAGGCCCTCACCCCCGGCCCCTCTCCCTAATCAGGGTGAGGGTGAGATACGCGGCTACCGTAGCGGATATCTGCCCCGAGAGCGCCGCGAGATTGAGCGCGGGCTGCGCGATGGGGCGGTGCGGGCGGTGGTGGCTACTACCGCTCTTGAGCTGGGCATCGACATCGGGGGGATGGGCGCCGCTGTGCTGGCAGGATATCCGGGTACCATCGCCGCTACCTGGCAGCAGGCCGGGCGTGCGGGGCGGCAGACGGAAGCATCATTGGCTGCCCTGGTCACGTCGGCCGGTCCGCTGGACCAGTTCTTGGCCCATCATCCCGATTATTTCTTCGGCCGCTCGCCCGAGAGTGCCCTCATCAACCCTGATAACCTGCTCATCCTGCTGGGACATTTGCGCTGTGCCGCCTTTGAATTGCCTTTCCAGGTGGGAGAGGGCTTTGGGCGTGTTGAGGGCGAGCAGGTGGCGGAATTTCTTCAGTTCCTGCAAGAGACGGGAGTGCTGCATCAGTCCGGGGACAAATACTTCTGGATGGCGGATCGCTATCCGGCTGAGACAGTCTCACTACGCAGCGCTTCACCTGAGACGGTGGTGCTCCAGGCAAAGGACGGAAACGAGTGGACGGCCATCGGCCAGGTAGATCTGTCTAGCGCGTACTGGATGGTGCATCCCGGGGCTATCTATTTGCACGAGGGGCAGGTGTACCTGGTGGAGGAGTTGGACCTGGACCAGCACGTCGCGAGGTTGCGCGGGACCGACGTGGATTATTACACCCAACCACATAGCGAAACGATGGTGCAACTCCTGGCGAAGCTGGATGAGGCCGGGGCGTGTGGCGCGACCAGGGCTCATGGGGAAATCTCGGTGACCACTCAGGTGATTGGCTTTCGCAAGATCAGGTGGTTCACCCACGAGCACCTGGGCGGCGGCGACTTGTCCATGCCGCCCACTGAGTTGGTGACAACCGGTTATTGGTTGGGGATAGCCGAAGGGACTGTGGCGCACTTGCGCGCCGAGGGGGTTTGGACCAACGCCCCCATCAATTATGGCCCGAACTGGTCGGAGCAGCGCGACCGGGCGCGAGCGCGTGATGGCTATCGCTGCCAGCATTGCGGGATATCGGAGGGTAGGCATGCTCATCACGTCCACCACAAAGTCCCCTTCCGTACCTTTGCTTCGTACCGGCAGGCCAACCAAACCTCCAACCTGGTGACGCTGTGCTCGCGCTGTCACCGGCGCGCCGAAACGGCGGTGCGTATCCGGAGCGGCCTGGCCGGCCTGGCCTTTGCCTTGGGCCACCTGGCGCCCCTCTTCTTGATGTGTGATGCGCGCGACATCGGCGTACATTCCGATCCCACGTCGCCGCTGGCCGATGGTCAGCCCGCGGTGGTCATCTATGACCAAGTGCCGGCCGGGGTGGGCTTCAGCCAGCGGCTGTTTGAGTTACACGATGAATTAATGACCCACGCCCACGAGTTGGTCATGACCTGCGAGTGTAGCGATGGTTGTCCGTCGTGTGTCGGCCCGGCCGGTGAGAATGTACAAGGCGGCAAGCGGGAGGCACTGGCTCTTTTAGACTCTCTCGTGAAGCGTGAAGCATAGCTGCGAGATGTCAACGCATCGTATACCAACTGAGTGCCAGCGCATCGTTGACTTCTGTGATACCTAGAAGTGCCAACGCATCGTGGACCTTTGTGGCATGAAGAAGACCCGTGCATCGAAATAGTTGTGTCTACTTGAAGATCCGAATAGAGTTTCTCCTGGCAATCTGGACTTTGGCCATTTGTGCTCAACCCGCCAGATACGGGCCGGAATTGCATCGTGCGCCCACATCTAGGGGGTGAACAATGCTGAAGGAGCGTGAACTAGGCTGGATAAAGGCAACTCTGGCCAAAATTGAGATAGCGGATAGCTACGAACTGTCCAGGAGATAGACAGAAAAGTGACGATACGCTG